>JANNSU010000080.1:0-86788 GCA_031394355.1 Betaproteobacteria bacterium | reverse complement strand
GTTGGGGGTTGGGGGTTGGCAAGAGCGTAAACTCTGCTGCTTTGTTGCGACCAAGGGCGTTCTTTTGCGAACTCTGCCTGAAGCGCACGCTCAAATCACCCTTTGCACGCATTCTACTAATGTCTTCTTTCCTTTCGCGATCCTTGTTTGCCTTCTCCCTGCCGGTCCTGCTGCTGGCCATGACCCTGGCCGCGCCGTCGCGAATATTCGCGCAGCCGGTCAAGACCGAGTACGTGCTGGCCGAGCTCATTGCCGAGCAGACCTCGGTGCAGCCGGGCAAGACCATCACGGTGGCGCTGCGCATCCAGCATGCCCCGCAGTGGCACACCTATTGGCGCAACCCCGGCGACTCCGGCCTGCCGACGCGGATCCAATGGCAACTGCCCGAGGGATACAAGGCCGGGCCGGTGCTGTGGCCCTATCCGCATCGTCAATCGCTGGGACCGCTCACCAACTTCGGCTATGAAAACGAGCTGCTGCTGTTGACCGACATCACGGCCCCAGCCAATGCCAGCGGCAATGTCACGCTGCGGGCCAAGGGTGACTGGCTGGTGTGCAAGGACATCTGCATCCCGGAAGGCGGCAACTTCACTTTGACGCTGCCTGTCAGCAGCGAGCCCGGCCCCGCCTCGGCGTGGGCCAGCGTGTTCAAGCTGACTCGCGACATGCTGCCGGTTGCTGCCAAAGGCTGGGAGGTGAAATCCACCGTCGAGGGTGGCGTGGCCAAGGTCAGCGTGACCCCGCAGGCAGGCACAACCCATCAGCCAAAGGACGTGTTCTATTACCCGTATCAGGAAGGTTCCATCGAGAACGCGAAGCCGCAGCCGGTTACGGCCAAGGGCAAAGGATTCGAGCTGACGGTGACGCTGGCCCAACCGGTGCCACCGGGCCTGAAGACGCTGCCCGGCATTCTGGTGGCCGGGAACGGCTGGGGTATCGGACCCGCCAAAGCCATTTTGGTGGGCGATGACCCGGGCCAGTCCGGCGCGATTCCCGTGGCATTTGGCGGTCAGGGTGATGCCGCGAAGCCCGGTGCAGCCAGCACGTCAGGTAGCCCCGCCCCCTCGACCGTACCGCCCACCACGCTCACCTTTTGGCTGGCGCTTTTCTTCGCCTTCATCGGCGGCCTGATCCTGAATCTCATGCCCTGCGTGTTCCCGGTGCTGGGCATCAAGGTCATGAGCTTTGTGCAGAACGCTCATGAAGACAAAAGCATCCTGCGCAAGGAGGGGCTCACCTTCATGGCGGGTGTGGTGGTGTCGTTCTGGGTATTGGCGGGCATTCTGCTGGCGCTCCGTGCGGGCGGCGAGGCGCTGGGCTGGGGGTTCCAGTTGCAGTCGCCGCTCTTCGTGAGTGCGCTCGCCATTCTGTTTACCTTGATGGCACTGAATCTCTTTGGCGTATTCGAGTTCGGCCTGGGCCTGCAAAGTGCTGCGGGCAATGTGTCGGGCAAGGGCGTGTACGGCGAAGCGTTCCTGGCCGGCGTGCTGGCAACCGTGGTGGCCACACCCTGCACTGCGCCATTCATGGGTGCCGCGCTGGGCTTCACGCTGTCGCAGCCTGCGCCGATCGCGATTCTGGTCTTCACCGCTCTGGCGCTCGGCATGGCGGCACCGGTCACGCTGCTGTCGTTATTTCCGGCGGGACTGACCTGGTTGCCCAAGCCCGGCGCCTGGATGGAAACCTTCAAGCAGTTCATGGCCTTCCCGCTGCTCGCCACGGTCGTCTGGCTGGCGTGGGTGCTGGGCACGCAGCAGGGCAATACCGGCGTGATGCAGCTTCTGGCCGGGCTGGTGCTGATCAGCATGGCCGCGTGGCTGTATGGCAAATTTCAGACTCGTCAGGGCATGCGGGGTGGCAAGCTGGCTGCGGTTGCGGGCATTGCGCTGCTGGCGGGAGGCATCGCATTCGCCTGGCCCGGCGCACCGGCGGAAAATGCGAATATTCGCCTGGACGGCACCGCCAAACCGGGCACGCTGCCGTGGCAACCGTGGTCGGCCGACAAGGTCGCGCAGCTGCGCGGCGAGGGCAAGACGGTATTTGTCGACTTCACCGCGAGCTGGTGCATTACCTGCCAGGTGAACAAGCGCGTGGCGCTGCATGACGCTGCCGTGGTGGCGCGGTTCGCCGACGCTGGGGTCGTGCCCCTCATGGCCGACTGGACCCGGCAGGACCCGGCCATTACCGCCGCCCTGGCCGGGTTTGGTCGCAATGCCGTGCCGCTGTATGTACTCTACGGCCCCAACGGCGCCCCGCCGGTGATCCTGCCCGAGTTGCTGTCCCCGGGGCTGATCCTGGCCGAGCTGGACAAGGTCGGCGCAACCGCGAAAACCGCCGCCCGCTAGCCACGGAACCACTGCCGCCCGCGCCGGTCATAACCCACTCTATTCGCTGCCCGCACCGATTTTTCGATTCACCCATTTACTTATCCCAGGGAGGATTCATGAAACAGGCATTGCTCGCATCACTCGTCGCCGCCAGCGTCGCTTTCGCCATGGTCAATACTGCCGAGGCAGCCACCGTTGGCCAGCCGGCACCCGCGTTCACGCTGAAAGACACCAACGGCAAGACCGTCAATCTTGCCGACTACAAAGGCAAGACCGTCGTGCTGGAGTGGCACAACCCGGAGTGCCCGTTCGTGAAGAAGCACTACGACACGTCCAACATGCAGGGCCTGCAGTCCAAGTACGGCAAGGACGGCGTGGTCTGGCTGGCGGTCAACTCCACCGAGACCGGCCACCAGGACTACCGGAAGCCGGACGTCCTGAACGGCTGGTTGAAGACGTCCAATTCGGCCCCCGCTGCGTATCTGATGGATGAAAGCGGCACGGCAGGCAAGGCCTACGCCGCCAAAACCACGCCGCACATGTATGTCATCAATTCGCAAGGAACGCTGGTATATGCTGGCGGCATCGACGATAAGCGCTCGGCCAAGAAGGAAGACGTTGCCACCGCCAAGAACTACGTATCGGCGGCGCTGGATGAGATGAAGGCAGGAAAAAGCATCTCTGTTTCCACGTCTGCGCCGTATGGTTGCAGCGTGAAGTACAAGTCATAAAGCAGTCAGCAAGCAAACAACAGGCGTTGCCGGAACGGCGGCGCCGACGGTCAGAAAAGATGGGGTCAGGTGAATCGTGACGCCATCGGGCCCGGGAGGACGCAGAAGATATCTGCGCTGAACGAGCCCACCTACAGCAAGTGAGAAGGCCCGCCGAATGGCGGGCCTTTTTGCTTTTGGGGTGGTGCGAATATTCGCCACATTCAAATCACTCCTTGAATCGGTACTCACTTTGCGGTATGACTTTTGTTGCACTTCACTCCAAGCTCCGCGAGGAATTTCTGGGCGTCGGGCACCTTGTGTCGAATCACGGCGACATACTGCCTGTCACTCGCTGGCAAATCTCTGCGTGCAATGCCTGGGGAGTCGTACTTGATGGCCACTGTCACCTCAGTGTCGTTAGATGGGCTGGTCCAATGCCTCACGAGCTGATGAACAAAGGTGTGATCAGCCCGGCTCGTGTCGGCGTAAGTGGACCACGCTTCATCCCAGCCACGGCACAACCGCCATGTCGAGAAGTGCGATGCGTAGTGCTTCATGACGGCAACACCCGGATACTTCTCCTGGAACCAGAAATAGTCCTGCTCTCCAATCCCCGCTTGAAGCACCACATGGGCAGGCTCAATGGCACCTTTGGGTAGCGGAAACATTGGGCCGCCAGCACCCATTGCTAAATTTGCATGAGCAAAGGCGACAACTGCAAATTGCATTCGATACGTTTTCAATCGGGCATTGAATGACCACCCTGCAGGCATGATCATGCCCAAGAATAAATTCATAATGATCCAATCACATTGCGAATATTTGCACCTACTTCAACAACCTTCTCCTGAACAACACCAGCGCAATATAAAACCCAACCCCGCCATACGCCAGCATCACGCCCACATGCAGCAGGATGTTCTCCGGGACCTTGCCCAGCAGCAGCGGTCGTCCCATCTCAATGGCATGCGTGAGCGGCAGCGCGGATGAAACTGTCTGCAGGATGGGATGCATGTTGTCCACGGGATAGAACACGCCCGAGAGCAACACCATCGGCGTCAGCACGATGGTGAACCAGAAGGTGAAGAAGTCGTAGCTCTTCGCCATGGCCGTCATGATGAAGCCCATGCCGGCGAAGGTGAGGCCGATGAGAAACGCGAGCGGCAGAATGAAAATGGCGAGCCAGTTCTGCGCGAGCCCCAGCGCCAGCACCACGAGCAGGATGGCGACACCCGAGAGCAGGCTCTTGGACGCCGCCCAGATCCACTCCGCCAACACCACATCATCCAACACAATCGGCGCGTTCAGCATGCCGTCCCACGTGCGTTGCACATGCATGCGCGCGAAGCCGGAATACAGCGCCTCGAACGACGCGGCAAACATGGTGGAGTAACACACCGTGCCACCGGCGAGGAAAGCGATATAGGTCACACCATTGACCTCCGGCAGCATGGTGCCGAGGCCGAAGCCCATGCCGAGCATGTAGAACAAGGGATCGACGATGTTGCCGAAGATGGATTCGGCGGCGAGCTTCTTCCACACAAGGAAGTTGCGGCGCCAGACGGGAATCCAGCGGCGGGAAAAGGCTGGTAGACGATACATGGATACTGTATCCAAGATCACCTCCCCCTTTGACAAAGGGGGATTGAGGGGGATTTGAATTTCGCGACCTCATGCGGCGCGCCGAAATCCCCCCTGCCCCCCTTTTTCAAAGGGGGGAAGCCGTCAGGCTGGGGGAATCGCCATACCTGCCCCTTTTGCAAAGGGGGGTTCAACTCTGAAACATCACGCGGCCTCAATCCCGCATCTCCCGCCCGGTCAGTTTCAGGAACACATCTTCCAGACTGGCAGGACGATGCAGGAAGGTGAGCTCGGGCCGTAATGACAGCGTGTCGATGAGCGGCTGCACTTTCTGCGCGTAGCAGAACGCGGTTTCGCCCGTGACTTCAGCGCGGCTGGAGAGTGCCTTTGCGATGTCGGCCACCCACGCGTGCACATTCTCGCCGTACACCTCCAGCACTTCCGGCTCGATGTGCTCGCGAATCAACGCACGCGGCGCGCCCTCGGCGATGGTCGCCCCTTCGTCGATGATTTTGAGGCGATCACATAGCCGCTCGGCTTCGTCCATGAAATGCGTGGTGAGGAGGATGGTCTTGCCCTGATTCAACAATTTGCGGAGCCGCTCCCAGATGACATGGCGTGCCTGTGGGTCGAGGCCGGTGGTGGGCTCGTCAAGAAAGATGAGATCGGGATCGTTGATGAGTGCGCGCGCCAGCACCAGCCGCCGCTTCATGCCGCCGGAGAGATCCTGAATGCGCGAGTTGGCGCGTGATTCGAGTGCAGCGAACTGCAGCAGCGATGGCAGCCGCGCCTCCACATCCGCGTCCTTGAAGCCGAAATAGCGGCCATAGACGATGAGATTCTCGCGCACGGTGAAGTCGGGATCAAGATTGTCCATCTGCGGCACCACGCCGATACGGATGCGCGCCTCGCGTGCGGCCTGGGGCACGGGATGGCCCAGCACATCAATCGTACCCGAGTCGGGCGCAGTGAGGCCGAGCAGCATGCGCAGGGTGGTGGTCTTGCCCGCGCCATTCGGGCCAAGCAGGCCGAAGCACTCACCGCGCTTCAATTCCAGATCAAGTCCGGCGACCACTTCGCGATCGCCATAGCGCTTGCGAATATTCGCAGCGCGCAAGACAGTCGGATTGCTCACAGCGGTCGGCAGAATCGTGTCACGGCATCCTTGATGTGATGCAGCTTGCGATGGAAGAAGTGGTCCGCACCGGGCACGACGAGCACGGGGATATCGTGATCTCTCGCCCACACGAAGCTGTCTGCCAGCGGCACGGTTTCATCCAGCTCGCCGTGGATGAGCAAGGTGTGCTCGGGCGGATGGCAGCCGGAATCCTTGCCGGGCAGCGCGGACGCCCAGCTGGCGAGTCGTTTGAACGCCGGTGCGACCAACACCATGCGGTCGCAGGCGATGCGCTCGGTGGCCTTCAAGGCCACTGCACCGCCAAAGGAGAACCCTGCCAGCCACAGCGGCAGATCGCGGCCGTGCTGGCTCCGCGCGTAATCGATGACGGTGAGGAGGTCATCGGTCTCGCCGCGGCCCTCATCGTGCTGCCCCTCAGTCTGGCCGATGCCGCGGAAGTTGAAGCGCAGCACTGCTGCATTGATGTCGTAGAACGAGCGCGCCAGCGTGGTGACGACCTTGTTGTCCATGGTGCCGCCGTAGAGCGGGTGCGGATGCGCGATGAGAGCGATGGCCGTCTGCGGGAGCAGTGAACCGGTGTCCGGCGAGCTTTCCGCCACCTCTATCTTGCCGACAGCGCCGTCGATCAGGGCAATTCTGCTGGGCATCGGTCCGGCCATGGTCGTCGCCCTTAAATCTTCAGGCGCTCAACGACACGTCCGTGCACCAGATGCTCATCAATGATTTCGTCGATGTCTTCCTTGTCGACGTAGGTGTACCAGGTCTCTTCCGGATACACGACGAGTATCGGCCCTTCTTCGCAACGGTCGAGACAGCCGGCGTTGTTGATGCGCACTTGACCCTGGCCATGGATGTTGAGCGCCTTGCAACGCTTCTTGGCATGGTCGCGCAGTGCCTGGGCGTCGGCATTCTGGCAGCACTTGCGGCCATCCTCGCGCAGGTTGGTGCAGAAGAAGACATGGTGTGTGTAGAACGACATGATTTTCCCGAGAATATGTTGGTCGCCCCGCGAGGCAGGGTCACATGCAGGCGATTCCTGAACAGACTGCACATTGTAGCCATTCACTGCGCCAGCCCAGCTGTTCCTGCATCTCAGGCGTCGCGCCCCCATCCCCGCATGAACAGCACCACCAGGTACAGGAATGCTGCCACGGGCCAGAGTTCGTTCAGCCACAGCGTGAAGTTTGCAAAGGTGCCCAGCTGGCCGTGCGAGGTGTGAAACAGCCGCAGCATCGCATCCAGACCCTCATAGATACCCGCCATGCGCGCCATCAGGCCGCCGCCGAAAATGAGCAACAGTGCAAGGAAGAGCCGGGTTCGCGGGCGAGCGTCCAGAAGCAGGAGCGCAAGGAAGTAGCCCGCGATGAGACCGAGCGTGCTGGCCGGGCCAAGCCAGGTCTCCAGCAAGGGCGCCTTCAGCAAGAGGCCGGCGGCGAGAAATTTCAGCGTGAAGCCCGCTGCCAGCACCAACAGCACTGGCACACCTGCGAATATTCGCGGGCCGACCCAGACGCCAATGAAGAGCGCAAAGCCGCACACATTGAGGGCGATGGCGACGATCTGGGGTGCCAGCGACAGCAGACCGGGCTCTGCCGCCTGCCAGCCGCGAGTGAGCTCGTTGGCGAGGTGGCCGGCTTCGAAAAAGGGAATCGCAGGGTTGCTCTGCGCGACCAGCCAGACCAGGAGCAACAGGAATCCGACTTCTGCATGCTGGCTTGGGTTGAGCCAGCGCTCACGCAGCAGCAACAGCTGATTGGCTGCGCGGCTGCCGGTGCGCGACAGCGCAAGCATGGCGCCGATGACACCCCCTGCCGAATTGGCGAACCAGTCGTGCAACGCTGTCACCCGACCCGGCAGCAGCAGTTGCAGGCTCTCCAGAGAGAGGCTCAGCAGGCAGGTGGCGATACAGGCGAATCGCAACGGATGACGCGCACCGGTCTGGCGGAGGATCGCGGCAAGCAGCAGGCCGACCGGCACATAGGCCAGCACATTGAGAATCAGGTCCAGCTCGGACTGGTACACGCGCTGGATACCCTGCATGCTGACTGCATCGGGTACGCGCCAGCCGCTGAAGGGCAAGAGCGAGGCATACGCCACGATCAGGATGCTCAAGCAAAAGAGCCCGCACAGAATGATGTTGGGTCGCCCCGCCTGGGGCGGCGCAGTGGCGGGCAGCGTCATGGGTCCACCGGCGGTGTCAGTCAACCGCCTTCAGCCCGGCACGATAGCGTTTCGCGTTGTCGACATAGTGCTGCGCGATGCCGCGAACCATCTTCACGTCCGCATCGGTGAGGGTGCGCACGACCCTGCCCGGCGAGCCCAATACCAGGGAGCGGTCGGGAATGACCTTGCCCTCCGCGATAAGGGTGTTGGCACCGATCAGGCACTCGCGCCCGATCACGGCATGGTTCAGAACCACGGCCTTGATACCGATGAGCGAGCCCTCCCCAACCGTGCAGCCGTGCAGCATGACCATGTGTCCGATCGAGACATCCTTCTCCAGCGTGAGCGGCACGCCTTCATCCGTGTGCAAAACGGAGCCATCCTGGACGTTCACGTTTTCACCCAGGGTGATGCGGTCGTTGTCGCCGCGAATGGTCACATTCCACCAGACGTTGGCGCCCTGTTCGAGCACCACGTTACCGATGACCGTGGCATTGGGCGCCACATAGTTGTCGCCCTTCAGTTGCGGCGTGATGCCTTCCAGCGAATAGATCATGCTGCGTCTCCCTTGATGCGCCATGGTTGCCGAACTGTTGCGGTGTTGTGCGGTGGATCAGCCACGGTGGCCGAACACCAGCCCTGCCGCCCGATTCTATCGGGAATGAATAACTGTTCGGGTTGGCGCGAACTCTGGCACAGGGCTTGCAAGAGTTGTTGCATGTTTCTAGACATCAAGACTGTTGGCGCTTTCAAGCGTCTGTTTGAACGTGAGCTGGGCGAGGGGATCGACGCCCTGTCGCTGGCGAACAATCCTTCGTATGCACGCTACTACTGCCGCGTGGCGCTCAAACATCGCCGTGCCAGCATCGAGCTGCAGGCGATCGCGCAGCGCATTCGGGTCCGCCTGAAGCGCGCGACCGTGATCGACCCGGAAACGCTGCTGCCCTTCAACTACGGCGTGGGCGCCGCACTGCGCTGAGGCTGACGAAAAGCGGCAGATTGTCGCGTTGTGGCGACAGCTCGGGGTTCGGGCAGGATGGTGGAGCCATTGCGAATATTCGCAAGATCACCCATCACCCATCACCCATCACCCATCACCCATCACCCATCACCCATCACCCATCACCCATCACCCATCACCCATCACCCCTCACCCATCACCCCCAGTCACATCTGTTTGAAAAGGTGCGAAAACGGCCGGCTGACGGTGAGGAGTTCTTTGCGGCCCTTGATCTTCACTTGCGCCTGGCCGCGGAAATCGCGGGTGACGGCTTCGATCGCCTTGGCTGCGACGATGGTGGAACGATGGATCTGCCAAAACTTCTCCGACTCCAACCCCGCCAGCAGTTCCTTGATCGGGGTCTTGATGAGGGCTTCGTACTCCGGCGTCATCACCACGGTGTACTTTTCGTCGGACTGAAAATAAAGCACTTCTTCGACCGGAATCAGACGGAGCTGCTGGCCGATGGTGGCCTTGATCCACGTGAGCTTCTCGGCGCCGGGATTGAGCTTCTCGGCCAGGCGGCGCATGAGGCTGTCGAGATCCTGCGCGGGCGCGGGTGGCTCGGCGTTCATGCGCTCGGAGAGCCGGGCGATGGTGGCCGCAAGACGCTCATCGGTGTACGGCTTCAGGATGTAGTCGATGGCACCAGCCTCGAAGGCCTCGACCGCATACTGGTCATAAGCGGTGACGAAGATGATGTGGGTCTTGAGCGGCGTACCGGAACCCTTGCCCCGATGCGCAGCCAGATGTTTGGCCACCTCGATACCGGTCATCTCCGGCATCTGGATATCGAGCAGGGCAAAGTCGGGCTCGTGCTCTGTAATGGCCTCCAGCGCACTCTCGCCGTCGCCGACCGCAGCGAGAATTTCCAGCCCGGGCCAGAGCTTGGTCATCTTGGCCTTCAGCTGGGCAAGGAGAATGGGTTCGTCTTCTGCAAGTATTGCGGTGGGCATGTCGGTCAGTCTTCGGGTCAGGCAGGTCTTGGGGTCGGGAACATAGCCATCAGTGTACGAAATCCTCAGCGGGGAAGGTTGGGCAGATTGTCCTGGTTCGGCTTTTTGCGTGAGAGCCACCACACCACCAACCCCAGCAGCACGAACGGCAGCAGCACCGGAAAGAGCGATACCAGCACCGACAGCGGAATGATCACGACCAGTGCTGCCGCCATCACGCCGAGGCCGTAGAAGATCGCCACGACGACCAGCGCCACGACCGCCAACAAGGCAAATACAGCGAGCATGACGACGGTGCCCAGCGCTGCGCCGTGCAGGCCCGACAGCTTGGCATCGCCAAATTCGACGGGCAGAAGCCCGGTATAGGTACCGATAATGCCCACGACAAAGCCCACGGCCAGCACGCCCATGAGCGCGATGAAGGTGTAACCGGCGATGCGTGCCCAGATGCCATGCGCTGTCTTCACCCCACCCCAGATGCGCGATGGCATGGTCTGCGGTAGAGCGGGCTGCGCTGGCGTGGATGGGATGGCCATTCTGTTGCCAGGCATCACCCTCGGTGGCGAGTCGGGCACCTGCAACGTGGCGATGACACCACTGGGTTGGTTTTCGGTGAGCGTGAGTTTGGCCGCCGGGCCATACAGGCCGTCCAGCCGCTCGCGAATATTCGCAAGCCCAACGCCGCCACCGGACGTGCCCGCGCCAAACCCGCGACCGGTGTCTTTCACTTCAATGGAGATGAGGCCGGCAAGATGGCTCGCGGTGATGTCGATGCGGCCGCCCTCGCGCTGCGGTTCCAGGCCATGCTTGATCGCGTTCTCGATCAAGGACGGCAGCATCAGCGGCGGAAAAGCCAGCTTGCCCACATCGTCAGGCAGGCTGATGGAAAACTCCAGGCGGGCACCCATGCGGATCTTGAGGATATTGAGATAGGCGCGCACCAGCTCCATCTCCTGCCCGACCGTGGACGTGGTCTCGCGCATCTTGGGCAGTGCCGCACGCAGATACTGAATCAGGTGCTCCACCATCTTGTTGGCGAGCGGCGGATCAGCCTCGGTGAGCGCCTGCACGTTGGCCAACGTGTTGTAGAGAAAGTGCGGCTCGACCTGTGCCTGCAATGCCTGCAAGCGCGCCTCGGTAACCTGACGGCTCATGCTGTGATAGTCCGCCTCCTGCTTCTTCTCCTCGGCAACACGCTGGGCGGCACGAGCGCGGTCGATGAAGAACTTGGCAATCAGCGCCATGAAGAAGAGCGGGATGAAGATCACGATCAACATCGCGCCGAATGTCAGGCGGAAGAAATCGTCGGCGACTTTTTCCCGGATGTCGGCACGCAGTGACACGGGCAGGGACGGCGGCGCGGGTGGTTCGGGTATAGCGGCTGGCGAGGGTGGCGCAGCGAGTGCGGGCTTTGCCGGCGGTGCGGGAGGGCTCGGCAATGCCGACTTGCCGCTGACACTTGGGTTTGGCGGAACTGGCGGCACAGCCTTGCCGGGGATCACGCTGCTGTTGGTCTTGTCATGGGGCGCCTTGTTGTTCGGCACCTTGTCGTCAATATCTATCTGGAAAGCCGGCTTGTCATCACCCAGATTGATGCGGATGCCGACACCGGAAGCACTGCGTTTCGCGGTGTCCAGCTGACGCTTGGCGTGGGCCAGGTTTTCCTCGGCCCGTCGAATGCCGGCTTCCATCTGCTTCTCGATTTCGGCTTCCCTCACACCTGCGTTGCGCAACGCCTGAAGGGCACTCCTGTGGCCCTCAAGCGCCGCCTGGGCACCTTCGACCGCCAACTCGGCAGAGTTGACTAGCCCTTCCTGTGCGGCCTGACGGGCGTCGCGCGCCGCGTCCTTTATCGCCCGGCGCGCGTCTTTGCGGCTGTCTTCAACCGCACGCTCCGAATCGCGGCGGGCTTCAGCTGTCGCCCGGCCGACTTCCGCGATCTCCTCGCGGGCCCGCTGAATCTCTTCCAGTGCGCGCTCCAGCTCTACCTGGCGGACCGGGTCCTGGGTGCGGGACTTGAACGCCTTGACGAAATTCTCGGCAATGTCGAGGCCCTGCCCGGCAAAGGCCGCATCGACCTCGCGCTTGATGGCCTGGTTTTCAGCCGCCGTGGAGCCGGCCTTCTCCAATCGGATGATCTGGAACGGGACCGTGAACAGCAACAGGACAACAAAGCTGAGCAAGCCGAAGAAGGCCATACCCCACCAGGGGGTGCGATGCAGCAGGTTGGCGAGTATTTTGAACATGATTGGAGTCTATCGGTTTACCGGAGTCGTCCTTGGCGGCGGGACGTGTTGGCCGGGGGGTTGAGCGCGGCGGGGCTGGGGGTTACAGGTCTTCGGCCATGACCAGAACGGCCATGAAAGCGGCGAGCAGCAGGCCGCTGGCGATGTGCACCCACTGGGGCAGGTGTTGCAGACTGACGATGAGGGTATCCATGGGGCTCCCGGTGCATTCGGATGAGGGTTTCGATAAGGCCAGATTAGGGACTCGGGCCTTCGACCTCAACGGACAGTCGCCGGAATGCAGAAACGGGGGGGTGGATTGCAGAAGGCCGGGGGATGGGGGATGGGGGATGGGGATTGGGGATTGGGGATTGGGGGATGTTCGCAGCATTGCGAATATTCGCGGGGAGCAGGGCCAACCCGGATTACTGAAATTCCAAGAACGGGCACGCCGCCGTCGCAACCCCGGCTCACCCCACCGCTCTTGGCTTGGTGCCCGACTCGCGCCTCGCATGCGCAAAGGGCGCCGAGCTTCCTCCCAAATGCCCCTCCAGAAGATCACCTGCGCGAGCCAAGCGCCGCATCCGGGGTCACATCCCGCGCCAAGGCGCGGGTCCCTGTTCCGCCCTCCGCATCGCTACATCTGCTTGAACAAATGCGTGTAAGCGCGGCTGACAGTCAGGACTTCAGGGCGGGACTTGAGCTTGAGGTCGGCCTGATCACGCAGACCGCGCACGACCCCGGCAATCTCTCGGGTGTTGACCAACGTGGAGCGGTGGATCTGCCAGAACTTGTCCGGGTCCAGCTCATCCAGCAGTTCCTTGATGGGTTTGCGGATGAGGACTTCACCGTCCTCCATGACCACCCGCGTGTATTTCTCGTCGGACTGGAAGTAGCAGATATCGTCAATGGCGATCATGCGCACGGTGGAGCCGACGCTGGCCTTGATCCACTGCAGATACTGGCGGCCGACAGGCGCCATTTGCGCAGCAAGTCGAGCCAGAATCGCATCGAGCGGATCGCCGCGGCTGTCACTTTCGACGGTCACTGGCGCAGCGAGCCGCTCCTGCAAGCGAGTGACCGTCTCCTTCAATCGGGTCTCGTCGAAGGGCTTCAGCACGTAATCGATCGCACCCTGCTCGAATGCGTCGACGGCATATTGGTCGAAGGCCGTCACGAATACGACCCGGGAACGCTTGCTGATTCGACGCGCTGCCTCCAGGCCTGTGAGCCCTGGCATGTGGATATCCAGAAAGCAGACATCCGGCTTCTCGTCCTCCAGATCAAAGAACTCGACCACCTGACGGCCGTTTTCAGCTTCGTGAACGATCCGCAACCCGGGCCAGAGATTGGCAAGCCGGGCCTTCAGCTGGGCGCGGAGCAGTGGTTCGTCATCAGCAATGAGGGCAGTGGGCATGGTGTTTGGGAAGCGGGGTGATCAAATTATTCACCGGTTGCGGATATTGGCTCGGCAACGGGCGCGTTACGTCACAGCAGGGCTCAACATACCAGCGCTCGCCAGGCTGCGTTGCGTGAGCTCGATGGTGGCCACTATGCCGCGCGGCTGGTTCTCCTCCAGGGTGAGACCGGCCGATTTGCCATACAGCGTGGACAGTCGCTCGCGAATATTCGCAAGCCCGACGCCGCCACCTGGCTTGGGCTGGAAGCCCTCGCCCGTATCGGCAACCCGTACGATCAACTTTCCTTCGCGCTGTTCAGCCGACAGTGTCACAACACCGGCATCGCAACAAGGGTCGAGCCCGTGCTTGATGGCATTTTCGACAAGCGTGATCAGCATCATGGGCGGAAACTCCTGAGTACGAAGGTCGCTCGGCACATTCATGCTGTAGTCGAGCCTGCTGCCCATGCGGATCTTGAAAATTTCGAGATAGGCAGCCGCCATGTCCATCTCGCGGCCCAGGGTGCTGCTGGATTCACGCATCTGCGGCAACGCGATGCGCAGATAGCGAATGAGGTTGTCCAGCATCTTGCCGGCAGCCTTTGCATCAGCCTCCACAAGGTGCTGCACATTCGCCAGCGTGTTGAAAAGAAAGTGCGGCTCCACCTGCGCCTGCATGACTTGCAGCCGGGCTTCCATGATCTGCTTCTCCAGACGGTGCTTTTCTGCTTCCGCGCGTACAAGATCCGACTGCATGCGGGCGCGCTGTTCCCGCAGGATCATGGCCGCAGTGATGACACAGCCAAAGCCAATACCAAGACCGGTCGTGACGGTCACGCCCCAGAGCCGCTCGGTAAACATCTGGGCCAGATCGCGGCCCTTCACGATGCCAACGAGCAAGATGCCCAGAAAGGATCCGAAGACGACCGCCAACAGCTGCGCGCCCTCGCGCGGCATGAAGGTCTGCCGGAGATTTCCCGCGATCGTGATGGCCAGCATGATCGTAAAGCTCATGCACAGCGCACTGAGCAGCAGATCCCAAAAAGTGTTCTGGAAGAACCAGACCACACTCGCAGTCGCAACCAGCGCCACGACCACAGTCCATGCGGCGCGCTGCCAGGAAAGCCCGCTCAAGAGATACAGATAGCGATTCGGCATTGTTTATTCTCCCCTATGAGACCGACTGTAGGGGAGGCGGTGCGTCAGGACAATGCGGATTGTGACAAAACGCGGAAAAACGGGCGCATGCTGCGCCCTGGGCCACCTCTCTGGCGCATCGGTGCGGCAGGCGTGTCAGGCGCCGACGTGTTCCCGAATGGGCTGTTCTACGACCGATTGGTCCGTGCCATCAATGTGGGCGACCTGCTGCACATATGGATGCACAGAGAGCGGCTCCAGATCGGCATGGCCCTTTGGGGCCTCATGAATCAGGATGACCGTCACGACAATGGCGATACAGGCCGTTGGCCAATGGCGGAGAAGCAGGGCCAGTCGAGGTCGCAGTGTCTTCATTGATCGCCCCACCTCAGTACACGCCAGCGGTCAATCGCTGGCTACTTTTCCAGCGGGAGGCCAGACGTGGCCTTGATGGCGACCCGACCATGGGCGACACGCCCACAGCTCTGACCGGGTTGTGTCGGCGCATTGAAGGCGATGCAAAGACTGCATCCGAAGTGTCAGGAAGAAGCGGTCTGGATGGGTACCTTCCCCATCTGCCGCTGATGCGCCGCACCAGCGCCGCCAATTGGGTAACGACGAGTACGAGGGCAATGTAGGCGACAGGTAATGCCCAGCTCGCCAGAATGATGATGCTCAAGACGTCTTTTGCCAATGAATCCATTAAAGCCTCAAATCAAATGCTGCTTAAACATTGCTGCAGTCACTATTCTTGTTCGAACACCGCTTCGTCACCAGCGCCCTGCGACGAAACGCTGAATTTCCGACACAAAATGCCGGGAACCGAATTCGCAACCCATGCACGCGCCTTCTTGCTCTGCCTGCGCCAGCAAGTTTTGAACGCTGCCGGGGACTACCTGTTGAAAAAAGAGCCCGGCGCGAGGCCGGGCAATCAGGGAGGGTACGACTGAGAAACAGGTGCTATGACATCCAATACTTATCGGCCGGACGGGACCGTGCGAGCCGATCAAAGCAACGCGGCATCCGCCCGTTGCATCAATCAGCGCACTGCGGTGTTGATGGGGAGTGAGGCAACCCGCTGCGTGGCAGACTCTGCAGGAACGAGACGCGTGGCAGTGACTTCGACACGGTGCTCCTTGGCATAAGCCAGGGCAGCGGCGTTCTCTGCATTTTTTGCGCCCGCGTAGAACGACACCAGCATCATGCCGGTGACGACAGCTGCTGCGGCAAGAGAGATGGACTTGTAGCTGTTGAAACCTTCGAGAAACATTTTGCTGGAATTCATGATCGGCTCCTGGTTGGGTGTTGCGTTGTGGTTTGCTGCATCTATCAACATGCAGCCACTTTAAAATTCGCGGGGTCCGCCCACAATCGGATTGCGATGAAACGCAGAAAATGCGCTGCCAAGCGCAGCAAAGCGTTGCTGAGCAGGCCGTGCAAGCAATGAATTGAGCGAGGGACAACGCAGGCGCAGTGCGCCCGAACGGGTGTATTGGTGTCCGCCAATGCAAATGGCCCCTCGCGGGGCCGTTTGCATTCAGCGACAGATTACAAAGCTGTCACATAACCAAGCCACATAACCAAATCACACGACCGAATCACATAACCAAGTCACATGACCAACCTTGCAGCGGCTCAGTGACCGTGGCCCTTGTGTCCATGTCCGTGCTTGGGCTGAGTCAGCAGTGAGCCCACGACAATGGCAATGATCCCGAAGATCAGACCCACCATCTGAGGCGGCCAGATGGTCTCGACACCGCCGGAAATCAGAACCTCCATGCCCATCCAGGACCCCAGCCCCGCGAAGATGGACAAGGCCGCGCCCGCAGAGGTGGTGCGTTTCCAGAAAAGACCAAACACAAGCGGAGCGAAGGCACCGGCCAGCGTGACCTTGTAGGCGTTCTGAATCATTTCATACATGGTGCTCTTGGAGTTGACAGCAAAAATGAGCGCTGCCACGGTGAACACCACCATCGTCACCCGCACGAGCTTGAGCAAGTTGTGGTCGGACAGGTGCGGTATGAACGGCTTCATCACGTTGTTGGCAAATAGTGCAGTGGGTGCAAGCAGCGCCCCGCTGGCGGTGGACAGGATCGCGGACAGCAACGCGCCAAAGAACAGTACCTGAATGTACAGCGGCGTCTGTCCCAGGATGATGTCCGGCAGGATGCGCTGGATCTCGCGGGCGTCTTCACTCTTGAAGAGCTCCACCAGCCTGGGCTCGATCATCAGCGCCGAGAAGGCGATGAACATGGGAATGAAGGCGATGAAGAAATACACGATGGCGCCAATGAGAGTGCCGCGAACGGCAGTCTTCTCGTCTTTGGCGCTGGTCACGCGCTGGAACACGTCCTGCTGCGGAATGGAGCCCAGGGCAATGGTGGCAAATGCGGCGATCCACGTCAGCCACTCTTTGCTGCCACCTGTCGGGAAGGGATTGAGCTTGCCTTGATCATAGGCGGTGCTGATGACCTTGGTCGCGCCGCCGGCCAGATCCCCCACGAACCAGGCGACAATGAACAGGCCGATGATGATGACCACGGTCTGGAACATGTCGGTGAAAGCCACCGACCACATTCCGCCCCAGATGGTGTAGAACAACACGATCACGGTGCCGATGATGATCGACTGGGTGAGCGTGAGCGCCCCGCCGGAGATCACCCACAGGACCAGGCCCAGCGCGGTGAGCTGGGCGGAGGTCCAGCCCAGATAGGACACCACGATAATCGAGCTGGTGACGACCTCGATGGTCTTGTTGTAGCGCTTCTTGTAGAAGTCGCCCAAGGTCAAGAGGTCCATGCGGTAGAACGCCTTGGCGAAAAACAGGGCCACGAAAATCAGACAGGCCGTGGCGCCGAAGGGATCAGCCGGAATGCCTGACAAACCATCGCGCGCGAACGTGGCCGACACGGAAAGCACGGTCTCGGCCCCGAACCACGTGGCGAAAACCGTGGCCATGTTGATGTACAGGGGCAGACTGCGGCCCGCTACCAGATAGTCCTTGGCGCCATGCACATTCCGCGCGGCATACAGGCCGATGGCGATCGTGGTGGCGAGGTACAGAATGACGAAGAAGATCAGGCTGCCCATCTACTGGCTCCAAAGTGACGTTGTGGAAAGCTGGCTCGGACGGGTTGACAGAAGCGGCCGCCGATCCCCCACGATAAACCTCGCCCGCTGAGTGTAGCAAAGCAGTCGCGCGAGGGTCGAGCATGGGCCGGGCAACGAGCCCCTGTGCGGTCAGTGGTGTTCACGGCTCCCAGAGAAGCAAGAGATACGCGTAACCGAACACCATCACCGCGAGGATGAGTCCGATGGCGATGAGCACGCGGGTCTGGCGCTGTTGGGCGGCGACCAGTTTCAGGAGAGCCAGCTCCAGCTTGGCCGGCGCATCATCGTGCAATGCCCGATGCAGGAGGCGGGGAAGCTGTGGCAGGGTGCGCGCCCAGAGCGGCGCCTCGGCCCTCAATTGCTTCACCAGGCCGCTCACTCCCATCTGCTCGCTCATCCAGCGCTCAAGAATGGGCTGTGCAACCGGCCGAAGATCCAGATCCGGGGAAAGCTGGCGACCCAGACCCTCGATCTGCAGCAGCGTCTTCTGCAGCTGAACGAGCTGCGGCTGGATTTCCATCTGGAACCGGCGCGACACGTCGAAGAGGCGCAGCAGGATGTTGCCGAAATAGATGTCCTTCAGCGGCTTGTCGAAAATGGGCTCGCAGACTGCGCGGATGGCGCTCTCGAACTCGTCCACCCGAGTGCCCTCGGGCACCCAGCCGGCCTCGATATGGGCCATGGCGACAGCACGGTAGTCGCGCTGGAAGAACGCCATGAAATTCCGCGCGAGGTAATTCTTGTCGGCATCCGACAGCGTGCCCATGATGCCGAAGTCGACACCGGAGTAGATGCCATCCTTTCGCACAAAGATGTTGCCGGGGTGCATGTCGGCATGGAAGAACGCATCCCGGAAGACCTGCGTGAAGAATATCTCCACGCCGTCGCGTGACAGGCGATCGGTATCGATGTTGCAGGCCTTCAACTGCTCGACATCATTCACGGCAATGCCGTCGATGCGTTCCATCACCATCACGTCGCGGTGGCAATAGTCGAAGTAGACCTCGGGAACGTAGAGCAGCTTGCCGTCGATGAAATTGCGGCGGAGCTGGCTGGCATTGCTGGCCTCGCGGATCAGATCCAGCTCGTCGTGCAAGGTGTTGCTGAATTCCCGCACCACCGCGCGCGGGCGCAGGCGCTTGCCGTCCGGCAGCCAGGATTCAACAAAGTCGGCCACAACGTCGAGAAGCGCGATGTCCTTGGCAATGGTTTGGCCGATACCCGGCCGCACAATCTTGACCGCCACATCACGCCCGGCCTCTCGGCCCGACTTCAGGGTGGCGAAATGCACCTGGGCAATGCTCGCACTCGCCACAGGCTTCAGATCGAATGCGCTGAAAACTTCTCCATAAGGCTTGCCGTAGACGCGATTGAGGATGGCGACCACGTCCTCGCCGGGAAACGGCGGCACCTGATCCAGCAACTTGGCCAGCTCATCGGCGAGATCACCCGGCACCAGATCGCGCCGCGTGGAAAGCAACTGGCCAAACTTGATGAAGATGGGGCCCAGCGACTCCAGCGCCTTCCTGAGCCGTACAGCACGCGAGTCGCTGAAGCTGCGCCAGAAGCACAGCACAGCCAGGATTGCCTTGAAGCCCCCCTCCGGCAGGAATTCGTCGAGACCATAACGGACAACCGTTGCGAATATTCGCAGGGAGCGGAAGAGGCGCATCGGGATGCCGAGGGGAAAGATCGCTGAAGGAAGAATCCGGATTCTAGCAGCGCAGGCACCGCTCGCTCCTGTCGAGGGCCGACCCTGCACCCGAGCGATTGGCGATTCAAGGCGTCGCAGCGCAGGTAGAGAAGGCCTGCTTGCGTTCAGTCCGGATGAAACCTCCAATGCGCAGGGAGCGTGAGCCAAGCCTCCCGCTTGCCATCCGTGACGGAGTACGCCGGCTCGGGCAACTTGTCATCGGCAAAGCAGCCGCCGGCAATGCCGATGACATCGGGCATTGTGGAGACGGTCCAGAAGAGCGTCGTGCCGCAGCGCGGGCAGAAGTGGCGTACCTGATCATGATTCTGGGTCGCGTGGCGAAAGGCGTATGGCTGGGTATCGCCTGTTTGCGCCAGCACGGCGTCGCGCGGAAAGTAGGCCGAGATACCGAATGCGCTACCCGTGCGGCGTTTGCAGTTGGTGCAATGGCAGATTCCGTGCATCGCGGGATCGCCCGCGACGGTGATGGTGATGTCGCCACAAGCGCAGGTGGCCGAACGCTCGCCTCGTCGCGTGTCGTCCGCAATCATGGACTTCAGGCCTTCAGCCTGTCGAGGAACTGCTTCCTGAACTTCGCGACCTTGGGTGCTACGACAAAGCTGCAATAGGGATTCTTGTCGCCGGTGCGCGCGAAGTATTCCTGGTGGTAGTCCTCGGCAACGTAGAAGACTGATGCAGGCGTGACGTCGGTGACGATGGGGGCGTTCCAGATCTTCTCTGCACTGAGGTTGGCGATCACGGTTTCGGCATCGGTCTTCTGCTCTGGTGAATGGTAGAAGACTGCCGAGCGATACTGCGTGCCGACGTCGTTGCCCTGGCGATTCAGTGTCGTAGGATCGTGAATGACGAAGAACACTTCCAGCAGCTCGCGAAAACTCAGGGCGCTATCGTCGAAGCTGACACGAACGACTTCGGCATGGCCGGAATTGCCGGTGCAGATGTCTTCGTAGGTCGGATTGAGCGTCTTGCCGCCCATGTAACCGGACTCGACGGAAGATACACCCTTCAACTGGTCAAAAACGGCTTCGGTACACCAGAAGCAGCCGCCGGCGAGGGTTGCGGTTTGAATGGTCATGTTGGGTCTCCAGTGCAATGCGGTGGGGCGGAGTACGTCGATGCGTAAAGCGCATCCTTACGCCGCTATTCAGCGTGGTAAGACGCTACCCGCTCTACTTCGTTCTTCGATCCCAGCACCACGGCCACACGCTGGTGGAGCTCGGTGGGCTGCAAGTCGAGGATGCGCTCACGCCCGGTCGATGCTGCACCACCTGCCTGCTCGACGATGAGCGCCATGGGATTGGCTTCGTACATGAGGCGGAGCCGCCCCGGCTTCATCGGATCCTTCAAATCGCGCGGATACATGAAGATGCCGCCCCGCTGCAGGATGCGATACACATCGGCCACCATGCTGGCGACCCAGCGCATGTTGAAGTCCTTGCCGCGCACACCCGTCTTGCCCGCCAGGAGCTCGTCCACATAGCGCCTCACGGGCGGCTCCCAGAAACGCATGTTGGACATGTTGATGGCGAATTCCTGCGTGTCCTCCGGGATGCAAATATTCGCCTGCGTGAGCACGAAGGAGCCCATCTCGCGATCAAGCGTGAACCCATGCACGCCATTGCCTAATGTCAGCACCAGCACGGTGGACGGACCATAGACTGCGAAGCCGGCGCAGACTTGCTTCGTGCCGGCTTGCAGGAAGTCCTTCTCGGTCGGTATGGACACGCCGTCCGGGCACTTCAACACCGAGAAGATGGTGCCCACCGACACGTTCACGTCGATGTTGGACGAGCCGTCCAGCGGATCGAACAGAAGCAGGTACTCGCCCTTGGGATAGCGATGCGGAATGGCGTGCGGATCGTCCATCTCCTCGGACGCCATGGCGGCGAGATGGCCGCCCCACTCGTTGGCCTCCAGCAGAATTTCATTGGCAATCACGTCGAGTTTCTTCTGCGCCTCGCCCTGCACATTCAGCGACGCAGCACCGGTGCCTGCCGGGTTTGCGTGTTCGCCCAACACACCGGCCAGCGCACCCTTGCCCACATTGACGCTGATGGCCTTGACCGCACGTGCGACGACCTCCAGCAGCAGCCGGAGGTCGGAGGACACGGCCTGTGCCTGATACTGCTGGTCGATGAGGAAGCGGGTAAGGGTGACGCCTGCCATGTTCAGTGATCCTGTGAAGAAGCGACTTGAGGTTTTTGCAACAAGCGAATGCGTGCCTCCAGCCGGGCAACGTCGTCACGCAATGCGTCCACATCACGGCCGAAGCGTTCGATGTCGCGCTTGGGCACGAGCGCCGGGCGCTCCTCAGTGAGGAATTCGCGAATATTCGCACCCAGGCGGTCACGCGCCTCACGCTGCCAGCTGGCGAGATCCTTCAACGTGCCCACCACGCGATGGGCCGCGATGTCGGCCGCGACGCCATCACCCAGCAACTTGCCGATGTCGGCCTCCACGTCCCACTTCATATGCCGGGAGAGATGGCGGATATCCGCGCCCAAGGCGGCATCGCCGGTGAACGTGATCTCGCGCTCTGCCGTCTCATCGCGACGGGCGAGACGGGGCAGCAGACCCGGTGGAATGCTGACATCCAGATCGATGGGCGCGGCGCGGGAAGCCACCTCCACCGCCCCATCGGCGGTCACCGCCAACGCCAGATCAAACAGACCGGACTGGAAGCGTGCCACTTTGCCCGCGTGCGGCTGAAGCATGGCTCGCGCGTCCGGGTAGTCGGCAAGGATGCGATTGATCCAGCGCGCCCAAGGACTCTGCAGGACCTGATCCAGCGTGCTGTTCACGGCGAACAATTCAGGCGGAGACTACTTGATGACCTTGGCCGAAAAGGTCAGCTCGACCTCTGCGGAGGATTTGTTTTCCCACATGAGGCAATAGTCCTCCTTGCCTTTGGTAGGCTGGAACCGATCCGCCTCACCCGTGGTCTTGGCGCGCTTCACGGGGTAATAGATCGACTCACCCACGTGGTAGTGAATGTTGAAATCCACCGGCTTTGTCGTCGCAAACTGGTATTCCAGCTTCTGCGCCGACGTGACCGACATGCATTTCTCGTGGATCTTGCCCGGCTTGATGACGACTGGTTTGGGCTCTGCTGCCTTGCTATCCGCCTTGGCATCCGCCGGCTTCTGCGCCCAGGCCGTTGACGCAAACGCCAGCAATGCACACAGTGCCACGCCACCCCGAACCCCAAACCCCGAATCCCGATTCATAGCTTGTACCCCCGATGGACAGCCACCACACCGGCAGCCAGGTTGAAATACTCGACACGCGCAAGTCCCACCGTTTCCATCATGCCCTTCAGCGTGTCCTGGTCAGGATGCATGCGAATGGACTCGGCGAGATAGCGATAACTGGCCTCGTCCTTGGCCACCCACTTCCCGATCTTGGGCAGGATGTTGAAAGAGTACAGGTCATAGGCTTTCTCCAATGGTGCCGCGACCTTGGAAAATTCCAGCACGATGAGCTTGCCGCCCGGTTTCAGCACCCGCGCCATCTCGGCCAGCGCAGCGTCCTTGTGCGTCATGTTGCGCAGACCAAAGGCGACGGTGACCAGATCGAATCGACCCGACGGGAAGGGAAGCCTTTCTGCATCGCACTGCGCCAGCGGCAACATGAGCCCGGCGTTCAACAGGCGGTCACGCCCCACGCCCAGCATGGCGGCATTGATGTCTGTCTGCCAGACTTCGCCCTCAGCCCCGGCCAGCTTCGCAAACTCGCGCGCCAGATCACCGGAACCAGACGCCACGTCCAACACCTTCTGTCCGGGCAGCACTGCGGCGAGATTGACGGTGAAATGCTTCCAGATGCGATGCAGGCCACCTGACATCAGGTCGTTCATGATGTCGTAGCTGGGTGCCACCGAGCGGAAGACCTCGCGGACTTTCTCCGCCTTGGCGTCCTCGGATACCTGCTCGTAGCCGAAGTGGGTGGTACCTGTCATGGGTTCAGTCATCCTGTTGCGCCTGGGCCGAATGTAGCCGTCAGGAGGACGACTGCGACGATCGACTGGCGCCCGCCGCTTCCATGCGCTGAAGATACGACGTCCAGTTGCTCTGCTGCTTGACACCCAGCTCATGCAGGTAGTCCCAGGAGAAGATGCCGGTGTCATGGCCGTCGGAAAAAACGAACTTCACGGCATAGCTGCCCACAGGGTCGACGGCCTTGATCTCCACATCCTCCTTGCCGACCTGCAATACCTCCTGCCCTGGGCCATGGCCTCGCACCTCGGCAGACGGGGAGAAAACCCGCAGATATTCGCAGGTCAACTGGAAGGTGTGGCCATCCGCGTAACTCAATTCCAGGATGCGAGAGGCTTGATGCAGCTTGATTTCGGTGGGGGCGTGCATTTTTTTCTCGGGATTCGGGGCTGGGGATTCGGGGTTCGGGGGCGAACCAGGCCTCCATCATTTCGATTATGGCCCATCCGCGTCGGGGGATGCCTTTCAAGACTGCACAGAATTTCCAGCCTTCGGACGAATCCTGTCAAGCCCCGAACCCCGAATCCCAACTCCCTCGCCTTCAAATTTGACAGCCAGTAACAAAAGTGTCATCACTGAAATGTACCCTGCATGAGCCGACAATGTGACCATAGAGAGTGCCAAGATGGCTCCAAGAATACTGGTGGTTGAAGATGAACCCGCCATTCATGAACTGATTTCCCTCAATCTGGAGATGGCGGGATACCGCGTCATCGGTGCGGACAGCGCCGAGAAGGCGACCGTGCTCATCCAGAACGAGCTCCCGGATCTTGCCTTGCTGGACTGGATGCTGCCGGGTGCGTCCGGCGTGGATCTGGCGCGGCGACTGCGCAGCGAATCGCGCACGAAGGAGCTGCCCATCATCATGCTTACCGCCCGCGGCGAAGAAGAAGACAAACTTCGTGGCCTGGAGACTGGGGCGGACGACTACATCACGAAACCGTTCTCTGTGCGAGAGCTGGAAGCCCGCATCAAGGCGGTGCTGCGTCGGCGCGCACCGGAAATGACGGCGGATCCGATTGAATATCACGGCCTGCGTCTGGACCCGGGTACACATCGCATTACGGGCCACGGCAAGAACCTGCAGATGGGACCGACAGAGTTCCGTCTGCTGCATTTCTTCCTGACCCACCTTGAACGGGTGTACACCCGAACACAGCTCCTGGACTTTGTGTGGGGCGACCATGTCTTCATCGAGGAACGTACGGTTGATGTGCACATCCGCCGATTGCGCTCCGCCCTCGAACCCAGCGGACATGACGCGTTGGTGCAAACCGTGCGCGGCAGCGGTTACCGCTTCGCCAAGGACTGACTGCCGGGTAGCAGGTGACCGGTAGCCGAGCGAGAACTGACAAGCAGCCAGCTTGCTGCAGTGCCAGGGGGCGAGGTTTCGTACCGTTGACGCAGCATCCGTCACGTTCACGCGATACCCGCCCACAGTGACATAATCCGGCCCATGCGCCCCGATCGCACTTGTCCATGAGCCCACAGAGCGTCGCCCTGTTGACGGTAGCTGGCCGAGTATTGATCTTTGCCCTGCCCGCCGCCATGACAGCGTTCTTCATTTGGGGCGCCGCAGGTGCCTGGGCGGCCGTTGCGGTCGTTCTTGGCATCGCTTTCCTCTACTACGCCTTCAAACTTGCCGAGCTGCTGCGCTGGCTGGAGTCGCCCGGCCAGTCGGTGCCGGATGGCAGCGGCTTGTGGGGCGACGTACTGTCGCGTTTGTACCGCCTCATTCGTCAGGAGCGTCACGCCCAGGAGCTTCTCACCCATACCCTGGCACGCTTTCAGCAGGCGGCAGAGGCAGTACCTGACGGCGCGGTCATGCTGGATGCGGACAATCACATCATCTGGTGCAACCCGACTGCTTCCCGAGACCTGTCCATCACGCTCGCCAAAGATCGCGGCGGGCTCATCACCAACCTGGTGCGCCAGCCTGCATTCGTGGAGGCCTTGCAGGCCCAGAGCTTCAGCGAGCCCTTCATGTTGAAGGGCCATGGCAGTCCTGATCAGAGCCTTTCGGTGATCATCGTGCCGTTCGGCATGGATCAAAAGCTGGTGCTGGCTCGCGATGTGACCCAGCTTGAGAAGCTCGACACCATGCGCCGCGACTTCATTGCCAATGTCTCCCATGAGTTGCGCACGCCGCTGACGGTGCTGGCGGGGTTTGTCGAGACGCTCTCACGCGCCAACGATGGCACGAACCCGCTCTTCAACAAGTCCATCGGCCACATGGAGGCGCAGGCAGGACGCATGCAGAATCTGATTGAGGATCTGCTGACACTCTCGCGCCTGGAAGACAGCCGGAACCCGGTGGTAGAGCAGGACATCAACATGCCGGAGATGGTCGCGTCGCTCATATCCGATGCAGAGCAACTGTCCGCCGGCCGACATCGCCTCACTTCGCGCGTTTGCAGTGAGCGCCTCGTAGGCAACCGCGATGAATTGCGAAGCGCGCTGTCCAATCTGGTGACCAACGCCATTCGCTATTCCCCCGACGGTGGCGACATTGAAGTCGTCTGGGAGCTTGCTGGCGAGGAGCCGACGTTCCGGGTCAGGGACTCCGGTGAGGGCATTGCCCCGGAGCACATCCCCCGGATCACCGAACGCTTCTACCGCGTCGATCGCGGGCGATCCCGTGCGACCGGCGGTACCGGCCTGGGGCTCGCCATCGTGAAGCATGTGCTGAATCGCCACCAGGCCCGGCTCGATATAGAGAGCACGCTCGGGCAAGGCAGCACGTTTTCCACTGTCTTTCCCATCAACCGGCGGCTGGGTGCCCTGGAGGACCACGCGCTTGCCGGAACCGACGCCACCGGCAGCGCCCCCCTCGCGGCAGAGGCTGTCGACGCCTGAGGGACAGATCAACGGGCCGGGTCCGGCTAGAATGCGGGTTCTTCAGGCCAGACGGGCTCCTCGCGAATATTCGCCATGATCGGCATACTCATCGTCTCCCATGGCACTTTGGGAGAAAGCCTCATCCACTGCGCCAGCCATGTCATGGGCAAGCGCCCCCTCTATCTGCGCCAGCTTGGGATCACGGTGCATGACGACCCCGAGGCCATCCTGCCACAGGCACAGGATCTCATCCGCTTTCTCGACACCGGCCAGGGTGTGCTGATTTTCGCCGACATCTTTGGCGCAACGCCTTCGAACATCGCCTGCAAGTTGTTGATGCCGGGGCGGGTGGAAGGCGTGGCCGGCGTGAACTTGCCCATGCTCATCCGGGCGTTGTCCTATCGAGAAAACGTCACATTGCCCGAACTCATCCAGAAGTCACTGTCTGGCGGCAGCGAAGGCGTCATCCCCATGCCCGTAGACTGCTGCACACCATGACGACCAAAACCCTTGAGATCATCAACAAGCTGGGCCTGCATGCACGCGCGTCCGCGAAGCTGACCCAGACCGCCAACCAGTTCACTTGCGAGGTCTGGGTCACGCGCAATGGCCGCCGCGTCAACGCCAAGTCCATCATGGGTGTGATGATGCTGGCGGCAGCGAAAGGTGCCGTCATTGACGTTGAGACAAAAGGTGAGGACGAAGTGGAAGCCATGGCGGCTCTTGAAGCGCTGATCAACGACAAGTTCGGAGAGGGTGAGTAGGACAGCCGCTGGCGCAGCGCCAGCGAACGGACGCCGCGATGCTGTTGCAGCGCGTTGAAACGATGACCACAGAGCAGGAGTAATCACGCATGGCCTTCATCATCCACGGCATCGGTGTTTCCGACGGCATTGCCATCGGCCATGCCCACTTGATGACCGGCGGTTCGCTGGAGGTCGACCATTTCCAGATTCCCAAGGAGTTCATCAACCGAGAGGTGAGACGCTTCGACAAGGCGGTAAAGCAGGTGGGGGAAGAGCTGGACCGGCTGGAGAAGTCGGTCAGGGACGACGCACCGGCTGAGCTCGCGGCGTTTGTCGGCATGCATCGCATGATCCTCGAAGACCCGATGATTTCCGACGCACCGCGTGACCTCATTCGAAACGAGGCGTGCAACGCGGAGTGGGCGCTGAAGGTCGAGCTGGACATCATGCTGGCCGAGTTCGAGGACGTGCAGGACGAATATCTGCGCGAACGCAAGAGCGACGTGCGGCAGGTCGTGGAGCGAATCCTCAAGGCCCTCTCCGGCCAGGGCAATGTGGTGCCGGAAAAGCTGCAATCCCGGGCAGAAGACACCATCCTTGTTGCCTACGATCTGGCCCCTGCGGACGTGATTCTGTTCAAGGAACACCAGATCGCTGCGTTCATCACCGATCTCGGCGGTGTCACGTCCCACACTGCCATCCTCGCCCGCAGCCTGGGGATTCCTTCCATCCTGGCATTGCATCACGCCCGCGAGCTCATCCATGAGGACGAGCTCATCATTGTCGATGGCACGCAGGGCGTGGTCATTGTCGATCCGTCTCCGACCATCCTGGCTGAGTACAAGCTCAGGCAGAACCAGTACGCCATCGAGCGACAGAAGCTCCGACGCATCAAGGCCGCACCGGCCACCACGCTCGATGGCGTCACCGTCGAGTTGCTTGCCAACATCGAGCTGCCGGGCGACATCGACCAGGTAAAACACTGCGGCGCCAATGGCGTTGGATTGTTCCGCAGCGAGTTCCTGTTCCTGAACCGCAAGGATCTGCCGGGCGAAGATGAACAGTACGAGGCCTACCGGGCTGTTGCAGAGGGATTGAAGGGTTTGCCGGTCACCATCCGCACACTGGACATCGGCGCGGACAAAGCGCTCGAAAGTGACAAGGAAGTCATGCCCAACCCCGCGCTGGGTTTGCGTGCCATCCGGTTTTGTCTGGCAGAACCGCAGATCTTCAACACCCAGCTGCGTGCCATCCTCCGCGCCTCGAAGCACGGCAAGATGCAGCTGCTGATTCCCATGCTGTCGTCCCTGGACGAGCTCAGTCAGGCGCTCACCGCGATCGCGTTTGCGAAGGAACAACTCAAGGACGAAGGCAAGAAATTCGACGAGCACCTCAAAGTGGGCGGGATGATCGAGATTCCGGCGGCGGCACTCACGCTGCCAATGTTCCTCGCGAAGCTGGATTTCATTTCCATCGGCACCAACGACCTCATCCAATACACGCTGGCCATCGACAGGTCCGACGATTCGGTGGCGCATCTCTACGACCCGCTCCACCCTGCTGTGTTGTATCTCGTCTCCAATACCATCCGCCTCGCCAACGCCGCTGGCGTACCGGTGACGGTCTGCGGAGAAATGGCTGGCGACGTGGACAAGACCCGATTGCTGCTGGGCTTCGGGCTGCGCAGCCTGTCCATGCACCCGGCCAACATGCTGACGGTGAAGCAGCGCGTGCTGATGTCCAACCTCTCCGAGGCCGAATCCATCGCCAACCGCATCCTGAAGGCGGATTCGCCCGAGCGGGTGCTGATGCTGATGGAAAAGCTCAACACCTGAGACTGACGATGCACGAGATTCGATCCGTCAAACAGGATGCAGAAAACGGGAAGGGCCGCAAGCGCTGGTTCCGGGGCGAGTCGTTCGATATTTTCACGTGGCAGGACACAGGCAAGGACGGCGGCGAACCCTTCACCAGCCTGCACCTATGCTACGGCCGCAGCATGGATGAGCACATTTTGCGCTGGGACCAGCACGCGGGATACTTTCATGAAAGCGTCGATGCCAATGAGCAAAAGCCCGGCCGGGCCATGACCGCCATCCTGCGGGCAAACGGTGCCTTTCCTGCCGATCTCGTCCTGCAACAGTTTCTGGATATCGCGCCGCAACTGCCTCGCGACGTGGCAGCGTTCATTGAACACTGCATCCGCGACTGCCCGCCAGAAGCCAAGCCCCCTGCCCCGTCCGCTGCCCCGCCAATTTGACAGCCCAGGTAGCCTCGCGTAAGTTCCACTCAGGCGCCGATTTGACGATCAGCTTGCGGGCGCCGGAAGCAGTGCTTCCAAATAAATACGGCTAAAGCGGCTGCGATGCATTCCGAAGCCCGTTTAGCGCCAAGCTGACCGGGCTTTTTGTTTGTATCCATTCATGAGCGAATATTCGCAGTCACATTCCGTTGGCATCGTCGCCCCGCAGACAGCGCGCTTCAGCGAACCGCTGAAATTGCGCTCTGGTGCGACGCTGTCTGACTATGATCTGGTCTACGAGACCTATGGCGCACTGAACGCGGACCGCAGCAACGCGATCCTCATCTGCCATGCGCTGAATGCCTCACACCATGTTGCCGGCACCTACGCGGATGACCCGGACAACACAGGCTGGTGGGACAACATGGTCGGCCCCGGCAAGCCGGTGGATACTGATCGCTTCTTCGTCATCGGCGTGAACAACCTCGGCTCCTGCTTTGGTTCCAGCGGTCCGCTGTCCGTCAACCTGGCGACCGGCAAAGCGTGGGGCGCGGATTTCCCCATCGTCACCGTGGAAGACTGGGTGGACGCGCAGGTGCGGCTCGCCGACCGGCTGGGCATCACGCGGCTGCTGGCCGTCATGGGTGGCAGCCTCGGCGGCATGCAGGCGCTTTGCTGGTCCATCCGATATCCCTCTCGCGTGGCGCACGCACTTGTCATTGCCGCAGCACCCAACCTGTCGGCGCAAAACATCGCCTTCAATGAAGTGGCACGCCAGGCCATCCTCTCCGACCCGCAGTTTTCGGATGGCCATTTCGGCGAGAAGGGCGAGAAGCCGCGTCTGGGGCTGCGCGTGGCACGTATGATCGGCCACATCACCTACATTTCTGATGAACAGATGGCCGAAAAATTCGGCCGCCAGTTGCGTGACGGACTGAATTTCTCCTTTGCACCCGAGTTCCAGATCGAATCCTATCTGCGCTACCAGGGTGACAAGTTCGCCGAGTACTACGACGCCAACACCTATCTGCGCGTGACCAAGGCGCTGGACTATTTCGACCCCGCTGCCGAGCATGGCGGCGATCTTGCCAAAGCCCTCTCCTCGGCGAGGGCAAAATTCCTGGTCGTGTCCTTCACCACAGACTGGCGCTTCGCGCCCGAGAGGTCGCACGAGATCGTGAAGGCGCTCATCGACAATCGACGCGATATTGCCTATGCGGAGATTGCCGCGCCCAATGGGCACGACGCGTTTCTGCTGGAAGACCCGCGCTACCTGGCCACCGTGCGGGCCTATCTGAACAAGGCGTTTTCCACCCTCTCCCCTACCCCTCTCACATCCAGGGAGAGGGGTTCAGTCGAATCGGTGCCTCTCACATCCAGGGAGAGGGGTTCAGCCGAATCGGTGCCTCTCACATCAGGGGAGAGGGGTTCAGCCGAATCGGTGCCTCTCCCATCAGGGGAGAATGGTTCAGTCGGATCACCCCTCCCATCAAGCGGGGGTTCTGTCGATTCGCGGATTCAGCCGGCGGCTTCGAGCGCAGCAGCTCAGCCCTCTCCCCCCTCGTGGGGGAGAGCGGGGAGAGAGGGGGCCAATCCATGAGCATCCGGCGCGACTATTCCGTCATTGCCGACTGGATTCAGCCCCAGTCACGTGTGCTGGACCTGGGCTGCGGCGACGGCACGCTGTTCCGTCTGCTCGCGGACACGCGTGACGTCACGGGCTATGGCATCGAGATTGACGATGACAAGATTCCGCTTTGCATCGCCAATGGCGTCAACGTACTGCAGCGCGATCTGGAAGGCGGCCTGCGCGACTTCGACGACCAATCATTTGACTGCGTCATCCTGTCGCAGACGCTGCAAGCCATGCGTCACACCGAGCTGGTACTGACCGAGATGCTGCGCATCGGCCGTGAAGCCATCGTCACGTTCCCCAACTTCGGCTACTGGCACGTTCGCATGCAACTTCTGATGGGCCACATGCCCGTGTCCGACGATCTGCCCTATCAGTGGTACGACACGCCCAATGTGCACTTGTTCACCATCGCGGATTTTGATGCGCTGTGTGCGGAGAAGGGGTATCGGGTGTTGTCGCGGCAGGTGTTGGCGGGGGATAAGCCCGTCAATGCATTTGCGAATATTCGCGGATCGTTGGCGATGTATCGGTTGACGCGGGATTAGTTTCAAGAATCACATTGTCGTACCACTGATCCTGGATGCCACTTGCTACTTCCTGGACACGTCACTTTCGTCTATCGCCAAGCTCCCGGCGATGCCGCTCAAGCTCCCGAATTAGGCCATCTAGGTCACCTAAGCACGAAGGGTCGCTATCTAAGAAGGTGATCGTGTTTTCCTCGCTTGGCGATCCAACACCCGCCCGCTCTACCCAAGAGACTGCATACTCGAAGGTGTGCTCTTTCTGATCGGTAGCAGCATTGCTATCAAACCCACGGTACTTTAGGGTTTCAATGTATGGGAGATTCCGGCTTGGGTCATAGTATCCAAGCAGGAAATAGGTGCCGCCAACTTCCATTTCCGCCCATGCAATTTTGGTATTCATGCTGACCTTTCTACGCCGCTGTTGTTGACGCAGCCAATGTCGAGGAATTGCCTATTCAACGGCAGCACTTGCCTCTTCAAGCTTCCGCTGCACCTCAAACCACTGCCACTCCACATTCTCGACGGCAACCTTCAGCTCACCCTGCCGCTTGATCTTTTCCTGCAACAGCTCACGGTTCTCGTCGGCAAAGGCCGCTTCGGACACCAGCCAGGCATCCAGTTCCGATTTTTCGAGATTGAGCTTGTCGATTTCCTTCTCGAGCTTGGCCAGTTTCTGCTCAAACGGTTTGCGCGCGGCATAGGTCTTCTGCCGTGCCTCGGCCTCGGCGCGTTTCAGCGCTTTGCGATCGACAGCACCCTCCTCCGCGACGGGGCGACGAAGCTTGGCGTGATACTCCCGCGCCCACACTTTGTAATCGTCCAGATCGCCGTTGAATTCGCTGAGCTTGTGATCCGCCACCAGCCAGAGTTGGTCGGTGGTGGCTTTGAGGAGGTGACGATCATGCGCGATGACCACCAGCGTGCCTTCAAAATCCTGCAGCGCCTCCGCCAATGCTTCGCGCATGTCGATATCGAGGTGGTTAGTAGGCTCATCCAGCAGGAGAAGGTTGGGCTTCTGCCAGACGATGAGCGCCAGCGCCAGCCGTGCCTTCTCGCCGCCTGAGAACGGCGCGATGGACTCGTTGACGCGGTCGCCGCGGAAATCGAAGCCGCCGAGAAAATTGCGCAGCTCCTGCTCCCGGGTATTCGGCGTGGAAAGACGCTGCAACTGCTGGAGCGGTGACTCGTCCATGCGCAGTTGCTCCACCTGATGCTGGTGGAAGTAGCCGACCTTCAAACCCTGGCCGACATGGCGCGTCCCGTGCAGCAACGGCAGATCGCCCACCAATGACTTCAGCAGTGTGGACTTGCCCGCGCCATTCGGCCCCAGCAAGCCGATGCGGTCACCGTAGAACAGCGTCCATTCGATGCCGGACACGACCGGCTTGGCGGCGTAGCCCACCGTGGTCTCGATGAGCTGGATGAGCTGACGCGGTTTGATGTCCGGCTCGCGGAACTGGAATTCAAACGGTGAATCCACGTGTGCCGCCGCGATGAGCTCCATGCGCTCCAGCGCCTTGAGCCGGCTCTGCGCCTGGCGCGCTTTGCTGGCTTTGTAGCGGAAGCGGTCGATGTACTCGCGCATGTGCGCAACCGTCCGTTGCTGCTTCACATACTGCGATTGTTGCAGTGCCAGCTGGGACGCGCGCGTAGTCTCGAACGTGGAATAGTTGCCGGTGTAGTCGTTCAGCTTCTCGTTTTCGACATGCACAATCCGGCCCACCACGGCATCGAGGAAATCGCGGTCGTGGGTGATGAGCAGCAGCGTGCCTTGATAGCCTGCCAGCCAGTCTTCCAGCCAGAGCACGGCGTCGAGGTCGAGGTGGTTCGTGGGTTCATCCAGCAACAAGAGGTCGGAGCGACACATCAGCGCCTGCGCAAGATTGAGCCGCATGCGCCAGCCGCCGGAGAATTCCGCCACGGGTCTTTGCTGGTCCGCCTCGCTGAAGCCGAGCCCCGACAGTAGCGTGGCCGCCCGCACGCGCGCCTGATAGCCGCCAATATGGTCCATCCGGGTGTGCAGCTCGGCGATATGCTCGCCGCTACCTTCGGTCTCCGCCTCGGCCAGCAGGTGCTCCACCTCGCGCAGCTCCTGGTCGCCATCCAGAACATGCTCGAGCGCGGACGCGGGCGCCGCCTCGGCGTCCTGCGCCACATGGGCGATGACCCAGCTCCCCGGCAGCTCCACGCTGCCCGCCTCGGGCTGCAGCGTGCCGAGCAGCATGGCGAACAGGCTGGATTTGCCGCAGCCGTTCGGCCCCACCAGCCCCACCTTGTGGCCAGGGAAGAGCGTGAGACCAGCATCTTTCAGCAGCACCTTGGCGGCGCGCATCAACGTGAGATTGGTAAGTCGGATCATGAAATCATTTCAAGTGCTGAACCATGGAGACCACCGTGAATCCTGGGATGGCAACTCACAAACTCTGTGGCGTCCGTGGTTCAAATAAATCAGATTGTGTAGTCGTAATCGATGATCAGTGGCGCATGGTCAGAAAACCGCTCATCCTTGTAGATTGAGCACTTTCTAGCCGTGGCTGCTATGCCCGGCGTGGCGATCTGATAGTCCAGGCGCCAGCCGACATTCTTGGCCCAGGCCTGGCCGCGGTTGGACCACCAGGTGTATTGCTCCGGCCGCTGGTCCAGCGTGCGGAAGACATCGACGAATCCCAGCTCTGCGAATATTCGCGTGAGCCAGGCGCGCTCTTCGGGGAGGAATCCGGAGTTTTTCTGGTTGCTCCGCCAGTTCTTGAGGTCGATCTGCTGGTGCGCCACGTTCCAGTCGCCGCACAGGATGATCTCGCGACCGGACTTGGCCAGCTTCTTCATCACCGGAAAGAACTGCTCCATGAACTCGAACTTCACTTTCAGACGCTCCTCCGAAGATGTGCCGGAAGGCACATAGAGCGAAATGACCGAGAGGTTGCCGAAATCCGCCTGCAAATAGCGCCCTTCGGCGTCAAAGAACTTGATTTTCATGCCCTTGACGACCTTGTCCGGCGGCTTGCGCGCATAAAGGCCCGTACCGCTGTAGCCCTTCTTCTCGGCCGGGTGGAAAAATCCCTGCATGCCCTTCACGCCACGGGCGGCATTGGGCAGATCGGATTCCATGGCCTTGATTTCCTGCAGGCAGACGACATCCGCCTTCTGCTTAGGCAACCAGTCAAAAAAGCCTTTGTTGTTCGCGGCACGGATGCCGTTGACGTTCACGGAAATGATGCGCATGGGGTGGTGTCAGACGGGGCAGCATGAGAAAATGAGCCGCGATTATCCTTCATTCTCCCCACAAAGCCGCATGAATCAGGACTTCCGACAGGACTTTCTTCGTTTCGCTATCGCGCAGAAGGTGCTTTGCTTTGGTGAATTCAAGACCAAGGCGGGCCGCCTCTCGCCGTATTTCTTCAACGCCGGACTGTTTTCCGACGGCGCCAGCGTGGGCAAGTTGACCCGGTTCTACGCCGAAGCCATCCGCGCCTCGGGGCTGCAGTTCGACATGCTGTTCGGCCCGGCCTACAAGGGCATCGTGCTGGCTGCGGGCACCGCCATTGCGCTGGCTGAAATGGGGCAGAACGTGCCGTTTTCCTACAACCGCAAGGAAGCCAAGGACCATGGCGAAGGCGGGGTGACCGTGGGCGCACCGCTCAAGGGCCGTGTGCTGATCATCGACGATGTCATCTCGGCTGGCACATCAGTGCGCGAATCGGTGGAAATGATACGTGCGGCCAGTGCGGAGCCGGCTGGCGTGGTAATTGCTCTGGACCGCCAGGAGCGCGGTCAGGGCAATCTGTCCGCCACCGAGGAAGTCAGCCAAATGTTCCAGATGCCCGTTATTGCGGTAGCATCACTCGCAGACCTCATTGCATTGCTGGGCATCTACGGCGTGGACGCTGGAGGGGATGGGGATCCGGGCAGGCATCTGCCCAGAATCGAAGAATATCGGCGCATATACGGCACCGCTGCATGAGACAGCGGACCCGCGTCACTCTGATCGCAGGAATCTACCTATGAAACTGAATTTGAATATCGTCCCAGCAGTGCTCGCCATTGGGCTCGCCACTGCATTCACGCTCTCACACGCCCAGTCCATCATGAAGTGCGTGGATGAAAAGGGGGTCACCCACTATGGCAACCCGATGCCGCCGCAGTGTGCCAAGACGGAAGTCAAGGAGCTGACCGGGCAGGGCACCATCAAGAAGACGCTGGACCGCCCCCTGACGCCGGAAGAAATCAAGGCGCGCGAGGACGAGGCCAACCGCACCAAGGACGAGCGCAGGAAGGAAGAAGACTTGCAACGGCGTGACCGTGCTCTGCTTTCCACCTACGGCGCAGAGAAGGAATTCGATGTCTCGCGGGACCGCGCGCTGGATGTCATCAACACCCGCCAGAAGACTGCTGAGAACCGCCTGCGGGATCTGGATGATCAGATGAAGAAGCTCAATGCCGAACTGGAGTTCTACAAGGACGGCAAGGGCAAGAGCGGCAAGGGCAAGGAAGCGCCGGCACCCCTCTTGGCAAGTGTGGAGCGCAACAAGAAGGACCGCGAAAATACCCAGGAAATCATGACGCGCATGGAAGAGGAAAAGAAGGGGCTTGCCGCACAATTTGAAAGTGACAAGCAGCGCTGGAAGGACCTGAAGAGTGGCAAGGCCGTACTGAAGGCCAAGGACCAGGTGGTGACCGGCGTGCGCAAGGCCGGCGAACGCGGCAAGCTTGTCTGCAACAACGTGGAGTTCACGTGCTTCATGGGTCAGATCTACTTCTGCCGCGAAGTGGACAGCACAGGACGTCTCCGGATCAGCTATCCCGAGTGTCGGTAGTCCCGAATCCCGCCGGGCGATAGCGCCTCGGCGACAACTGGCGGCCCGGATCAGATCCCGGTCGCCAGTTTTCTTTTGAGGACCTCGTTCACCTGCGCCGGGTTGGCTTTGCCTTGCGATGCCTTCATGACCTGCCCAACCAATGCATTGAAGGCCTTCTCCTTGCCGGCGCGGAATTCCTCGACCGACTTCTGATTTTCAGCCAGCACCAGGTCGACGATCGCTTCAATGGCGCCGGTGTCGGAGACTTGCCTCAGACCGCGTTTCTCGATGATGGTGTCGGCATCGCCTTCGCCGCTCCAGATGGCGTCAAAGACTTCCTTGGCCATCTTGCCGGACAGGGTGCCGTCGGCGATGCGCTTCAGGAGCGCGCCCAACGCGCCAGCGGAAACCGGTGAGGTGGCAATATCCATGTCATGCCGGTTCAATGCAGCCGACAGTTCACCCGTGATCCAGTTGGCTGCCAGTTTGGGTTCGCGAACATTCTCAAGAACGGCCTCGAAATAATCGGCCATTGCCTTGGTCGTCGTCAGCGTCGCGGCGTCATAGGCGGATAGCGAATAGTCGCGTTGAAACCGTGCCTGCTTGGCTTCCGGCAATTCCGGCATGTCCTTGCGAATATTCGCAATCCATTCCTCGCTGATCACCAGCGGGAGCAGATCCGGGTCCGGGAAGTAGCGATAGTCCATCGCGTCTTCCTTGCTTCGCATCGACCGGGTTTCATCGCGGTCCGCATCGTAAAGGCGCGTCTCCTGCACCACCTTGCCACCGTCTTCGATCAGCTCGATCTGGCGGCGGATTTCGTACTCGATGGCGCGTTCCAGGAAGCGGAAAGAGTTCACGTTTTTCACTTCACATCGGGTGCCCAGCTTCTCGTCACCTTGCTTTCGGACCGACACATTGGCGTCGCAGCGGAAGGAGCCTTCCTGCATGTTGCCGTCGCAGATGCCCAGCCACACCACCAGTGCATGCAGGGACTTGGCATAGGTCACAGCCTCGGCGGCGCTCCGCATGTCGGGCTCGGTGACGATCTCCAACAGGGGCGTGCCCGCACGGTTCAGGTCGATGCCGGACACGTCGGTCGCGCTCTCGTACTGCGTTTCGTGGAGCGACTTGCCAGCATCCTCCTCCAGGTGCGCGCGGGTCAGGCGGATGAACTTTTCCGTCTCTCCCGTGCGGATCCTGAGCCCGCCGCCAACGACTACCGGCAGCTCAAACTGGCTGATCTGGTAGCCCTTGGGCGAATCCGGGTAGAAATAGTTCTTGCGCGCAAAGATGGAGCGCGGCGAGATCGTCGCCCCCACAGCCAAACCGAACTTGATCGCGCAGGCCACGGCTTCACGATTCAGCACCGGCAGCACGCCTGGCAGCGCGAGATCCACGGCGGAGGCTTGCGTGTTGGGCGCAGCACCAAATGCCGTTGATGCGCCGGAAAAAATCTTGGAGCGCGTCGCGAGCTGCGTGTGCGTCTCCAGGCCGATGACGACTTCCCAAGTCACTGCGCTGTGCTCCGTTCGCGGTGATGAGCGATGGGTGATGGGTGATGAGTGATGAGTGATGGGTGACGGGTCTCTGCATTGCGAATATTCGCAATGCTCTTCACCCTCAGAAAGACTGCATCAATCATCTCAATTTCCCTCATACCCGTCACCCGACACCTTTACACATTACCCATCACCAATTACCCGTTACGCGCCGCAAAGCGGCGCCCTGCGATGCCAATCCGTCACCTGCTGAAACTGGTGTGCCACGTTCAACATCCGCGCCTCGTCAAACCAGGGGCCGATGATCTGCAATCCCACCGGCAGGGCATCCGCACCGAAGCCACAGGGAATGCTCATGCCCGGCAGGCCGGCCAGGTTGACCGAGATGGTGTAAAGGTCTTCGAGATACATCTGTACGGCATCGGTCGTCTTGCTGCCGAGCGGAAAGGCCACGCTGGGCGCCACCGGCCCCATGATCACATCGCACGTCTTGAATGCCGCCCGGAAGTCATCGGCAACAAGTCGGCGCACCTTCTGCGCCTGCAAGTAGTAGGCATCGTAGTAGCCGTGCGACAACACGTAGGTGCCGATGAGGATGCGGCGCTTCACCTCGGCGCCGAATCCCTCTGCGCGGCTTTTCTTGTACATGTCCAGCAAGTCCGAATAGTCGCTGGCGCGGTGACCATAGCGCACACCGTCATAGCGGGAGAGGTTTGACGACGCCTCGGCGGGTGCAATGACGTAATAGGCCGGGACGGCAAGATGCTGATTGGGTAGCGACACGTCCACCACGGTGGCGCCCAGCTTCTTGAATTCCTCGATGGCGGCAAGGATGGGCGTTGCAACATCCTTCGCCAGTGCAGCGCTGAAATACTCTTTGGGCAGCCCGATTCGCAATCCCGCCAAAGGTTCGCTCAATTGCAACGTGAAATCTTCTGCCGGGCGTTCGACCGAGGTGGAATCGCGTGGATCAAACCCGGCCATCACGTTCAGCATCAGCGCCAAGTCCTCCGCCGTTCGGGCAAGTGCTCCGCCCTGATCCAGGCTGGAGGCAAAGGCCACCATGCCATAGCGCGACACGCGGCCATAGGTGGGACGAATGCCGGATACGCCCGTGAAGGACGCGGGTTGACGGATGGACCCCCCGGTGTCGGTGCCGGTGGCGCCCGGTGCGAGGCGCGCGGCAACAATGGCCGCTGACCCGCCCGAACTGCCGCCCGGCACGCGGGTGACATCCCACGGATTCTTCACCGGGCCAAAGTACGAGTTTTCGTTGGAGGATCCCATGGCGAACTCATCCATGTTGGCCTTGCCCAACAGTACCGCGCCCTCCTCGTTGAAGCGTGAAATGACATGCGCATCGTAAGGCGACACGAAATTGGCCAGCATCTTCGAGCCGCAGGTTGTGCGCCAACCCTCGGCACAGAAGAGATCCTTGTGTGCAATGGGAATACCGGTGAGCCGCCCGCCGTCGCCACGGGCAATGCGCGCATCTGCCGCAGCAGCCTGCGCCAGCGACTTCTCTTCATCCAGAGAGATGAAGGCATTCAGCGCCTTGCCCAGCGTGGCCGCGCGGGCAAGCAGGGCGCTCGTGACCTCCATGGAAGAGACCTTGCCCGCCGCCAGCAAGCGCGAAATTTCCGAGAGAGTCAACTCATGCATGGGCGCATTCCACGCATTCCACTGCGAATATTCGCAAGCTGCGCTGGCCGCAGGCATTGCGCACCCCCCCATCGCCCGTGACCCATCACTCGATCACCTTGGGGACGAGGTAAAGCCCGCCCTCGACCAGCGGCGCCGTCGCTTGATAGGCATCACGCCGGTCGACCTCGGTCACGGTGTCTTCGCGCAGACGCTGGCTCATCTCGACCGCGTGTGCCATGGGTTCAATCCCGGTGGTGTCGACGGCACGCAGGGCATCGACCATGGACAGGATGCCATTTAGCTGACCGAGTGCGGCCTCCGCCTCGGCGTCGGACACGGCAAGACGCGCAAGGTGGGCAATGCGGCGCACGTCCGCGTCGGAAAGGCTCATCGGAAAAATTCTGGAAGAACGTGAAAAATCAGGGTTTTGCCTAGCAAACTGACCCGTACACCTCAGGTTTTCGGGTATGATACCCGACAAATTTTCTCACTCTTGCTGCCCACTTGTTTGTTCCCCCGGCGCCAAGTGTGATCCGCCCAAATTGTTCGACCCACGACCGACATCCCTGCCCCATTCATGTTCTCGTTTTTCACCAAGCATTTCTCCACCGATCTTGCGATCGACCTCGGCACCGCCAACACCCTGATTTACGTGCGCGGCAAGGGCATCGTCCTTGACGAGCCCTCCGTGGTCGCGATCCGTCAGGACGGTGGCCCCAATTCGAAGAAGACCATCCAGGCAGTCGGTCTCGCCGCCAAGATGATGTTGGGCCGCACGCCTGGCAACATCACTGCCATCCGCCCCATGAAAGACGGCGTGATCGCCGACTTCCATACCACCGAGCACATGCTGAAGTTCTTCATCAAGAAGGTGCATGACGCGCAGTGGTTCAAGCCCAGCCCCCGCATCGTCATCTGCGTGCCCTGCGGCTCGACCCAGGTCGAGCGGCGCGCCATTCGCGAATCCGCCGTGGCGGCAGGTGCTTCACAAGTGTTCCTGATTGAAGAACCGATGGCAGCCGCCATCGGCGCAGGGCTGCCCATCGCCGAGCCCACCGGCTCGATGGTCGTGGACATCGGCGGCGGCACGACCGAAGTCGGCGTGATCTCGCTGGGCGGCATCGTCTACTCCGCCAGCGTGCGCGTTGGTGGCGACAAGTTCGACGAGGCCATCATCAACTACATCCGTCGCAACTACGGCATGCTGGTGGGTGAATCGACCGCAGAAAACATCAAGAAGGAAATCGGCTCCGCCTTCCCGGGGTCGGAAGTGCGTGAGATGGAAGTCAAAGGCCGTAACCTGGCTGAGGGCATCCCGCGCAGCTTCACGATTTCGTCCAACGAGATCCTCGAAGCCCTCACCGAGCCGCTCAACAGCATCGTCTCTGCCGTGAAATCCGCGCTGGAGCAGACGCCGCCCGAACTGGGTGCAGATATCGCCGAAAAGGGCATGGTGCTGACCGGCGGTGGCGCGCTGCTGCGCGAGCTGGATCGCCTGCTGGTCGAGGAAACCGGGCTGCCGGTAATTGTCGCCGACGACCCGCTGACCTGTGTGGTGCGAGGCTCCGGCCGGGCACTGGAAGAAATGGACAAGCTGGGTTCGGTATTCACCAACGAGCTGTGAATGCACACCAGCGCGAATATTCGCGCCACGAACCTGCCGAACAACGCAGCGAGCATGCCCAGGCTGGCAACGGAGCTTGGCAACCCCGTCACAACCGTATGCAACTACGGCGACGAGTTTGCCAAACCCGGTGGTTGACGGCCGGGGCGCTCCAGTAGTCTTGCGGCCGGTTCATGTACCAGGAAAACTTCTTCACCCGTGGCCCCTCGCCACTGGCTCGCCTGACGTTCTTCGCCCTGCTCGCCATTGTCGTGATGATTGCGGATCACCGCTTTCGCGCTCTGGATACGGTGCGTCTGGCCGTCTCGGTGGTGCTGCATCCGGTCGAGCGGGCCATTGCGTTCCCGGGCGAGCTGTTCGACCGCGCCAGCGACTACTTCGTGAGCCAGAACCGGCTGCTTGAGCAGAACCGCGCATTGGAACTCAAGGTGCTCGATCTGGCGGCGGCCAGCCAGCAGGCCCAACTCTTGAAGAGCGAACATGAGCGGCTGGTGCGCCTCGCGCAGGCCAATGACCGCTTTGCCAATCAGGGTGTGGTCGCCGAGATCATCCGTGACGCACGCAATCCGTTCAACCGGCGGGTCATCATCAACAAGGGGCTGGCGCAGGGCCTGCGCGGCGGTCTGCCGGTCATTGATGGCAGTGGCGTGGTGGGCCAGGTGACGGCATTGGGCACACTCACGTCCGAAGTCACGCTCATTACCGAGAAAGATCAATCGGTGCCGGTCATGCTGGTGCGCAACGGATTGCGTGCCGTCTCTGTCGGCATGGGCAAGGAAGGCACCATCGATGTGCCGTTCATCCCGGTTTCGGCTGATATCCAGAATGGCGATGTGTTTGTCACGTCAGGTATCGATGGACTCTACCCCCCGGGACTCGCCGTGGCGACCATCACCAGCGTGGAGAAGAACGCCGCATTCCAGTTCGCTCGCATCATCGGCAAGCCAGCCTCGGGCGTCGATAGCCACCGCTTCGTGATGGTGCTGAACAACCCGGCTGCGGGCACCTATCCGGTTCCGGATGTGGGTGCAGAAGAACGCAAGCCCGGTCGCGAGCGAACCAATCGACCCCAGCGACGCGAGACGCCCGCAGCAAAGGCAGATCGCTAGGATGAACGTGGCCCCACAATGCTTACTTCGTGCGCGACCCCCAGAGGGGGCACCCCAGCGGCTTGGGGCGGCCCTGCGCCACTTTGTGAAACGGCCCCCACGCTTACTTCGTGCGCGACCCCCAGAGGGGGCACCCCAGCGGCTTGGGGCGGCCCTGCGCCACTGATATGGCACTCGGCGACCTTTCCCCGATTTCACGCGAGCCGATGCGCCCGCCTGCCCCGCTGCGCGTGGTGTTCGGCTCACTCCTCGTCGCGTTGCTCATCAACCTTCTCCCGTGGAGCGACACGCTGCTGCTCGTCCGTCCGGACTTTGTCTTGCTGGTACTGCTCTTCTGGGCCGTGTATGAGCCTCGCGTCATCGGACAGGGCATGGGGTTTGCCCTGGCGCTGGTCATGGATGTCGCGGACAGTGCGCTGCTGGGTCAGCATGCGCTGGCCTACGTGGTGGCGATCTTTCTGGCGCAGGTGCTGCGCCTCCGCATCCTGCAGCTCACCGGCGGCGCGCAGGCCCTGCATGTTGGCGGCATCCTGCTGGTTTCAACCATTGTGACCGTCCTGCTGAACAGCATGCTGGGTCGCGACTTCCCCGGTCTCGCACTCTTTGTCGCACCGTTCCTCGGTGCATTGCTGTGGCCCGTCGTGCGCGCCATCACCGGCTGGCAGAAATTCCGGCTGGGGCCGCCCACGACCATGATGCGATGATCGGCCAGGCACTGCGCAACCGGGAGGCAGAGCTCTCGGTGTTCCGCCGCCGGGTGGCATTCGCCGTGGTGGTGACGCTGATCCTGTTCCTGATCCTGGCCGGGCGATTTGTCTATCTTCAGGTGGTCAAGCGCGAGCACTATCACACGCTGGCAGAGGCCAATCGCATATCCGTTGCACCGGTGGTGCCGACGCGCGGCATCATTACCGACCGAAACGGCGTGGTGCTGGCAGCAAACTATTCCGCCTACACGCTTGAGGTGACCCCAGGAAAGATTCCCAATCTGGAGCGCGCACTGGATGAGCTGGGGCCGATCGTGGACCTGCAGCCCAGGGATCGGCGGCGGCTGAAGCGGCTGATGGAGGAAAGCAAGAATTTCGAATCGTTGCCCGTGAAGAACCGGCTGACCGAAATCGAGGTGGCTCGCTTCTCGGCACACCGCTACCGCTTTCCCGGATTCGAAATTCGCGCGCGCCTGTTCCGCCAGTATCCGCATGGCGAGATTGCATCGCATGCCATCGGCTACATCGGCCGCATCAACGATGCCGACCTGAAGCGTATCGAGACGGCTGAGCAGTCCGTGAACTACAAAGGCACGGATCACATCGGCAAGCTGGGTATTGAAGGCAGCTATGAGCATGAGCTGCATGGTCGCACCGGCTCCGAGCAAGTTGAAATCGACTCTGGCGGGCGCGCCATCCGCTCGCTGGCACGAACGGAGCCCATCTCGGGAAACAACCTCACGCTGACGCTGGATATCAAGCTTCAGAAGGTGGCGGAAGAGGCCTTTACCGGCCGCCGCGGCGCACTCGTGGCGCTGGACCCGAATACGGGCGAGATCCTGGCGCTGGTATCCATGCCGGGCTTCGACCCCAATCTCTTCGTGGATGGCATTGATCCCGTGAACTGGGACCTGCTCAACAACTCGCCCGCGAAACCGCTCAACAACCGTGCGCTGCGCGGTCAATATCCGCCAGGTTCCACGATCAAGCCGTTCATGGCCCTGCTCGCCCTGGATTCCGGCAAGCGCACGCCTGAATTCACTATCTCTGATCCCGGCCACTGGATGCTGGCGGGCGTCCAGCGTCCTTTCCGCGACTGGAAACCGGGCGGGCATGGCATGGTGAACTTGCAACGCTCGGTCGTGGTCTCTTGCGATACGTATTACTACGGGCTCGCCAATGACCTCGGTATCGACAGTATCCATCGCTTCATGCTTCATTTCGGCTTCGGTGCACGCACCGGCATCGACATCGATGGCGAGATGCCCGGGCTGCAACCGTCGCAGGACTGGAAGATGAAGCGGTTCAAGCAGAAGTGGTACGCCGGCGACACCATCAGCGTGGGTATCGGCCAGGGCTACTGGCTGACCACCCCCTTGCAGCTCGCCACCGCGACGGCCATCCTGGCCAACGGCGGCAAGCCGGTCGTGCCACACCTCCTGCGTGACGTGCAGGATGTCCGGTCCGGCGCGAAGCGTCCGCATGAACCGAAGACCCGCGAGCCCCTGCTCATCAAGCCCGAACACATGGCGCTGGTGCGGGCAGCCATGGTGGACGTGACCAAGCCCGGCGGCACGGCAGCAGGTGCGGCGGCAGGCGCAACCTACAGCTTCGGCGGCAAGACCGGCACCGCACAGGTCGTCGGCATGAAGCAGGGCGAGAAGTACGACGAAAAAAAGGTGAAAGAAGAGCATCGCGATCACGCGCTCTTCATCGCCTACGCGCCGGCAGAACAGCCGAAGATCGCGCTCGCGCTGCTGGTCGAAAATGGCGGTCATGGTGGCGCGGCGGCGGCGCCCATCGCTCGCGAAGTGTTCGACTACTACCTCACGGGCAAGCTGCCCGCGCCGCGCAAACCAGTGGTGAGTGATGGTCCGTCTGATTAACTCGGCCTTCAACATGCTCTCGCGGCGGCTCGACGGCCCGCTGTCGATCGTCATCATCGTGCTGGTGGCGCTGGGCCTGGTCGTGATCTACTCGGCCTCTGGCGGATCCAGCTTCGACCGGGCGGTGGGCCAGTTTCGCAATTTTGCCGTGGCGGTCACCGCAATGTGGATCGTCGCCAACGTCGCGCCGCAGACGCTGCTGCGTCTCGCTGTACCGATCTATGTGGCCGGCCTCGTGCTGCTCATCGGCGTGGCCCTTTTCGGTGATATCCGCAATGGCGCACGCCGCTGGCTGAATCTCGGCTTCACCTCGATACAACCGTCCGAGATCATGAAGATCGGCATGCCGATGATTCTCGCGTGGTACTTTCACCGCAAGGAGGAGGGTCTGCGTGTCGCCGACTATGCGATTGCGGCCTTGCTGCTTGCCCTCCCCACGGGCCTGATCATGCGGCAGCCTGATCTGGGCACCTCGATCCTGATCTTCGCATCCGGTTTTTTCGTGATTTTCCTGGTTGGGCTGTCCTGGAAAATCATCATCAGCCTCAGCGTCGCGTTTCTCGCCTTTCTGCCCTTTGCCTGGGGCCTGCTGCACGACTATCAGCGCGCGCGCATCATGACCCTGCTGGATCCTGCGACAGACCCATTGGGTGCGGGCTATCACATCATCCAGTCAACCATCGCCATCGGCTCCGGCGGCGTGTTCGGCAAGGGTTGGTTGAATGGCACGCAGTCCCAGCTGGACTTCATTCCGGAACGATCCACCGACTTCATCCTGGCTGTCTTCGGCGAAGAATTCGGCCTCGTCGGCAATCTGCTGCTGCTCTCACTTTATCTGGTGGTGATCGGCCGCGGCCTCATGATCGCCCTGAATGCGCCCAACACATTCTCGCGCCTGCTGGCGGGTGCCATCACGTTGACGTTCATGACCTACGCATTCGTGAACATGGGCATGGTCGCCGGCATCCTGCCCGTGGTGGGTGTACCGCTGCCGCTGATTTCGTATGGCGGCACGTCGATGCTCTCGATGCTGATCGGCTTCGGCATCCTCATGAGCATTTCCACGCACAAGCAGCTGGTGGCGTCATGACGATGCTTCGCTTCATCGTTACTGTCTTGCCTCTTGCATTCCTGGCTGCCTGCGGCAGTGCACCGAAGAAGGAACCCACCCCTGCGAAGCCGACGACGACCAAATCGCCTTCCTACTATTCGGATGATGGCCCGCCCGAGAGTGTGCCGATCAATCTGGCCGAGATTCCTGACGCAGTACCCGTGGATGAGCCTTTCCATCGCGGCGCATCGCGGCCGTATACCGTCTTTGGCCGCACTTATGTCCCCGTCATCAACAATGATCCGTTCCGCCAGACCGGCGTGGCCTCCTGGTATGGCCGCAAGTTCCACGGTCAGAAGACGGCCATCGGCGAGTCCTACGACATGTTTGCCATGACAGCGGCGCACCCGACCCTGCCGCTGCCGTCCTACGCGCGCGTGACCAATCTGGACACCCGGAAGAGCGTCGTCGTGCGCGTGAACGATCGCGGGCCGTTCCTGCACGAGCGCATCATCGACTTGTCGTACGCGGCGGCGCATCGCATCGGCATTGCCGGGCCGGGCAGCGGCCGCGTGTTGGTCGAGCGCGTGTTGCCGGGTCAGGCCGGGCTACAGGTGGCGACAGCGCCGGTTACGAGTCCTCGCAACACCACCCCGCCTGCGGTCGTGGCGACACCATTGCCCACAGCGCAATCACCGGTCGGTGTACCGGAGCAGCCGCCCCTCGCCATCGTGACCGTACCTACCCCAGCGCCGCCAGTGGTCCAGACCGCGCCCGCACCCGTCACCGTGGAGTCGCAGGGCATCTTCATTCAGCTCGGCGCTTTCGGTTCCGCCGAAAACGCCGCCCAGTTCCGCGACCGCATGCAGCGCGACCTGAACTGGATGCGCGAGCCCATCACGGTGGCATTCGCGAGCGGCCTGCACCGTGTTCGCATTGGCCCGCTGACCAACCGCGAGGAGGCCGAGGCCATCGCCCAGAAAGTGCGCGATACCCACGGGTTCACTGCCGTGATTTTGAAACCCTGATGCACCAAGCCACAGCGTCTCTGCCGACGCGAATATTCGCAATCCATTCTTTCTTCCTTTCCCAACCTCCATTCGACTTGAATCGCACCACATGATCCGCATCGTCCTGCTTTGTCTTTCGCTGTCCTGTTTCGCCGTCCATGCCCAATCGGTCTTCGACATTCCCACACCGGCCATCGCCGCCAAGGCTTTTGTCCTCTACGACCCGCAGAGCGAGCAAGTGCTCACCGCACAGTCGCCCTCTGAACGCTACGACCCGGCCTCTCTCACCAAGGTAATGACGGCCTACGTCGTGTTCCAGGCGCTGAAAGACAAGAAGATCACGCTCACCCAGACGGTAACGGTGTCGGAGAAAGCATGGCGCGCAGAGGGCTCGCGCATGTTCATCGACATGAAGAAGCCTGTCTCCGTGGATGAGCTCATCCGCGGCATGATCGTGCAATCCGGCAACGATGCGTCCATTGCGCTGGCGGAAGCCGTGGGCGGCTCGGAAGAGACCTTCGTGCAGCTCATGAACCGTCAGGCGCAGCGCCTCGGCCTCAAGAACACCAGCTTCACCAATCCCACCGGACTGCCGCAGCAGGGCCACCATTCATCGGCCGAGGACATGGCGCGCCTCGCCGCCGCGTTGATCCGCGATTTCCCGGAGGAGTACAAGCTGTACGCGCAGAAGGACTTCACCTACAACAAGATCACCCAGCACAACCGCAACCGGCTGCTGTGGCAGGACCCGACGGTTGACGGCATGAAGACCGGTCTCACTGAAGCGGCGGGCTATTGCCTGATCGCCTCCGCGCGGCGTGGCAATCCCGGAAGTGAGCGCCGCCTCATCAGCGTGGTGCTGGGCACCGCCTCTGACGCGGCACGCGCGCAGGAAAGCCAGAAGCTGCTCAACTTCGGTTTCCAGTTCTCCGACACCCAGCGCCTCTACAAGAAGGGCGACATGCTGTCATCGCCCGAGGTCTTCAAGGGCGCGGCCAACAATGCCAAGCTGGGATTCGACAAGGATCTCTGGATCACGTTGCCCCGCGACAAATTCACCAACATCAAGGCCAGCATCACCACGACGCAGCCACTGCTCGCCCCGTTGGCGCAGGGTCAGAAAGCAGGGATAATGAAACTGACCCGGAACGACAAAGTGATCGCGGAGTTGCCCGTGGTGGCACTCGAACCCGTGCCCATGGCGGGCGTGCTGGGACGTGGGTGGGATGCGGTGCGGTTGTTGTTCAAGTAAAGAAGCATGTAACCGCAGATGAACGCGGATGAACGCGGATAGGCCCTTCCAGTTTATTGGTCACTGTCACTGCGAATATTCGCAACGGCTTCAACAATTCATCTGCGTTTATCCGCGTTCATCTGCGGTTCCAGATTTGTTCAGGAGTAGCTGATGACCCAACCCCTCGCCCTCCCCACAGCGTTCTTGAACGGCCAGTTCGTGCCCATCGATGAAGCAAAAATTTCCCCGATGGATCGCGGCTTCATTTTTGGCGATGGCGTGTATGAGGTCATTCCGTATTACGCCGGTCGCGGCCTGCGCGCAAAGGAACATCTGCTGCGCCTGCAACGCAGCATGGACCTGCTCGACCTGACCAACCCGTACACCATCGCTGAATGGGAAGCGCACATTGCCGGGTTGCTCAAGGCGAATGGCGGCGGCGATCAGGCCGTTTACATTCAGGTCACGCGCGGCGTGGCCAAGCGCGACTTTGCGCCGCCCAAGGGACTCACGCCCACCGCGTTCATGATGAGCAATGTGCTGGCGCGGCCTTCGCAGGCGTTGTACGAGAAGGGTCTCAACTGTGTCGCGCTGGATGACTTCCGCTGGGGCCGCTGCCAGGTGAAGTCCACTGCACTGCTCGGTGCCGTGCTGCTGAAGCACGAGGCCACACAAATGGGCGCGGACGACTGCGTGCTGTTTCGCGACGGCTATCTCACCGAGTCCTCGGCGAGCAACATCGCCATGGTGAAGAACGGCGTCATCCTCTGCCCACCGAAAGACAATTTCATTTTGCCGGGCATCACTTACGACCTCATGATCGAACTGGCGCACCAAAACGGCATGCCTCTGGAGATGCGCAAGGTAGCGCGCAAGGAAGTGCTGAACGCCGACGAGATCTGGCTCACGTCTTCGACCAAGGAAGTCATCGCCATCACCACGCTGGACGGCAACCCCGTCGGCCACGCCAGCCATGCTGGCAAACCTGGCCCGCTTTTCTGGAAAATGCTCGGGCACTTCCAGGAGTACAAGCAATCCCTGCAGAAACTGCCTGCTGCCGCTGAATGAACGACCTGCCTGACAAACCGCTGAACTACGATTCGGACAAGACTGCTTCAGACGAGTCGCCGCTCAAATTCCCCACCGACTTCCCCATCAAGGTCATGGGGCGGCGCGAGGACGGCTTCGTGCAGACGGTGGTGGATATCGTGCTGAAGCACGCACCGGACTACGACGTCAGCACTGTGGAAATGCGCGCCAGCCGTGAGGCAAGGTATCTGTCGGTGACCTGCACCTTTCGCGCAATGTCGCGGGAGCAACTCGATAACCTGTATCGGGAGCTGTCGAGCCACCCGATGGTGAAGATGGTGTTGTGACGAAAGATCGCAACTTGGCGACTAGTCAGAGTCCGGGGGACTCTGGCTGGACGCCGCAGGCGGTCCCGAAGGGATTCGGGGATCGCCCTCAGCGATACCTGAACAATATTCGCATCCTGGGCTACGCCGATTACGAACCCACCTGGCGCGCCATGCAGGCGTTCAATGCCGAGCGGGATGAGGACACCGACGATGAGATCTGGCTGGTGGAGCATCCGCCCGTCTTCACGCTGGGACTTGCAGGTGATCCCGCGCATGTCCTCAATCCCGGTGACATTCCGGTCGTGAAGATTGACCGTGGCGGACAGGTCACGTATCACGGCCCTGGCCAACTGGTGTGTTACCTGCTACTCGACATCCGCAGGCTGGGTTATGGCGTGAAGTCGCTGGTGCGGCGCATTGAGGCGTCGGTCGTCAGCCTGATGGGCGGGTACGGCATCGATAGTCATGCCGAACCCGGCATGCCCGGCGTCTACATCGGCAAAGGTGCGGACTTGGCGAAAATATCCGCCATTGGTCTCCGCGTTTCGCGCCACTGCACCTTCCACGGCCTGTCGATCAACGTGGACATGGATCTGGAGCCGTTCACGCGCATCAATCCCTGCGGGTATCTTGATCTAAAAGCCACCCAGCTATTGGACTTGGGAGTGTCTGATAAAATTTCGGTTGTGGGTGACAAACTCGTCGCCCGGCTCCAACAGCATCTTTATTGAAAGCGCCCCGTGGCTGAAGCCGGTGTTAAGCAAAAGAGTGCGGACAAGGTCTCGCGCATTCCCGTGAAGGTGATTCAGACCGAGCGTCTGAAAAAGCCGGACTGGATTCGCGTCAAGGCCGCTTCGACCTCCACCCGCTTTGCCGAGATCAAGCAGATCCTGCGCGACAACAAGCTGCACACCGTCTGCGAGGAAGCCTCCTGCCCCAACATCGGCGAGTGCTTCGGCAAGGGCACAGCGACCTACATGATCATGGGCGACCTCTGCACGCGCCGCTGCCCGTTCTGCGATGTGGGCCACGGCCGTCCGCTGCCGCTGGACGCGGATGAACCGCGTCACCTGGCCGAGACCATCGCCAAGCTGAAGCTGCGCTACGTCGTCATCACCAGCGTGGACCGCGATGATCTGCGCGACGGCGGCGCCCAGCACTTCGTCGATTGCATCCGTCATACCCGCGAATATTCGCCACAGACACAGATCGAAATTCTGACGCCCGATTTCCGTGGCCGTCTTGACCGTGCGCTGGACATCCTGCGTGCCGCGCCGCCGGATGTGATGAACCACAACCTCGAAACCGTGCCGCGCCTCTACAAGCAGGCAAGACCTGGCTCCGACTATGCACACTCGCTGAAGCTCTTGAAAGACTTCAAGGCAGAGCATCCGCATGTGCCCACCAAGAGCGGCCTGATGGTGGGACTGGGCGAAACCAACGAAGAAATTCTGGAAGTAATGCGCGACCTTCGCGCTCACGACGTGGACATGCTCACTGTCGGACAGTATCTGCAGCCCTCTTCACATCACTTGCCGGTCTTGCGCTACGTGCATCCGGATGAGTTCAAGATGTTCGAGGAAGAAGGTTTGAAGATGGGCTTCGTACATGCGGCTTGCGGGCCGATGGTCAGGTCGTCGTATCACGCAGATCAGATGGCGCATGAGGCGGGGTTGTCATCGGCGCGGGCCGATTGATGAGCACAACACCGGCATGACAAGCCATCGCGACCAGATGGCAGAGCTCGACCAGCGCTATCACGCCGTCATCGCCAACGAGTATGAGGACGTGGTGCATCAGCCGCGCAAACTGGGCAATGACGCCCTCTTTCGCGCCGTAACAAGCCACCTCCCCACACAGCGCCGTCGCATGCTCGACATCGGCTGCGGCACCGGGCAGATGACGCTGCGCATCGGTGAGCGCTTTGCCGCCATCACGGCTGTGGATCACAGCGACGCCATGATGCGGGTGGCGAAGCAGCTGGTGCAAGCCAAGCCGGGACTGGCGCCGAAAATGAAGTGGGTGGAGAGCGATGCGTTCGGATTCGCCGCTGCCTGCACCGATCGCTTCGACTTCATTTGCGCGGTGGGCTTCCTGCACCATCTCTCGCATGATGATCTGGATGAGATGCTGGGGCTCCTGCGCGACCTGCTCGCACCGGGTGGTCGCCTCCTGATCGCGGAGACCCTGCAGTTCGATCCCGCTGACGAGCCCGAGCTCGCACGCTGGTGGAACGCGCCATTCCGGGCGCGATTCAAAGGCTACAGCGTAGCGATCGACGAACCCGACGAAGAACCGATTCCGCTGGAGACATTCGAGCGAATATTCGCAAAGCAGAACCTGCGCCCCGTCTACCAGCGCCGCGCCTGGGAGTTGTTTCCGCGCTTTGGCAACGTCCTGGATCGCATCGCCATTCCAATGCCGGATCTCTTCACCCGGGACGAGGGTATTGTGGAGCTATTCATACTGGAGAAGGCATGAGCAATAGTCAGCAAGATGGCGTGAAACGTGAACTGCCTACCGTGCTCACCAACCGATTGGCTGGCGCGATACTAGTCTCAATCGGAATGGCACTCGGATTTGGCTTCGCAAATATCCAGCAAGTAGGACCGATCCCGCCAAGCAGCGTGTTAAAGGAGTACGGCTCCGCCAAAGTATTTGATGTACTCACTAAGGAATCACCTGCAATTTCGGAACTTAACATGCGACGTGCCTCCGAGTTGATGTCCGATGCGGACTGGGAGTTGAACATCGCACCTATGAAAGTCATTGCTCGCCTGGAGTTCGCGAACGGCAAGGCTGTGCAGTTGGATCTGGGTCGCCAAGCTTTTTCAATCGACGGGGTGCAGGGTTTCTACCGTATCGCCAAGCAACACGAAGTCGAGTATGGGCAATGGATCGAGAAGGAAGTGCTGCCTCTAGTCCTAAGCGCTCGAAAGTGAATTTGACCGCAAGCCCCGGAGTGTCCCTGTAGTTTCCTCGCGTTAAGGTGTCACCATGCCAACTCGCCCCAAGGTGCGCACCGTGTCCATGAAACCCTCCCATGCCATCATCGCCGCCGCAATCGAAGCCGACCCGCGCTGGGGGCTGCTGAAGGCGCGCTCAACTGAAGTCGACGGCAGTTTCTTCTACTCCGTCGCCACTACCGGCATCGTGTGCCGCCCCGCCTGTCCGTCGCGCCATCCGAAGCCGGAGAACGTGCGCTTCCATGCCACGCTGGAGGAGGCGGTGCGCCTGGGCTTTCGTCCCTGCAAACGATGCAAGCCCGACTCGCAGAGCCACGCCTCGCAACTGGCGCAGAAGATCGCTCGGGCTTGCAGGCTGATCGAGCAGTCCGAAACGCCGCCTACATTGGCCGAGTTGGCTGATGCAGCTGGCTTGAGTGCATTCCACTTCCATCGCCAGTTCAAGGCCGCCACGGGCGTGACGCCGAAGGCGTATGCAGAAGCGCATCGCAGCAATCGCCTGCGTAGCGCACTGGGAAAAGCTGCCCGCGTGACGGACGCCATTTATGACGCGGGCTTCAACTCGGCCAGCCGCTTCTATGAGAAGTCCAACGAAATACTCGGCATGAGTGCAACGGAATATCGCCACGCATCGGATGCGACGAGACAGAGTCCAGTGGACTCTGGCCGGACGCCGAAGGCGGTCCCGAAGGGACTCAAAGACCGCCCTGAGCGGGCTTTGAGCAATATTCGCTTTGCCATCGGGCAGTGCTCGCTGGGTGCCATCCTCGTGGCGCAGAGCGACAAGGGCATCTGCGCCATACTCATCGACGATGACCCGGAAGCGCTTGTGCAGGACATGCAGCGCCGCTTTCCGCGCGCCCATCTCATCGGCGGCGACAAGGCATTCGAGAAGCTGGTGGCGCAGGTGGTGGGCTTCGTCGAAGCGCCCAAACAAGGCCTCGACCTGCCGCTGGACATTCGCGGCACGGCGTTCCAGCAGAAGGTGTGGAAGGCGCTCACGCGCATTCCGCCGGGCCGCACGCTGTCGTATTCGGAGCTTGCGCAGAAGATCGGCGAACCGTCCGCCGTGCGCGCCGTGGCCAGCGCCTGCGCCGCGAACAAGATCGCGGTCGCCATTCCCTGCCATCGCGTGGTGCGCCAGGATGGCGGACTGTCGGGGTATCGCTGGGGTATCGAGCGCAAAGCGCAGCTCTTGAAGAAGGAAGCCAAGGCGTAGTGTTGCGAATCACAGTTTGTTGAAATCCAGAATCTCCGATTAGTTCGTGCCTATCGTAAATTGCTTCCCCCTTTGGCAAAGGGGGATTGAGGGGGATTTCAGCTTGTTGCAAGCGCGAAATGCTGCAAATCTCCCTCAATCCCTCTTTAGAAAAGAGGGAAGTGCCTGGCGACGATCTCGCTTCGTGGCCGACTATGAAATTTTCGACTAACTTCTAGGCGCTTCATGACCCTGCCGCTCTTCGCCGACACCGAGTCAGCATCGCGTCTCGATCTCGCAGATGGCGCTGCCGTATTGCGCGGCTTCGCATTGCCTAATGTTGAAACGTTGCTGGCCACGGTCGAGACCGTGCGCGCCGCCGCGCCGTTCCGCCATCTCGTCACCCCCGGCGGCCACACCATGAGTGTCGCCATGACCAATTGCGGATCGCTCGGCTGGGTGTCGGATCGCAAAGGCTATCGCTACGCGCCGCTCGATCCCGAGAGCGGCAAGCCCTGGCCCGCGCTACCGCGAATATTCGCAACGCTCGCTGAGCGCGCGGCGGCGGAACTCGGCTTTGCGAACTACCAGCCGGAGTGCTGCCTCATCAATCACTACCTGCCCGGCACGCGGCTCTCGCTGCATCAGGACCGCGACGAAAAGGACAGTGTTGCACCCATCGTATCGGTGTCTTTAGGTTTACCTGCGACGTTTCTCTGGGGCGGCTTCGAGTGCAGCGGCAAGGCCGTGCGCATTCCGCTCTCGCATGGCGATGTCGTGGTCTGGGGCGGGCCGTCGCGCATGCGTTTTCATGGCGTCGCGCCGGTCAAGGATGGCGAGCATCCGGCGACGGGGAGGTGCCGGATCAATTTGACGTTCAGGAAGGTGATGTAGGCTAGGAGCCGCCTCAACACCTGCGCGACGCAACTACAAACATGCTGCCGGAACAACGCAAGAGTCTGTCTGAAGCGCTTTTGTCCGCAATGGGTGTTGCGACAAACCCGCACCTACCCGTGATCGAAAGCGAGGCCGATGTCTCCGTCCGCTCCCCGCATGCGGTAGCCGAGAGATGCTTGCTACTATTTGCTGCGTGCCTTGTCGCCGATGGCGTGCCCAGAGATCGGATGAAGAGCTGCCTTATCCGCGCAGGCATCTTCCAAGCGGCAACCCCATTTGAGCTGGGCCTGCTCGAATCAGAAAGTCCATCCGACAGCGATAAGCAGTCTGCATTCTGGGCCAGCGAAGGCATAGCATTTCTCCTCTGGTCAATGAACAGATTGGAGCTGCAGCTGCCACCCGTTTCGAGATCTACTCCAGAGTCCTTGATGAAGGTGCTTCCCAAGGACGACAACGACTGGGCTGGCTTTCTTGCCAGCGCTTCACTTAGATCCAACAAGCAAGTACTTGACGCGACCGACTTGGTCTATCGGGCACATTGGGCCTGCAGGCAATATCAGCTCGACTCAACCACACAGACCGGCCTGCTCAATCAAGGCTGCGTTTACGAGTACCACCGGGCCGCCAATTGGCTGACATGTTATGACGGCGGTGCGGACTGGGATGACGTAGGAACAGACACCTGACAAGTGGCATTCCTGGTGCCAAAATATTCTCGATTCACCTTTCACGCCTTCGGCGGCCGCGAGAACTTGGATTTGGCACGGTGAAGTGGCGCTGTTGCGAATATTCGCAATTGGGAAAGCCGCTGGATTTCGCCGTACTTCATCGGGACCAAAGAACTGCAGAGATTCAGCGACGAATTCCCCGTAGAGAGCGCCGAGTAACGCAGTCTGACGCGGGGAAGTCGGCGAGGACTGTCTGAGCATTGCGCCACGACGCCTCCGTCAACGACGGCTGATATCCGCAATGCGAGTTCCGCAGCCGCCGCGGCAGGCGAGTAACGCAGGGCACGGCGCGCGCCTTGGCGCGCACCCGCGCTCGACCCGGGGTCGCCTTTCTTTGCTTACTTTCTTTGGCGAAGCAAAGAAAGTGAGTTGCCGCCGGGCAACCCCCGGGCTTGTAAGACGGAGAGACGAAAATCGAACAAGAGAAAAGCAACGCCACTGGATTCCGGCCTTCGCCGGAATGACAGAAACTATTCCCAATACGGCGGATCCCCGAAGGTCCGCTTCAGGAAATCAATAAACAACCTGACCTTCGCGGGCAAAAACCGCCGCTCTGCATACACCGCATAGATGTTGTTTCCGGGCGAGGAATACTCATCCAGCACCGACACCAGCCGGCCCTTCTTGATCTCCTCGCTCACTTCCCACGCGCTGCGCCATGCGAGACCGTGTCCGGCGATTGCCCAGCGGGTCAGGACCTCGCCATCGTTGCAGTGCAGGTTGCCGCCGACTTTGATGCTGAGTGCTTTGTCTTGCTCGGCAAAGGTCCAGTGGTCGGACAGTCCCTCTTCCGTCGCGGTGACGAGACAATTGTGGCGCGACAGGTCGCTGAGTGCCTTGGGCTGGCCCGCGCGCTTGATGTATGCGGGCGCGCCGCACACCACGCGATGATTGCGCGCCAGCTTGGCTGCATGCAGATCAACGCTCTTGAGGTCCGCGATGCGGATGGCGAGGTCGATGCGTTCGTTCTTGAGATCAACCAGGCGCTCGGACAGGTGCAGCGAGACCGTGAGGTCCGGATTCTGCGCGATGAAATCAGGCAGATGCGGCGCGATGTGGCGGCGCCCGAATGCGGTCGGTGCGCTGACGATGAGCCGTCCCGTCGCGCCCTTGGTGCCGACAGTGAGCTGCTCTTCCGCCGCTCTCAGCTCATTGAGGATGCGCTGGCAATCATCGAGGAACGCCGTGCCCTCCGGCGTCAACGTGACCTTGCGCGTCGAGCGTTTGAAGAGCTTCACGCCCAGCCGCTCCTCCAGCTGGTCGATGCGTCGTCCCACCATGGCGGGCGTGACGCCTTCCGAGCGCGCGGTTGACGAGAAGCTGCCGCGACCCGCCACATCGACAAACGTAGTCAGTTCCTTGAACTTGTCCATGTCAGCAGCCCGCGCAAATGTTGGGCTTCCCCGTTTGAAAAAGGGGGATTGAGGGGGATTTTCTTCGCGCGGAGGATTTCAAATCTCCCCTGCCCCCCGTTTGCAACGGGGGGGGACGACAGCCATTCATTTCGTTTGCACGCATGCAGGCTCCTCTGTGCTCTATTTAATACCCAAAGTATAAGCCGCCTCATTGGGATCACTATATTGCAGTGCAGCAATGTCCCCTACACTGGCTATGTAATCAATACGCTTATTCGATCTGGAGTTGTGTCATATGGATACCGTCAAATTGCTGCCTGCCGGCATGGAAATCAACGCACCGCTGCCGACTGCCTACGCACAGGTGCTCACCCCGGCCGCGCTGGAATTCGCTGCGACGCTTTGCCGCCAGTTCGAGCCGACGCGTCAGCGCCTGCTGGCCCAGCGCGCTGAACGCCAGATTGCGTTTGACGCCGGTGCGCTGCCCGATTTCCTCCCCGAGACTGCGAATATTCGCGCGAGTGAATGGACTGTCGGCGAAATCCCGGCTGATCTGCAGGACCGCCGCGTGGAAATCACCGGACCGGTGGACCGCAAGATGGTGATCAATGCGCTCAACTCTGGTGCCTCGACCTACATGGCGGACCTGGAAGACTCCAACACGCCGACCTGGTCCAACAACATTGAAGGCCAGATCAACCTGATGGACGCAGTGCACCGCACCATCACGCTTCAGCAAGGCGAGAAAACGTACCAGCTAGCCGAGAAGACAGCCGTCCTCATCGTGCGTCCGCGCGGCTGGCATCTGGACGAGAAGCACGTACTGATCGATGGCAAGCCCGTCTCCGGCGGCATTTTCGATTTCGCGCTTTACTTCTTTCACAACGCGAAAGCGCTGCTGGCACGCGGCTCCGGCCCGTACTTCTATCTGCCCAAGATGGAAAGCCATCTGGAGGCGCGGCTGTGGAACGACATCTTCACCGCAGCGCAGAAGGAGCTGGGTGTCCCGCACGGCAGCATCAAGGCCACCGTCCTGATTGAAGTGATCCTGGCTGCGTTCGAGATGGACGAGATCCTGTGGGAGCTGAAGGACCATTGCGTGGGCCTCAACATCGGCCGCTGGGACTACATCTTCTCGGCCATCAAGAAGCTGCGCATGAACCAGGACTTCTGTCTTGCTGACCGCGCCGTCGTCACCATGACCTCGCCCTTCCTGCGCGCCTACGCCCTCACGCTGGTGAAGACCTGCCATCGCCGCAACGCCAGCGCCATGGGCGGCATGGCGGCACAGATCCCCATCAAGAACGACCCCGAGGCCAACGACGCGGCCATGGCCAAGGTGCGCGCCGACAAGCTGCGTGAAGCCACCGATGGCTGCGACGGCACCTGGGTCGCGCATCCGGGCCTGGTGCCGATTGCCAAAGCCGTGTTCGACGAGCACATGCCCGAGCCCAACCAGATCGGCCGCAAGCGCGAGGATGTGCACTACACCGCCGCCGACCTGCTCGACTTCAAGCCGGAAGGCCCGATCTCGGAACCGGGGTTGCGTAACAACCTGCAGGTGGGCATCCAGTACATCGGCAGCTGGCTCGCGGGCAATGGCTGCGTGCCCATCTTCAACCTGATGGAAGACGCCGCCACGGCCGAGATTTCCCGCTCGCAAGTGTGGCAATGGATCCGCTCGCCCAAGGGCGTGCTGGATGACGGTCGCAAGGTGACGAAGGAGATGGTGACCGCGCTGGTGGCGGATGAGCTGAAGAAAACGCCGGGGATCGTGGGCGATGCGGCGTATGCGGCGGGCCGGTATGTCGAGGCGGCGGCGTTGCTGGAGAAGCTGATTCTGGATGATCAGTACGAAGAGTTTCTGACGTTGCCGGCGTATCGGGCGATTGCCTGAGAAAAGAAGGTTGTCGCCCCGTTGAAAAACGGGGCCCAGTGGCTTTCGTTGTAGCGTCACCGAATGACAGTGGGCCCCGGACTGCGCCGGGGAGACCGTTTATGGACAAAGCCCCTGAACTGAAAGGTCAGGGGCTTTTTTGCTTACACTTCCGGGAAGCCAACAATGGAAATGTAGGAATGTTTTCTTCCCTCACCCAATATGAGCTGATAGCGATCGCGCTTTTCCTGTTCGCATGGGGCGTGGAATCAGCAATTCTGATGTCGAGCCCAAAATGGGCGTGTAACCGTGGTATCGCGGTGTTTCGCTGCAAGCAGAAAGTAACAACGACACGTGCCGGACCACCGTCCATTTCGCTGATTGAAGAACACCTGCCCGCCTCGATGGCAGGGGATGTCGCTCTGAAGGAGGCAGGCGACTTTCAACTCGCGGTCATAGATAAAGTTGGCTACCCGTCATACCTTCGAATGATGAATGCGGGAATCACCTTTGACCCCGCCAGCAAGACTGTCTATCTGGAAGGGCATCCTCGCCCTCAGGTTATCGTGTTGCTACTTGCTGCTACTCTATGGAACATCTGGGCAGGCCCGAGCCTCCCAGTCATTTTCTCCCTGATAGTACTGTTCTCCGTGATGTACTTCCTGCAAGCACGCCAACTGGTGTGCCTGCTCGGTGTCGCGGCGAGGGCATGGGCAGACAGAGATTGAATCGAACATAACGACGCTCAGGCGGGCGCCGGCGAGATGGAAATTCAAAGAGAAAGCCCCTGAACCGGAAGGTCAGGGGCATTTGTCTTTTCGGCGTCGCCACACTGCGATAGCATCGCAGCATCCCCTGCCGCCACTTGCGAATATTCGCCATGACGTATCAACACTCCCTAGGCAGCGTCACCTACGAGTTCAGCGACTTGCGCTCGCTGCTCGCCAAGGCGACACCGGTCCGCTCCGGCGATCAGCTGGCGGGCGTCGCGGCGGAGAACTCACAGGAACGCGTCGCCGCCTGTCACGCGCTGGCCGATCTTCCACTCAAGACCTTCCTCAACGAAGCAATCATCCCCTACGAAACCGATGAGGTGACGCGCCTCATCATTGACTCGCACGATGCGACGGCCTTCGCATCCGTTTCCCATCTCACCGTCGGCGGCTTCCGCGATTGGCTGCTTTCGGCGCAGGCCACGCCCGATGTCCTGCAGCGTCTCGCCCCTGGCCTCACGCCGGAAATGGTGGCTGCGGTCTGCAAACTCATGCGCAACCAGGACTTGATTCTCGTGGCGAGCCGCTGCCACGTGGTCACGCGCTTTCGCAACACACTGGGTTTGCCGGGACACCTCGCCGTGCGCCTGCAACCCAACCATCCGTCCGACAGCCCAGCTGGGATCGTCGCCAGCATTTTCGACGGGCTGATGTACGGCGCGGGGGATGCGGTGATCGGCATCAACCCCGCCGCCGACAGCGTGCCCGCGCTGGTGACGTTGCTGCATCTGTTGGGCGACATGGTCGAGCGCCACGCCATTCCCACGCAGACCTGCGTGCTCACCCACGTGACCAACACCCTGCAGGCCATTGCCGCCGGTGCGCCGGTCGATCTCGTGTTCCAGAGCATCGCGGGCACGGAGGCGGCCAACCGCAGCTTCGGCGTGAGCCTGGCGCTGCTGGACGAGGCGCATGCCGCCGCGCGGTCGCTTCGGCGCGGCACGCTCGGCAACAACGTCATGTACTTCGAGACCGGCCAGGGCAGCGCGCTCTCGGCCAACGCGCATCATGGCGTCGATCAGCAGACCATCGAGGCGCGGGTCTATGCCGTCGCGCGCCGCTACCAGCCGCTCTTGGTGAACACGGTCGTCGGCTTCATCGGCCCGGAGTATCTCTACGACGGCAAGCAGATCGTGCGCGCCGGGCTGGAGGATCACTTCTGCGGCAAGCTCTTGGGCCTGCCGATGGGCTGCGACATCTGCTACACCAACCACGCCGAGGCCGATCAGAACGACATGGATAACCTGCTCGTCCTGCTGGCGGCCGCCGGGCTCAATTTCATGATGGGCGTGCCGGGCGCGGACGACGTGATGCTGAACTACCAGAGCACGTCGTTCCACGACGCGCTGTTCGTGCGTGAACTGTTGAAGCTGAAACGCGCGCCGGAATTCGAAGCATGGCTGCAAGCGATGCAGATCACGGATGCCGCAGGCGCACTGCGCCCCGTGACCAACCGCCCGGCGCTGGCCGAGTCCATGGCTGCCCTGCTGACTGGGCCCACGCGATGAGCGAAACCAACCTGCCCGCCGCACCGGCACAGCCGGACCCTTGGGCAGAGCTCCGCCAACACACACCGGCGCGCATCGCGCTGGGCCGCGCAGGTGGCAGCCTGCCAACAGCGGAAGTGCTGCGCTTCGCCGCGGCACACGCGATGGCGCGCGATGCGGTGCATGTGGCACTCGATGTGGCGGCGCTGTCCGAGACCTTGCGCGCACACGGCTTTGCGCCACTCGTCGTGCAAAGCCGGGCACCCACCCGCGAGGCTTATCTGCGGCGGCCGGATTGGGGGCGGCGACTGGATGAGGCCAGTGTCAATCAACTGCAGAGTTTCGGTGGCATTGAGCCCGACCTCGCGATCGTCATCGGTGACGGACTCTCCGCCACCGCAGCGCAGCAACATGCCCTGCCGCTGCTGCTCGCCCTGCGGTCCGCATTGGCCGGCACGCTCACTTGGGCACCTGTCGTCATCGCCACCCAGACACGCGTTGCCCTGGCGGACGAAGTCGGCGCGTTGCTGCATGCCCGCGCAGTGCTGATCCTGCTCGGCGAACGACCCGGCCTCAGCTCACCGGACAGCCTCGGCGCCTATCTCACCTACGCCCCGAAAGTCGGCTGCACCGATGCCGAACGCAATTGCGTGAGCAACATCCGGCCCGAGGGTCTGGGCTACGACGCTGCCGCGCGGCGCATCGCGTGGCTGCTGCGCGAAGCGCTGCGGCGGCAGCTGACTGGGGTGGGGTTGAAGGATGACAGTGAGACGGTGTTGCTGGAGGGCGAAGGGGCGTCTTGGCATATCGCATCCGCCAAATGAATTCAGTTGCGCCGTCAGCAAACCAAAGGTGGAGTCTCTTGATCCGAGTAGCCATGGTCTGCGCGGCTCTTGCCGTCGCAGGTATGGCATTCGTTTGGCATCGCGATACCTCGCCGCTCCCTTTTGATCCAATTGTCTGGAAAAGCGCATCCGATTGGAGCCAATCCCAAGGCCCGACCCCAAGGCTCCGCATGGCGGATGGATTGGTCGGCAGCAAGAAATTGATAGGCATGACACGCCAAGAGCTGCAGGAACTACTTGGATCGTCTCCGGAAAACGATCGCTATCCGGGTGCCCTTACCTATTGGCTCGGGCCTGAACGAGGGTTCATGAGTATCGACAGTGAATGGCTCGTCATTGGATTCGATGATTCCGGCAAAGCGAGCAGCGCCGAGATCAGCAATGACTGACAGGGGTGCTACCGTGTCTTCAACCGCGCAAACGCCTCCGCCATCGCCCCACCCGGTGCTGGCCCCTGCGAACGATTCTGCTGTCCGCTCTGCACCCGCTGTCCGCCACTCGGACGCTGATCACGTTGCCCGCGCGGGCCATCGTTGTCCTTGCGACTAGACGAAGGCTGGGGGCCTTCGGCTGGACGCCGCAGGCGGTCCCGCAGGGATTCGGAATTCGCCTCACGCGAATTCCGAACAATATTCGCACCCGACGTGTCACGCGGTGAATCGTTTAGCCGCATGGTCAATGCCACGCGCTTGCGCTTCTCGTCCACCTCCAACACCTTGACGCGCACCACCTGGCCAGCCTTCACGACCTCATGCGCGTCCTTCACGAACTTCTCGCTGAGGGCGGAAATGTGCACCAGCCCATCCTGATGCACGCCGATATCCACGAACGCGCCGAACGCGGCCACGTTGGTGACGACCCCTTCGAGAATCATGCCGGGCGTGAGATCGCGCAGGTCTTCTACGCCGTCCTGGAATGACGCGGTCTTGAACTCGGGACGCGGATCGCGGCCGGGCTTTTCCAGTTCGCGCAGGATGTCGGTCACGGTCGGCACGCCGAAACGCTCATCGGCGTATTTCTCCGGGTGCAGCGACTTGAGCAGCTTGGCGTCGCCCATGATGCTGCGAATATTCGTTATATCTTGCTTGATGTCTGCGAGGATCTTCTCCACGAGCGGATAGGCTTCCGGGTGTACGGCGGAGGCATCCAGCGGATTGTCGCCACCCGCGATGCGCAGGAATCCGGCAGCTTGCTCGAACGCCTTGTCGCCGAGACGCGGCACCTTCTTCAATGCATCACGACTCTTGAACGCGCCGTTGGCATCGCGATGCGCCACGATGTTCTGCGCCACCGATGAGGTGAGGCCGGACACGCGGGCCAGCAGCGCGGCGCTGGCAGTGTTCACATCCACGCCGACGGCATTCACGCAGTCTTCGACCACGGCTTCCAGCGAGCGGGCGAGCTGCGTCTGGTTCACATCGTGCTGGTACTGGCCGACACCGATGGACTTGGGATCAATCTTCACCAGCTCGGCCAGCGGGTCCTGCAGGCGGCGGGCGATGGAGACAGCGCCACGAAGGCTGACGTCGAGATCGGGCAGTTCCTTCGAGGCGAATTCGGATGCCGAGTACACGGACGCGCCGGCCTCGGACACGACAATCTTGGTGACCTTGCGATCCGTCGGGTTTACGCAAACCCGCTTGATGAGGTCGGCGGCCAGCTTGTCGGTTTCGCGCGAAGCGGTGCCGTTGCCGATGCTGATGAGATCGACGTTGTGCTTCTTGACCAGATGCAGCAGCGTGTTGAGCGAACCTTCCCAGTCACGGCGCGGCTCGTGAGGATAAATGGCAGTGGTGTCGACGACCTTGCCGGTGTTATCCACCACGGCCACTTTCACGCCGGTGCGCAGGCCCGGGTCGAGCCCCAGCGTGGCGCGCGGGCCGGCGGGTGCGGCGAGCAACAAATCCTTGAGGTTGCGCGCGAAGACCTTGATGGCTTCCATCTCGGAGCGCTCACGCAACGCGGTCATCAATTCCGTTTCCAGGTGCAGCGAGATCTTGACGCGCCAGGTCCAGCGCACGACTTCGTTCAACCACTTGTCAGCAGGACGACCCTTGCTCTCGACACCCGCAACTGCGGCGATCATGGTCTCGACGGGATTGAATGGCGCGCTGAAGGGCGGCTTCTCCGGCTCGCTGTCGAGACGCAGCGTGACTGACAGCATTTCCTCGTTGCGACCGCGAAACACGGCCAGCGCGCGGTGCGAGGGGATGGTCTTCCAAGTTTCGCTGTAGTTGAAGTAATCGGAGAACTTCGCACCCGCCTCTTCCTTGCCCTCGACCACCTTCGTGTCGATGACCGCATGCTCGATCAGGTAGTCGCGGATGCGGCCGATGAGCGGTGCCTGCTCGGCGAAGCGCTCCATGAGGATCTGCTTGGCGCCTTCCAGCGCTGCCTTGACATCGGCGACGATCATTTCCTTCTCGGCCGCTTCAGCGCGCAGGTATTTCTCGGCTTCGGCTTCCGGCACCAGCATTGGGTTGCCGATCAACGCATCGGCCAACGGCTCCAGTCCGGCTTCACGCGCGATCTGGGCTTTGGTGCGGCGCTTCTGCTTGTAGGGCAGGTACAGATCTTCCAGCGTGGTCTTGTCTTCCGCCTTGCGAATATTCGCATCCAGCTCCGGCGTCATCTTGCCCTGCTCGTTGATGCTTTCCAAGATGGCTTCGCGACGGTCTTCCAGCTCGCGCAGGTAGCGCAAACGCTCTTCCAGCAAACGCAGCTGGATGTCGTCCAGGCCGCCGGTGACTTCCTTGCGATAGCGGGCGATGAAGGGAACGGTGGCACCTTCATCCAGGAGCTGGACGGCGGCGGCGACTTGTTCGGGGCGGGCGACGAGCTCGGTGGCGAGGCGACGTTCAATACTGGGCAGTGCGGGAGCGGTCATGAGTGAGCGGGAATAGGGACAACGGGTGGGAATAAGCGGGCAGCGGCGCGGGAAAGCGCCGGCGAAGGAAAAACGAAAGGGCGGATTCTACGTCAAGCGGCACCCGAGCCGGACTGCAGGCAACGCGACATCCCGATAGACGTCACATCTCGCGCACGATGTGCTGCTGACGGCGGCTGACCGCCAGCCGCTCGTCAATGCCACGCAGCATCACGACCCAGTGGGTCTCGCCGCCATCTTCGGTCTGTTTCTCGAATCCGACGATGGCCCGGCGCGCCACGAGGGCGTTGCGATGGACGCGGACAAAATCGGCCTGAAACTCTTCTTCCAGCTTGGTCAGGGACTCATCGAGCAGGAATTCGCGCTCGGCGGTGCGGACGGTCACGTATTTAAGTTCTGCCCGCAGGAACACGACATCGGCCATCGGGATCAGCACGACCCGGCCGCGCTCATGAATGGAAAGGTGCTTGCGCGGCCCTTGCTGCAGCCCGCCCAGGGCGGCGGCGGTGGGTTGGGGACCGGCCTTCAGCAGCGCAGCGAGCAGCCGGTCGCGTTTGATCGGCTTCAGCAGATAGTCGATGGCATTCAGCTCGAAGGCCTTGATCGCGTAGGCGTCGAAGGCTGTCGTGAACACGAGACGCGGCGGCTTCTCCATGCGTAACAGATGTCCCGCTGCTTCGATGCCGTCCATGACCGGCATGCGGATATCCATCAGCACCAGATCGACGATGCCCTGGTTGATGACTTCCAGCGCCTCGCGCCCGTTGGCCGCCTCGCCGATGAGCGCATGGGGTGCGGCCTCACGGCAGTCGGAAAGCAAGTCCTTCAAGCGCTGGCGGGCGGGGCCTTCATCGTCGACAGCGAGTACGCGGAGTGGTGTCATGGCGTCAGTCCGTCTTGGGTAGGGTGATGATCACAGTGTAGATGCCCTCGCTGCTCTTCAGGTCCAGCGAGGCTTCTGCGTCGAAATGCAACTGCAGCCGCTCGCGAATATTCGCCAGCGCCATGCGATTGCCCGGCGTGCTTTGACTGCCGCCGGGACCGGGGCCGACCGGATTGGTGAGCGTGATGCGTACCTGCTTGCCCAGATCCTCGATGCCGATGGTGATTTCGCCGGGCTCGTCTGCGGGCTCGATGCCATGGTAGACGGCGTTCTCGACCAGCGGCTGCAATAACAGCGACGGCACCCGGGTCTCGGCAGGCATGGCCTCGATGTTCCATTTCACCTTGAGCCGGTCACCCAGGCGGATCTGTTCGATCTCCAGATAGTTGAGGCACAGATTCACCTCTTCATCCAGCCGGACCAGCTGGCGGTTGTCGTTCATGAGCGCACGAAAGAGCTCGGCCAGGTTTTCGATGACCGTCTCGGCCCGGCGTGGCTCGGAGCGGACCAGCGACAGCGCCGCATTCATGCTGTTGAAGAGGAAATGCGGGCGGATGCGCGCCTGCAGTGCATTCAGCCGCGCCTCGGTAACCGATGGCGAGAGTGCCCGGGCGCGGAGATCGAAGTACAGCAGGATGGCCAGCAGCGTGAACAGGTACAGCAGCACGAACTGGGCGGTGGTCAATTGTGTGTCCGGGGCCAGCATGCGCGTCATGAGATTCCACCCGGCGATGCCGACCACGGCCGCCACGGCGGCGAAGACGGCCAGCGCCCGGGCCGGGCTCTGCTCACCCAGAAGCTGGCGCACGCCGCACAGGAGCGGCAAGGACAGAATGAGCGATGGCTGCACCACGACCGAGAGGACCAGAAACTGGCTGGTGAATCCGGCCAGCGTCGGCGCCCGTGCGACGGCGGCAGCCACGCAGAGCGCATTCACCAGCAGGATCAGCCGCATGATCGTCCCCATGTTGCAGAAATCGGGGAGCTGCGGAATGCGGATGCCGTACGCGGCGAACGCGGTCGCGGAATTGGCTCTGGGGGGATGTTTTATACTCGACACACTCTCATTGTGTGCGATTGGCAAAGCCCCATGCAACAAAACGACAAGAAGACCTGGTCCGGCCGGTTTGCAGAACCCGTTTCTGACTTGGTGAAACGCTATACCGCATCGGTCAATTTCGACAAGCGCCTGGCCGAGGTGGATATCCAGGGTTCATTGGCCCACGCGAAAATGCTGAACAAGGTGGGCGTGCTGGCCGACGCCGACCTGGCCGCCATTGAGCGCGGCATGGCCGAGATCCTTGCGAATATTCGCAAGGGCGATTTCGAATGGTCGATCGATCTCGAAGACGTGCATATGAATATAGAGTCGCGGCTCACCGCCCTGATCGGCGACGCCGGCAAGCGCCTGCACACCGGCCGGTCACGCAACGACCAGGTGGCGACCGATGTGCGGCTGTGGCTCAGAGGCGAGATTGACCAGCTCATCGGCCACCTGCAGGACGCCCAGCACTCCTTCATCGACCTGGCCGAGATGCATGCGGGGACCATCATGCCGGGCTTCACCCATCTTCAGGTGGCCCAGCCGGTGACGTTTGGGCATCACCTCATGGCCTATGTGGAGATGCTATCCCGCGACGAGGCGCGGCTGGTCGATTGTCGGAAGCGCGTGAACCGCCTGCCGCTGGGTGCTGCGGCATTGGCTGGCACCAGCTACCCGATCGACCGCGAGTTTGTCGCCAGGGAACTCGGTTTCGATGGCGTCTGTGGAAATTCGCTCGATGCCGTGTCGGATCGTGACTTCGCCATCGAGTTTCTGGCCGCTGCAGCGCTGACCATGACCCACCTGTCCCGCTTCGCAGAAGAACTGGTGCTGTGGATGAGCCCGAGCTTTGGCTTCATCACCCTGGCCGACCGGTTCTGCACCGGCTCATCGATCATGCCGCAGAAGAAGAACCCGGACGTGGCCGAGCTGATCCGTGGCAAGACCGGCCGGGTCGATGGCCACCTCATGAACCTGCTGGTGCTGATGAAGGGCCAGCCGCTCACGTACAACAAGGACAATCAGGAAGACAAGGAGCCCCTGTTCGACGCGGTGGATACGCTCTCCGACACGCTCATCATCCTGGCCGACATGGTGCCGGGCATTCAGGTGAAGCCTGCTGCGATGGCGGCTGCAGTGCAGAAAGGATTCGCGACCGCGACGGACCTGGCGGACTATCTGGTCAAAAAGGGCCTGCCGTTTCGCGATGCCCATGAGGCCGTGGCGCGGGCGGTGAAGGCGGCGGAGACGCAGGGCGTTGACCTATCCGGCCTGCCGCTGGCCGAGTTGCAGGCATTCTCGCCGCTGGTTGCGGACGATGTGTTCGAGGTGCTGAAGCCGGAAGGGTCGGTGGCGAGCCGGGATCACATTGGCGGGACGGCACCGGTGCAGGTAAAGGCGGCGGTGGAGCGGGCGCGGATCAGGTTGGCGGGCTGAGACTCAAGCCACCCAAACCGCAAACACAAATGAACACGGATGAACACAGATAGCCCCGACGATCTGCTTGCGGGACCTGAAGAGCGGACTTTTGCCAGCGCACCGTGGCTCCTGATGGGTGCCGCCTTGGGTACCGGAATAATGCTATTGCTGCGCGTTCAGTACTACGAATGGATGGGATATCAGCCCAACATGGCACCGCAGGTTGCCTACCTTTTCTCGCCGCTGATTTTCGGGGTGGTGTGTCTGGTTGTGCTGCCATCGGAGTGGCTGATGAGAAAGTGGCGCAAGCAGCGCTTGGTCAAGCCCATGTCTGCCGTGCTGATCGGGGCTGCATATGCAACTTTGCTAGTTGTGTGGGCCTTTCCGAGTCATGCCAGCGTCGCCCTGCTCATCAATCCCGTCACACTCAGAGTCCTGCTTTGGTGGCGATATCAGGCAGACGCCCAGGCGGATTGATTCCGGCTCATCTGTGTTCATCCGTGTTCATCTGTGTTTGCGTTTGAACTCCGCCCCCGCTACTCCTCATCCTCAACCTCTTCCTCCTCCCCCGACCCCTTCGGCGTGAACAACCAGCAAATCCGCCGCGTCTCCGGTCCGGTCAGGCGATCGCCCATCAGCCCGCAGCGAAACGCCCGCGGACTCAGCTTCTGGAAATACTGACAGCCCGCGCAGGACCCGAACTGGGTGCCTTCTGCATCTTCCTGCAGCGTGATGAGTGCCTCGCGCAAGGCGGACGAGGCGTTGCGGATTCGGTTGGGGCTGATGTTGCGCGTGGCCTGTTGCCAGATATGGGAGGGCTGGGCCTGGTAGAGAAACTGCTCGCCGGCGGTGGACAACCGGAGCCGCACCACCCGCCGGTCCAGCTCATCCTCATAGCGTTCGATCAGGCCACGGCGGTCCAGCAGCAATAGACTTTGCGACGCCGTGCCCTTGGTGATGCCGAGATACTCGGCCAGCGCCTGCGGGGTGTTGGAGTATCGGTTGGACTTGGCGAGGTAGAGCAGCGCATGCAGGTGGACCGGCTGCAACTGCTCCTCCGCGCCGATGCGCCGGAGCTCGGCGCGCATGAGGTTGCCGAGCCGCTCGACCATCTCCAGCAGAACGAGCGGGCTCTTGTCCATCAATGAACCCGGTTGATCCGGTCGGCTGCTTCACCGCCGGAATGGATGCCGGAAGCCTTCACGGAAGTGCGGCCGATGCGCAGATCAGGCATGCCCTTGACCGGCCTTAAAGTGCCCTTAACACAAGTTTTCGGGCCTTTTCGTATCGAGTCGCTACAAAACAGGGTCAAAATGTTCACACTTGAAATTGGTCGTGACTCGATACTAATCCGGGTCCGGGGCATTTTCAAGCGGAATTTTTGTGGTGCCAATGTTGCGCCGCACGACCGACAGCAGCATCACTTTGCACCGGGCAGGATGAACTCGATGTCATCGCCGCCCTGCTCGCGCACAGCAAGTCGCAGACGCTCGTGCAGCGCAGCGCCGCTGCGCGTATCCACCCATACGCCCCCGACCTGACGGAAGTGGAAGCCGCCACTCCGCGCCGCCACCCAGATTTCGCGATTCGGCGTCTGGCGATTGATGATGATCTTGCTGTCGTCATCGAACTCCAGGGTCAGGATGCCGGCGGCCGTCTCGCAGTCGATATCGCTGCCAGCCGCCTCCACCTGCTGCTCGATGGCCAGCAACACCGTGTCCACCGTTTCGTTGAATTGTGTCTCCGACATGCTGTGCTACCATCCTTTCGACGCTTGTTTCATGCGCTGGTTACCCGCCATTTCCGCCGCTTTTCTCCCGGTTTCATCCTGGTCATGCGACGTCTCTTCCCGATTGTAGTGCTTGCCTTGATGGCATTGCTTTGTCTATCCGCCTGCGGACAGAAGGGGCCGTTGCGCCTGCCCGATCCGGCCGCACGCCCTGCGCCTACCGGCACCCCCACCTCCACGCCGCCCGCCGCGACACCGCCAGCCGCCCCGGAACGCAAATGACACCCGGCGCACCCTTCATCGTCAAGAAAGATGGTCACCTCTTTATCGACAGGTGGTCGGCGAAGCGTGTTGCCGACGAGGTCGGCACGCCCTGCTTCGTCTACTCCAAGGCCGCGCTGGACCATGCCTGGCACCAGTATGCCGATGCCCTCGAAGGCGCGCCGCATCTCATCTGTTATGCAGTAAAGGCGAACTCCAATCTTGCGATCCTCAACCTGTTCGCCAAGCTCGGTGCTGGATTCGACATCGTCTCCGGCGGGGAGCTGGCGCGCGTGCTGGCTGCGGGCGGACGGGCGGATCGCGTGGTCTTCTCGGGCGTCGGCAAGTCCGAGGCCGAGATGCGCGCAGCCCTCTATGCAGGCATCAAGTGCTTCAACATCGAATCGCCATCAGAGCTGGATCGGCTTAACCGCGTGGCGGGCGAGATGGGCAAAATCGCCCCGATCTCCATCCGCGTGAATCCGGATGTGGACGCGAAAACACACGCCCACATCTCCACCGGCAAGAAGGAAAACAAGTTCGGCATCGGCTACGACCTGGCGCCGGATGTGTATGCCAGAGCCCGCAACCTGGCGAATATTCGCATCACCGGCATCGACGCCCATATCGGCTCACAGGTGCTGGATCCCGAACCGCTGTACGCCTCGATGCAGCGACTGCTGGACCTCGCCGACCGGCTGATGGCGGATGGTGTTCCACTGCACCACATCTCCAACGGCGGCGGCCTCGGCATCCAGTACCGGGACGAGAAGACCGCCGACATCACCGCCTACGTGAAGCGCCTGCGGGAGATGCTGGGTGATCGCCAACTGGAGCTGCTTCTCGAGCCGGGCCGCAGCCTGGTCGGCAATGCCGGCGTGTTGCTCGCCAAGGTCGAGGTACTGAAAACCGCAGGCGAGAAAAACTTCTGCGTGATCGATGCCGCGATGAATGATCTGGCGCGCCCCGCCATTTACGGCGCCTGGCACGAGATCATCGCCGCCTCGCCAGAGACGGTGCCGGTGCGCGACTGGGATGTGGTCGGCCCGGTCTGCGAGAGCACCGACAAGCTGGGCGAGGGTCGGCCCCTGGGCGTCAGCGAGGGCGACCTCGTGGCGATTTTGTCTGCCGGTGCCTATGGCATGACGATGTCCTCGAACTACAACACGCGCCCCCGCGCCGCTGAAGTGCTGATCGACGGCGACGACGCGCTCGTCATCAAGAAGCGCGAAGTGATCGCGGATCTTTTCCGCGACGAGATCATCCCCGCGCACACCTGAAAGACGGCACCGCAGGACGGGTCACGCCACACGGCCGTGCAAAACAATCAGTCGAATCACTATTGGTGTCGCTTCGACACCAATTTGGCGACATGCGTGCCAAATACACACGCTTGACATCAGCCCAAACCACCGCTAGCCAATTCTTTGCGATTAGAATCGGCTCACCAAGCAAGTGGCCGTGCGATTGCATCAAATGGTCTCGAAGAAGCCGAAAGGTTTCGGGTTCGATCAAGAACTGCTCTTGGTAGTGCAAAGCCTCCATTGGGCAAGCATGAGCATCAAGAAACTCGGTCCAACCATCGAAAGGAGTTGATCATGGCAACAGCCAAGAAACCCGCGGCCAAGAAACCCGCCGCGAAAAAGCCGGCAGCAAAGAAACCCGCTGCCAAGAAAGCTCCGGCCAAGAAGCCCGCCGCCAAGAAGAAGGTAGCGAAGAAGCCGGCAGCTAAGAAAGCCGCACCGAAGAAAGCCGCGGCGAAGAAGCCTGCTGCCAAAAAGGCAGTGAAAAAGGCTGTCAAGAAGCCTGCTGCCAAGAAGGCAGTGAAAAAGGCTGTCAAGAAGCCCGCAGCGAAGAAGGCTGCAGCAAAGAAGCCGGCAGCGAAAAAGCCCGCAGCGAAAAAAGCTGCGGCTAAAAAACCTGCCAAAAAAAAAGTAGTCGCTAAGAAGAAAGCTGCCGCTCCCAAGAAACCTGCCGCCAAGCCAGTCGCGCCGACGATCACTCCCGTGATCACGCCGCTGATCAAGCCGATGGTCTGATTTCGCAGCATGGAAGCACGCAACATCCTCGCCCTGCCGGGTCACCTGGCAGGGCGATTTTCTTTGGGCCTCAAGAGTTGGTACGGATTGAATGGCGCGCCATGCGGTCGGGACGGCTCGCCGGGACAATCAATCCTCAGGCGGCGTCGAATCGACTATCGGCTCTGCGGTCGGCGCACGCCATTCGCGCCAGATCCACCAGCACGCGACCAGCGTGAACACATAGAGGATGGGGCTCAGCACCAGCAGGTCAATGCGAATATTCGCATGGGGCGTTGTGGCCTGGACCTGCATCTCATAGAGGCCATACACCATCCAGATCGCTGCCGCGAAGAGCAGCGGCCGCCGCCAGAGGATCAGCCGATACCGCTGCCGGTGCTTCACCAGCAATACGATCTGGCCGGCGGCCAGTGCCGCCGCGATCAGGAATGGCGCGGCAGGTAGCGCGGCAACAAGCGCCATCGGCGCGAAGAAGATCGACAGAAAGTCCATGGGTGCTCGAATGGGCTAGTCAGGTCAGAGCAGGAAGACCGTGGCAAGACCAAGAAAAATGAAGAAGCCCATGCTGTCGGTGATGAACGTGAGAAACACGCTCGAACCCAGCGCCGGGTCCCGGCCAAACCGGTCCATCGTGATCGGGATCATGAGCCCGGCCAGTGCCGCGACGACAAGATTGAGCAGCATTGCCAGCGCCATGACGCCGCCCAGGGCCAGGTTCCCATAGAGCAGGAACGCAACGACACCGAGCACACTGCCCCAGATGACGCCATTGATGGCGGCGATGCCCAGCTCCTTCATGAGCATGCGGCGAGCGGCATTGGCGCTGGCCTGGCCCAGGGCAAGTGAGCGCACGATGAGCGTACTCACCTGGTTGCCGGAGTTGCCGCCGATACCTGCCACGATGGGCATCAGCGCAGCCAGGGCGGCAAGCTTTTCAATGGAGCCTTCGAAGGCACCGACCACGCGTGAGGCAAAAAAGGCCGTACAGAGATTCAGCGCGAGCCATGGCGCGCGGTTCTTGGCAGACGCCCACGCACCGGAGAAGGCATCTTCCTCCTCCCGAAGGCCAACTTTGGCCAAATCCACTGCCTCCTGCTTGTCTCGCACGTAATCCAGCACTGCGTCGATGGTGATGCGGCCGATGAGCTTTCCGCCACGGTCCGCGACAGGCGCGCAAATCAGGTCATAGCGTTCGAAGGCTTGCGCAGCCAGGTCGGCATCGTCCTCGGGCGTGAAGGACGCCACATCGCGCTCGTAGAGCGCACTGACTTCGATTTCAACATCGCTGACCAGCAGGCGCTTCAGAGGCAGAGTGCCCTTCAGGTGGTCGTCCCGATCAACCACGAACAGCGAGTCAGTATGGTTCGGCAGCTCGTCGAACTGTCTCAGGTAGCGTAGCGCCACCTCGCAGGTCACATCCTCCCGGATCGTCACCAGCTCGAAGTCCATCAGTGCGCCGACGGTACCTTCCTCCGAAGACAGGGCAGAGCGGAGCTGCGCTTGCTCCGCCTCATCCTGCGCCTCGATGATGTCCTCGACGACATCCTGGGGCAGATCTTGCGCGAGATCGGCGATCTCGTCGGTATCGAGGTTCTCTACCGCCTCCAGAATTTCCTGCGTATCCATGTCGGCCAGCAGGGTTTCCCGCACCGCATCGGATACCTCGAGCAAGATTTCGCCATCGCGATCTGCCTTGACCTGGCCCCAGATGACGAGCCGGTCTGCCAGCGGCAGGCCTTCGAGGATATATGCCACGTCAGCCGAATGCAGGGTACCGAGCTTGCGCTGGAGCTCCCCCAGGTTCTGCTTGTGGACCAGTGACTCCACCAGCTCTGGACGGCGCGAATCACGGGCGGCCTGGCGATGTACGACCGACTCGACCAGCCGCTGCTTGGCCAGCAGGCGCTCCACCTCCTCGAGATGCTCCTGCACGGTCAGGTGACCGCGTGAGTCCTTGAGGAATTGCTTGATGGTGGGTTGAAGGTCGGTCATTGCTGGGGGTTCGGGGTTCGGGGTTCGGGGTTCGGGGTTCGGGGTTCGGGGTTCGGGGTTCGGGGTTCGGGGTTCGGGCAGTATTGTCGCCCGACTGCGCCGCCGAAAGTTGGCAGGCCGGAAAATTTGTCTGGGGCGTTTTGCGATTCAGCAAAAACTGATCCACGAATCCCGGACCCCGAACCCCGAATCCCGCGTCGCTAGGGCACGACCGCCATGTGCATCCGCGACTGGATGATCTCGCTTCGCTTTTGCAGATAGGGCGCGTTGCGATTGCGATCGTAGAACCGCGGGCGCGGCACCATGGCTGCCAGTCTCGCTGCCTGCTCGGCAGAGAGTTGGGCCGCACTCACGCCAAAGTAATGGCGCGATGCCGCCTCGGCACCAAACACGCCGTTGCCCCATTCGATGACATTCAGGTAGATCTCGAATATTCGCCGTTTCTCCAGCATGCGCTCCAGCATGACCGTGATGACAGCCTCCTGACCCTTGCGGATGAAGGATCGATCACCTGACAGAAAGAGATTCTTCGCGAGCTGCTGACTGATCGTGGAGCCACCGGCCACGACTTTGCCGCGCTGCTCGTTCTTCTCGAACGCCTTTTGCATGGCGTCCCAGTTGAATCCTTCATGCTGCGCGTAAGTATCATCCTCGGACACGATGAGCGCACGCTTGAGATGCGGCGAAATCCTGTCGTAGCTCACCCACTTCTGCCGCAACGTGAGTGGCTTGCCCTCCTTCGCGGCGGCGGCGACGCGGGCGCGGATGAAGGCCGTGGTTTCCGGATCATGCGTGCGCCACCAGGCAACATGGGCGAAGAACCAAAGCTGCAGCGCAATCAGCAATCCAAGGACAATGCCCATGCTGATGAGCACCCAGCGAGTCAACCTGCGAAACACCTTCAAGTGTCCGGCCCTGCCTGCAACTGCCGAAACACTGCAGCGGTATCAGGGTGAACACCATGCCAGACATGAAACGCCAGCGCCGCCTGCTCGACCAGCATGCCGAGCCCGTCCGACGTGGCCGCACCGGCGCTGGCAGCAAGCTTGAGGAACGGTGTCATGCCCTTGCCATAGACCATGTCATAGGCGAGGGCACCCGGCGCGAACACGGAAGGCGGGACCAACGGCAGGGCATTCGTGAGGCTTGCCGATGTCGCGTTGATGACCAGATCAAACTGCTGCCGGGGCAACTCTCCCAGCGTGAGCGCCGCAAGATTGTCAGCCTCGGAAAAGAGCTGCACGATATCCAATGCACGAGCGAGTGTGCGATTCGCGATGGCGAGTCGCAAGGGCTTCGCATCGAGCAATGGCCCTGCGACGCCGCGCGCAGCGCCCCCTGCCCCAAGAAGCAACACCCGCTTTCCCTCGATGGCGCGCGCGATTCGGCCCTCGATATCCCGCACCAGACCTGTACCGTCGGTGATGTCGCCGTCAATACCGTCGGCAAGAAAGGTCAGCGTGTTGACCGCCTCCGCCCGCTCCGCGCGGCGACTGCGCTGTGTACAAAGGCGAAATGCGTTGACCTTGAACGGCACGGTAACGTTTGCCCCGCGAAACCCGTCGGCCCGTAGCCGGGCAACCGTTGCCGGGAAGCCGTCCAACGGTACCTCGATCCGCTCATAGCGCAAGTCGATGCCGGCCGCTCTGGCAAACGCCGTATGAATCTCTGGCGACTTTGATTGAGCAACCGGGTGGCCGAGCACGGCAAATCGCTGGGTCATGACGGAACACTTATGAAAAGGGTGAGACGGTATTGGCGAGGACACTACGTTAGGCATCAAGCACACCAATCCGTCGCAGGCGAGCAAATGCTAGCTGACTTTTGGCAATCTGTAACCTTGCCAGACCCATGCGAATATTCGCACCACTGGCGTGCGAAAATGGGCTTGCCGCACCGATTCGGTGCAATATTCCCGCCCTGTATGCCACGGGACTTGCCAAAACAAGTGCTTAGCGCGCACGATTTTGTGGCATGTTTTCTGCTCAATGCGAAGCTCTTCCGATTTTTGCACCATTTCAGCCACCCCTCTCCAGGAGAAGACGATGTCAACAGCAAACGTAGACAAGATGATCAAGGATAACGAAGTCAAGTTTGTTGACTTCCGCTTCACCGACACCCGCGGCAAGGAGCAGCATGTGTCCGTCCCCATCAAGGCTTTCGGTCCGGAAAAATTCTCCGAAGGCCACGCGTTTGACGGTTCGTCCATCGCTGGCTGGAAGGGCATCGAAGCCTCGGACATGCTCCTCATGCCTGATGCCACCACCGCCCACATGGACCCGTTCATGGATGAGCCCACGCTGATTCTGACTTGCGACGTGCTGGAGCCGTCCACAGGAAAGGGATATGACCGCGACCCGCGTTCGCTGGCGCGTCGTGGCGAGGCTTACCTCAAGGCCAGCGGCATCGGTGATACCGCCTACTTTGGCCCGGAACCCGAGTTCTTCGTATTCGACTCCGTCGAGTGGGGCGTGGACATGTCCGGCTCGCATTGCAAGGTGTTCTCTGAAGAGGCCGCCTGGTCCACCGCCGAGAAGTTTGAAGGCGGCAATCTGGGCCATCGTCCGCCCGTAAAGGGTGGTTACTTCCCCGTGCCGCCGGTCGATGCCCTGCAGGACATCCGCTCCGCCATGTGTCTGGCCCTCGAAGACCAGGGCGTGGAAGTCGAAGTGCATCACCACGAAGTCGCCACCGCGGGCCAATGCGAGATCGGCACCAAGTTCGCCCCCCTTGTGCAGCGCGCCGACTGGCTGCAGATTCTCAAGTACACCGTACTCAACGTGGCTCACAGCTATGGCAAGACAGCCACCTTCATGCCCAAGCCGATCGTCGGTGACAACGGCTCCGGTATGCACGTGCACATGTCCATCTGGAAGGACGGCAAGAATTTGTTCGCGGGCAACGGCTATGCCGGACTCTCCGAGTTCGCGCTGTATTACATCGGCGGTGTCATCAAGCACGCGCGCGCGCTGAACGCGATCACCAACCCGGGCACCAACTCCTACAAGCGCCTGGTCCCCGGTTTCGAAGCGCCCGTGAAGCTGGCGTACTCCGCCCGCAATCGCTCTGCATCGATCCGCGTGCCCTATGTGCAGTCAGACAAGGCCCGCCGTATCGAAGTGCGCTTCCCCGACCCCACGGCCAACCCGTATCTCGCCTTCACCGCACTGATGATGGCGGGTCTCGATGGCGTGCAGAACAAGATCCACCCCGGCGATCCGGCCGACAAGAATCTGTATGACCTGCCGCCGGAAGAGGATGCAAAGATCCCAACCGTATGTTCGTCGCTTGATGAGGCGCTCAGCCATCTCGACAAGGACCGCGAGTTCCTCACCCGCGGCGGTGTGTTCTCCAACGACATGATCGACGCGTACATCGAACTGAAGATGCAGGAAGTCACGCGCTTCCGCATGACCACGCATCCGGTCGAGTACGACATGTACTACTCGGCCTGAAGACACAGTCGCCGCAGCAATGAGAGGGGCGGTCAGAAGTTGATGGAAGGCCGCCCCGCTCTTCCAGCACTCGGGCACTTGTGGTGTGCCATCACCAGAACCACAACCTATGGTAGCAGCCATGCGCTATCTCATTGATCTGGTTGCATTTTTGACTCTTCGACCCTATTCTGACCCTCCCTCGAAGCAGGAATCGGAGGCAGGCCATGAAGACTCTTTGTTGCATCCTGATCGCCGTGTTGCCCAGTGCAATGCCTGCGGTCGCGCAAACGCAGACACCGAAGCGCTCACCCGCCGTGGCGAAAGTGACCGTGCCCGGTGCAGTGCAGGAATCCCTGCAGACCACCATCTACAAGCTCGTGGACGATCGTGGCCATGTGACCTACAGCAATCGTCCGATGAAGGGCGCGGAAGTGGTGGACCTGGAGCCGATCTCGGTCATTCCTGCCAGTCCGCGTCCGGCCGGCAGCTTCCAGCAGGCGTCGAACATCCAGATTCAGCCGCAGGCCTCCGCCACGTCGCCCGCCAGCGCGTCCGCGCCGAAGCAGGGCAGCGGTTCGGCGCTCGCTGCTGCGTTGGCCTCGTCATCCGGCGCTGCCAACGCCACGGCTGCGCCGACCGCCACGCAATTGGCGATGGTGCAACCCATCACCGCCACGGTTCTGCCCAGCGTGGAGAGTGGCACGCAACAGAAGCGGGACGATTCCCGGCGCCGCATTCTGGAGGAAGAAATGAAGGCCGAACAGAAGGCGTTGGCCGACTCGGTGCTGACACTCTCCGCGACGGAATCGGATCGCGCTGTCATCGAGCAGATGCGTCAGGCAGCGGCCAAGCTGACGCCCGCCGCCTATGCCGAGGCACGCCGCAACTACGAGCAGCGCGAAGACAAGCTGCGCCTGCTGCAGGAATCGGTGAACACGCACGAGAAAAATGTCGTGGCCCTGAAGAAGGAGCTGTCCGCGCTGCGCTGATTCGCGCCGCCACACAGCGAATTCCTGTTGCATCCTGCGGGCGACCGGCCATTGGCCAGTCGCCCGCTTTCATTGCTGCCACGGCGCCATGATGGATCGTGTTCCGGTTGCGATGTCATTCAACGGGCTCGAGCTCCTGTCCACGGCGGTGCTCGTCGTGGATCGGCAGCAAGTACTGCGGCACGCCAACCCGGCAGCAGAAAACCTGTTTGGCTTCAGCGTCCGCACAGACGTGAATCAGCCTCTCAACAAGGTGCTGCCCGGCAACCCTGATCTGCAGGCGCTGGTGCAGCAGGCATTCGATGCGCAGGCGAGCTTCTCTGAAAACAGTTTCACCCTGCATACGCAGACCGGCGTGCTCCTGCAGGCCGCCTGCCATGTCACGCCGGTGGAACCCGATGGCGCGCTGGCGGTGCTGGAGTTTCGCGCGCTGGACCAACAGCTTCGGATCGCCCGCGAGGAGAAGTTGCTGGAGCTGCAGCAGCTCAACAAAGAGCTGATGCGGAACCTCGCGCATGAGATCAAGAATCCGTTGGGTGGCATCCGTGGGGCGGCGCAGTTGCTTGAACGTGAACTACCGAGCGCCGACCTGACCGAGTACACCCAGGTCATCGTCAAGGAGGCGGATCGCCTGCAGACGCTGATGGACCGACTGTTGACGCCCAACCGCATCCCGCAGATCGGACCCGTGAACATTCATGAGGTGCTGGAGCGGGTGCGCACGCTGATCCTGTCCGAGTTTCCGGACAAACTGGTCGTGCACCGCGACTACGACACCAGCCTGCCGGATCTCACGGGTGACAAGGAGCAGCTGATCCAGGCGCTGCTGAATATCGTGCGCAATGCCGCACAAGCTGTTGGCAGTAGTGGTGAAAGCGGCAGCGATAGAGGCAGCGATAGAGGCCGCGGCGGCGTGATTCGTCTGGTCACGCGCATTGCGCGCAACGTCACGCTGGCACGCCAGCGCTATCGGCATGTGATCGAAGTGCGCGTGATCGACAACGGGCCCGGTGTATCCGATGTCCTGCGTGACCGCATTTTCTATCCTCTCGTCACCGGCCGCGATGGTGGCAGCGGCCTCGGGCTTCCCTTGGCGCAGGGATACATCCACCAGCATGGCGGCGTGATCGAGTTTGCTTCGCAACCCGGCCATACCTGTTTCACGATCTTTCTGCCGTTGGCAGAAGGCGAGCCCACACACAAATCCGCTGCGCTCCTGCACGACTCCCTATCCCCACGCCCGCCCAGAGGCGAAACACCTGACCCGAAAGTGAAACCATGAGACCCGTCTGGATCATCGACGACGACCGCTCCATTCGCTGGGTGATCGAGAAGGCATTGACCCGTGAGGGAATTGCCTACAAATCATTCGCCGCAGCGCAAGAAGGTCTGGACGCGTTTGACGACAGCCCACCACAGGTCGTCATCAGCGACATCCGCATGCCCGGCACCAGCGGACTGGACTTCATGCAGGAATTGAAGGCGCGTGCGCCCGCCACACCGATCATCATCATGACCGCGTTCTCGGACCTCGAAAGCGCTGTGGCGGCATTTCAGGGTGGTGCGTTCGAGTACCTGCCCAAGCCATTCGACGTAGACCATGCCGTGGAGCTCATCCGGCGTGCGCTCGACGAGAGCCTGCGTGAGGCGCAGTCGACGGAAGTGCAGACAGCCGCCCCCGATATCCTGGGCCAGGCACCGGCCATGCAAGAGGTCTTTCGCGCAATCGGTAGACTGTCGCAGTCCCACGCCACGGTCCTCATCACCGGCGAATCCGGCACCGGCAAGGAGCTTGTCGCCCGCGCCCTGCACCGCCACAGCCCGCGCGCAACCAAGCCCTTCATTGCCATCAACACTGCCGCCATCCCGAAGGACCTGCTGGAGTCGGAACTGTTCGGACATGAGCGCGGCGCCTTCACGGGTGCGGCCACCATGCGCCGGGGACGATTCGAACAGTCAGAGGGTGGCACGCTGTTCCTGGACGAGATCGGCGACATGCCGCCCGACCTGCAAACACGCTTGTTGCGTGTGTTGTCTGACGGCCAGTTTTACCGCGTCGGCGGGCATACGCCGCTCACCGCCAACGTGCGGGTGATCGCCGCCACCCATCAGGACCTCGAGGATCGAGTAAAGAATGGCCTCTTTCGCGAGGACCTGTTCCATCGTCTCAACGTGATTCGCCTCAAGTTGCCGCCCTTGCGAGAGCGTCGCGAAGACATCCCCCATCTTGCACGTTTCTTCCTGCAAAAGAGCGCCCGGGATCTGAATGCGGAGACCAAGCGGCTGGCGGATTCGGCCATGGCCTTTCTATCCGCACAGGACTTCCCCGGCAATGTCCGTCAGCTGGAAAACCTCTGCCACTGGATCACCGTCATGGCGCCTGCGCAGACAGTGGAGGTCAAGGATCTGCCGGCGGAACTCCGAGGCGAAACCGCCGGTGCTACAACCGCCGAGGCAGATTGGCAGCGCGCGCTGGAACGCGAGGTCACGTTGCGCCTGTCACGCGGCGAGACCGGCATCAGCGACGTGCTCACCCGGCAGTTTGAAGGTGCGTTGATCACGAAAGCCCTGCAGCATACCGGTGGCCGGCGGATCGAAGCGGCGCAGCTGCTCGGGATCGGCCGCAATACGCTTACCCGCAAGATTCAAGAGCTGGGGCTGGAAACAGGGCACGAGTAGCGTTGGGCGTTGGGCGTAAAGATACCGTTGCGAATATTCGCAGTTCACGCTTGACCCTCAACGCCCAACCTTCACTACAGCACGCCCGGCAAATACCGCTCCTCGAATTCATCCACTGGCAGCGGCGCACTGGCGAGATAGCCCTGGTATTCGTCACAGCCCAACATCTTGAGCGCCGTGAATTGTGCATCGGTCTCCACCGCCTCGGCCACCACGCGCAACTGCATGCTGTGGGCCATGGCCACGATGGCGCGGATGATGGCTTCATCGTTGGGGTCGATGACGATGTCACGCACGAAGGAGCCGTCGATTTTCAAGCTGTCCACAGGCAGGGTCTTCAAATAGTAGAGCGATGAATAGCCGGTACCAAAATCGTCAATGGACAGGCTGATGCCCCGTTCGCCCAGACGGTTCAGCAGCGCCATCTTCTCCTTGGTGTTCTGCATGAGCAGGGTCTCGGTCAATTCCAGCTCCAGAAAGCGCGGGTTGAGCCCCGTACGCTTCAGCGCCTCATCGACCACCCTCAAGAAGGCATCGCTGTCCCGAATCTGGCGGACCGACAGATTGACCGACACCTTGAGGTCGGACAGCCCGGCGCGCTGCCACTCGTGCACTTGCCCCATCGCCTCGTTCAACACCCATTCACCAATGCTGATGATGAGCCCGGACTCCTCGGCAACCGGGATGAACTTGTCAGGCGTGAGCATGCCGCGGCGCGGATGTCGCCAGCGGAGCAACGCTTCAACGCCCACCATTTCACCCGTCTCGAAGTCCACACGAGGCTGGTAAAAAAGCACCAACTCATCCTGGTGCACAGCCTTTCTCAGCCAATTCTCGATGGACAGATGCTCCAGCACCCGGGCATTCATGTCTGCCGCAAAGAACTGGAAGTTGTTCCGACCTTTCTCCTTGGCGTGATACATCGCTGCATCGGCATTCTTCATGAGCGTCGCGCTGTCTCGGCCATCATTCGGGAAGACGCCGATACCGATCGAACCCGAGGTGTTCAGCTGGAGGTTGCCGCTGAAAATGGGCGCTGACAGACCGGCCACCATGTTCTCGGCCACCTGCTTGGCACCTTGCTCGTCATTGAGCTCCTCAAGAATGACAGCAAACTCGTCGCCCCCGAGGCGTGCCACCGTGTCAGTGGCCCGCACGCAAGATGCGAGACGCGATGCCACCTGCTTCAGCAGCTCGTCACCAACATGATGACCCAACGAATCGTTGATGAGCTTGAAACGGTCCAGGTCGATGAACATGAACGCGAGCTTCTTCTTTGATCGCGTTGCGGCGGCGATGCCCCGCTCGAGACGATCGTTCAGCAGCATGCGATTGGGCAGCCCCGTCAAGGGGTCACGCGTGGCGAGAAACTCCGCCCGCTCCACCGCAGCCTTGCGCTCGGTGATGTTCTCGGACACGCCGGTCATGCGCGAGGCCTGACCCTTCTCGTCCCGGTAAGTCACCTTGCCGCGAGTGTGTATCCACAGCCAGGCACCATGGTCGTTCTGTACGCGGTATTCAGCAGTGAAAAACTCCTTTTCGCCCTTTACCGCCGCCGCCAGCGCACTGCGAAATATTTCGCGGTCATCCGGGTGATTCCAGTCGAACACTTCATCGCCCAGGTGGATCGCTTCGCGGGGGGTCGTGCCGAGCAACGATCCCCAGCCTTCATTGAAGTAGACCGTGTTGGTGGCGAGGTCCCAATCCCACATGGCGAGCCCTGAGCCGGTGAGCGCCAGGTGCAGGCGTTCCCTGGTCTGCTTGAGCTGCTGCTCGGCCCGCTTGCGATCCGTGATGTCGCGGCCCATGCCCATGAGCACGGTCTCGCCATTCAGCTCGCAGGGCCGCCCCGTAAACAGATAGGGGGTGACCTGCCCGGACTTGCTCTGGAACCGAGCCTCGATGGTGACCTCGCGCCGCTCGCTGAAGACAATCGCGATAGCCTTCATGACCTGCGGCTGGTCTTCAGCGGCAATGAAGTCGATCGGCGCGCGTTCAGCCACTTCCTGGTCGCTGAACCTCGTGACATCGGTGAAGCTGCGATTCCAGCGCAACATTTTGCCACCATGGGTGAACATGAAGAACGCGCCGGGCAGGATTCCGATGGCGGCATCGGAAAAGGAGCGCTCGCGAAGCAGTGCGGACTCGGCTGACTTCCGATTGGCGATCTCCTGGTCCAGCGTTTGGCTGAGCCGGTGCAATTCACTGGCGAGTGCGCCTCGGTCAATCGGCTCGCTGTGGGCGCTGCGCACCGGCGGCACGGCCATAGGGGAAGCGTCTGCAGCAATCTTCCCGGTATCCGCTTTCACCGACGGTGGCGGCTGTGGCACTGCCGGCCTCTGGCGAGATCTTGTCGTTGGTGCGCCATCGCTGCGCACCGACCCCGCGTCCGTGGATCGCTGAAGCATCAGCCTGGTCGACACAAGACGCGCGAGATTGGTCAGCGCATCGCGATCACTATGCGAATATTCGCGTTGGCCCATGGAGAACACGGACAGCATGCCCGCCACCTCGCCCTCGGCATCGAACACTGGCGCTAGCGCAGCAGTGGACAACTCGGGTGCCTCCGAATGCAGTGGATGATGGCGCCAGCCCGACAGATCCTCGAGGTTCGGGATCACGAGCACCGACGTCTCCTTGCCTGGGGATGGTCCGGCGCGAAGCGGCGCCCACAGACTGGAGGTCCGTGGCCATTCGCCCACGGCGCTACCCTCACAACACTTGCACCACTCGACATCACCATCCAGAAACGTGAGCATGGCGACATCTGCACCTGTTGCGATAGCCGCACGCTTGACGAGATCTCGCAGGGGCCGTTCGCTGCCGGTGACGATCAGACCAAAGCTGCCGGCCACACGATTGGCCGAGCCGGTAAAGAGATTGTGCTGCAGCGTCGCCATGGTCGCCCCGGATCAGTCCGCCAGAATGGCGAAGGCGGGCGTATGGTCTGACGGGCGTTCCAGTTTGCGTGGCTCAATGTCGATGGTCGATGCGCTGCAGCGCGCGGCCAGCGACTGGGAGAGCAGTACGTGGTCGATGCGAAGGCCAAGATTGCGCTTGAAGCCGTTCATGCGGTAATCCCACCAGGTGAAGCTTTTATCCGGCTGATCGAACAGACGAAAACTGTCCGCGAGACCCAACGCCTGCAGGCCACGAAATGCGTCCCGCTCCGGCTCGCTCACCAGCACCTGGCCCACCCAGGCCTTGGGATCGTGCACGTCACGATCATCTGGTGCGATGTTGTAGTCGCCCAGCAGCGCCAGGTCCGGATAGTTTTGGAGTTCGCCTTCAAGCCAGGCATGCAGCGCCGCGAGCCAACCCAGCTTGTATTGATACTTGTCTGATTCGAGGCTCTGGCCGTTCGGGATGTAGACGCAGATGACCCGCACGCCGTCGATGGTGGCGGAAATGACGCGCTTCTGCGCATCCGCATGGCCGGCGATACCGCGCGTCACGTCCAAAGGTGCCGAACGCGAGATGATGGCCACGCCGTTGTAGGTTTTCTGGCCATCGAAGACAACCTGATAGCCCAGCGATTCGATGGCTTCGCGAGGGAACTTCGCGTCCTCCATCTTGATTTCCTGCAGGCAGAGCGCGTCCGGCTGATGTGTCTTGAGCCACTCCACCACGTGCGGCAGCCGCACGTTCAGACTGTTCACATTCCAGGTGACGAGCTTCACTTGCCCGGCGCGGCCTTGTCCGGGGTCTCCGCAGCCGTCTTGGCTGGGGCAGTCTTTTCGGGTGGCAGTTTGCCGTCCTTGCCGGGTTTCACGAACTCGCGGTCCTTGGGCATCTCGGACTTCTTCGGCTCAGGTGACTTGGTGAAGGGGTTCACCCGAGGGTAGCCGCCTGCATCGATCGCAGCGTTCCAGCTTTCCTCCGTGAATCCGCGCACCGAACGCTCGCCCACTTGCAGGAACGGCACATCCAACCCGCCTGCCAGCTTGGTGAGCGCGTCCGCATCATTCGGATTGCCTTCCGGATCTTTCAACGTGTAGGGAACACCGCGCTTCGCAAGGAGTGCTCTGGCACCATCACAAGGCGCGCCGCACCCTGTGAGAAACGCGACGACCGGATTTCGCTGCGCAGCATCCTTCACGACAAAGGGCACGTCGCCGGCCGTGGCCGTGCCGGCCTTGAGGTTCTTTTGCTGAACCGATTTGTTCTCTGCGGGAGGCGAATCGCCATAGTGGACCTTGCCGTCTTTGTCGACCCAGCGATAGACGCCCTGGGCCATGACGACCAGAGGCAGCAACAGCAGCAGCAGAGCGAGCTTCATTGCATGACGCATGATGGATCTCCTCGTTTCAAGCCGCTTCAAGGTCAGGCTGCCACCTTGAGCGGTTTATCCATGCCATTGTGCCTGATGAGCGCCTCCGTGGAGGGCTCGCGGCCGCGAAAGGCCTTGAAAGAATCCATGGCCGGGCGTGCACCCCCTGCGGCCAGGACTTCTGTCTGGAACTTGCGGCCCACGTCGCGATTGAGAACACCACCAGGATGTTCCTCGAATGCGGCATACGCATCAGCGGAAAGGACTTCCGCCCACTTGTAGCTGTAGTAGCCCGCCGCATAGCCGCCGCCGAAGATGTGTGAGAACTGGTGCGAAAAGCGGTTCCACTCTGGCGGCTTCACGACAGCGACTTCGCGGCGCACATCGTCAAGCAGTGACAGCAGGTTGCCGTTCTCCGTATCGAAGTCCGCATGCAGGCGAATGTCGAAGAGCGCGAACTCCAACTGGCGCACGAAGCCCATGCCGTTCTGGAAATTCTTTGCGGCGAGCATCTTGTCGAAGAGCGCCCTGGGGAGCGATTCGCCAGTATCCACGTGCCGCGTCATGTGCTTCAGCACCTCCCACTCCCAACAGAAGTTTTCCATGAACTGGCTGGGCAGCTCCACCGCATCCCATTCCACGCCGCTGATGCCGGACACGGACAGCTCATCGACCTGCGTCAGCAGATGGTGCAGGCCGTGGCCAAACTCGTGAAACAGCGTGATCACCTCGTCATGGGTGAATAGGGCCGGTCGCGCTTGTCCGTTGTGAGCAACGGGAGCGGAGAAATTGCAGGTCAGGTAGGCGACCGGGATCTGGATATCCATACCCTTTCGGCGCCGGCCCATCACATCATCCATCCACGCGCCGCCGCGCTTCTTGTCGCGTGCGTACAGGTCCAGGAAGAACTGGCCGATGCGCTGGCCACTCTCGTTCAGCACCTCAAAGAAGCGCACATCGGGGTGCCAGGTCTCGGCTGTCGCCGCGCGCACATCAATGCCGAAGATCGACTTCACAACCTTGAACATGCCCTCCAGCACAACCGGCTCCGGAAAGTACTGCTTCACTTCCTGGTCCGAGAACGCATAGCGGGCCACTCTGAGCTTCTCGCTGAGATAGCCGATGTCCCAGGCTTCGACATCCGCCATGTTGAGTTCCTGACGGGCGTAGTCGGTCAGCTCCCGCATATCGCGCTCCGCGAAGGGCTTGGCCTTGGCGCCGAGTTCGCGCAGAAAGCTCACCACGTCGGCCGGCGTGCGCGCCATCTTGGTGGCCATCGACAATTCGGCGAAGCTGCTGTAGCCCAGCAACGCGGCGGTCTCCTCTTTGGATAGGTATTTTTTGTCTGCTCTCATTTGCTTATTGGTTTTAAAATTGCTTTTCTGTTTAAGGAGTATTTTTTATCTAATCTTTTTTTGGCTGCTAAAAATTCATTCCAGTTGATAATTTTAGCAACGAATTGTTTTCCTAAAATATCCCAGTCATTATAAAATTGTTGATCTAATTCCTGCAGCTTTTCCAAATCTGATTTTAGCATTTTGTCCTCCAATTCTCAATGAACATTTCTGACATTACTTCGGGCTCGTTAAAACCATCATCACAAATAATGACTTCGCCATTTGAAGTGTTAACAATATTAGCCGCTTGTTCATTGGTGAACCAGCTGCCTT
>JANNSU010000068.1:0-5486 GCA_031394355.1 Betaproteobacteria bacterium | reverse complement strand
CAGGCAGTCCTGAATCTGGAACTCGCAGTCGCCGATCATTGTGCGTGCCGCCCCTTATCCGAAAGTCGCACTAGCGCATTCCCGGCAGCATGCCCTTCATGCCTTTCATCATCTTCGCCAGTCCGCCACCCTTCATCATCTTCATCATTTTCTGCATTTGTTCGAACTGGGTGATGATGCGGTTGACTTCCTGAACGCTGACGCCTGCGCCGGCAGCAATGCGGCGCTTGCGCGAGGCCTTGAGCAGGTCCGGTTTGCGACGCTCCTGAGGTGTCATGGAATTGATAATGCCTTCGGTGCGGCGCATCTGTTTTTCCTGCAGGTCCGGCGCTCCCTTTGCAGCCTGGGACAGTTGCGCGGGGAGCTTATCCATCATTGCTGACATGCCACCCATTTTGCGCATTTGTTGAAGCTGGCTCTTGAAATCCTCGAAATCGAAATCCTTGCCCTTGCGGAACTTGTCGGCGAGTTTCTTGGCCTCGTCCTGATCGACGTTTTTCTGCACATCCTCGATCAGCGATAGCACATCGCCCATGCCCAGCACACGTGAGGCCATGCGTTCGGCGTGAAACACTTCCAGGCCGTCCATCTTTTCCGACACGCCCGCAAATTTGATCGGCTTGCCTGTGACATGCCGCACGGAAAGCGCGGCACCACCACGCGAATCGCCATCCAATTTGGTCAGCACGACACCCGTCAGCGGCAGGGCTTCGTTGAACGCCTTGGCCACATTGATCGCGTCCTGTCCTTGCATGGCATCGACGGTGAACAAGGTCTCAATAGGTTCGACGGCTGCATGAAGCGCCTTGATTTCGTCCATCATCGCCTGGTCGATGGCGAGGCGACCAGCGGTATCGATGATCAACACATCGTGAAAATGGGTTTTCGCCCATTGCCTGGCGGCAAGGGCGATATCTACCGGCTTTTGCGAAATGTCGCTCGCAAAGGCATCGACGCCTACCTGTGCAGCCAAGGTTTTTAGTTGCTCGATGGCGGCAGGGCGATAAACGTCCACGCTGGTGACCAGGACTTTTTTCTTGTGGCGTTCTTTCAGAAGTTTGGCCAACTTGCCGGCGGTAGTGGTCTTGCCCGCGCCTTGCAGTCCGGCCATCAATATGATTGCCGGCGGTGTGGTGGCGAGATTCAGCGGTAGCACGTTGAGCGTCGCCAGCCTGTTCGTTGCACCATCTGCATCTGCTGTTGCGCCGCTCATTAATGCGATCAGCTCGCGATGGACCACGCCGACGAACGCCTGTCCCGGTGTGAGGCTTTGCTTCACCTCGGCGCCCAGAGCCTTCTCTTTGACACGCGCAATGAATTCCTTCACTACCGGCAGCGCGACGTCGGCCTCGAGCAAGGCAACGCGCACTTCGCGCAACGCTTCCGCCGTGTTCTCTTCGGTAAATCGCGATTGGCCACGCAGGGTCTTGACGATGCCTGCAAGGCGATTGGTGAGGTTATCTAGCATGGTTTCTCGAATGACAAAGCGACAATTTCACCGGGCAACAGGCTGCGGGAACAAAATTGGGATGGTGTAAACTCGAACTTGAATTCAATGACACACGGTGTCATCCACGACTAGCGAAAAAGTGACAAGTACTGGCCTCAATTTTACCACCGCTGCCCTCTACGCCCTGATTGCGATGGCGGCTTGGCTGCCAATCGTTTCGCACGCAAACGGGAACGCCGGCGCAAGTCCGGTCAGCAAGCTCGCATTGCTGCGCGCCGCGTATGTGGCTGCCATGTTTGCGCACGGCGCTGCCCTTGGCTACTCCCTGTTCGATGGCGATGGATTGAATATCGGTTTTTCGCACGCAGTCTCACTGATTGTCTGGCTGGTGATGGGGGCGTACTTCCTCATCGGATTTGACAACTTGTTGCTCAAGTTGGTGACTATGTACCTGTCTCCACTTGCGGTCGCCGCCGCGCTACTGCCGGTTATCCTGCCCGCGCAGCGTATCGTTCACTACGCGGGCTTTGCATTCAAACTGCATTTTGTGGTGGCGATATTGGCGTACGCACTGTTTACGGTCGCTGCATTGCATGCGCTCCTCATGTTGTTTCTTGAAAAGCGACTTCATGCCGGCACGATGCCCGAAACGCTTCAGGGCATGCCGCCGCTGTTGCGGGTCGAGCGGCTATTGTTCCAGCTTTTGAGTGTTGCGTTTCTGTTGTTGACCGCTACGTTGGTCAGCGGCGTGTTTTTTTCCGAGGACTTGTTCGGTAAGGCATTTCAACTGACTCACAAAACCGTATTCGCCGTGTTTTCATGGATTATTTTTGGCGGCCTCTTGCTGGGTCATTGGAAATTCGGCTGGCGAGGCCGCACCGCTGTACGCTGGACGCTGATCGGGTTTGTGCTGCTGTTGCTTTCATACGTCGGCAGCAAGTTTGTTCTTGAGATCATTCTCAAGCGTGTCTGAAGCACGATTGCGCGAATAGCCGCTTGGATTCGATCCCCCTCAACTGGTTGTTCGCAACACTTGTCCTGCTGTTGCTGATCTCGGCTTTTTTTTCCATTGCCGAGACCAGCATGATGGCGCTCAATCGCTATCGCCTGAGTCATATGGTGAAAAGTGGGAGCAGGTCTGCTGCAATGACGCAGACCCTGCTTGCCAAGACTGATCGCCTGCTTGGGGTGATCCTGCTGGGAAACAACCTGGTCAATTCGGCATCGGCCGTGCTTACCGCCATCATCGCCGAACGGCTGCTGGGGAAGGATGAATATGTGCTCGCTGCCGCCACCGGTGCGGTGACATTTCTCATTCTGGTGTTCAGTGAAATCACCCCCAAAGTCATCGGCTCGCGCTTTCCCGAGAAAATCGCACTGCCGGCGAGCTATGTGCTGACCCCGCTCCTCAAGATTTCCTATCCGATAGTCTGGTTCGTCAATTTGTTTGTTCAGCTTCTGCTCAAGCTGATGCGAATCAAGCCGGTCGAAGAGGGGCACGCGCAATTGTCAATGGGCGAGTTGCGAACGCTGGTGCTTGAAGGGGGGCAGTTTATTCCCAAAAAACACCAGAACATCATGGTGAATCTATTCGATCTTGAAACCATGACGGTTGACGACACCATGACGCCCCGAGCGCTGATTGAAGGGGTGGATATCAACGACAAGATCGACCACATCCGAAACAGCCTTGCCACCGCGCATCACACCCGGGTCGTGGTTTATGACGGCGACTTGTCCAACGTGATCGGCATTGTGCATGTGCGCAAAGTGTTGAATGTTTCGCGCAATCAGTTGCTCGAAAAAGATTCTCTCCGGGAAATTATGCGAGAGCCTTATTTCATTCCAGAAGGCACGCCCCTGCTCCAGCAGCTGACCGAATTCCAGGAAAACCAGCGGCGCATGGCGCTGGTCGTCGATGAGTATGGCGAGATTCTGGGCCTGGTGACGTTGCAGGACATACTCGAGGAAATTGTCGGGGAATTCACCAGCCAGTCACCGATGAACACGGGGCTGTACCGCAAACAGGACGACGGCAGCGTGATTGTTGAAGGCTCCTGCCCGTTAAGGGTGCTTAATCGCAAACTGGGCTTTAACTTTCCTCTTGAAGGCCCGAAGACCATCAACGGACTGCTTCTCGAACATCTCGAAGATATTCCGGAGCCGGGTGTGGCCGTGAAAATTGCCGACTATCCGATCGAGATTCTGCAGGTGCAGGACACCATGGTGAAGGTCGTTAGATTGATTCCACCCGCGCTGAAGATGTAATTGGAACGCAGTAGCGCAGTGCCTTGCAGGCTGGACTACGACTTTACGGCCGCCATAGCCTTTGCCAATGTTTCCCAGTCGGGCACGGGAATTCTAGCCACCGGCTCGGTGCCGCCTTTGCCGTCCGGCTGATACACCACAATTTCGGCTTCCTGGATACCACCCATAATTCGTTCTTCAACACGCGGGCTGCCGTGAGTGTGCGAAACCAGCACATTGTTCATACCCTTAGCGGGCGTTTCGGCCAGCCGCTTGAATCGGGTCGCATTTATGTCAACACCCGCGCGCTGACCAATCTGGTGATTGATATCCTCCGTCACTTCGATGGGGCCAAGGCCCAGCAGATGCCCTGTTTCGCGGGTGCGGCAAAATTGCGCGGTAAGCACCTGATCCACGGGGATTTTCAAAGCCTTGATCCCTGTGCCGACCTTGCGTGCCTGTTCCCGACCAAAATCGGACATATTTCGCTGGATTGCGCAGTTTTCCCACCAAATTGGCGTTTGCAGCAGATTGCCGTCCTGGCCAACAGTAGCCTGCGCATGTCGCATATAGAGGTTGAACCCGCCACGACGCAGGGCTTGCACCAAAGCGATACCTTTGAGCTCTTTTTCCGGAGCAATGAGGATCTGGGTCGGCAGAGCGGGAATTGCCGGTGCTACCTGGGGATTTCCGGCAATGCTCTGTGCCAGAGGTGGAGCGGCCTGGTCTTGAACTGCCTGCTTGCCGAGCCATTGCCATTGTCCCGGTGAGAGGCTTGTCACATGGTGGAATCGACCGTTTCCCTCTGCTTTGAATATCGCTACATGGCCTTCCGGCAAATAGGTCAGGGCTGGGTGGACGACATTGGGAGGCAATGCGTGACCAACGAGCACCCGGTTCACTTTGGGCGGCGTCGAATCTGATAGTAAAAGTTGAATTCCGCCAGCATATCTTGTGAGCGTTTGCGCTTGTGTGTCCGGCAATGCGCTGACATCGTTCAATGCAGATGTACGTCTTGCTGCAATTGTTCCGAAATGGGTTGCGGTATCAACGGCACGACAAAATTCGCTGGTATGGAGTTCATAAATGATAACTCGCTGGCGTACCAATGCATCGGCGATTGCGCGGACGCGCGGTTGTGCATCCGGGACAAGGCGTTGTGTATTTGCGCAATCCTGCCACCAGGCACCAGTACCACGTTTGTCGGACGTATTTGTCGGCGCAGCGCCATGCCGCATATAAAGCACATAGCCGCCATTCCGCATCTCGCGCACCAAGCCATCGTAGAGTGCGTAGGGTTCATCGCTGATCGCAACGCCCGGGGTATTTTGCCCCGCAGTGTTGGCGCCCACTACCTGTGAATGGGTTGCGTGCATTGCCGATAGAGAAATTAGGCCAATGAAAAAGGCGGCGCCGTGTGCTGTTGAGAATAGATTTTTCATGGATAGAGTACCGACAATGAATATGGGATTGGGCGAGGCGGATTTTATCGTATTCATCAGATTGGATAGCTACTTGCTACCAATTCTTGCTGGCTGCGCCGCTTTGAGCGATCTGCCGCCAGAGGCAACCAAAAAACTGGCAGGAGGGGCGTCCGGGTTTGACCTTTGGCTCAAAAATATGGATAATGCCGGGTTCCGTGGAGAGGTGGCCGAGTGGTTAATGGCAGCAGACTGTAAATCTGCCCTCTTACGAGTACGCTGGTTCGAATCCAGCCCTCTCCACCAAGGTCTTCAAGGTGTCATGGGCAGGTGAATTGAAGAAGTGAATTTGCGGGTGTAGCTCAATG
>JANNSU010000058.1:0-1558 GCA_031394355.1 Betaproteobacteria bacterium | reverse complement strand
CTTTTGCCGCCGCGCTGTTGCTCATGGTCATGAAGGCGGCCGATGAAAGTGCCGCGATACGCAGCGTGCCCTGGGGCATCATCTTGATGGTGACCGGTATGGCGACGCTGATTGCCATTCTCGAGTCCCAGGGCGGCATGGACCTGTTCACGCGCCTGATCGCCGCCATCGCCGGCCCGAACAGCATCAATGGCGTGATCGCATTCGTGACGGGCATCATTTCCACCTACAGCAGCACGTCCGGCGTGGTCCTGCCTGCATTCCTGCCCACTATTCCCGGCGTCGTCGAACGGCTTGGCGGGGGCGACCCGATAGCGATTGCAATCAGCATCACGGTGGGGTCGCATCTCGTGGATGTGTCGCCGCTGTCGACGATTGGCGCGCTGTGCGTCTCGGCCGTCGTTGATCCCGCGCTGTCGCGGCGCGTCTTCTATCAGCTGCTGGCGTGGGGCTTTTCGATGACGGTGGTGGGTGCACTGTTGTGTCAGTTCTTTGCGGGCATGCTGGCGCAGTTCTGACTGCCTAGACGATGGCGCTGTTCTCCAGGTATTTTCTGCTGTCGCTGCCACTGTTTGGTATCGTCTTTGTCGGCTACGGCCTCGCCCTCTGGAAGCATTGGCCGCGCAATGCCACGGCCTGGCTGTCAGGAATCGTGTTTGGCGTGGCACTGCCGGCCTACCTGTTCCGGATGATGGCCGGTTTTGCGCGACTGCCTGCGGTCGATTCCCGGCTGTTGTTCGCTTTCTTTGGCAGCTGTTTGATCGTTTTCATCATCGGCCGGATCATCGGCGCCTGGGCTTTCCGGCTCGACGGTGTGGGGCAGTCCATTTTCGGTTTGGGCGGGGTGTTCTCGAACAATGTGATGCTCGGTCTGCCGCTTGCCCGGCTGACGCTGGGAGAGGAAGCAGTGCCTGCGGTGGCGCTGGTGCTGGTTTTCAATGCGCTGATTTTATGGACGCTGGTCACGGTCTCGATTGAATGGGCGAGGCACGGCGCACTCACATCGCGTGGATTCGTCATGACGGTCTGGGGCGTGGTCACGAACCCGCTCATTGCCGGCATCGTTCTGGGTGCCCTCTTCGGCATGGCCGGGTTCGAGTTGCCGCGAATGATCGACGTGCCGCTGGCTGCGCTCGGAGAAGTTGCGACGCTGCTGTCGCTCGCCGTTGTGGGAATGGGCCTTGCCGAATACAGCTTTCGTGATGACTGGCACAAGAGCGTGGCGATTACGGCCATCAAGTTGGTGCTGCAGCCGCTCGTAGTGTGGGGCCTTGCGCTGCTGCTGCATCTGCCACCGCTTGAGACCAAGGTGATCGTGCTGCTCGCCTCTTGCGCCGTGGGTGCGAATGTCTACCTGATGGCTATCCAGTTCAAGACATTACAAGGCGCCGTCGCCGGCAGTCTCGTGTTCTCGACATTGGTGGCGGCGATTACCACACCCGTCATCCTGACCGTACTGCATTGAGCGTGAGAGGTGCCGGGCCGGGAAACCGGGAAGCCGTGACGAAGTGCAGTCAACGCTGGGTCGGATCGCTCGCCGTTTTCCCGGTTTCCCGGC
>JANNSU010000044.1:0-2862 GCA_031394355.1 Betaproteobacteria bacterium | reverse complement strand
GCGATCCGCAGCAGGCCTACGTCGCCGACGGGATCACTGCCGCCGTGACTGCCGACCTGTCGCGCATCCGCGACGCGTTCATCGTCAGCACGGCGACGGCGTTTGCGTACAAGGACAAGGCCGTCACGGTGAAGCAGATCGGCAAGGAGTTGGGGGTGCGATTCGCGTTGCAGGGCGGGGTGCAGCGCAGTGGCGACAAGATTCGGATCAATGCGCAGTTGGCGGACACCACCAGCAACGCGCAATTGTGGTCGGAGAGCTTTGACGGGAGTCAGTCCGATTTGTTCACGTTGCAGGAAATGGTCACAACGCGAATCGGGAACAGCATTGGGGATCAGATGATTGTCATGGCCGTACGAGAAAGCGAGACGCGCAAGGGCAATCCAAGAGCTGCGGACCTTTTGCTGCGTGCCCGGGCGCTGATCGTGAAACCGGTGTCCCTTAGAAACTTGGAGGAGCAGGAGGCGTTATGCCGCCAAGCGCTGTCGCTGGAACCGGACAATGTGCAGGCGATGGTTCGTCTGGCTCTTTTTCTCTCGATGTCGGCCCAGCAGGGCTTCATCAAGGACCCGGCCCTCAGAGAGGAGCGACTGATCGAGGCACGCGACCTTGCCCTGAAAGCCAAGGACGTTGACCCCGGTATTGCGAACATCTACGTGACACTTGGCATATGGGCGCAGAGCCAAGGCGACTACGAGGGGGCAAGACGTGCCGCCGAGACTGGGGTGTCGCTTGAACCCAAGGAACCGATTCGGTATTCCAATTTAGCCGATGACTATCGAGGCGCCGGGGAGCCCGCGAAAGCAATCGAGCTACTGACCAAGGCGATCCGCCTGGACCCAAGAAACGTCCGCGACGTCACCCTTCGAGTCATGGGAAGGGTGCAGTTCATGCTCGGCGACAACGAGGCTGCAATAGAGTGGATGCTGAAGGCAATAGACGCGAATCCGGGCCACCGAGCACCGCACGCCTATCTCGCGATGGCGTATGCGCGCAAAGGGAACCACGCCCGGTCGCGGGCCGCCATCGCCGCACTTTTGCGGGTGGACCCAAACTTCAGCCTGTCAAAACTTGACGCACCGAGGGCTGGGTATCCAGCCGACTACCGCGAGTTCTGGGAGACAAAACTGCTACCGGCGGGGCGCCTGGCAGGATTGCCCGAGTAGTCTGAAGGTTGCCGCAGTGCCTCGATGACCCACCCCACTCCATGACTTGGCGATCGCGCCAACCCCATCTGCATAGATGCTCCACGACCCCACCCGCCACGAACCATTGCTGCCCATCGCCTGGGATGAGGAAAGCGTTCGCCAAACGGTAGCCCACATCGTCCGCGACACCGAGCAACATTTTTCGCCCGAACGCTATTGGCCCTTGCATCCGCGCGACGTCGAGGGCGATGAGGACCCGAATCGACTCGTCGGCAATCTCTATTACGGCGCCTGCGGCGTGATCTGGGCCTTGCATCATCTGCAAACGGTGGGTGCTGCGCGCCTTTCGCGCAGCTACCTGGGCAGCCTCGACGACCTGCTGCTGCGCAATCGCGAATGTCTTCATTCGTTTGCGAGCCGGGACTACGCTTCCTTCCTGATGGGCGACACGCCCATCTTGATGCTGGCCCATGGCCACCATCCGACAGCAGAGCATGCCGACCGACTCGCCGGGCTGATCGCCGGCAATCTGGACCACCCGGCGCGCGAATTGATGTGGGGCTCGCCGGGCACGCTTCTGGCTGCACTGTTCCTGCATCAGCGCACGGGTGAAGTGCGATGGTCCGATCTGTTCCGCGAGACCGCGGCCAAGCTCTGGTCGCAACTGGTGTGGTCACCCGAACATGCCTGCCGCTACTGGACCCAAGACCTGTACGGCCAGCGCAGCAGCTACCTCGATGGCGTGCACGGCTTCGTCGCCACCGCTTCACCGCTGATCCGCGGCCGCCACCTGCTCGATGCCGCCGCCTGGTCAGCCTGGGAGGCTTGCATCGTCAACAGGATCCAGCGCACGGCGGTGTGGGAGGGGCCGAGGGCCAACTGGCCGGCGCAGCTTCCACCTCGTGACGCCAAGCCACCGCGTTTGCTGATGCAGTTCTGCCACGGTGCGCCGGGCTTCGTGATCTGCCTGGCCGATCTGCCCGGCGCAGAGCTTGACGCGCTGTTGATAGCTGCCGGTGAGGCGATCTGGGCGGCGGGGCCGCTGACCAAAGGCTCGAATCTGTGTCACGGCACCGGTGGCAACGGCTACGCCTTCCTCATGCTGTACCGGCGCACCGGAAACTCGCTTTGGTTGGAACGTGCCCGCGCCTTTGCAATGCACGGCATTGCGCAGACCGAAGCGGAGGCGAAACGCGTTGGCCGGATGCGTTACTCGCTTTGGACCGGCGACATCGGCTTCGCGATCTACCTGTGGGATTGCCTGCACGGCACCGCCGCGTTTCCGACGCTTGATGTGTTTTATGTCGCTCAGGCCGTCACTTGAGTCCAGCCGCGAATTTGTCCGACAGGCCTTCAATGGCGGCCCAGTTCTTGTCTTCGGCCATGAACATCTGGTCCCAGTCCTCGCGGTTTTCCGACACGCTGCGGAGATAAGTGTCAACCGTCGCCGAGCACAGCATCGGCGACGATTTGGCCTGCAAACGAGCGCAGAGTCACTGCGCCTACGGTCTCGCCTCCAGCACCAGATTGAAAGGCGTCTGCGTTGCCCTGCGGAACCGCGAGAAACCGCCATTCGTGACGACGTCCCGCAGGCGCGCCTCGCCGGCTTGCGCACCCAGACAAGCACCAATCTCCTGCGAACGTGATGCCGGTGTGCAGATGAAGGTCGATGCCGAGTAGTAGATCCGACCGATCGGATTCAGGTTGTCCTCCA
>JANNSU010000078.1:0-60737 GCA_031394355.1 Betaproteobacteria bacterium | reverse complement strand
CTTGAACGCCGCTGTGTACTTGGACATGAAAACACCCCAAAAGAATGGACAGATGTCCAACTTCTGGGGTGCAGTTCATTCGGCGCCCGTTGTCATGTCGAGTCGCGAAGCACTTCGGTAATCACTCGCCACGGGTCTGCGTACTCCACAGCATTTGTCTGCGTCAGACCGGACGCAACAATCAGCGCTTTCCAGAGCGCCCACGCGCGGCCACGCAGCCAGGCATCGTCGTCCAGCGGGAGCGTCTTCCGAAACACCTTGCGGCCATCAGGTTTCATGAAGGTCCACGCAATCGCCAGATCACAGGCCGGATCACCCACACAAAGCTGGCCGAAGTCGATGACCGCGCAAAGCTTGCCATCGCGAGCCAGCAGATTGCCGGGGCTGATGTCACCATGCACCCAGACCGCCTTGCGAGACCATGATGTTGCCAATGCGCAGTCCCAGAGATCGATGACCGCCTGAACATCAATCCTGTCGCGCAGGATGCTTACTGCTTCCCTCACCTCGGCGTCATAGACATGCAGCGATCCACCTCGATGAAAGCTGTGCGCGCCGGCAGGCGGCCCTCCCGCAGCATCCGCGCCTTGCAGCGCTGCGAGGAAACGTCCCAGATCCAATGCGAAACTTCGCGAATCCGCCAAACCGACTCTGGAGGCTGTCTCTCCGTCTATCCAACCGCGAACAGACCAATGCCAAGGATAGTCGGCGGTCGGCAAGCCCTGTCCCATCGGCACAGGAATGTCGAGCGGCAACAACGGTGCGAGCCGAGGCAGCCAGTGTTGTTCCTTGTCTACTTGTGTTGCGTAGGCCGCCGAACTCGGCAACCTGGCCATGAGGCGATCACCGATCCGGAAGGTGCGATTGTCCCAGCCACCGGGAAGGACAGGCTCGATGTGCAAGTGCGCCCAGTCCGGGAACTGGGCGGCCAGCAAGGCGCGCACAAGCTCCCGGTCGATCAGGTGATTTGGTTCCATACGCGAATATTCGCATGCACCAGTGACAACGCGCCTGAATCTGTTGCATCGCAACATGCCACGTGGGACACATCGGCGTAGGATGCTTCGCACGTTCAATCGGGCCGGAGCTAACCGGGCCAAAAGGAGGATGATCGGTGCAACCCACCAACGTCAGCAGTCCGCACTATTTTCATAAAGTTGTCGATTGCCAATGGGCCTGCCCGGCTCACACACCTGTCCCCGAATACATCCGCTTGATCGCCGCCGGCCGCTATGGCGATGCCTACATGGTCAACTGGAAATCCAACGTCTTCCCCGGGATTCTCGGTCGCACCTGTGACCGCCCCTGCGAGCCCGCCTGCCGCCGTGGCCGCGTGGAAGAAGCCAACAACGCGTCGCCTGAACCGGTCGCCATTTGCCGCCTGAAGCGGGTCGCGGCCGATCTCAAGGAAGACATCCGCGACCGCCTGCCCAAGCCCGCCCGCCAGAAGAATGGCAAGCGCATTGCCTGTGTCGGGGCGGGGCCTGCTGCGCTGACGGTCGCGCGCGATCTGCTGCCGCTGGGTTATCACGTCGCGATTTATGACGGCGATGCGCGTGCAGGCGGCATGATCCGCACCCAGATTCCGCGTTTCCGGCTGCCCGAATCCGTCATCGACGAGGAAGTGGGCTATGTGCTCAACCTCGGAGCCGACTTTCGCGCCGGTACGCGCGTGGATAGTCTGAAATCCCTGCTGACAGAAAACTACGACGCCATATTTGTCGGCTCCGGTGCGCCGCGTGGCCGCGATCTCGACATTCCCGGCCGGACGGAAGCCGCTGCGAATATTCACATCGGCATCGACTGGCTCTCGTCGGTTTCTTTCGGCCACATCGAAAAGATCGGCAAGCGTGTCATCGTGCTGGGTGGCGGCAACACCGCCATGGACTGCTGCCGCTCCTCGCGCCGACTGGGCGGGGACGACGTGAAAGTCATCGTGCGCTCGGGCTTCGACGAGATGAAAGCGTCACCGTGGGAGAAAGAGGACGCGCAACACGAAGGCATCCCCATCATCAATTTCCATGTGCCGAAAGCGTTCACGCACGAGAACCGCAAGTTGACCGGCATGTTGTTCGAAGTGGTGGCAGCGAAGTACGACGCCAGCGGCAAACGCACGCTGGTGCCGTCGGGCCAGCCCGATGTTCACTTTGAATGCGATGACGTACTCATCGCGATCGGTCAGGAGAACTCGTTCCCGTGGATCGAGCGCGATATTGGTCTCGATTTCGACAAGTGGGGCATGCCGGTAGTGGACAAGACAACATTCCAGTCCACGCAGCCCAAGGTCTTCTTTGGTGGTGATGCCGCCTTCGGCCCCAAGAACATCATCTGGGCCGTGGCCCACGGGCACGACGCGGCAATCTCCATCGACAAGTTCTGCCAGGGAACGGACGTGGCCGTACGGCCGCCGCCGATGATGAATCTGCTGTCGCAAAAAATGGGCATTCACGAGTGGAGTTATGACAACGACATCACGGCGGACATGCGCAACAAGGTGCCGCTGAAGGATGTCTCCATTGCGCTGAAAAGCATCAAGGTGGAAGTTGAGCTGGGCTTCGACGTCAAACTCGGCTTCAAGGAGGCACAGCGCTGCCTCAACTGCGATGTGCAGACCGTATTCACGCCAAAGCTGTGCATCGAGTGCGATGCGTGCGTGGATATCTGCCCCATGGACTGCATCACCTTCACGGCGGACGGCGAGGAGGCGGATGTGAGAAAGCGCCTTACCGCGCCTGCGATGAATCTCACCCAGGATCTCTACGTCAGCGGCGGGCTCAAGACCGGCCGCATCATGGCCAAGGACGAGGACGTGTGCCTGCATTGCGGGCTGTGCGCAGAGCGCTGCCCGACAGGCGCGTGGGACATGCAGAAATCGTTGATCGACATGACACATGCTGGCTGCGGGAAGCACGACCCGCTGCCGCTGGCGGCGGAGTAAGCGCAATGAAACGCATCGAAGCAGTCAACGATTTCGTCATCAAATTTGCCAACGTCAATGGCTCGGGCTCGGCATCGGCGAATACGCTGTTCGCCAAGTCCATCCTGCGCATGGGCGTACCGGTTTCGCCGCGCAACATCTTCCCGTCGAACATCCAGGGCCTTCCCACGTGGTACGAAGTCCGCGTGACGGCCGACAGCTATCTGGCTCGCCGCGGTGGCTGTGACTTCATGGTGGCCATGAACCCGCAGACCTGGGCGGCAGATGTTGCCGAGATCGAGCCGGGCGGCTATCTTTTTTACGACTCGACGCGGCCCATGCCGGCCTCAAAGTTCCGCGAGGACATCCATGTCACCGGCATGCCGTTGACCGAAATCGTCAACACGCATTACACGGACGCACGCCAGCGCCAGCTATTCAAGAACATCATCTACGTTGGCGCGCTGTCGGCATTGCTGGAAGTCGATCCCGAAGTGATCAAGCAGCTCATTGCCGAACAGTACAAAGGCAAGGAGCAACTGCTGCCGCCCAACTATGAAGCGCTGGCGCTCGGACGCGACTATGCGCTGGCGCATCTCAAATGTCCGGTCGGCCTGACGGTGAAGGCGGCCGACAGCGTGGGAGAGCGAATATTCGCAGAGGGCAACAATGCTGCGGCACTCGGCGCAATCTACGGTGGCGCGACCGTATGCGCCTGGTACCCCATCACGCCTTCCTCCTCGCTTGCCGAGGCATTCATCAAGCATTGCAAGAAATTTCGCACTGACGCCGACGGCAAGGCCAAGTACGCCATCGTGCAGGCCGAGGATGAGCTGGCCTCCATCGGCATGGTCATCGGTGCCGCGTGGAACGGTGCGCGCGCCTTCACCGCCACGTCCGGCCCCGGCGTGTCGCTGATGCAGGAGTTTCTCGGCCTCGCCTACTTCGCGGAAATCCCGGCTGTGTTGTTTGATGTGCAGCGCGCCGGCCCTTCCACGGGAATGCCTACGCGTACGCAGCAGTCCGATGTACTCTCCTGCGCCTACGCTTCGCACGGCGACACCAAGCATGTGCTGCTGTTCCCGGATGACCCGCACGAGTGCTTCCAGTTCGGCGCGGACGCGTTCGATCTCGCCGACCGGCTGCAGACGCCGGTGTTTGTCATGCTGGATCTCGACATCGGGATGAATGAGCGTTTGTGCAAGCCCTTCACCTGGGACGACAACCGGGAATTGGATCGCGGCAAGGTGATGACAGCGGAGATGCTGGATGCAGCCAAAGAGTTCGGCCGCTATCTCGACGTGGACGGCGACGGCATCCCCTATCGGACCTACCCCGGCACGCACCCGACCAAGGGCAGCTACTTCACCCGAGGTACCAGCCGCGATCGATATGCGAAATATACGGAGGATGGTGCGGCATATACGGACAACATGCAGCGCCTCTTGCGCAAGTTCGAGACGGCCAAAGACCTGGTGCCGAAGCCGCTTACCCGTACTGCGCAGCACAACACACGCTTCGGTGTCCTCTACTACGGCTCGACCAGCCCGGCCATGGATGAGGCACTGGACCAGCTGGCCGCAAGCGGGCTGCATGTCGATGCAATGCGTATTCGCGCCTTCCCCTTCTGCCACGAGATTGCCGAGTTCATCTCGGCGCATGAAGACGTGTTTATCGTGGAGCAGAATCGGGACGCACAGTTACGCACTCTCGTCATCAATGAACTCGCCGTCGACCCAGCCAAGCTGACGCCGGTACTGCACTACGACGGCACACCCATCACTGCCCGCTTCATCGCTGGCGAGATCGCGCAAAACCTGAAGGCGCTCAACGTGACGCCGATCCGTGTCGTTGCCGGGAACAATTGATCATGACCTATATCGCCAAACCGAAACTGCATCACCCCAAGCTGCCCACCAACGCGTTGGGATTTACCCGCCGCGACTATGAAGGGGCCATCTCCACGCTCTGCGCGGGCTGCGGCCACGATTCCATCTCTGCCGCCATCATTCAGGCCTGCTTTGAGCTGGACCTGCCACCGCACCGCATCGCCAAGCTATCCGGCATTGGTTGTTCATCCAAGACGCCGACCTACTTTCTTGGCAACTCGCACGGTTTCAACAGTGTGCATGGCCGCATGCCTTCCGTGCTGACCGGTGCCAACCTGGCCAATCGCGACCTCATCTATCTGGGCGTTTCGGGTGACGGCGATTCCGCCTCCATCGGATTGGGACAGTTCGCGCACGTCATGCGTCGCGGCGTGAACATGACCTACATCGTCGAGAACAACGGCGTGTACGGCCTCACCAAGGGCCAGTTCTCTGCGACCTCCGACAAAGGCTCGAAGTCCAAACGCGGCGCCATCAATGCCGACGAGGCCATCGATCTCGCTGCACTCGCCATGCAGCTCGGCGCCACCTACGTCGCGCGCAGCTTCTCCGGCGACAAGACGCAACTGGTGCCACTCATCAAGGGCGCCCTGCTCCACACCGGCGCGGCGCTATTGGACGTGATCTCGCCTTGCGTTGCGTTCAACAATCACGCCGGCTCGACCAAGAGCTACGACTATGTTCGCGAGCACAATGACGCGGTGAATTTCCTCGATGTCATCACGATGCACAAAGAAATCACCGCCGACTATTCGCCCGGTGAGTTGCAGGAAATCCGCCAACATGACGGCTCCATCTTGCGCCTGCGCAAGTTGCATGAAGGCTACGACGCATCAGACCGCATCGCGGCCATGAATTTCCTGCAGGAAAGCCGCGCCAAGGGCGAGATCGCAACGGGGCTGTTGTACGTCGACGACGAGCCCAATGATCTCCATGCAGCGAGCAACACCGTGACGGTGCCGTTGAATGTGCTGGACACGGCAGATCTCGTGCCGGGATCGGCGGCGTTGGCGAAGATCAATGCCGCGTTGAGATAGACCGCAGCGGAGGGTATTCAGAACGCAAAGGACAAAGGGCGCATGGGGCGCATAGGGGTGCCCTTTGTCATGGTTGACTCTCGCATTGCGAATATTCGCAAAACGCCTTTACTTCTTCACGCTATTGCACCGGTTCCTTCCGCTCTCGCAACCCGCCGGACAATCCTTGCCATCCTCGATGAAGCCACCCTTGCAGAGAAACAGCTTCGGCTCGCTATTCTCGCCGCAATACCAGCCGTCGCTCTTGCCGGTGCAGAAATGGGATCGCTTGGGCGGCACCGGTTTCTTCGGCGGCTCGGCCTGGCCGGGCTGGGGCGGCTTCGGCGGTTTGGGCGGCTCCTGCGCACCAGCGCTCAACGTGAAGCTGAACGCGGCGGCAGCCAGCAATGCAGTGATGCGTAAAGGGGTGGTACGGATCATGGGTGGCTCCTCCTGACAAGTGTTGGCGGGAGTATAGACCGCCCCAACGTCGACTCAGCGCTTCACCATCTCCATGACCTTGGAAATATTCAACGTCTGCGCCTGGGCCTGCATCTGCGGCAGATAGCGGTCCTTCATGGCGCCGGCCTCGCCCATCGCACTCTGATAGGCGCTTTTCAGCATATCGGTGGAGAGCGTACGGCCACCCGAGTAATAGCGCTTTGCGACATGGCCCAGCGCGTAAGTTGTACCAAATGAAAACGCGCTGCCGGTGACTGCACTGCCGATACCGCGTCCGATGCCGCCCGCCACCTTGCCCAGAAGTCCGCCAATGAGCTTGCGGCCAAACTTCTCGACGTACTGCGACGTCATGCCAACACCGACCGTGGCGAGGAAATCCTTGATGTGACCGCTGTCGAGATCGAAGCCATGGGCCTTGCCGATGCGGTAGACCATTTTCATCTGCAGCGGAATGATGGCCATGGACGCAAGCCCCTGCGGCAGCAGCTCCAGCGCGCCGTTCAACAGGGCGTAGTTGAGGATCATCTTGTCCATCTCCGCGGCACTCACGTTGGCGGCCATGGGGGCGGGCTCGATGGCGCTGGTCACGGCCAGAGGTGCCTCCACCAGCTTGTCGGCATTGGCGGTCAGGGTCTGCGTCGCGGCTTCGTTCAGCCCCAGCGCAGCCTGCAGGCTGGCAAGAAAGCGGGTCTCTGCATCGTTGCGCGCGCCATCCGCGTCGCACACGGCCAGTGCCATCTCGTAGGCCTGTTCCTTCAGCGACTCGTCCTGCAGGCCGGCGATGGGCGCATCCAGCGAAATCTCCTTCAGCATCACCCGCCGCGCAATGCCCGCAACGTCGATGCCGTCAGCGTCGCCGCCGAGTGTCGCAGCCAGCTTCTGCACGGTGTCGCGCTCGGCGTCATTGCGCCCGCCATCGGCAAATGCGGCCATGAGGACGATGGTGAGGAGGGATTCCTGTTGGGTGCGGGTCATTGGATTCCTTGTGATGGGTGATGGGTGATGGGTGACGGGTGATGGGTGATGGGTGATGGGTGACGGAAAAAAGTTACTGCTGCTTGAACAAATGGAAGAACTGGCGTGACACGGGCAGCTTGTCGTTGCGGCCCTTCAACTGGATGGTGAGTTTCTCCGGTCCCTCGCGCGTCACGGTCTGGATGGCGCTCACGTTCACGATGGTCGATCGGTGGACTTGCCAGAACTGTTCGGCATCGAGTCCATCTGTCAGTTCCTTCAACGTTGTACGAATCAACGCTTCGGAGTCGGCCAGCACCACTCGCGTGTATTTGGTATCCGCCTGAAAGAACAGCACATCAGAGACAGCAAGCATGCGGATCTGGTTCCCCAGAGACGCCTTGATCCAGCGCATGCGCTGCGAATCCTGCCCGCCCGCGCTCTGCTTCAGCTTGTTCAGCAATTGCGCGATATCTGCGGGCGCCCCAGCAGACAGTCGCTTTTTCAGCCGCTCGACGCACATGGCCAGGCGGTCGGCTTCGACGGGCTTCACGATGTAGTCGGCCGCGCCGCTTTCGAAGGCTTCGACAGCATATTGGTCATAGGCGGTGGTGAACACGAGGTGGGCGCGATCGCCGATCTCTGCCGCGACCTCGATGCCGCTCATGCCGGGCATCCGCACATCCAGAAAGGCGATATCGGGCTGGTGGGTTTCAAAATCGTTGACGGCCTGCACACCGTCGGCAGAGATGGCCACGATACGAAGATCCGGCCACACGTCGGCCAGCAGGTCGCGCATGCGCTCGCGCATCAGCGGTTCGTCTTCTGCAATCAATGCGGTTGGCATTCTTCTCTCCCTATCAATATCCAAGTGGTGGCAGGTGCATGCAGGCGACAAAGCCGTGCGGTTCATTCTCTGTCAGGGTGAGCTGGGCATGATCGCCAAACAGCGCCGCCATACGCTCGCGAATATTCGCAAGCCCCACGCCGCTACCGGGAATGTCGCTCATGCCAAGCCCCGTGTCAGCAACCGTGATTTCTATTCCGTCACCGGCAGCCCGTGCCGAGACCGTGATCTCTCCGCCTTTCGGGCTGGGCTCGACCCCGTGCTTGATTGCGTTTTCCACCAAGGTGATCAGCATGGCAGGCGGCATGCGGAAGCTCCGCAAGCCCTCTGCCACCTCGAATCGCACTGAAAGGCGCTCGCCCATGCGGGTCTTCATGATGGAGAGATAGGCAGCTGCCATATCCACCTCCGCCCCCAGCGTGGACTGGTCGCCACGCAGGCCGCTCATGCCCGCCCGCAGGAACGTAATGAGATTGCCGGTAAGCTGCGCCGCCTCGGGCGCGCCGCGTTCGGCAAGCTGTTTCACGCTGGAAAGCGTGTTGAACAGGAAATGGGGTTCAACTTGCGCCTGCATCAGCTTCAGCTTGGCATCGGTGAGGCTACGCACCAGACGCTCCTCCCGCGCACGCGCTTCCAGCTCGGCATTGCGTTCCTGCAATTGCTGTCGGCGATAGCGGATGACGCTCACCATGAACACCGCGTAGACCAAGCCAACCACGAGGCCCGCAACAAGCACCTTCACACCACTCTTGGCGAGAAAGAGCTGGGTAGTGGCCCAGGTGGGCATGCTGCCCGGATCCTTCAGAGCCATGCCGATGAATGCACCGACGAGCGCGCCAACCACTGGCAGCACGACAGTGATGAGCGCCGCGCGATAAAGCGGCCCCTTGTAGCGGCCGTGACCAAACCAGACCGATGCCACGCCAAAGCCGGTCGCGAGCAGAAACGTCAAGGACAGCAACAGAGACTCGATGACCGTCAGGCGCGGATGGAAGCCGTAGAGCGCTGCAGTGCCAAAGGCCCAGATGAGCAGAAAGATGCCCCAGGCCGCGCCTGCGCGCCGACGCAGGAGCGCATCAAACGCCAGCACTTCGGCACGCTCGCTGTCGCTCAACTTGGCGAGTTGGTGGGCCTCGACACGGGCGTACAGGGCGCGGACGGATTGAACATTGGCTTGCAGGGACATGACACCTCTACAGGAATGACCGGAGGTTACCGATGCCCATGCGACACCGCAACCGAATGCGACGAAAGCCCGTCAGGATGGATGAATGGCAAAGATCGCGAGCGGGATTGGCAGCCATCAGCGACTCATGACCATGACATAATCCAACGCACATCAGAACAACAATCCGGAGAAAACCATGGCAGATATCGAGTTGAAGCGGGCCCACCACCTCGGCATCAAGGGTGCCCGCGACGCAGCCGAAAAGATGGCTGACAAGCTGGGAAAGCAGTTCAATCTGTCCGGGGAATGGACCGGCAACACCCTGCACTTTGACCGGCCTGGCGTGAATGGCAAGCTTACGGTGTCAGATCACGACATGCATCTGGCCGTGACACTGGGGTTCCTGTTGAAGGTCATGAAGGGCCCGATAGAGCGCGCTGTGCACGAGCAGCTGGACAAGGTGCTGGCAGATGCGAAGGCAGAAAAGCCGGCGAAGGTACCTGCGGCCAAGGCCACAGCCAAGCCAGCCGTCAAGCCAACCCCCAAGGTGGCCGCGAAGGCTCAACCGAAGGCCACTGCGAAGGCTGCACCGAAGCCCGCCACCAAAAAGAAGGCCTGAATCCGGATGGGTTGTTCAGGCGACGTCAAATGGCGCAGAGTGGCCTGCGAATATTCGGGTCATGATCGCGGATTCGCGGCGCACGATGGTGGCGAGGAATTCCTCAGCACCTGCCATCTGGCGGAACGCCTGGAAGCCGTGATCAAGAAATTCATACAGTTCGCCCAGCCCGGCCATGTGCGCCGGCTTTCGCAACATGCGTAGCGCGGTCACGATCAGCGGCTTCTTCACCATGCGATCCAGGCGGCGCCCCACTTCGCTCATCAGCTCCACTTGGCGGCGGCGATCGGCCTCACGACCGACCTCGCGAAATGCCGCCGAGTACACCGCAACAGTGATCGGTGCCGTCCCCGACAGCGCCTTGGCCATGTCCTGATCAAAGGCCTCCGCGAGTGCATCAAGCGCCAGAGCAAGGTCCACGGTTTCAACCGTTGAAATCGGCAGCAGCTTCATGAGTGTCGGATAGATTCGCAGCATTTCCTCATCGCGCTTGGAAAAGTCTTTGGTGCCGTAAAGCTCGTTCAGGAAGAATGCCGCGGCAGGACCATACCGCGCATCGGCCGAAAGATCGGCATAGGTTTGCACGAGCCGTGCGTGCTGCCAACGCTTCACTTCCTCGAGTCGGCGGGCAAGTGCTGCATCCGTCAGCGGCTGGCCGCGGAGTTGCCTTAGCGTATCGAGGTGCGGGCGGACCAACTCCTGATTCATCTTCACCTTTCCCATTGAGGGGTTTTTGACGTGCTCATCATGGGGCTCGCGATACCATTGTCATCGGATTGCTGGCGCGGCGTACTTCGCCTCATGCTGCACCGCAGCAGCCTTTAGAGGCTTTGCTCTACGTGCTTTCACTACCCTTCTTGCTGCTTCCCTGAACCAGATTGGACCCCCAGCCTTGAATCTCAACACACCGCCTGCAGAAATTCCGGTTTCGATCCTGGAAGCGCATTTGACCCGCCTGCGTCAGCTGGCTTCTAGCTCTGCCACGGCAACCGCTGACGAGCGCAAGGCACGACTGGATCGGCTCAAGGCTCTGGTTCAGGACAACGCCGCTCAGCTGGCGGCGGCGATCAGCCGCGACTTTGGCCATCGTTCAACGCATGAGACGCAGTTGCTTGAAATCTTCCCTTCTCTCGATGGAATCAGCCACAACCGCAGCCACCTGAAGCGCTGGATGCGTCCGAAGCGCAGCTTTGCATCACTCTGGTTCATGCCGGCACGCATCGAGCTGCGGCCACAACCGCTGGGCGTGGTGGGCATCATCGTGCCGTGGAACTATCCCCTGCTGCTGGCCGTGGCGCCGCTGGCCAGCGCCTTGGCTGCAGGCAATCGCGTGATGATCAAGATGTCTGAATTCACGCCTGCAACTGGCGAGCTTTTCGCCAGCCTCATCACAAGGGCCTTTCCGGAAGGTGACATCGTCGTCATCAACGGCGGCCCGGAAACCGGTCGCGCATTCTCACGCTTGGCGTTCGATCACTTGCTCTTCACCGGCTCCACCGTGGTGGGCCGCGAAGTCATGCGGAGCGCGGCAGACAACCTGGTCCCGGTCACACTTGAACTGGGTGGCAAGTCGCCCGTCATCATCGCGGATGACTTTCCGATTGACCTCGCCGCAGAGCGCATCCTCTTCGGAAAGTGCCTCAATGCCGGACAGACCTGCATCGCGCCGGACTATGTGCTGCTGCCAGCCGGAAAAGAAAACAGCTTCATCGAGGCGGCACGGCACTACGTCGCCACGCGCTACCCCGGCCTTGGCGATGACTACTCTGCCATCGTGAACGAGCGGCATCGTGCGCGGCTTGCGACCTGGTTAGAGGAAGCGAAGGCCGCTGGTGCGAATATTCGCCCCCTGTCAGACAGTACAAGCCCACGCGACCCCGCCAAGGTCGAGCCTACGATCGTGCAGAACGCACCGGATCACTGCCGCCTGATGCAAGAGGAAATATTCGGCCCCATCCTGCCGATCATTCCCTACGCTTCACTGCCCGAGGCAATTCGATACGTGAACGCACGACCACGACCGCTTGCGTTGTACGTGTTCAGCAACGATGAAACCACTGTCGAGACCGTGCTGGACCAGACCGTTTCGGGCGGCGTGAGCGTGAACGAAACCCTGATGCACATATCTCAGGAGTCGTTGCCCTTCGGTGGCGTCGGCCCCAGCGGCATGGGCCACTATCACGGCAAGTTTGGCTTCGATACCTTCTCCAAACTGAAGCCCGTGTTCAGGCAAAGCCGGTTCAATGGCCTGAAATTGTTCCATCCGCCCTACGGCAAGCGCTTCGAGACGCTGGTCCGGCTGCTTTCTCGGTGAAGCGCCTTGAAAATTAGCCGCCGCCGCTTCCTGCAGGTCGGCGTGACTGGCGCTGTCGTGCTGGGCGCTGCAGCCTGGCTCAATCACGAGCCCGACACGCCCGCGCAAGGCATGCGTGCACTGAACGCCGCCGAAGCGGGGCTGATCCGCGCGCTGGCGCCGGTGATCCTCGCAGGCATGTTGCCGAATGAGACCGCACAGCGCCAAGTCGCGCTGAATGAGGTCGTTGAGGCCTTCGACCGTGGACTCGCTGGCATGCCACTTTCCATTCAGGCGGAGGTGAAGCAACTGCTGGGTCTGCTCACCTTTTCGCCATCCCGTGCGTTGGTTGCCGGCGTGTGGAAGTCGTGGCCCGAGGCCAGCGAGGCGGATATCCGTGCCTTCCTGCTGAAGTGGCAGGCGAGTCGATTTGTGCTGCTTCGCGCAGGCTATCAGGCATTGAAACAACTCATGCAGGCCTGCTGGTTCGGCAATCCGCTTGCATGGCCTGCGATGGGTTATGCCCTTCCGGCCCGCTCGGGGGAAATACTCTAGTGTCCAAACTCCCTGATCCCATCCGCCTCGGTCTGGACCGCGGCTGGTCCGTGCAGAACGGCGCAACGCTCAAGGCTGATCTCGCGCTCGAGGCAGACATCGTCATCGTGGGCACTGGCGCAGGCGGCGGGACCGCTGCAGAAATCCTCAGTGCAGCCGGACTCAAGGTGATCATGATCGAGGAAGGTCCGCTGAAAAGTTCGTCGGACTTCCGCATGCAGGAACGCGACGCCTATCCCCAGCTCTATCAGGAGTCCGCGGGACGTCAGACCAAGGACAAGGCCATCACCATCCTGCAGGGCCGCAGCGTTGGCGGCAGCACGACGGTGAATTGGACCTCCAGTTTCCGCACGCCTGAAGCAACATTGCAGCATTGGCAGGACCAATGGGGTCTTCGCGACTATTCGCAAGGCGCACTGGCGCCATGGTTTGCACGCATGGAGGAGCGACTTTCCATCTCACCCTGGTCAGTCGCACCCAACGAGAACAACGATATCCTTCGCCGTGGTTGTGAAGCATTGAAGATTCCCGCCGCCGCCATCCAGCGCAACGTGAAAGGCTGCTGGAACCTCGGCTATTGCGGCATCGGATGCCCGACCAATGCCAAGCAGTCCATGCTCGTCACCACTGTCCCCGCCTCGCTGGATCTGGGCGCCAGACTGCTGCATCGCGTTCGGGTCGAGAAACTCCTGTTCTCCCACGACAAGGCCGTCGCACTGGAGGCCGTGGCACTCGACGAGGCAGGCATACATCCAACCGGCATCAAGGTCACCGTACGCGCACGCCACTTCGTGATGGCGGGTGGCGCCATCAACACCCCGGCCCTGCTTCTGCGCAGCAAGGCACCGAACCCGCATGGCACCCTTGGAAAGCGTACTTTTCTGCATCCGGTCAATGTGTCAGCTGCGTTGATGGACAGCAAGGTTCAAGGCTACAACGGTGCCCCGCAGACCATCTTTTCCGACCACTTCCTGGACACGCTGCCGCTGGATGGCCCTATCGGCTACAAGCTGGAGGCGCCGCCCGTGCACCCGATCCTCGCAGGTATCACGCTGCAAGGATTTGGTGAAGCACACTCGACCTGGATGCGCCGTTTGCCCCACTTGCAGGTCGTGCTGGCGCTGCTGCGCGACGGCTTTCACCCAGAAAGCATCGGCGGCACGGTGACACTGCGCCAGGACGGCAGTGCGCTGCTGGACTACCCCATCTCGGACTACGTCTGGGATGGCATGCGCCGCGCGTTCTTCACCATGGCCGAGATTCAGTTCGCGGCTGGTGCCAAGGTGGTGACGCCCATGCACGAAAAGGGCAAACCGATGAGGTCATGGTCCGAGGCCAAGCAACACATCGCCGATCTCGCGATGAAGCCGCTGGAATGCCGTGTCGTATCGGCGCATGTCATGGGCGGCTGCGGCATGGGCTCCGACGAGAAGCGCTCGGTCGTGCGCGGCGATGGGCGTTACCACCAACTGGAAAACGTCTGGGTGTTCGATGGCTCCGCGTTCCCCACCAGTATTGGTGCGAACCCGCAGCTATCCATCTACGGCATGGTTGCGCGCAATGCGACGCGGCTGGCGGAGGCGCTGGTCAGCCAGCGGAAGCCGTTGGTGGGGTAATGCGAATATTCGCAACAATCAGGTCCACAACTTGACGCCGATGAACGCCGATAGACAGAGTCATCTGCGTTCATCCGCGCCGGGCATTTGGCTACCGGGTTAATCCGGCCCCTTAGTGTTCTTCACCTCGCGTCGCAGCACCTTGCCCACATTGGTCTTGGGCAACTCCTTCCAGAACTCGACGATCTTGGGCACCTTGTAGCCAGTGAGGTTCGCCTTGCAGTGCTCTAACACCCGCTCCTTGGTGAGGGCTGGATCCTTCTTGACGATGACCACGCGCACCACTTCGCCAGACTTTTCGTCGTTGGCGGCGACAGCGCAGACTTCCAGTACACCGGGGCAGGCCGCGATCACATCCTCGATCTCGTTGGGATAGACGTTGAACCCCGACACCAGGATCATGTCTTTCTTGCGGTCCACGATCTTGACGAATCCATCCGGGTTCATGAAACCGATATCGCCGGACTTGAACGCGCCATCTTTCGTCATCACCTTCGCGGTCTCATCCGGACGCTGCCAATAGCCGAGCATGACCTGTGGGCCTTCGATGCAGATTTCGCCTGTTTCTCCAACGGCCAGTATCTTCTCATCGTCATCGCGAATGGTGATGGTTGTGGAAGGCAGCGGCAGACCGATGCAGCCGTTGAATGCTTCGAGCGTGATGGGGTTGATCACTGCACCGGGCGACGTTTCGGTGAGGCCATAGGCCTCGATGAGCGTACAGCCGGTCACCTGCTTCCACTGTTCTGCCACGGCGCGCTGCACCGCCATGCCGCCACCTAGAGTCAACTTCAGTCCGCCAAATTCGCAGTCCTTGAAGTCAGGGTGATTCAGCAATCCGTTGAACAAGGTGTTGACCCCGTTCAATACGCTCCAGCGGCGCTTCTTCAATTCGCCAATGAAGGCATTCATGTCGCGCGGGTTGGGAATCAGCACGCTCTCGGCACCCAGCTTCATGAAGACGAGACTCGCGGAGAGCGCGAAGATGTGATAAAGCGGCAACGGTTGAATGACAACCTCTTCGCCCTCCTTCAGCTCACCCAGCGTCCAGCTGCCCACCTGCAGAAGGTTCGCGATAAGGTTGCCATGGGTAAGCATCGCCCCTTTCGGCACGCCCGTGGTGCCGCCGGTGTACTGCAGAAAGGCTATGTCTTCCCTTGTAAGCTCAGGCGGGGTGTACGTGGCAGTCGAGCCGATGGATAGCGCCTTCTTGAACGAAATCGCCTGCGGGATATTCCAGGCAGGCACCATCTTCCGTTTGTGTTTGATGACCCAATTGACGAGAAACGACTTGGGAAAACCCAGCAGGTCCCCCAACTGTGTCGTGATCACGTGCTTCACGTCCGTCTTGCCGATCACCTGCTCCAGGGTCGCTGCAAAGTTTTCGAGGATCACAACGGCTTTGGCGCCGGAGTCGTGCAACTGATGTTCCAGCTCACGTGCGGTATAGAGCGGGTTCGTGTTCACCACGATGAGCCCGGCTCGCAGGATGCCGAACACGGCAACGGGATACTGCAGGATGTTTGGCATCATCACTGCCACCCTGTCGCCCTGCTTCAGCCCCAGGCTCTGCAGGTAGGCTGCAAAGTGATGCGACATCCGATCGACTTCCGCGAAGCTGATCGACTTGTCCATGCAGGTGAATGCGGGCCGCGATGCGTACTTCGCACAGCTCTTGGCCAGCATGTCCTTGATGGATGTGAACGCCGACGTATCGATGTCGGCGGGCACGCCTTGCGGATAGGATTTAAGCCAAATGCGTTCCATCGCCGGATACTCTCCTCTTTATGTGGTCGTCAGGCCATCAAGGACCTGTCTCCGAATGGTAACGCAGCCAGCGGGGATTGGGCAGACTCGACGGTGCCGAGTACCCCGGATGGGTTCTAGTGTGAATGCTCTAATTGTCGCGGCTACAGTGCGACCATTCCCGCAATGATTTGCCGCCGACAACAGGAGTCCACCATGGCCAAGCGTCTCAAGAAAACCACACCGAAAATCGCGAACGCATCGAGCGAAGTGCTCACCAAGCAGGTGATGGACTCCGCACAGAAGATCTGGCTGGCCGGCCTCGGTGCATTCGCCAAGGCGCAGGAAGAAGGCGGCAAAGTGTTCGAGACGCTGGTCAAGCAAGGCCAGGCCCTTGAGCAGAAGACCCGCGCCATGGCTGGCAAGGCTGTCGAAACCGCACGTGCGCAAGCCACGGAATCGGTAGGCAAGGCGAGCGGCACCATCGACAAGCTGGACCAGGTTTTTCAGGACCGCGTACATCGTTCACTCAACAAACTCGGCGTCCTCACCTCCCGTGATATCGACGAACTGACTCGTCAGGTCTCGGAGCTGTCGGACAGCGTGCGCGGCCTCGTGGCGGCTGAAAAGTCTGCCGCCAAGTCGCCAGCATCCCGTAAGCCTGCATCCCGCAAGCCGGCCGCACGCAAGGCGAAGCCGGCACCCAAGGCAACATCCACGATGTCAAAAGTGACTGCAGCGGCAAAGAAGACTGCCAAGAGTGCAGCGCGCCAAGGCATGAAGCAGGCCACCAAGGCGGTCAACACCGTCAAAGCCAGACTGGCCTGATAGCACGCATTACGCTCGGGCCGGTCAACCGGGCCGAGCAACCGTCTCCTCCTCGTCCTGGCTTTTCAGGACGTTCAGCCCCGGGTTTCATAACCCGGGGCTTTTTTATTTGAATTCAACAGGATGGCGTTGGCGAGACGCGCTCCGGCTGACCGCCTACTCGTTGTCGCGCAGCACCCGGTCGACCAGCTTCGTATAGGCCTTCATCGCGTCTTCTTCATTCGTGCCCTTGAGCTTCGCCCAGGCGTCGTACTTGGCGCCACCTACAAAATCCATGAAGCCCGGCCGCGCTCCCTTCACGTCACCTTCCGTGGCTTGCTTGTAGTGGGCATACAACTTGAGCTTCATGTCGTTGCCGGGGTCTTTCTTGGCCTTGGTGATGTTTTTTGATGCGGCCTCGAACTTCTTCTTGGTATCGGACATTCCAGAGTCTCCGTGAGCGGTGAATTCAGATTGGTTGCAGGTTGGCAGGGACTGCGGCTACTCTAGCGGAATCAATTGTGTGCCGCAAACCTTGGGCACCTCTGATTGAGTCCTCGCGGTCGCGCGCTGACTTAGCGGGATGGGCTGCAAGGCGTCGCTGCGAAGTCAAGGGTCGATCCTTGGCGAGCAGCGCAACGAAGCAGACCGCCCGCCAAGTCAGCGCCCGAAGGGTTGGCACGAAAATGGCCGATCTTCAGCGCGGTGCCGCTTGGCTTCGTATCGACGGATACGACCTGCGCGGCGCCACTTGAAGCTCAGCCATTTTCGTGCCAACGCGATCCGCGATGACTCAGTCAGAGGTGCCTAGAGGAGAGGACCGGCACCCAGCCCCACACAACAGAGAAGACCAAGACAATGGCCACTCGCGAACGCATTTCCGGCATAGACACCGCCTGGCTCCGCATGGAGCACCCGACCAATCTGATGATGATTGTCGGCGTCCTGATGTTCCGGGACAAGCTCAATGCAGCGCAGGTTCAGAAGGTCATCGAAGGACGCTGGCTCAAGTTCATGCGCTTCCGCCAACGAGCCGTTCAGGACGCGACTGGTGCCTGGTGGGTCGACGACACCCGCTTCAGCATGAAGCATCATTTCTCGCGCCATCGCCTGCCGGGAGCAGGCGGCAAGCAGGAGCTGGAAGACCTGTGCAGCGAGCTTGCCAGCAAGCCGCTCGACTTCAATCGGCCGCTCTGGCACTTCCATCTGGTGGACAACTATCAGGGCGGCAGCGCGCTCATCACCCGAATCCATCACTGCTATGCAGACGGCATTGCACTGATCGGCGTGATGCTGTCGCTCACCGCGAAGTCTCCAGACGAGAGTCTGCTCATCCCGCGCGTCAAGCAGGCCAGCCCCAGCCGCAAGGACATGGATTTCTGGACGTCGGTCACCAAGCCGGTGGCCGGTGCGTGGAAGAACGCGATGAAGCTGACCCGGGCCCTGCTGGAGCAGGGTTTGGAAATCGCGAAGGACCCGGCGATGGCGCGCGACATTGCCTTGAAGGGCATTGATCTGGCCGACGAGTTGCGAAAGATTGCGCTGATGACCAGTGACTCACAGACCCGTTTCAAGGGGCAGTTGGGTGTCAGGAAGCGCGTGGCGTGGGCTGATCCGATGCCACTCGACGAAGTGAAAATCATTGGCAAGGTGCTGGGTTGCTCCATCAATGATGTGTTGCTGTCGACGGCAGCCGGTGCACTGCGGGAGTACCTTGCCGCGCATGGCGATGAGACCGATGGCGTGGAGTTTCGCGGCGTGGTGCCCGTGAACCTGCGGCCGGTGGAACGCGCGGGAGATCTGGGCAACCAGTTTGGTTTGGTCTTTGTCGAGCTGCCGGTGGGTATTGCGGGGCCATTGGAACGGGTGCATCTGGTGCAGAAACGCATGCACGCTCTAAAAGCCTCTTCCCAGCCCATAGTAGCCTTCGTTCTGCTGAATGCCGTGGGACTCGGGCCCAAAATCCTGCAAGACCAGATTGGGTCACTGATCGGCCGAAATGCCTCGGCGGTCATGACGAATGTTCCCGGCCCGCCGCATGCGCTCTACTTCGCGGGCAAGGAGATCACCGAACTCGACTTCTGGGTGCCCCAATCCGGCGGCATCGGCATGGGTGTCTCGATCCTCTCCTACAACGGCAAGGTTCAGTTCGGTGTCATCACGGACGAGAAGCTTGTTCCAGACCCGGAAGAGATCATCCGCCACTTTGGCAATGAGTTCGAGAAGCTGGTGTTGCAAACGCTCATGGGGCCGTACGGGCCAGAGTTTGAAGAGGGGCTGGAGGCGGCGTTTGGAGAGCCGAAGGCGGTGGGAATGTCTCCACCTGCCGCCAACGGTACGCCAAAGAAAACGCTGAAGCGACTCCGTCGCTGACCTGGCATTTTCTGGCACGCCTGAAGTCACCAGACTACTGAAGATGACGGGAGTACTTTCTCATCTTGCAACATGCCCTAGAGCCACAGTGCGCCGACAAGTCTTTGCAGGTTTGTCGGCAAAGATGAGCGTTCTATTTTCTTGGGCCCGTGCGTCCTTGGCTCATGGACAATGACTGACAGATCGCTGCGGGCGAAAAATACCTCTCCGTTCGGGGACGTGTCGACAACATATGCCCCATCGGAGATCACCACGTCACGAAACTTGAGGGTGGGCGGAACATAGCCTCCGTCAGCGCTGCAGGCTGCATTGTTCACGTAGTAAATCGCGTCATTTGCACGATGAGTCAGTGCATAAGCCGGGCTTCTCCCGACTTCGCCTGGTCCAGATCCTCCAAAGGGCCCAGCAGTAGTTGAGAACCGGGCGCTGCTGAGGATGGCACAACCGCCCGAGATGGACATGTTTCCTTCAGGAAATGTCCAGACAGTTCTTGTACTTTGGCTCGCCGCCACCCAAGCATAGTTGGCAATGGAGGATGAAAATGATCCCGTATAAGCGCGTGTCAAGTGATGGAGCTTGCCTTCAACGTATCCAATAATGGCGCCGCCATTGTTTGAAACGCTCCCTTGCGCAGTTTCAGACCGGTTGGTGGGATAAGCATCGTAGAAAGTTGCTGTACCCGACGCGCTGCTGCCAGGAAAGTCTGCAAGAACTGACTTGCTGACCGCAAGAACTCCCTTGTCAAAATTAAAATTCAAACAGACCAGTTGGCCCTGATCCTGGCTGCTCCAAACAATGCTGTAGTCCTGATACAACGAGTACGGCATGGGTGGGTTCAGATTGCTTCTATAACCGGTCGTAGCGGGAAGTCCACAGACTTGCGTGCCGTCAGCGGAAACAGGTAGGCCGCCCAATCGGTTGTCTTGCAGTCCTTGAACAAGGTCGCTTGTCCATTCAAAATACTTGAATGCCCCGCATGACCTGGACCCGTACCCGCTGCAACGGCGGTAGAACAGCGCAACTCCACCGTCTCGGATTTCGAACTCATACTCAATTCCAGGCTCGTTGGCGGGGCGGGCAATCCAACCCACGCGGTTCTGAGCTTTCGTTACCCACCTCTGGGTCTTGGGATCAAACGAAAACTGGTAGCCGAGGCCGTTGATCGCTTCAACACGATACTGAGTCCCTCTCAGCCCCGGCTCAAAGATGACCTGTTTGTTCCATTGCGGACGACCGACAGGTTCCGAGATTGCCGTGAATGCATCATAGATTGGCGGTCGTTCGCCTGTGTCCACAAATTTGTTGTTTTCGTCATATCCCCGAACCAGTCTGACGCCTGCTCCATCCGCCTTCAGCGTCATCCTGCGACCCTGGTTATCAAACCCCGCGAGATACAACTTGGGGTTCGGGGCCTGGATCACTTTCGCAGTGACTGCCCCGAAATGGGTGCTGCTGGACTTCTCTTCTCCCATGTCACCGTCGAACACAAGTATGTATTCCTCGGGCTTTGCGGCATCAGCAGGTGTACCAAAATCCGCAGTGACCCGCAGTATGCCCTGCGGGGCCAGCGGTTCCGGCTGAATGTCATCCGTCTTCCACACCAGCGCGCGACCCAGCGTGTCCTTCACGGGTTTGCGCGTGTCATCCTTGGCGTCGTAGTAGAGCGCGAAGCGACCGCGCATCGGCTCTGGTCCAAGATTCTTGATGAGGTAACCGTCAATCTGATCCGTGTCCTTGACCATGTCGATCTGGCCACGGAAGAAATAGTTGATGAGGCCGGCAGAGTAGCCGACGGCGCGCGATATCAGGAAGCTGTGTTGGGCGGCGTAGTTGAAGTTGTTGAGCGTGCCAATACGCGTCTTCCCGGCTTTCTCAAGGTCGGTATCGAAAATCGAAACCGATGTGGCAAGCGGGTTTTCGACAGACTGGCCTACCAAATTGTCCTTGACCGTGCTGCTGTAAAACGTGACGACCCCGCGCAAGCTCGTGCCAGGCACCAAGTTCTGTATGTCTACTTCAAGCGCGCGCTCGGCACGCGGACTCGTGAACATGTGTCCATTGCGATTGTTGGTGGCCGCGGAAAAGAAATTGTGATTGGTGAACTCGGCCAGCCCTTTTCCATCCGCAGGTTTGTTCGATTCCGTGTGCCAGAACTGGCGGGGGCTGGTGAGCAGATGGGGATGATTGTCTGAATAGACAGGGAAATAGTCGCCGTAGCGAAGCTCGTCTTTAAGTCTTCTAGCCTCGGTGAACTGCTCGTAACGACTTGGATTCTTGAGTAGTCGGTAGGCGTAACAAATCGGAAGGGCGTAGGTACAGAACTGCTGCTCCGTTGTCGAGTCAAGCTCCAAGTGCATATCGTTGCGCACGTGCTGCGGCTGCGCCATGTCCTGGATATGGTGAATCACCTGTCCAAGGGTCTGGAAAGTGAGGCCGAAGTGTTTTTCCCGCTCAGCTTTGGTGGGCAGAGTGAGGGCCTGAAAGAAGTAAAGACGGCCATCGCGGTATGAAAATGACTGACCGTCGGAAATGCCCCCCGGTATTTGCGCTCTATCCTCAAGCGCCCAGTCGGGCGACGTTTGACCTGCAGTGATAGCACCAATCTTAAGCGCTTCACCGTTCAGTGGGTTGAAAAAGTGATGGCTGGAGCGACCGGATTCATCTTCAAGTCGTGCTCCTCTACGAAAGTGCTCAACAATTGTTTTCGGACTGCCAACATTGAGGGCGAACTTCTGTTCACTTGAAAACGGGTCCAACCCAAGATCGCGCAAGACACTCGACTTCAATTTCAACGCAGATGCGTTGACGGCTTCTTTAGACAGATCCTCGTGAGTACTCTCCTTATACGCCCATGATCGATCTGAAGCGAAGAGACAGATCAATATGACAAGCAGAAAGCGCATGCGCATCATTTCAAGTACTCCTCCAAAAATGACTTTACAGACCCACATTTGGTTGACTGCCAAGTTTCGAAATGATCGATATCCATCAAGCTATTGGCAACTTCGTTCTGTCTGAAAATCAACTTCTCGCGATGCATTGCCACGATCATGCGCGGCGTCATTTTCCACTCACAGTTTTTCCCGTTGTAGACAAAGCCGAGAGTTATGTCGAGATTTCCTAGACTTCGAGAGCGGTCCTCGAGGCCTCCAGTAAACTTCTCCAACTTGATCGTCTTGCCATTCCAGTCAGACTTCCTCAAAGGTGGCCCTTCACCCCGAAGCGCCGCCGTGGTTAGCTTATTAAACTCTACAGCCGGCTTGAATCCTTGCTTGTAGAACAAGAGCGCCGGGTCGTAAATGGTCAGCCGCGCATTGCCTGGCAGCCCAGGGGGGATGGGCTTGGGTCCCCAGCCTGCAAAGTGAAAGCGTCCATCCTTGTCAGTCACCGTCTCCATGATCTCCATCTGCCCGACGCGATCAACGTGCATGCCGCCTTCCAGCTCCCAATGGGCGACCACAATCACACCCTCCAACGGCTTGCCAGTGTCAGCATCGACGACGTAGGCGGTGATGGGCTCGGCTGAGTAGATCTTCCCGCACGCCGACAGCGGGGCCAGTAGTGCAGTCAAGAGGCAAACAATCAGGCGGTTCATGTCCATGCCTCCCTTACATCGAGTCTATGCGCCAGACGCCAGCGCCATCAGGCATGAAGTACACCAGGAACAGGTGATTGACGCCAATAATCGTTCGGTTGACGGCGTACTCCGCGTAGGCGGCTGTGACGTCAGAACGCTGCAATGGAGACCAGCTCGCCACGATGGATGGTAGTGCGCCTGTCAGTGAGGTGAACACATCGCGATACCTTTCACGCGCACCTTCGTTAAAGAAGGTCAGTGCCAAATCCAATTTCCCCTGCGCCAGTGCGTCGGTCATGCCGGACCAGACCCGCTTTACTGTCGCGTCGATCTGCGCGGCATCGAGGACGACTACAGGGACTATTGAGGTGTAGACGCCACCCTGGAAATCATCAAGGCGAATCGTCGCCATGTAGATACCGGGGGTTTGGTAGGTATAGGTCGCGGTCCCGCCGATGCCGTAAGCCACCGCATCAACAACGCCATCGCCATCGAAATCAATTTCGACGCGTGCATCCGTTCGATCTGCCAGCGAGGGGATAGTCACTGACACGGAAAGAGGACCAACTCCACTAGAAGGCTCAACTGTCAGCGACACGGCGGGTGTCGAACCCGCCACCACTGTCAGCGTCTGGGATGCAGTCGCTCCACCCTCCGTACGCGCCTCCACCGCAATGGCGTTCTCGCCAGGAGTGAGCTCAATAGTTGCCACGAAGAGGTTGCCAACAAGGTCAGCGACCTTTCCATTCACGGTGACGCCAATATTGGTCGCACCCTCCACCACCCCGCTGACGGTGACATGGTCGCCAGAGGCAGTTGAGCCGTTGGACGGACTGGTCACTGTTACCTTGATGCCAGCTCCCAACTCGTACCGCAATGTCTGAGTAGCTTGATTCCCAGCAGGGTCTGTCGCAGTCAGTGTGAATGTGTTCTGCCCTTGCTTCAATGTCACAGGGAAGCTGAAGCCAGTCCCAGCGGCGCCTAGCGTCAAACCCTCACCAACGATCCGAATCGCAGCGTTCTCATCCACGGTACCGGTGATGGTAATACTCGGTGTTGTCACAACTGCCCCGGTCGTAGGCGCAACAGCGCCAAACTTTGGTGCGACATTGTCCAGCGTGTAACTCAGACTCGTGGTGGTGACATTCCCTGCCATATCTGTCAAAGACAGCATGTACATGTTCGCGCCGGGCTTGAGTGTGAGCGGAAACGAAAATGCGTTGCCGGTAGACGATGCAGTCAGACCATCCCCTGTCAGGCGAATCGTCGCGCTCTCATCCAGGCCGCCGGTCAAGGTAATCTGAGGGACGGCGTGTGTACTGCCATCCACCGGACTTAGCGCGATCACTTTGGGGGACGTGGTGTCTATGGTGAATCGGCGTTCAACCGGCGCGCTTTGGTGCCCAAAACTGTCGGTTGCGCGAGCGATAAGGGTGTTGATGCCCTCCGGTAGGCGCTGTGCTGGCGTCAGAATTGCTTCAGCGGTAGCGGAGTTGAAGATGAATTGGGCACTTACGTCCTGGCCGTTCAAGGTGGCGGACAGACGGTATGTTGTGAAGTATGTCGACTGGAATCCGCACGGCATATCGTTGCAAAGCGCACCGTATGCCAGCTTGATTGGAGGTGTTGGCTGGTTGGTCAGAAACCCTTCCATGGGCGCAAGTGCGGCCACACTCGGCATCAGAGTGAACGGCGCCACTCCAATCACTTCGACATCATCTTTGAGGGTGATTGTGGCAACTCTAACGCCGTCGAGATCGAAGCGGGTCACACCCTTGTCGTGTCCCAACCAAATTGCAGCATTGGCGGCATCTACGGTAAGGGTCTTGGGGTCTTTGATGCCGAGAGCCTTCAGATCGAGGGATTTCTTGAGCGTGCCATCCGGCTTGTAAGCGATAAGGTTCTGATCTGCCGCAATCCAAAGAGTGCCGCTGTTTGGATGAATTGCCAAGGCCTCCACTCTCTTCGCCAGCGTGATCTTGAACGCCGTAGCTGAAGGTGCATTTCCATCCAACCGAATCAGCTGCTTGTCGCCTGCAAGCCACAGCCACAACCCTATGCTGTCAACAGCCAGCAACGTCAATTTCTCCTTGCTGATGGGCTTGAGGTCAATTTGCGAAAGCTGAATTCCAGCTGGCGAATAGTGCCAAAGCTTTTGTTTGCCAAGAAGCCAAAAGGAGTTGTCTAGTCCCAGCGCGAGTGCATGGATTCGCCCTGGTGCCGTGAAGTCTGCCGCCCGTTGACCAACACCATCCACGCGGACGACGCGCTTGGACTTGCCATCGCCTTCGTCATACTCGTCCTCATCATCTTCCTTTCCTTCTGCAAGCCAGACAGCGCCGTCACGTCCGTTGAGCGCAAGATAGTCGGCACCCTTAAGGGATAGCGACTTGAGCTCGACATCGAAGTACGCAGTGCCATCAGCCTTCAAGCGTGCCAAACGCTTCTTGCTTAGCGCCCAGAGGGCCCCGTCTTGCCCCCCTGCAAGTACACGAGCGTCATCGCGGACGATACTTTTCACCACCCGATTCGAGCTTGCCTCGATTGCATGGAGTTTGTCGTTATCCGCCACCCAAACAGTGGCAGCGTGCCCTTCAAGGGCAAGAAGGGACACAGACGCAAAAAGCGCCAGAAACCATCGGATCATTTGTTGTATCTCCCAGAATGCGCGCAGGATCGAGTGCCCTACTTGCAGCGAAAAGATTCTAGTGAGTTTGCACATCAGGAAATGTGAACTAGTTCACACTATTTGATTCAAGTCATTGCGTTTAAGCGATCCTTAAGATCTTTGACCTTTGCGGGTGCTGCGGCAATTAGCCAATGTAGGTTGACCGAGTCTGATCGATATCTGAAATCAACCTTGCCAAGGCAACCTGTCCAGATCCACATTCCCACCCGTCAGGATGATGCCCACCTTCTTGCCGCGCACATCCAGATTGCCTTCCAAAATGGCGCCCAGTGGCGGGCAGCAAGACGGCTCGATGACGATCTTTAGCGAGTCCCAGGTAAGGCGCATCGCACGGATAACATTGTTTTCGCTGGCGGTGACAATGTCATCCGCCTGTCCGCGAATGATGCGATAGGTCCGCTCGGAGAGACAGGTTCGAAGACCGTCACAGATGGTGTGTGGCACGTTCTCTTCAACCCGAACACCGGATTGAAACCCGCGATACCCATCGTCAGCACCCAAAGGTTCGCCGCCGATCACGCGAATATTCGCATTGCGCCCTTTCGCCGCGATCGTCGTACCTGAGAGCAGCCCCCCACCACCCAATGGTGCCATCACGATGTCCAGATCCGGCACCTCATCGAGCAGTTCCAGCGTGGCCGTCCCCTGCCCCGCGATGACGCGATTGTCGTCAAAGGGATGCACCATTTCCATGCCACGCTCGGCCACAATCTTTGCTGCGGCCGCCTCGCGGGCGACGGCCGTGGCCTCGCAGAACACAATCTCTGCGCCCTGATCGCGAATATTCGCAATCTTGGTCTTTGGTGCATTGACAGGAACAACGACCACCGCTGCAATGCCGCGGCGCTTTGCTGCCCAGGCGAGCGCGGCACCGTGGTTGCCCGATGAATGCGTGACGACGCCGTGCGCCGCCGTGGCGTCGTCCAGCATGTACACCGCGTTGGTGGCGCCACGTGCCTTGAAGGCGGCGATGCGCTGGAAGTTCTCGCACTTGAAATGAATCTCGCCGCCGGTGAGCGCGTTGATGGCCTCGCTGGTCAGCACTGGCGTGCGAATGATGTGCGGACGGATTCGATCATGCGCAACCAGGAGGTCCTGATAGGTCGGAATCATCAAGCCCGTTACTCCAACTCAGCCTTGGCCGCCTCGACATCAAGCTGCTCAACGGCATCGCGAGGAGAGAGCTCCGATGCCTTCACATACAGATCCGTCGCCTTGTCCTCCTGATTGTCGCCAAACAGCATGAGAAGGCCATTGGCGAATTCGATATGCGTGATGGGCGACTTCGGCGTCAGCTTCAGCGCTTTCTCAAAGTGCTCGACACCTTTCTCCTTCTTGGCACCATAAGTGAGACCCCCGATCATGCCGCCGACCTTGTCGATGATCTCCGCGTGATACGCACCCATCGCGGTATGTGCTTCGGCATGCTTGGGCTCAAGCTTCAGCGCGGTCTCGAGAGCAGTCTTGATCCTGCCGCCGTAGCCTTGCGAGAGCGCCTTCACCACGGAGATACCCTGGCTGTAGCGGCCTGCCGCATAGGCATACAGATAGTATGAATTGGGGTTCTTGGCGTCCTGCTTCATCGCCTGCTCTGCACGCGCCATGACTTCCTCATAGTGCTTGAGCCTGGCGGCGTCTTTTTTCTCGATGTAGGTCGCGTATATCGCCTGGGCCTTGTTGGCGACGGTGTAGCCGATCATGCCTTCGGCGAGGCCGAGTTCGACGGCTTCCCCGAAATTGCCGAGGTGATACTGGCGCCAGGCTTCCTGCAACGTTGCTTCTTTTGGCAGGGTCACGCAGTCGCCGGCATGCAGCGCGGCCCATTGCTTTTTCAGACCATCGCCATCGAACTTGAATGATTTTTGCGGCAGCGGATAGGCCGCCCATTTGTTCTTTGCCATGTCTTTCTCCTCAGTCGATGTAGTTTTTGGACAAATGATCCAGATGCTCGCGCGCTGTACCCACCAGGTAGGGCCTGACCAGCGCCATGACCTGGAACACGCCGCGGCCCAGGTCTTCGGTCTCGCCCAGATCTGCGCGGAATACCTGCCGCTGCGAGATGTGCTGAAAATTGAGCCAGTACGTTGCCACCACCAGGATGTTTTCAGCCAGCGCCTTCATCTCTTCCGAACCGGCCTTCATGGCACCGGCACCCACCAGCCCCTGGCAGAGCACGATCACGCTCTTGCGTTTGTGGTCGATGATGCGGTTGAAGTGTGACTTCAGCTTCGCATCGCGTGACAGCAGATCATCCAGATTGCGATAGAGGAATCGGAAGCTCCAGATCGCCTCGAATGCAAGGTGCAGGTACAGCCAGAGGTCTTCCATCGCTGCGCCCACATCGGCAATACCTTCCTCCGCCTGTTTCTCCAACTGAGGCGCGACGTCGATGCGCTGCTCGAATTCCCTGAACAGATACTGGATGATCTCTTCCTTGTTGCGGAAGTGATAGTAGAGATTGCCGGGACTGATGTTCAGCTCATCAGCGATGTGGCCCGTCGTGACCTGGGCCTCGCCGTACATGTTGAACAGGTCGAGGCTGGTCTTGAGAATGCGTTCGCGCGTGCGCTGGGCGCGCGACAGCTTGCTGGCGGGCGGTACCGCAGCAGGTGGCGTGCTGGGTGAAGCGGTAGGCAGAGGTTTGCGCGACATACCCGCCTATCGTAGCGAATTGCGGCGGATCAGGAAGTCCGACGTTGTGCAACCAGCCCCTGAAGGTCCTTCAGCGCATCTGACAGGTCGAGCATGGCACCGCGCAGACGCTCATTCCGATTTGTACGGGGGCGCCCGCGCTGGACCTTGGCATCCAGGGTCCGCGATGGGTCCTTGAGGACTTCCACTTTGAGCGACATGTCATAGCGTTTCAGGATTGGCGCAAGCTCGTGACGTCGCTTCAGCAGGTCCTGCCGGGTACGCTGGTAGGCATGCTCGCAGACGCGTTGACGGCTGGAGTACGAGAACAAGTTGGTAAAAAACATCTCGTGATCATCACTGTCGGGTTCGAACAGCACCACGTCGGCACCCTTGTACTTGGTGTCGTATTTGGACAGACCGATCTGCATGCGCGAATGGATGATGGCGCGGAAGGTCTGCGACAGTACTGCTGGCAGTCCACCCTCAACCAGCTTCTCCATATCAGGCTTGCCACGACGGCGTGCGGAATCTGCATCAAACGGTACAAGCGGATTGAGACAGATGACCAGTTCTGCGCCATCGTCCAGCGCAACGGAGGCGTGCAGCGTTTTCTTCAGGGCGCCATCGACGTAGTAGTGACCCTCGATACGGACCGGCGGGAACAGTCCTGGCAACGCGGCGCTCGCTTGAACCGCCTTGGAGATGGGAATGTGGTCGAATCCCGGTCCACCGAAGCTGACCGACTGCCCGGAGTCCAGATCAGTTGCGACTGAATACAGGCGTGCCCCGAGCTTTCGGAAGTCATTGGTCCGGCCCGGCAGACTGAACGTGCGGCTCAGAAACCGGCTGATGGCCTCATTGTCGAAGATGCCCGTGGGAATAGCCCGCGACAATCCGGCAAACGCATCGACCGGACCGCGAGAAAATGGCTTGGTGGCGAAGCGGAAGACACCTTCGACCAGCAGTCCGGGCACGGTTTTGGCCCGCCGGAAGTATTCCTTGAAAGCCGGTTTGAGAAAGATTTCGGGCTTCAGCTTGGCACCATCCACCGCTTCATTTTCAATGAAGAGCCGATAGATTTCTGTCGTTGTAATGCCGTTGGCCAGCGCGGCCGTGATGAAACTGCCGGAGCTGACACCAACATAGACATCCATCCTGTTGAGATCCAGGCCCTCCACAGCCTCATCCAGCGCCATGAGCGCACCGATCTCGTACATCGCCCCGAGCGGACCTCCGCCAGCCAACGCCATTGCGATCTTGGGTCGAGCGCCCGCCTGATTCGCGGTTGTTCGTTGCTTGCGTGCCATGTTGTCTCCTGGGCGGGTTGCTTCGGCGCGCTCAATGCGCACTCTTCATGCAAAAAAGGGGCAGACCCTATCTGGGCCGCCCCTTCATGTTACCGATCCCTTCGCGTTCAGGCGCGGGCACGTTTCAGCTGGTTCAGGCTGGACTGCAGCTCTTCCATGCGCACGATCAACTGGCGGACCTGCTTGGATGACGGAATGCCAAACGTATTGAGGGTCTTGGACACGCGCTCTTCAAACACGCCTTCGAGCTTGCCCAGCGTCTGGACGGTCTCGGCCGAGCGGGCTTTGGCGAACGAGCGGGCAGCAGCCTGGGCTTCCTTGGCCTTGGCCGTGGCAGCGGACATCACGCGCGCTTCGATCTTCTTGCCTTCGGCGACGAGCCCATCGGCCTGATCGACCAGCTTTTCAACGAACTTGCCGCTGTTTGCCTGGGCCTTCGACACGGCACCAAGCCCAGCCAGCCAGACTTTCTGTGCTGAATCGGCAACCTGGCCAACGGTGAGGCCGGCTGGTGCGATGCGGGTCGTTGTACGGGTGTTGCTCTTGCGGGTGGACTTGCGGACAATCTTCTTCACTGCGGACTGGGTGGTGCGGGCCATGAGTATCTCCTTGTGGACATGAAATGGACTGGTGACGCTTGGAGTCTAGGCAAGGGCTTTAGAGCGATCACACTAAAAAGCTGTCTCTTTTTGCCGCTCATGCGCCCGTGTATCATGCGATGAAAGAGCCGCCGCATCGCGGCACAGCCATTCAAATAACGATTTCAAGTCCACGGAGGAGTCCCATGACCTATTTCGTCACCGGTGCAACCGGCTTCATTGGCAAGCATCTGGTCAAGAAGTTGCTGGCCCGCGAAGGCACCATCTATGTACTGGTGCGGAAAGCGTCGGTGAAAAAGCTTGATGCCCTCCTAGAGTACTGGGGAACAGATGCCAAGCGCGTCGTCGCGGTAATCGGTGATCTGGCGAAGCCCAAACTGGGTGTGGCACCCGCTGACCTCGCCAAGCTGAAGGGCAAGATCAAGCACATGTTCCACCTCGCCGCCATCTATGACTTGTCGGCCGATGCCGAGAGCCAGATTGTCGGGAACATTGATGGCACGCGCCATGCCGTGGAATTCGCTGAAGCCGTCAATGCGGGCTGCTTCCACCATACCAGCTCCATCGCCGCCGCCGGGCTCTATGACGGCGTGTTCCGCGAGGACATGTTCGAGGAGGCCGAGGAGCTTGACCATCCCTACTTCCGTACCAAGCATGACTCCGAAGGTATCGTCCGCACCGAGTGCAAGCGGCCATGGCGCGTCTATCGCCCCGGCATCGTGGTGGGCCATTCGGAAACCGGTGAGATCGACAAGATCGACGGACCATACTATTTCTTCAAGTTCATCCAGAAGATGCGCGACATCCTGCCGCAATGGGTGCCGACCATCGGCATCGAAGGTGGCCGCATCAACCTTGTCCCCGTGGACTATGTCGTCGACGCCATGGACTTCCTGGCACATAAGAAGGGCCTGGACGGGGAATGTTTCCACCTGACCGACCCGGAGCCGATGCGCGTGGGCGAGGTGTTGAACCTCTTTGCCAAAGCCGGCCATGCCCCACAGATGACCATGCGGTTGAACACCAAAATGTTCAGCTTCATTCCCAGCTATGTGCTGGACGGCATCATGTCGCTGGCACCGCTGCGGCGCATCCAGAAACAGATCCTGGCCGATCTTGGCATCCCGAAGGACATGTTCACGTTCATCAGCTACCCCACGCGGTTTGACAATCGCGATACGGCCAAGGCTCTGAAGGGGTCTGGAATCAGTGTGCCGCGCCTCGAGGATTACGCCTGGCGCCTGTGGGACTACTGGGAGCGCAACCTCGATCCCGATCTCTTCATTGATCGCACGCTTGCAGGCAAGGTGAAGGACAAGGTAGTCGTCGTAACGGGCGGCACATCCGGCATCGGTGAGGCCACTGCCCTGAAGTTGGCCGAGGCTGGCGCACAGGTTGTCATCGTGGCACGAGACCCGGAGAAGGCCCAGATCACGCTGGCGAAGATCAAGGAGATGGGTGGCACGGCCAAGTTCTACTCCTGCGATCTCTCGAGTATCGCCGACTGTGACAAGGTCGTGGCTTCAGTGCTGAAGGACTTCAAGCATTGCCACTTTCTGGTGAACAATGCAGGCCGCTCTATCCGCCGCGGCATTGCCAACAGCTACGACCGATTCCATGACTTCGAGCGCACCATGCAGCTCAACTACTTCGGATCGCTGCGTCTCATAATGGGCTTTCTGCCCGGCATGGTGGCCCAGGGTGGCGGCCAGATCATCAATATCTCGTCCATCGGTGTCCTGACGCAGGCACCACGCTTCTCGGCGTACGTTGCCTCGAAAGCTGCGCTGGATGCCTTCTCTGGCTGTGCAGCTAGCGAATTTGCAGGCGACCGGGTGCACTTCACCACGATCAACATGCCGCTCGTACGCACGCCGATGATCGCGCCAACCAAGATGTACAACAGTGTGCCGACGCTCTCGCCGGAGCAGGCGGCTGACCTCGTGGTGGAGGCCATTCTCTACAAGCCTGTACGCATTGCCACCCGTCTTGGCATTGCCGGCGCCACGCTGCACGCACTGGCCCCGAAGATCACCCAGATCATCCTCAATAGTGCGTTCACCATGTTCCCGGACTCGACAGCAGCCCAGGGCAAGGACAAGAAGGGCGAAAAGCCTGTCGAGATCGAACTCTCGCCAGAGCAGATTGCGTTTGCGCAGGTTACGCAGGGTATTCACTGGTAACACACGATGCTCGAAACTGAGGAAGACCAATGCCGGAGATGAAGGCGGCTCTCTTGAAGGGCCTGATTTACTCAGTCTGCTTTTGGGTGGTGTATCGCGCATTGAACTCTTTGTTCTATCCGCAACCTTTGCCAGATGCACAAGCTCAGTCTCAGGCTGAGGAATATGCGCGGCAAGTAAAGAAGTCTGGTGAACTGCTGCAAGTAACGGAAAAGCAGCAATTTCGAATGGATGCAATTCTCACGAAACAAGAAGAGCAGGCTCGTCGCTTGGATGAAGTCATCAAGAACTGGGAGAAAGCAAAAAAATGAAGATCAGACCCGGTGACGCCGCCCCCGCCTTCAGCGGCAAAACCACCGACGGCTCCACCGTCAGCCTGAAGGACTACCAAGGCAAGAAGCTGGTCGTCTACTTCTATCCCATGGACGACACGCCGGGCTGCACTAAGCAGGCGTGCTCGCTGCGTGACTTCAACAAGGATATTGCCGCCAAGGGGGCCGAGATCCTCGGCGTGTCGACTCAGGATGAAGCCTCTCACCGCAAGTTTGCCGAGAAATACAAGCTCAACTTCCCGCTGCTGGCTGACACGGATCAGTCTGTTGGCAAGGCGTTCGGCGTGATCGGGGGTGGCGGCTTGCTGGCGGCGGCCAAGTCATTTGCCGGGCTGGCAGACCGGGTGACTTTCATCATCGACGAGAAAGGCAAGGTTACCCACGTACTGGACAAGCCCGACGTGGGGCATCACGCCGAGGAAGTGCTGAAACTTCTCTAGTGCAGTTCGCTCCCGCGCCGCCTGCATGCGGCTTGGGCGTTTTCAGGCGCGATGCAGTGCATCGCGAATTCCCTGAAAACGTATTATCGATGAGAAGGGAAAGGTCACGCACGTGCTGGACAAGCCCGATGTGGGACATCATGCGGAGGAAGTGCTGAAGCTGCTCTAGGCAGTGCTGTTTGTCTGGCGACTGGCGGGAGTCTGGAGACTTCCGCTGGACACTCTCAGCGTTCGCGAAGCGATTGCCGGGCCGCATCCGGCGATGCAGCGACAATATTCGCCGCAATCATGTCCGCCGCAACGGTGGACGACTGCATCTGCACATGCCCCACACCTTCGATGCGAATATTCGCAGCCCAAGTCAGATCGGCGGATTCGGGCGGATAGACGAGATTGTCGTTCTCGGTGCGAATAGACATCACTGGAGCGGGGGGCAACAATCCCGTTTCTTGTGCAGCCAACGCCGCCAACCAAGCGTTGCCTTTCACCAACTGACGGACATTTTGGCCGATACCCGCACGCGCAAGCTCTGTCCCGTGGTGCGGCGAACCCAGCATGGTGAGGCTGGCTACCCTGCCCCAACCCTGGTTTCGCAGAAGCCATGCGCGTGCCACCAAACCGCCCATGCTGTGACAGACCAGATGCAGCGTTGCATGCCCGCTGCTGTCAAGAATCTTGTTGACCCTGGCATCGAGTTGCGACACGTAATCGTCGATTCGCGAGAAAGGCGGCTCCAGGCTCAGGGTGAAAACAGGATTGGGCAGTCGGGCACCCAGCAGGCGGCGCATCACGAACCAGCTGCCGCGATTGCAGAGATAGCCATGTACCAGCAGGATGGGCACGTCCTGGGCTTGCCGGGGATCAACATCCGGTCGCATGAGCCAGTGCTCGAACGGCTGCCACAGCGTGAAGGACAGCGACTTGGCGATGAACTCGCCCAGCAATGCTCGCCCGAAGCCCACGCCAAAGACCGGGCGATGGTCACGCAGGCGCAGCGCCAGCACAGTGAGAAAGGGCCCAAGCGTGACGATGAAGCGCAACAGCAACGCCATGCCCAACACCATTGCGGCTATTCGCAGTGGGGCATAGCTCGCTCCGTGCAGCCACATGGCCCAGCACGAATAGATGAACATCTCGCCGATCAATGCCCAGCGGGCCATTTTGCCGATCATGCCGGGGCCTGATATTGGATACCGGCCAGCATTGCTGAACGAGGAGAATTCACGCAGTAACCTGTGAGTTGATGTGCCGGATGCTACCGCAAGGTGGCACGACCTGCCGCTGCCGCGCTCGCATCGCCGATCGTGCGCAGCGATACAAAGTCGGCCCGTATAATGCTCGTTGCCCTTCATCCGGGATAACCATGCTGCTCTACGCTGCCGCGATTTCCTGTTCCGCTTTCCTCCTGTTTCTGGTTCAACCCATCATTGCCAAGCAGATCCTGCCCTGGTTCGGCGGCACTGCCGCTGTCTGGACAACCTGCCTCGTCTTTTTCCAGACCACGCTGCTGCTTGGCTACTTCTATTCCGACTGGACCACGCGCAAGCTCACGCCACGGACACAGCTCATCGTGCATGCGGTACTTCTGGCCATTGCGATCGCGCTCTTGCCCATCATTCCGGATGCGGCATGGAAGCCCGCAGGCAACGAGTCGCCGAGTCTGAGAATCATCCTGCTGCTGACCGCCACGATCGGACTGCCCTACTTTCTGTTGTCTACCACCAGCCCGCTCATTCAGGCCTGGTTTGCACGGACTTATCCCTCATCGAGTCCTTACCGCTTGTTTGCACTGTCCAACCTGGCGTCGATGATCGCGCTTTTGGGCTACCCTTTCCTGTTCGAGCCCACCTTCAGCACCCAGGTCCAGGCCACGGGCTGGTCCATCGGATTCGCCCTGTTCGCCGTGCTCTGTCTGGCGGCGGGCTGGTACACCATGAAGTCCGCACATATTTCGGTGGCGGGCAGCGACGGCCCGCTCAGCATGACCAGCCCCGGCCCTGCCACAGCCTATGAGCCGCCACCCACGACTGCAGACAAGCTCACCTGGGTGGCACTTGCTGCGCTGGGCTCCATCCTGCTGCTTGCGGTCTCGAACCACTTGACTCAGAACATCTCGTCCATCCCGCTGCTCTGGGTCGTTCCGCTGGCCCTGTATCTGTTGACGTTCATCCTCTGCTTCGATGGCAAGGGCTGGTACCCGCGCTTGCTGTTTCTGCCGTGGCTGGCTGTTGCCCTGCTCGCGATGAGCTGGATACTCGCGGACAAGGACATGCATTTCGAGCTCTATTGGCAGACGGGACTGTTCTCGTTCGGTCTCTTTATCGCCTGCATGTTTTGCCACGGCGAGCTCGTCAACCTGAAGCCGGCGCCACGTCATCTCACGACGTTCTACGTGATGGTCTCCCTCGGCGGTGCCGTGGGCGCAGTACTGGTCGGTCTGCTGTCACCGCTGGTACTACCCGCCTACTTCGAGCTCGAGATCGCCCTCATCGCCATCGGCATCATGGCGGTATATCTGCTCAGGCGGGAACGCTGGTTCTACCTCGTGCCAGCGGTGCTGGTGACCATCGGCACGGCTGGCGCGGGCGGTTATGCGATCCACCAGTATGTCGACAACACCATGGTGATGACCCGCAATTTCTACGGGACGCTCCGCGTGCGTGAATATGGCGCGCCTGCAGACAAAACCTATCACCGCTCACTGGTCCACGGTGGCATTCTCCACGGCGAGCAGTACATGCACCCGGATTTCCGTGCCGCTGCGACGACGTACTACAAGACCAGCTCCGGCATTGGCAAGAGCATCCTGCTGAAGCAGCAGCTCATGGGCGAGAAGCCCATCAAGGTCGGTGTGATTGGTCTGGGTACCGGCACCATTGCCACCTATGGCCGCAAGGGTGACACCTACCGTTTTTATGAGATCAATCCCGAAGTCCTCACCATCGCCAAGCGCGACTTCAGCTACCTTGGAGACAGCGATGCCGCCATCGAGCTGTCACTGGGCGACGCCCGTCTCAACCTGGAGCGGGAACCCGTGCAAGGGTTCGATGTGCTCGCCGTCGACGCGTTCTCCAGCGACTCCATCCCTGTACACCTCATCACACTCGAGGCAGTACAGATTTACCTGAAGCACATGAAGCCAGACGGCGTCATTGCTTTCCATGTCTCCAACCGCTTCCTTGACTTGAAGCCAGTTGTGGAAAAGATCGGGAATGAACTGGGTCTCACCACCGCCTGGGTGCATGAGATTGCCAAGGATGATGACAACGACCGCACCGTGAGTGACTGGGTGCTCATTTCCCGCGACAAGCGCTTCCTGCTGCGCGATCAGATTCTCGACTCCACCTACGTGATCACACCGCAGCCCGGCTGGCGGCTGTGGACGGATGACTACAACAATCTGGTGCAGGTATTGAAGTAGAGCTCGGGGTTCGGGGTTCGGAGCTAGGGGTTCGGGATGGGAAACTCTTGTCCCGCCGTTGCGAATATTCGCAACGAGCACCCCTCAACGTCGAATGTTCAACTTGAGAGCCGCTGCGCGCCACTGAACAGCCGGAAAAAATTTTCCGTCGTCACGCGCGCCACTTCCTCGATTGACACGCCCTTCAGCAAGGCAATTTCCTCGGCGACATGTTTCACATAGCCAGGCTGGTTCATCTTGCCGCGATAAGGCGCGGGGGCAAGGTACGGTGAATCGGTTTCGATGAGCATGCGTTCGAGCGGCACCGCCTTGGCGGTCTCCTTCAGGTCCTTCGCGTTCTTGAAGGTGACAATGCCAGAGAACGATATGAAGAAGCCCTGCGCCATCGCCGCCTCGGCAACAGCTTGTGTCTCGGTGAAGCAGTGCATCACGCCACCTGCCTCGCCAGCGGACTCCTCGCGCATGATGCGCAGCGTGTCGTCGGCAGCGTTGCGGGTATGGATCACAAGCGGCATGCTGCACTCGCGTGCGGCGCGGATATGCGTGCGGAAGCGCTCGCGCTGCCAGTCCAGCGGCTCGACTAGACGGTAATAGTCCAGACCCGTCTCGCCAATGGCAACCACCTTCGGATGTCGCGCGAACGCGACCAGCTCTGCCTGCGTCACTTCTCGACCATCACGCTCCTCATCCGGATGCACGCCGACGCTTGCGAATATTCGCGGATGAGATTCCGCCACCTTGAGAACGGCAGGCAGCGTGGCGATTGTCGTGGAAATGGTGAGCGCGTGCGTGACACTGTTCGCCTCCATCAGCGCATACACGCTTTCGCGCTCAGCGGACAGCTCGGGGAAATCAAGGTGGCAATGGGAATCAACGAACATGGCAATGAGTCAAGATGATCGCAATCGGCATAGCCGCCCGAATCGAAGCGGCTAGACAGTATGCGTGGGGCGACCTGACTGCATGACCGGTGCCAGAATACCTTCGATCTTCTTCTTGAGCTCCCGGCCTATGTCGGTGTCAGGCAGTTGTATGCCCACACCTTGTGGACGATTGCCCGTGGTGTGATTCGGGTTGATCCAGGCGACTGAACCGACGAGTGGCACCTTGGTGGGCTCATCAAGAAAGCTCAGGACAACGAGCACCTCATCGCCCAGCTTGTGATGACGTTTGCTCTCCATGAACAAGCCGCCGCCCTTCAAAAGCGGCATATAGGCAGCATAGAGCGCGGACTTGCCCTTGAGATTCAAGGCAATCACATCAGGGCGTCTGGTGGCGGCGGTGGGTTCAGCGCTCATTGAATTCAGGGATGCTGCAACGGTTCAGGTCACGAAATTCGAGTCGCAAGTCACGCGGAGCCCGCGGCGACAATGCGCGCATAGGATAGCAGCAAATGTTCCAGCCACAAGCGGGCATTGAGCGGGTGCTGGATATGTCGGCGAAGCTGCCGCAACTCGGATTCGAACCGGAATAGCGCCATCAGCGATGCGCGCGCGGACAGTCGTGCAGCTGCCTTGGCGAAATCAGGGTGATGGCGCACCGAGCCAACAGCGCCTTGCAAGATGAGATCACAGCACCAGGTATGCATCCAGTGCAGGACGGGCTTCAGTTCCGCTTTTTCGAGACTGCCGGCGAGCTGCAACCAGTCGGCACGTTCAGGCTCTGCCAGGGCGGACATGACCTGACGGCGCAACGCCTGATAGCCTTCGTCAGCCCACTCTTTCGCCAACAGGGGAGCCCCGCCAGCTTGGGCGAGTACTGCGCCGGCATCGCGAGCACCCAGCCCTTGCGTCTCCAACCACTGCAACGCGACCTCCGGCTCACACACCGGGACCGTTATGACCTGGCATCGGCTGCGGACAGTCGGCATGAGTCGGCCCGGCTGATCTGAAACGAGCAACATCAACGTGCCGGGTGTGGGCTCCTCAAGCGTCTTCAACAGGGCATTGGCCGCCTGCGGATTCATGGCCTCGGCCGGGTGCAGCAGCAGGATGCGCCAGCCTGCTCGGTGCGTGGAGAGCACGATGAACTGCTGCAGGTTTCGAATCTGCTGGATAGTGATCTGGACACTCTTCTTTTCGGGCTTGGCATCGCTCGTTGGCGCGGCGTCTGTCTCAGGATCCTCTTCCACCATGTTGTCGGGCAGGACCTCTCGAAAGTCGGGATGGTTGCCTTGGGCAAACCAGCCACATGCCGGGCAGGTGCCACAAGCCAGACCGGACGACTCGGGTGCTTCGCACAACATGGATTGCGACAGCGCGCGCGCAAACTCGACCTTGCCGAATCCTTCGCGACCGGTCAGCAACAACGCATGCGGCATTCTTGGCCGTCTCGAGAGCAGCTCTCGCAGTGCTGTCTGATGCCAAGGGAGTCCGGTCACGCCTTCAGCCCGTCAAGATGAGCCTTGAGTCTGTCGCGAATATTCGCAATGGACTCGCTGGAGTCGATGAGCTGTGTACGGCCGCCAGACTTGCCCGCTCGCTCAAGATAATTGTCACGCACGCGAGTGAAGAATGCTGCTTCCTCGCGCTCGAACTTGTCCGGGTCCGGCGTACCCTGGGCAACTCGGGTGCGGGCGAGCTGGATTGGCGCATCGAAGAGAAACGTCAGGTCAGGTTGCAGATCTCCATGCACCCAACTCTCCAGCAAGGCGATGCGCTCGATAGCGATGCCGCGACCACCACATTGATACGCATAGGTCGCATCTGTAAAGCGGTCGGACACCACCCATTTGCCTGCTGCAAGCGCCGGCTCAATCAGCGTGCGTACATGCTCCGCCCGCGCCGCAAACATGAGCAGGACCTCGGTGTCTGCATGCATGCCCTTTCTCAGCAGAATCTCACGCAGCTGCTCGCCCAGTGGCGTGCCGCCGGGCTCACGCGTGATCACCACCGCTTGGCCCTGGCTGGCGACTTCGTCCGCAATCCACTGCAGGTGCGTGGACTTGCCAGCACCATCGATGCCCTCGAGCGTAATGAACTTGCCGCGGTGGATACTCATCGGTTGAATCTTGCCCTAGCGTTTGAGCTGGTACCGGGCCACTGCCCGGTTGTGTTCGTCCAGCGATCGGGAGAAGTGATGGCTGCCATCGCCCTTGCCGACGAAATAGAGCTTGTCTGACAGCGCAGGTTTCACGGCCGCGATGAGTGAGCCCCAACCGGGCAAGGCAATCGGCGTCGGCGGAAATCCATCACGCGTGTACGTATTGTAGGGCGTGTCTGTCAGCAGATCGCGCTTGCGGATGTTTCCGTCGAAGGTGGGACCAATACCGTAAATGACAGTCGGGTCGGTCTGCAGCCTCATGCCGATCCGCAAGCGATTGACAAACACCGCAGAGATCGTGGTGCGTTCCTCCGCGCGGCCAGTTTCCTTCTCGATGATCGAAGCCATGATCAACGCTTCGTACGGGGACTTGTACGGCAACCCCTCGTCACGCTGCGCCCACGCCTCGGTGAGCTTCAGGCGCATGGTTTGCTGGGCACGCTTGAGTATGTCCAGATCGCTTGTTCCCGCAGCAAAGTGGTAGGTATCGGGGAAGAACAGCCCTTCCGGATGACGCTCTTCAACGCCCAGCGCCTTGAGCAGCGCCTCATCAGACAAACCGCCAATTGTCTGCCTGATCTCCTTGTGGGCGGCGAGCACACGTTTCATGTCGGCGAAGGTGCTGCCCTCGATGAACTGAATGCTGACAGGGATCACATCGCCACGGATCAACTTGTCGAGCAAGTCACCAGGCAATGCAGGCTTGGTGAGGCGATAGGATCCGGCCCGGATCGCGGTCTTGTCTGTCACCCGCCCCAGCAGCCACAATGCCCCCGGCTGTTCGACAAGCCCTGCTTCACCCAACTGATTTGAAAGCGACTTGAGCGAAGCACCGGGCTTCACCGTGAAGTCAAAGGGCGTGACAGGCAATGCAAGCGGTGTCTGGGTAAATCGCCAGCCTAGCCAACCCAGCATGGCACTGGCCAACAGAACCAGAACGAGCCCCCACTTGAGCAGCCTCATGTGGGACCGGCAACCGGTCAGGCAGGCTTGCGAAACGCCAGCGTGCCGTTGGTGCCGCCAAACCCGAAGGAGTTGGACAGCGCAATGTCGATCTTCATCTCCCGTGCGGTGTTGGCGACGTAGTCCAGGTCACACGCAGGATCCTGATTGAAGATGTTGATGGTCGGCGGCGACACCTGGTGGTGGATGGCCAGCGTGGTGAACACAGCCTCCACCGCACCCGCAGCGCCAAGCAGGTGTCCCGTCATGGACTTTGTGGAATTCACGGCCAGCTTGCGCGCATGGTCGCCGAACGTGAGCTTGATGGCTTCGGTTTCGTTCGCATCGCCCAACGGTGTCGAGGTCCCGTGCGCGTTGATGTATTGCACTGCATCGCTGTTGATGCCGGCGTTGCGAAGCGCTGCCTGCATGCCTCGCTTGGGTCCGTCCGTGCTGGGGGCAGTGATGTGGTTGGCGTCAGCGCTCATGCCAAAACCGATGACTTCGGCATAGATGCGCGCGCCTCTGGCCTTGGCATGTTCATATTCTTCGAGCACCAATGCCGCCCCGCCTTCACCCAGCACGAATCCATCGCGATCCAGGTCGAACGGACGCGATGCCGTCTCCGGCGAGTCATTGCGTTCGGACAAGGCTCGGCAGGCACAGAATCCGCCGACGCCCAGCAGATTGATGGTCGACTCCGCCCCACCAGCCACCATCACATCTGCGTCGCCATACTCGATGATGCGTGAAGCATCGCCAACGGCGTGCGTCGAGGACGTGCAAGCCGACACGATAGAATAATTCGGACCCTTGAGACCATATTGGATCGACACCATGCCCGCCACCATGTTGATGATGGAACCCGGCACAAAAAACGGCGAAATCCGTCTCGGCCCCTTCTCGAATGCTTCGTGCGCGGTGTCCTCGATCATCGGCAGGCCGCCGATGCCGGATCCCATGTTCACACCGATCCGGACGGAATTTTCCTCCGTGATGACCAGCCCCGAATCATCCAGTGCCTGCTTGGCCACTGCCAGTCCATAGTGGATAAACGTGTCCATGCGCCGCACTTCCTTGGCGGACATCCAGTCTGCAGGATTGAATTCCTTGACCTCGCCGACGAAGCGGGTGGGCAGTGCAGCAGCGTCAAATTTGGTGATCGGGCCGATGCCGCCGCGACCATTGACAATGTTGTCCCATGCGGCGGACACGCTGTTACCCACCGGCGACACGATGCCGAGTCCGGTGACGACTACACGACGTTTTGACATGGGATTTGGCGGGCAGGAGTACTACACCCCTGCCGCGGGCAGAAATTACTTGGCCTGATGGGATTGAACGAAATCGATCGCCTGCTGGACATTGGTGATCTTTTCCGCTTCTTCATCCGGGATCTCGCACTCGAACTCTTCCTCGAGCGCCATGACGAGCTCGACATTGTCGAGAGAGTCGGCGCCCAGGTCTTCAACAAAGGAGGATTCGTTCTTGATGTCGGCTTCAGCTACACCGAGCTGTTCCGCCACAATTTTCTTGACGCGCGCTTCAATATTTTCCACTTGTACTTCCTCCTGATGCTTTTGAGAGATGACACCTGATCATTTTACCAAAAAGGACATTTGCGACGTATTACAGGTCAACGGCTGTCCTCGCCGCCAGCCTTTCGACTACATGTACATGCCGCCATTGACGTGAATCGTGCTGCCCGTGACGTAGGCTGCGCCCGGCGATGCCAGAAACAGTACCGCATCCGCGATGTCCTGGGATTGGCCCAGACGACCCAGCGGCACCTGTTCTACCAAATTCTTGACTTGATCCTCAGACAGGGCTTTGGTCATGTCGGTTTCGATGAATCCAGGTGCTACGCAATTGACAGTAATGTTGCGGCTGCCAACCTCACGCGCAAGTGCCTTGCTGAACCCGACCATCCCGGCCTTTGCAGCGACATAATTGGTCTGACCGGCGTTGCCCATGAATCCGACAACGGAGGCCACATTGATGATCCGGCCCTTGCGGGCCTTCATCATCCCGCGCAGTACCGCGCGAGACAAGGTGAAGACAGGCGTCAAATTGGTGTCGAGAATGTCCTGCCACTCCTCGTCCTTCATCCTGACCAGAAGATTGTCGCGGGTGATGCCTGCATTGTTGACGAGGATGCCGACAGGCCCATGCGCTGCAGCAATTGCCGTGATGAGCGGCTCGATCTGCACAGCATCCTGCACGTTGAGCACGCGCCCTTCGCCCTTCAGGCCCTCTGCTTTCAGGGCTTCGGTAATGGCCGCTGCACCCGCTTCGGTCGTCGCTGTGCCGACCACCGTCGCGCCGGCTTGGGCCAGTGTATGCAGGATTGCCCGGCCGATTCCCCGGCTGGCGCCGGTCACCAACGCAACTTCGCCTTCCAGCGGTTTCATGTGCTGCGTCATGACTGCTGTCCTTCGAGAAGCGTGCGCATGGACGCCGAATCGGTCAGCGCCACGCACTGCAATGAGCTTTCAATCCGCTTGTTCAATCCCGTGAGCACCTTGCCCGGCACACACTCAGCAACGGTGGCCATGCCACGCGCCTTGAGCGCCTGAACAGTTTCAATCCAACGCACGGGGCGATACAACTGGCGCACCAATGCGGCCTTGATCGCGTCCGGCGAATCGAATGCGGTGACATCAGCATTCTGGATGACAGGTGCCTTGCCCGGTTGCAGTCTGACATTCTGTAGATAGTCCGCAAGCCTGTCAGCAGCCGGCTGCATGAGCGCACAGTGCGATGGCACGCTCATCGGCAGCATGAGCGCACGCTTGGCACCGCGCTCTTTGGCCAACACCATGCCTCGTTCCACGGCGGTGCGATGGCCCGCAATCACGGTCTGGCCAGGAGAATTGAGATTGACCGCTTCAAGAACCTCGCCTTGCGCAGCATCGGCGCAAACCGCCTGCACAGCAGTTTCGTCGAGACCCAGCACGGCAGCGATACCCCCAGTGCCTTCCGGCACGGCCGCCTGCATGGATTCGGCACGATACCGCACCAACGGAAGCGCATCCGCGAAGTCGAGAATTCCTGCTGCAACCAAAGCCGAATATTCGCCGAGACTGTGGCCGGCATAGCAAGCAGCATCCGCTCCGCCGAGCGCCTTCCACGCACGAAACGTTGCCACCCCGGCTGCCAGCATGACAGGCTGCGTGTTCACAGTTTGGGCCAGCGCTTCTTCAGGTCCGGCGGCCAACATACCAATGATGTCTACTTTCAGGACATCCGAAGCCTCCTGCAGCGTTTCCTGAACGACAGGCAGGTCAGCGAAACCCGCCATCATGCCGATCGACTGTGAGCCTTGGCCTGCGAAGACGATCGCCAGTGTCTTGTTGTCTACCATTTGAGAAGTACCGATCCCCAGGTGAATCCACCGCCAACGCCCTCGAGGAGCACATGGTGGCCGGACTTGATGCGCCCGTCCCGGACGGCGACGTCCAAGGCAAGCGGAATGGATGCCGCAGAAGTGTTCGCATGCCGGTCCACAGTCACTACCAGCTTCTCGTCGGGCAAGCCAAGCTTCTTTGCAGTGTGGGTCAGAATACGAATATTCGCCTGATGTGCGATGAGCCAATCCAGGTCACGGACAGAGAGGCCGTTGGCATCCAGTGCCTCATGTGCGACTTCTTCAAGTACACGCACTGCAAGCTTGAATACCGCACCCCCTTCCATCTTGAGAAACGGAGTGCCGCTGATCTGGCCATGGGAGACATGACCGGGTGTTTCAAGAATGCTGCGATAGCTGCCATCGGCATGAAGGTGGGATGACAGGATTCCCGGTGTGTCGGCTGCGCGCAGAATCACAGCGCCCGCACCATCGCCAAACAGCACGCAGGTAGACCGGTCTTTCCAGTCGAGGATGCGCGAGAACACTTCGGCACCGATCACCAGCGCGCAACGGTGCGCGCCACTGCGAATGAACTTGTCTGCCGTGGACAGTGCGTAAACGAATCCCGAACACACGGCTTGCAGGTCGAAGGCTGCCCCGCCTTTGATGCCGAGCTTTTCCTGGACAATGCAGGCCGTTGCCGGGAAAACCATGTCTGGTGTGCTGGTGGCAACGATGATCAGGTCGATGTCGCCGTGATCTATACCCGCTGCCGCGATGGCACGCTCCGATGCGGCGAGCGCAAGGTCACTGGTCATCTGGCTGTCTGCAGCGATATGGCGCTGACGGATACCCGTCCGGCTCACGATCCAGTCATCGCTGGTCTCGACTAATGTAGCCAGATCACGATTGGTCAGGACTTTTTCCGGCAGATAGCTGCCGGTTCCGGTAATGCGCGAGAAGGTCACGCGGAGTCTCCGCTGTCAGCGGTCGCGGTCTTGGGCGAGAGCAGCCCGAGTTCGTACAGACGCTCGATTTCTTCGGTAATGCGGCCCAGCAATTCATGGCGCACTTCAGACTCTGCGCGTTCCAGCGCCTTGCAGAATGCAAAGCGGTCAGCCGATCCATGGCTCTTCACCACCACGCCCTTCAAACCAAGCAGCGCGGCACCGTTGTAGCGCCGATGGTCCACGCGATTGCGGAATCGTCTGATGATCGGTGCGGATACGAGGGCTGCCAGCTTGGTAAAGATGTTGCGGGTGTACTCCTCCTTGAGGAAATCCCCCATCATTTTTGCAAGACCCTCTGAGGTCTTCAGCATCACATTACCCACGAATCCATCACAGACCACTACATCCGTGGTGCCCTTGTAGATGTCGGTACCTTCGACGTTACCGTGAAAGTTGAGATGACTCTGCTTGATAAGCTCGGCAGCTTTCTTGACCGACTCGTTGCCCTTGATGTCTTCTGATCCGATGTTGAGGAGACCGACGCTGGGATTGGGATTGCCCTCAACTGCGCTGGCCAACATGGCACCCATGATCGCAAACTGGAGAAGATGTTCCGGCTCACACTCCGCGTTCGCGCCCAAGTCCAGCGCATAGACTGCCCCTTTGCGGGATGGCAGCACAGCGCAGATGGCTGGTCGATCGATGCCCGGCAGCGTCTTCAACACAAACTTGGCTGTGCCCATCAAGGCACCAGTATTGCCTGCAGACACACAGGCATGCGCGTCCCCGCTCTTCACCAGATCGATTGCCACGCGCATCGAAGATCGCTTCTTGGTGCGAATGGCCGAGCGGATGTCTTCATCCATGCCAACGACCTCCGGTGCCTCGACAATCGAAAGCCGCGGCGATTCACCATGCAGGACGTCACCTGCCTTTGCCTTCCTGAGGGCAGCACGGATGACCTCCGTCTGGCCGACAAGAAGCACACGCGCATCTCTCACCTCATCGAGAAAATCGAGAGAGGCAGCGATGGTGACGGATGGGCCATGGTCACCACCCATCGCATCCACTGCGATGGTGATGGGGCCGGATATGCTCACTGCGGGGAGCCAGTCATTGCGAGCCGGTCACGAATGCACAAGTGCACGTGTGACGCCCGAACAGTGAGAAGAAATCAGTCTGCCTTGGTCTTCAGAACTTTCTTCCCGCGATAAAAACCTGACGGGGAGATGTGATGACGCAGATGTGTTTCGCCCGTGGTGGGCTCGACTGCCAGCGGCGGAGCGGTCAGAAAATCATGTGCGCGATGCATGCCGCGCTTTGACGGCGATTTCTTGTTTTGTTGGACTGCCATGGTAATTCTCCTTATGAATGATTCTGTTTCTTGAGTGAAGCCAGCGCGGCGAAAGGGGAACTCTTCCCCGATTCACCCTCCGCCCCCCCTGGACCTGCAGTATCCGGCAGCCCAAGTGGTGCCACCGGCAGATCCAGCAGGACTTCATCCTCCACCAGCGCAGACAAATCCAGCTCCTTGTCTACAACCAGATAATCCTCGTCTTCCGGTTCAGCCTCCAGGGGCGGCAATTCCGCCTCGCTGCGGACCAACACGAAGACCCGCTTTACATCCAGTTCATGCTCCCATAACCCGTCCGGCGTTTCACCGGGCACCAGCACAGAGCCCTGCACACGCAAATCCAGTTTACGCAATACCGACCCGTCCGCACCATTCAGGGTGCGGCCTGTCGCGACGTAGTGAATGTCTCCATCAGGTGACTGCACGAGGTCCGCGAGCCTTTCCAGCCCTGCAATTGCAAGGGTACCGGAGGCCCGCTGCTTCAGGCGGGTGAAACTGTCCACGTTGCGGATGATGTGCGTTCCGCCAGCGGTCTTGTCTGCTTTGGTCATGCGGCGCGCATGTTATATTCTTTTCCCAACTTTGTCAAAGACTTAACCATTGAATCCCCCGCAAATCCTGCTGGCGTCCGGCTCTCCCTACCGCGCCGAATTGCTCAAGCGACTGCAACTCCCTTTCGAGGTACAGGTCGCCGGGATAGACGAATCACCCCTCGATGGCGAAAGCACCTTAGCCATGGCTCGTCGCCTCGCCCGCGAAAAAGCTGAAGCAGTTCTGATGCTTCGGCCGATTGCATGGGTTATTGGATCAGACCAGGTTGCAGACTTGGATGGTAACCCGATTGGCAAACCGGGCACACGTGAAGCGGCCGAAACACAACTCAGACAGTTGCGCGGCAAGACGGTACTCTTCCACACGGCAGTCTGTCTCTTTGCGGCGGGCAGTTGTCGCGAGGCGCTGGTGACCACACGTGTCACCTACCGGCACCTTACCGATCAGCAAATATCGCGCTACCTCGATCTGGAACCCGCATTCGATTGCGCAGGCAGCGCAAAGTCTGAGGGCCTGGGCATCGCGCTCATTGCTGAACTCCAAACAACTGATCCAACGGCGTTGGTGGGATTGCCGCTCATTGCACTGACCGGACTTCTGGCTGATGCCGGACTTTCCCTGCTGGCATGAAGACTGGCCGACTTTACTTGCTGCCAAGCAATTTGTGCGCTCCCTTTGAGCCCGTTGCCATCCTGCCAGCCAGCGCATTGGCAATCATCAGCCGCCTGACGGATTATGTTGTCGAGGATCCAAAAACATCGAGAGCATTCCTCAAGGCATGCGGCACCACCGTTCCACTTCAATCGTTATCGCTGTCGGTTCTCAATGAACACACCGATGCGCGCTCGGTGGACGCCCTGCTGTCGCCTGCACTGGCCGGTCGCGATCTGGGGTTGTTGTCCGATGCGGGCGCACCCGGCGTCGCTGACCCCGGGGCACTGTTGGTCGCTGCGGCACATCGAGCAGGCATCGAAGTCTTCCCATTGGTGGGCCCTTCCTCGCTGTTGCTCGCCTTGATGGGCTCAGGACTCAATGGCCAGCAGTTCTGCTTTCATGGCTATTTACCTCAGGACAAGTCAGCTCGACGCACAGCGATTGAATCACTGGAAAAGCAGTCGGCACAGCGCCAACAAACCCAGATTTTCATCGAAACACCGTACAGAAACATGGCGCTGCTAAAAGACGTGCTGACCTATTGTCGTCCTGGTACGCACCTGTGCATCGCAGCAGACTTGACGGCACCGAGTCAGTTCCTGATGACCCGCACAGTTGGCGGGTGGAACGAGGTGGCGCCCCCTGACTTGAATCGTCGACCGGCAGTCTTTCTGATACTTGCCTGAATCCGGTCGGCTATCAGGCCAGTTGCACCTCGGCGGTAATGGAACCACGACGCAGCACTGCCTCCAGCTCGCCAGCGGCAAGCGGCATGGAGAAGTAATAGCCCTGACCAATGCCGCATCCCTTCGCTCGGAGCAGATTGAGCTGACCCGCCGTCTCGATACCTTCGGCAATGACCTCAAGATCCAGGCTCCGAGCCATGCTGATGATTGCAACAACTATGGCCGTGTCGTTGGGATCCACAGTGATATCGCGCACAAATGACTGGTCAATCTTGAGCTTGGTAATTGGCAATCTTTTGAGATACGACAGACTTGAATACCCGGTACCAAAGTCATCCACTGCAAGGTGAATGCCCAAATCCGCCAGATCGTTCAGCAGCTGGATGCTTCCTTCAGCCTGCTTCATCACCTGACTTTCTGTGATTTCCAGCTCGAGACAACCGGGGGACAACCCAGTCTCTTTCAGCACTCGCTGCACCATGGAGAGGAATCCCTTGTCCCCCAGTTGCCTGGTCGAAAGATTGATGGCCACTCTTGCCGGAGCGATGCCCGCATCCTGCCACCTGCGAGCTTGCAGACAACCTTCCCTCAACACCCACTCGCCAATGTCGCTGATCAGGCCGGTTTCCTCCGCGAGAGGAATGAAGTCGCCCGGCAAGACGATACCCCCCGCCTGATTGTTCCAGCGAACGAGCGCCTCCACAGCAACGACTTTACCGGTCGCCAAATCTACCTGCGGCTGGTAATGAAGCACGAAATCTCCATCGGTCACCGCAGCTCGCAGGCTGCTCTCCAGCATTGCGCGGCGCTTTACCGCAATGTTCATGTTGCTGGTAAAGAAATGGTAGGTGTTCTTGCCTTGAGACTTGCTGTGGAACATCGCCGTGTCGGCGTTCTTCATGAGCGTCTGGGAATCCTTGCCATCGTCGGGGAAAAGCGCAATACCAACAGACCCCGAGACATGTTGCTTGGTACCGCCAACTTCAAACACTGATCGCAGCGCTTCCAGGATTTTCTGGGCAACGCGGGCAGCACCCGATTGCCCTTCAAGCTCTTCAAGCAGCACGATGAACTCATCGCCACCCTGGCGGGCAATGGTGTCATGGCTACGGACGGATTCAAGCAGCCGTCTTGCGACTTCCCGAAGCAATTCATCACCGACATCATGACCAAGGGTGTCATTGATATTCTTGAAATTATCGATGTCGATAAACATCACGGCAAGGCGCTTTCCGCTGCGGTCAGCCCGGCTGATCGCCTGGGCGACACGATCCTGCAACAAAGATCGATTCGGCAAGCTCGTCAATGCATCGTGATAAGCAAGGTGCTGGATTCGCTGCTGAATGGCTCGCCGCTCACTCACGTCACGGGTATTGACGATGATGCCTTTGATGGCCGGAACATCAAGGCAGTTCTTTCCGATGGACTCCAGGGTGCGCCATGTCCCATCCGCATGGCGGACGCGAAACTCGACCGGACGCTCCAGCGTTCCCCGGGTCAGCAATTCCTTGAATCGCTCCCTGATCATCGACGCATCATCCCTGTGAATGATGTCGAACTGATTCAATCCGATCATGGTCTCCGGATCAACGCCTAGAAGATGACGCACCGAAGGGCTCTGATAGAGAATCAATCCGTTCGCATCGATTACGGTCACAATGTCCATCGCACTTTCGGAAAGCGCGCGGAATCGTGCTTCGCTGGCCTCGAGCGCATGCTCGACTGTCTTGAGCCCCGTGATATCCGCACAAGTCACGAGTACGCCAATAGTCTTGCCATCACCGCTCTTGAGTGGCGCAGCAGAAAGACTGATGTGCATTGGGCGACCTTCACGGACGTGCTGAATCTCCACGTTATGAACTGTTTCGCCTGCAAGCACGCGGCTGCGGATGGCGAGCGTCGAATCAGCCAGTTCCGCGACCGCGAGCGGGGAAGGTCTGCCGAGGACGTCGGCCTCCTTCAGCCCGAACAGCCGCTCTGCCGCAGGATTCCAGAGTGTGACAATGCCGCTGGGCGTGATGGAATAGATCGCGAGCGGCGAGTTTTCAACGATTGCCCGGAGTGATTCATTGAGTGTTCTGAGCGTTTCCTGGCTCGCGTGATACTGGGATACATCCTCAATGGCCGTCAATGCGTACTTTGCCTCACCCCTTTCATCCCGGATATACACGGTGGATCGGCGCGCCCAAATTGTTGTCCCGTCCTTTCGCACATATCGCTGCTCGCGCGATCCGGGCGAATTTCCCGCCGCAGAACCCGCACGAGGGACTGCTTCCAGAATCGCCTTTTCCTCCGGATGGAAAATCTTTGCCAGCGAATGGCCCAGCAATTCATCTTCACCAAAGCCGAGAATCTCGCTCATTTTGCGATTCAGCCGCAAAAAAGTGCCTTGGCCATCGAGGTGGGCGAGTCCAATATCGACCAGATCGAAGGTCTCGCGAAACTTCTCTTCACTGGCTGCAAGCTCCCCATCACGCTCGCGCAGAATTGAGACCAGTTCATCCATCGTGAACGCGAGCTGGTCAACTTCGGAGAACTCGGTGAATTCTCCCGGCAGCCGCCGAAACTCAAGCAGATTCCCGCTCTTGAGCTTTTGGTTGAGTCGAACAACGGGCTCGACCACGGTTCGCCCGATCAGAATCCCAGCGAGCCCGGTAAGCAGAATGACCCCGAAGCCCCACACAATGACCTGAATCGTGAAGTCGTTCCTGGCGTCGTCGGTCAGCGCGAGACCCGATGCAGCACGAATTGCAATGACACCCAACATCAGCGCAATCGCCACGCCGAGAAGAAACAGGCCCGTAGCGAGACGGTATCTGAGACTCTTTCCTTTACTGCCTTGGATTTCCGATGACATGGGTGCCGTCTTGGAATGGTGTCAGGAGGACCGGGCGGCCCCGGAAGCAGGTTCAAGCCTTACTTGGCCATTCTCCTCCTGGACTGCGATGCGGGAAAGTCGCTCGCCTGAGCAGGGACCCGACACGCAAAGGCCAGTGGCAGGGTCGAATGCTGCCCCGTGTGTTGCACAAATCAAGTATAGACCAGATTCATCGAATACTTCCCCGGCCAGCCAATCAAGTTCAGTCCCCCTGTGGGGGCAACTGTTTACATAGGCATGCACTGTGGCGTCATGGCGAATCGCAAAGCACGGAAGCAGTCGACCGACCTCGACAATGTCGAAGCGAAAGGCTCGCCCGCCATCCAAGAGCGTTGCGGATTCGCAGATCATGCGTGCCGGTTCAGCCATTCGCCCAACTCCTGAATACTGCGCATGACCGCCAGCGGTCGATGCTGTTGGAACTCGGATGAATCATGTGCGCCATAGCTCACCGCGATGGCACTTGTGCCCGCGTTCGCAGCCAACTGAAGGTCATGAGTCGTATCTCCGATCATGAGCACTCTCTCGGGCTCGACGGCACAGTAGTCCATCAAAGCGCGCAGCATTCCGGGATGAGGCTTGGGAAATCCTTCATCGGCACACCGCGTGAAATCAAAGTAGCCTTTCAGCCCCGTATAAGCGAGTGCCCGATCCAGCCCTGCGCGTGGCTTGCCTGTCGCGATCGCCATGTACCGGTCTTCGCGCTTCAATCCTGCGAGCATTGATTCAACGCCATCATAAAGCGGCGCCTCGTGGTCGCGAGACACGTAGTGATACCGGAATCGCATTGCAAAGGCCATGCGCTCTGTTGCGGTGTTGGTCGGAAACAGTGTCGCCGTCGCATCCTCAAGGCCAAGCCCTATCACGTACTTTGCTGCGCGCTCATCAGGCACTGGCAATCCCGTGTCGTGCGCCGCTGACTGAATGCAAAGCGCGATGAGCCCCGTAGAATTCATGAGTGTCCCATCCCAGTCGAAGACAATCAGATCAAACGATCCGGGCATGGCTCTGTCCTGTTTTTTCCAGTTTGGCCAGGTAGCCGCTGAGATCATCCGGCAGGGGACATTCAAGCGCCAATCTTTCTCCCGTGATGGGGTGGTCGAATGCAAGAGAATGGGCATGTAGAAACATTCGCTTCAGCCCCCCTTTCGCTACCTCCCGGTTACGAGTGAAATCGCCGTACTTGGCGTCACCAAGGATGGGATGGCCCTCGTGCGCCATGTGAACCCTGATCTGATGCGTTCTGCCGGTTTTGATCTGTGCATCCACCAGGACACAATCCTTGAACTGCTTGAGTGGCGTGAAAATCGAGTGAGCGTCCTGACCCTGAGTATCAGCCGAGACCCGCCGCTCTCCTCCATCAGTCAGGAATTTCATGAGCGAAACACGCACGTGCCGACGGCCGCCTTTCCAGACACCGCTGCCTAACGCAAGGTAGTGCTTTTCCATCTTCCCGTCTCTCAATGCGGCATGCAACCCGGTCAATGCGGATCTTCGCTTTGCGATAAGCAGAATGCCAGACGTCTCACGGTCGAGGCGATGTACCAGCTCGAGAAATTTCAAGTGCGAATATTCGCGGCGCAACAACTCGATCACGCCCAGCGACACGCCACTGCCGCCGTGCACAGCCAGTCCGGACGGCTTTGCCAATGCGATGATCGCGTCATCCTCCATCAGCACATGCGGCTTCAGCGTGGTCCCTTCCGGAATGCGCACTCTAGACAGATCCGGCGTTGCCGCGACGCGCACCGGTGGGATGCGCACGACGTCACCGCCGACAAGACGGTAAGCAGCATCGATGCGCCCGCTGTTGACTCTCACCTCCCCGGACCGGAGGATGCGATAAACATGACTCTTGGGGACGCCCTTCAGCTCCCGCAGCAAGTAGTTGTCAATGCGCTGACCGGCCTCATCTGGCGAAATCACGACCAACTTTACACGGGGACCGCTATCTGGTTTTGGCGACGCGTTTTGTCTGATCAAGGCATGCTCAATACGACGAATTCGAATGCACAGGGCGAAGATTGCCCCGGCTAGTCCGCTAGGATATACTGCCAACTCGTTGATTTGAAAGCCTCTCCGAATATTCGCTGGTTGAACCTCCCCAGCGAACCGGATTCGGGACCCGCAGGCAGTCCGCCGCTTGGTGTCCCCACTCCCGGAAAGGCTTCCGATCACCGGCCTCATTGACCTGAAGCGGGGTCAGCGCGATTACCGGGCAATAGCCCGCACATACATCGTCCGCACCTTTCAGCGCAGAAATTGCCCTGTCAGCGCTTCCCGACCACTGATGCCGGAGACGAACGGTTAAGCCACTCGCCGGTATCGAGTAGTGGCACCCATGAAGTCGCAGAAAGCAACACCGGAAGGTTTCAACCTGTTTGACAAGTGTCAGACAGGTGAGCATGGATGAATCAGACATTGATGGGGCAGTGATAGTCCCGTTCGACAAAGGTCGCAAACTCTCGTGAATCGCGTCATCGCAAAGACCCAGCTGTACTTCTTTTCGTACCGAAGCACCTGAGCCACGTCCGCCGTGGCGTAGGCTGCCCGGCTTCATCCGCCTTCCCGCGCCGCCTGACAGCGGCATGTTGTGTCCTGCGGGAAAGATGCAACCATGAAACGCATGCTGTTCAACGCAACCCAGGCCGAAGAGCTGAGGGTTGCCATAGTAGATGGCCAAAAGCTGATCGATCTCGATATTGAGCACGCCGGTCAGGAACAACGAAAAAGCAATATTTACAAAGGCTGCATCACCCGTATCGAGCCCAGCCTGGAGGCCGTCTTTGTCGACTATGGCGCCGAGCGCCATGGCTTCCTTCCCTTCAAGGAAATCGCCCGCAACTATATTGTCAACGAAGATGGCGAGGGCTCGCGGTCCAAGACTGCGCAAAGCCTGCGCGTCAACCAGGAAATTCTGGTTCAGGTTGAAAAGGATGAACGGGGCAACAAGGGCGCTGCGCTGACCACGTATGTCTCGCTCGCAGGACGCTATCTGGTCCTCATGCCGAACAACCCGCGTGGCGGCGGGGTATCGCGCCGAGTGGAAGGTGATGATCGTGCGGAACTGCGCGAGATCATGGATCAGCTGGAAATTCCCGAAGGCATGTCGGTAATTGCCCGCACCGCAGGCATCGGCCGCAACGTGGAAGAGCTGCGTTGGGACATGAATTACCTTCTGCAGCTTTGGGAAGCCATCGATGGCGCAGGCAAGGACGTAAAGGCCCCCGAACTCATCTACCTTGAATCGAGCCTTGTGGTCCGCGCCATCCGCGACTTGTTTCAGCCGGACATCGGCGAAATCCTCATCGACACGCAGGAAATCTTTGAACAGGCACAGTCCTTCATGTCGACGGTCATGCCTGCCAACGTGGGCAAGGTCAAGCTGTACAAGGATGACGTGCCCTTGTTTTCGCGATTCCAGATCGAGCATCAGATCGAGACTGCCTACCGGCGTGACGTAACATTGCCCTCAGGCGGTGCCATCGTCATCGACCACACAGAAGCCTTGGTTTCCATCGACGTCAATTCGGCGCGTGCCACCAAAGGCCACGACATCGAAGAAACCGCGACCCGCACCAACCTGGAAGCAGCAGATGAAATCGCCCGCCAGCTACGGCTGCGGGATCTCGGTGGCCTGGTCGTGATTGACTTCATCGACATGGAAGCCGCCAAGAATCAACGCGAAGTGGAGAATCGCCTGCGTGATGCGCTCCGATATGACCGCGCGCGCGTGCAGACCGGCAAGATTTCGCGCTTCGGGCTGTTGGAGCTTTCCCGCCAACGGCTGCAGCCGGCACTATCAGAGTCGAACATTCCCTGCCCGCGTTGTGGCGGCACAGGCCATATCCGTGACACATCTTCCTCGGCCTTGCACATCCTTCGCATCCTGCAGGAAGAAGCGATGAAGGACGGCACCGCCGCCGTACACGCGCAAGTGCCGGTGGATGTTGCCACCTTCCTTCTAAACGAGAAGCGTGAGGACATCCACAAGATCGAAACCCGGTTCCGGCTTGATGTGGTGCTCATACCGAACATTTATCTGACCACGCCAAACTATGAGGTTGAACGCCTGCGCCACGACTCGGAGAAGCTCGACGTCACGACGCCAAGCTATGAGCTGGTGAATAAACCGGTGCAGGAACTCAAGACATCCGTGCCGAGTGCTGTGCCGGACAATCGTCCGCCGAAGCCCGAGCCCATCGTCAAAGGCATCACGCCGTCGCAGCCTGCTCCGATGGGGGCCGAACCGGCACCGCGTTCGGCTTTGATGCCGCCTGTTGTGACGCCAGCGACCAAGCCCGGCCTCTGGAGCCGCTTCTTATCGATATTCAGCTCGCAGCCCGAGTCTGCAGCGCCTGCTGCGCCTGCCGCGAAAGCGGAACGTGGCAGCCGTGAAGATCGGGATGGTCGGCGCGGTGAGCGCAAGCGCGATGACCGATCCGGGCGCGGTGGCCGTGATCGTGGAGAAAATCGTGGAGAAAAGTCCGAGCGCGGCGAGCGTCCGGAACGGGGTGACCGTAAACCCAGAGAGGACCGCAGTCGTCGTGACCAGCCGCGCGCTGATGGCGCACCGGTTCCGCCGAATGGCCAGTCAGTTGTAGCGCCGCAGAATGGCCAACCACAGCAAAAGCCAAGAGGGCAAACGAACAAGCCCGCCCTGGAAGCCAAGCCCGCCGAAACCCCCGAGCGGGATGGCGAAGGTCGCAGCCGTCGCCGCAGAGGTCGTGGCGGCAGGGACCGTACTGACCGTCCGGACGGTCAGATCCGAAGCGACCAGACTTCTGATGTCAATCCAGCAATTGACCAGAACACTGTCGAGACCAGCCCAGCACAATTGGCAGAGACAAACGTGACGAGGGAAGCGCCCATTCGCGAAATGGAGCCGCACGCCATCACTGACACGCAAGGTATGCGGTCTTCGACTGAATCGCCTGCCCATGCAGAAGTGATTGCCACAGCATCCAACGTGGCCGCTCCTGCTGAGACATCTTCTGATTCAGCGGATCAGGCGCCCGTCACACCGCAGGTACCGCAAGCGGCCGTGCCATCCGAACTGCAGACTGTGCAGCACAGTGAACCGGATGCGCCAATCCCGACTCCTGCCCCAGCTCAGCAGTCCTTTGGTGCGCCGCCTGCAATGATGCCCGTGGATGAGATCGCTGATGCAGGACCGATCCGCTCTGCTCCGCGTCAACGGAAGCAGTCTGATGGCAACGGGATCGCGAGTGAGCCGCTTGTTGCAGTGGAAACACGAAACGAGTCAGTTCAACCTGTGCTCGAAATACCGGAACCGGCACGACGGTCAACACCACGTCCGCGACGGCAACGCACCGTGGCGAACGAACCTCTGGTCTTCGTTGAAACCCAGACTCAGGACGAATCACCAAAGCCCTGATCCATGCTCGCGAGGAGATGACTCAAGTTGAAAACTCCCATTGATTTCTACTTCGACTTTTCCTCGCCCTACGGCTATCTGGCGTCCTGCCAAATTGACGAGATTGGGGCGCGTCATGGCCGTGACGTTGCATGGCATCCCATCTTGCTGGGCGCAGTGTTCCAGCGTTCTGGCAACAGTCCTTTGGTCGGGCAGCCCCTGAAGGGCGCGTATGCGCTGCACGATTTCCCGCGAACGGCCCGCTACCTCAAGGTGCCGTTCGTCATGCCCCATCCCTTCCCCATCGCCACGGTAGCCGCCGCACGCGCCTTCTACTGGTTGCAGGATCGGGATCCGCCCATGGCCAAAGCGCTGGCAAGGGCGTTGTTTTTCCGCTTCTATGCAGAAGGCGGGGACATCAGCGCGCCCGACGTAGTGGTCGAGCTTGCAGCACAGGTTGGCGCTGATCGCGCGCTATTGACGGCTGCACTGGCCGACGCGGCATTGAAAGAGCGGCTGAAAAGGGAGGTCGATGCGGCCATCGCGGCTGGCGTCTGCGGTTCACCCTACTTCATTGTCGACGGTGAACCCTTCTGGGGATCCGACCGACTTGCCCAGGTAGAGGACTGGTTACGAACTGGTGGCTGGTAGGGATCCATACTGGCCGGCCCGAGGAATCGACGGCCATGTTGCCCTCGCACAAACAGATTTACCAGAAGCAGTCCTGATCTCGTTCAGCCCAGCCCTGTGTGAAGCGTTATCGGTTGGCGATTTTTTTCTGCAGCACTACCGGCTGTGCAGCCGCCGCTGAACCAGAAAATCAAGGAGACTTCTGCAACCGGTTTCCACCAGATCCAGCACCCTCTCGAAGTCCTTGGGCCCGCCGTAGTAGGGGTCCGGCACCTCCTTGCCCGAGTGCACCTCGCAGTAGTCAAGCAATAGTTCCAGCTTGTGCTGACAACGTGACGGCGTCACCGACTTAAGGTGCCGCAAATTCTGGTTGTCCATCGCCAGAATGAAATCAAACCGGTCGAAGTCGTCAGAAGAAACGGGCCTCGCACGCAGCTGGGACAGATCGTAGCCACGTCTTGAAGCATGCGCGATGGCGCGCTCATCAGGCGGCGCACCGTCGTGATAGCCATGCGTGCCAGCAGAATCAACAAGGAACTGTTCAATCAGGTGCTGCTTGCGAATGAGGTGGCGCAACACGCCTTCTGCAGTCGGAGAACGGCAAATATTGCCCATACATACGAACAGGACCGAGGTAGGGCGGGCGATCTTGGGTTCAGTCATGTTGGGCTAACTCGAATAGGGTTCGCGGATGGGATCTGGTTGATGTGGACTATGTCTTAACGTGACGGTTTGTATCGATTCATCACTCTTGCTCAAATCGCCCGAAGACTGAGTTACCATTTATAGGCAAAAAACAGTGTATTCGGTTCCACCCCAACAAGGAGTTTTGTAAATGAAGAAGCTTTTTGCAGCGATTGCCGCATTGTCGATACTCGCAGGATGCGCAAGTACTGATACCAATACGACCAGTACTCGTTCGGACATCAAGAATGCCGAAGTTCGCACAGGTACTCGCCTGCCCCCGCGTGATCCGAATGGCGTCAAGGTCATTACGGGCCAGGATTACAAGCAGGACTCGCTCAACCGCACGACCGGCGACACACCCAAATAAAACTGATTCCTCCTTCCCGGGCCGCAAGCGCGGCCCGGGAACGGCGCAAAGCGTCAAAACTCCAGCATCCGCGTCCTCATCACTTTCAGTTCGTCCCTCAGCTTGGCAGCGCGCTCGAATTCCAGATTCCTGGCTGCATCCAGCATGTCCTTTTCCAATTTCTTGAGTTGCTTCTCGATGTCATTCGGGCCGAGCAGTTCGTACTGACTAGTATCCTGCGCCGCTTTCTTCAGGCGGCTCTTGTCCGCACGCTTGTCGTCTATGTTGTAAACGCCGTCGATCAGATCCTTGATTCGCTTCTGCACGCCTTTTGGCTCGATGCCATGTAACGTATTGAATGCAACCTGCTTGGCACGGCGCCGATCCGTTTCATCGATCGCCTTGCGCATCGAGTCAGTGATTCGCTCCCCATACAGGATGGCCATGCCATTGATGTGGCGCGCAGCGCGACCAATGGTCTGGATCAGCGAACGCTCCGAACGCAGGAATCCTTCCTTGTCCGCATCCAGTATTGCCACCAGGGACACTTCCGGAATATCCAGGCCCTCGCGCAGCAGATTGATACCGACCAGCACATCGAACATGCCGGCGCGCAGGTCGCGGATGATCTCTACGCGCTCAACAGTATCGATATCGGAGTGCAGATAGCGCACCTTGACGCCGTGTTCGTGCAGGTAGTCGGTGAGATCCTCGGCCATGCGCTTTGTCAGTGTCGTCACCAGTACGCGCTCCTCCACTGCCACTCGCTTGTTGATCTCGGACAGCAAGTCATCCACCTGGGTTGAGGCCGGGCGTACTTCCAGAACGGGATCAATGAGGCCGGTCGGTCGAACAACCTGTTCCACGACTTGACCTTGATGCTGCTTCTCATACTCAGCTGGCGTGGCGGAAACGAACACTGTCTGCCGCATGATGGCTTCAAACTCGTCGAACCGCAGCGGACGATTGTCCATGGCGGATGGCAGTCGAAATCCGAAATCGACCAGTGTTTCCTTGCGCGCCCGATCACCTTTGTACATGCCACCAACCTGCGGCACCGTCACATGGCTCTCATCGATGATCATCAGTGCGTTTTTGGGCAGGTAGTCGATCAACGTAGGCGGCGGCTCGCCAGGCTTCCGGCCCGACAGGTGCCGGGAGTAGTTCTCGATGCCCTTGCAAAAGCCAAGCTCATTGAGCATTTCAAGATCGAACTGGGTGCGCTGCTGGATGCGCTGCAGCTCAAGCAGCTTGTTCTGTGAAGCAAAGTACTCAATCCGGTCGCGCAGCTCTATCTTGATGCCTTCAATGGCTCCCAATACGGTCTGCCGTGGCGTCACATAGTGACTCTTGGCATACACAGTGAAACGAGGCACCTTCTGCAGCGTCTGCCCGGTAAGCGGGTCAAACAGTGTCAGGGTGTCGACCGTGTCGTCAAACATGTCGATGCGCAACGCCGCATCAGAGCTCTCGGCCGGATAGATATCCAGCGTGTCCCCTCGCACGCGAAACGTGCCGCGCCGGAAGTCCAGATCATTGCGCTGGTACTGCATCGATGTGAGCTGTGTCACCAGATCGCGAATATTCGCCTTGTCGCCGGGACGTACCAGCAGGCGCATTTCATAATAGTCACCCGGATCACCGATGCCGTAGATGCAGGACACACTCGCCACGATGATGGAATCCGTCCGCTCCAGCAGCGACTTCGTGGCGGAAAGCCGCATCTGCTCGATGTGTTCGTTGATCGAGGAATCCTTCTCGATGAACAGGTCCTTCGACGGAACATAGGCCTCGGGCTGATAGTAGTCGTAGTACGAGACGAAATACTCCACCGCGTTCTCGGGAAAGAATTCCCTGAACTCCGCATAGAGTTGCGCCGCGAGCGTCTTGTTGGGTGCCATGATGAGCGCGGGCCGACCCATTCTGGCGATGACGTTCGCCATCGTGAAGGTCTTCCCTGAGCCTGTCACGCCCAGTAGCGTCTGAAACGCAAGGCCGTCATTGATGCCGTCCACGAGCTTCTCGATCGCCTGCGGCTGGTCGCCTGCGGGCAAAAACGGCTGGTGCAATTTGAACGGCGAGTCAGGAAAGGTCAGTAGACCCATGCGAAGTGTCGCGCCTTGGAAGGAGAAGCATTCGAGTGTAGCAAAGGCCTCTGACAAAACCTGGCAACTTGTGGCATCAGCGGAGCGAATGGCTCATGCGGTGACTGCCTTGGATCTCTCTTCAAGCTGGGTCCAGCGTTCCAGCTTCTCCAACAGCAACTGGTCAATCTCATCGTTGCGCGCCTGATCTGACTGCTGCGCTTCCACTGGCAGCAGGTAATAGTCCGTCCCGGCCATTCTGGCATGCAGCATTTTCTGCTCTGCTTCCAGCGACTCGATCTCCTTGGGTAGTTGAACGAGATCCCGCGAGTCTTTGAACGAGAGTTTGATCCGGGACGGCCTGGGCACATTCTCTTCAGGCGGTGCCGCCAATTCACTGGATGTTTCGGGTCGGCTGCCCAGCTGGAATGACCACTTTTATCCCCTCTCCACTTGTGGAGAGGGAAGGGGTGAGGGGTGAGGCAGATTAGTTGTTTATGCAACTAAAACAAAGATAAGTGATGAAAATTAATTCCGGTTATTTCCGGGCAAATTTTTTTGTTTCAACATGGATCGTATCAAAAAACTTAAAAAGTTTTTGCTGGCAAACCCTGAAGACAGTTTTATACAACATGCGCTGGCGCTGGAATATATAAAATCCGGTGATGATAAAACTGCACGGGGGTTATTTGAAGAATTGCTGGAAAGGGAGCCGTCTTATGTAGGAAGTTATTATCATTTGGGAAAATTGCTGGAAAGAAG
>JANNSU010000063.1:0-28739 GCA_031394355.1 Betaproteobacteria bacterium | reverse complement strand
TGTCGCCCCGGCCAACGCGGGGGTCCAGCTACTTTGTGTTGAACGACGCTGGGCCCCGGCTTTCGCCGGGGCGACGAACTTTGTAAACACGGATGGAATCCGCAAAAGCCGAGATCAACCAACCCGCGCGATGCATTCGTCAATCTCACCCAAACGGCCTCACCCCAATCAACACCCTGTGCGCCCACAGCGCAAACCCCGCCCACGCCACCAGCCCCACCACCACCGTCACCAGCGTGCGCACCATCTGCCCCGGCGGATACGTCCTGCCCACCGCGCGGTCCCGCTTCTTGCAGCTGATGTACGCCAGCACCGCCCACGCCAGAAAGCCGCCGAACAGCACCACATCCGCCAGCCGCCCGTTGGAGAGCAAGTGTGCCACCGCCCAGAACTTCACCCCCAGCAACATCGGGTGGCCCAGGCGCGCCTTCAAATGGTTGCCCGGCACAAACGCCGCCACGAGCAGCACGAATGCCGGGATCGTCAGCAGCGCCGCCGCATGCCGCGTCCACACGGGCGGAAACCACAAATCCACCGGCGCCTGCCGCGCCAGGCCATAGCCCCACACCAGCAGCACAAAGCCCGCGATCGAGAACAACGAATAAAGCCCCTTCCACCCGCCCTCGCCAAAGCGCGCGATCTGCTTGGTGCGCCAGGGGTCTGCGAATATTCGCACTGAGTGCGTGGCGAAGAAGAGGATGAGGCCGAGGATGAGATAGGTCATGGTGATCCCGTTGATGGATAGTGACATTCCCAAACATGGGAGAGTGTGCGAATGCTACATTGACACGCGCAGCAGTGAAGAGTTGCTGCGGCATCCGTCTTGCAACCCTGTGGTCCGATTACCCCGGTCATGCCGCTGCCCTCGGATCAAGTCGTACCAGTGCCGCCATTTGAGCCTTGACCTGCTCAGCCATCGATTCCAATCCTGCATCGGGCGCAATCAAGCCTCGCAACCCGTCGTGGAAAGCGGGCGTCTGCAGCAACGTTGCACATTCGCTCGCAAGATAGACCTTGAGCGACTCCGGCATCGCCTTCGCTTCGTCCAACAGCGCCGGTCGTGCAAGCAGCAGGTTGACGACATCTTCCAGATCATGGCTTGCGAGAAAGTCCTGATTGCCTCTGTCGGCAAACGCCACCAGCTTCGTCGCCATGAACACCGGCGCCGCGATCAGTCGCATCGGTGTACCGCTCGGCAAGGTGATGCGCAGAGCCGTCTCTATCGCCAAGGGATACCAGCGATTCGCAAAGCCCAGCACAGCCGGGTCACTCGGCATCAGATCTACCGTCAACTCACTCGACAGCCAGCGGCAGATGGGTACATCCGGCGATAGATCGCGCGAGAATCCTCGCGCTTCCAGCGCCCGCTCCATGTCGTAATAGGCTGTCAGCGCCGTGATCTCAACCACCAGATCCACATCCCGCGTTGCGCGCGGTGGCGCAGCACCAGGGTCCGTGTAGAGCAATCCCGCCGCACAGCCGCCCACCAGCACCACGCTTTGCCAAAGCGGCCCCATTCTGGCCGCAACAGATTCGACCATCGCCACGTTGGGATCGTTGCTATGCATCGAAATACTTCTCGAGCAGATCCTTCGCGGCATTGCGTTCGCGCGCGCGGCCAGACCGGAGCGCGTCAAATAGCGCAAGCATTGCGTAGAGCCTGTCGTCCCGCAATGCCGCATCGGGCGCTGTGGGGTACAGCGGCGCCAGCGTGATGCCACGAATTTTTCCTGCCGGGTGCGCCCATACGGGATCAGGCTCATTCGCGGCCGCCATCACGGCATTCAGCGGCGCCGCGGCATGCGATGTTGGCAGCCCGCGCGACAGGCTTCCCCAAGCCGGAGGGAAAGAATATTTGGCCCCGTAAAGGAGAAACTCCTTCAACTGCAGCTTCTGCACCACCGGCAGCCTGCCCTCAATCCGCGCCAACTGCGCCACCACCGCCCGCTTGATCGACCCGTGAACAGCCGAAACCGCCATCCCCGTGGCATCCGCCAGCTCTGCATAGCTCAGCGGCCCTCCGCCACGGCAAAGCAGTGCCAGCAGGACAAACATGTCTTGTGGCTTCAGGCTGGGTTGGGCATTCGCGACTTTGGGCATCGTTCTTCATTCTGAAATAGAGAATATAGCGGCACAATGGAGTTCCGCTAGTCTTAATATGCCGTATATTCTCATTTCAAGAATAGAGAATCAAGGCCCGCCTTGTGTTCCGGTTCAGTGGCGGCGAGTGCGAATATTCGCAGCCTGCGGGGCGCCTGATCTACGCCTTAGGCGGTCCCAAAGGGATCGGCCTCTCGCCCAACGCGAGAGACCAACAATATTCACATCAGCGCCCTGAGCCAGCCCACATTTCCCCCTGGGAAACATTGCTCATGCGGTGCTTTGCATATCCAGGAGTCTGTCATTCTCTTCAGCGCGGTGAGACACTGCGCCATGAGCAAAAAACTGATCAGCACCAACGCCTACCTGCGCAATCCCGCAACGCGGGAATCGGCGCTGTTCCGCTCCGCAAAATCATCCTCCGCCGTTGAAGGCATCCACGCTCCGGTCGTGGAGGGCGTAGTCAAGAAAGCTACGACGTCCGGTACGTCAACAAAGTCTTCTCGATCACGCGGCTGAAGGTGCTATCGAAGAGGTTTCAGTACAAACAAAGCGTCGCAGAATGAATCAATCTTGCGAGTCTGACGCGCTGATGGCTAAACGCGGAAATATCCGATGATGCAGTTCGGATTCCGGACTGCAATCTGTACATGCGTTTTCTCCTTGAAGCCGGCACCCTCATATAGCGGCTTGCCCTCTTCAAACACGCCGTACACCGAGTCATAGGCAGGCTCGTCCTGTTCTTCCCGGAGCTGATGCACCACGTTCACCACCGCGCAATCCAGCCGACGGCTTAGAAACACACCGTCGACCACAGCGCCGTTCTCCGGCATCTTTGTTCCAGATGCGTTGGACGCGCGCCGGAAGAACTCATAGGCCTTGCGCAACTCGCTGGCGACGCCGTAATCGGTGAGATTGAGACACAGCCCGGGTACCAAGAACGCGCCAATCACTGCGGGATTCTTAATATGCGGCTTCTTGGTCTTGGTCTGAGCAATTGCCCAGTCCATACCTCTCTCCGGGCTGTCTATCCAGAAGTAGATGCCTGGCCCAAGCCAATCGTAGTCATTCTTGCTTGATTGAAGCGGCTCTTTGCCGCCAAGCACCCGCTCTGCAAGGGCCGCATCACAACCGTGGTATCCCACCAGCGGCCCAAGCGTGTTGCTGCGGCGGCTCACTTATATTTGGCCGTCAGGGCGCCTGACTTGGTAATGATGCCCGCTCGTTTGAGAAAGTCCGAAGCAGACTTCTTGTCACCTGCAATCTTCTTCATCAACGCGGCGCTACCTGCCGGGAGCACCTTTCCGGAGTCTGCGCTTCTGCGCGTGGCAGCCGATGCCTTAACCGACTTGAGTCCCATGATTCACTCCTTGAATAGGGATTGACCGGGAAAGTATATCGGACTGGCTTCAGAAGTCATCAAGCCGGACCACAGATGGCGGCCCTGATCTTTGCCGCTCTCGTTCAACCTTGCGAATATTCGCAGCCCGGGGGGCTCCGGATCGACGCCTTCGGCGGTCCCGAAGGGATCGGCCTCTCGCCCAATGCGAGAGACAGACAATATTCACCCCCACCCCTACCGATCAATCGTCAGCTTGCATCGCGGAAAATTGCGACAGCCCCAGAACTCGTTCCCCGTCCGCGCCTTCCGCCGGATGAACTTCACCCCGCACGCAGCACATGTCGGCGTCAGATAGTCGCCCATCATCGCCACGCGCAGCAATTGCTGCTGCGCCTCGGGCGGATGTTTCATCATCAGATGCAGCAAGCGTTCGCCATCCACCAGATCAATCCCGTTGGCTTCTGCGAACACCTGCGCCTCCACATGGAACGTGGACGTCGTGATGAACATGCCCCCAATCAACCCTGTCACCTTCGCATCCGTCATCACGCCCAACAGCTCCCGCACCAGCTTTGGCCCCACCTGGTTGCTCCACTGCTTTACCTGCACCAGCCCCACCACCTTCTCCGGCGCATCCGGCAGGCAGAGCGTGATGTCGATGCCGCCATCCGGGCCATGCGACTGTGTGGTCGCCACAAAGCCCATCAGGCGCAGATATTCCGCGCAGACTTCCTCGAAATTCTTCCAGTCGATCTGGCGGAGGAGATCGAGGGTGAGTGCTTTGCTGACATCGGGGTTCTGGCGGATGTCCTGGAAGTAGGCGGGATCAATACGACGCGAGTCCGGAACACGTGACGCACTCTGATTTGAGCGCGTTCCAGAAATCAGCCGTAGTAGAGAAATGAGAAGACTACCTTCGTTGCGACGGGGCGGCATGGTCAAGTCTGTCCGAGCGCCAGCTACTTCTTCAGAAACCTGGCACAAACAGCCGCACTTCAACATGCGGCAATTCTGCAAAGGTAGATTCAATCAACGGCCGGACGTCATGCCATTCCAGTCCACCAAGGCCACAACCGAGCGCGGGAATGGCAATGGATTGAATCTCCAGCTTCTTGATCTGTTCAACAAGATCGAGCAAGCCGTCGCGGACGAATTCCAGCTTGGACTTGTCTCGCCAATGTTTCTTGGTCGGGAAGTTGAAGATGTAGTGCGGGCGCTCAATGACGCCGTTGTCGTACACAAACATCTGGCCGACTTGGACTCTGCCTTGCTTGCACGCATCCCGATAGGCGTTGTAGTTGCCCGTCCACCTATTGCGAAACTGCAGCGCGATACCCTTGCCCATTACTCCTTCGCAATTCACCGCGTTGACGATCGCGTCCACTTCCTGCTTGAGCAGGTCACCCCTTGTTATCGATATAGCCATTTATGTGCCCTGGCATTTGCCCACTCACGCCGTTTCCATTGCGAATATTCGCAACAATCAAACATAGACATTCCGGTAGCAGCGTGAAAACTTCAGTACTCGAGCTCAGCCTTGATTTGCCCCCAAGCATCTCTGTACTGGTTGATTTCCTCAATGCCAGACAGCCTAACTTTCCCCCAGTCCGACTGACGCCATTTCCTGGCCACTTGTACGGGAAAGACAAAGTACTCGGGATCGCGAACCGCCTTCTTCCCATCCTTCGATCCTCGGTTCAGCAAGACAACAACTACAAAGTCACAATCAAAGTTCTTGATGATGAAACCCTCGGCGCTCGTTCGCCAGCGACTTTTGACCTGAACTCTCAGAAGCTTCTTAGTTTCGGGATTGACTGCTAATAGGTCATAGCCCTTCACATTCACATATGCCTTAAACGCTGGTATGCCTTCGATCAACAGGCGGCCCAGTACGAGAAACTCGGCACCCGTTGCTTCTAGCTGCGTGTTCTGTCGCGCCATTTCTAATTCTCTTTCGCCAAGAGATGAGCTTTCGTTTCCACTTCTGTTGCATCAATTCCTGTTGAGCCCTTGAGCTCTTGACCCAAGTTTCTCTTTCCATATTGACTCCAGCTCATAAATGTCCTCCAGCGTTGCGGCTGTTCCGACAGTCTCCAAAAACTTTTACATCGTACTCGGCAGCGTTCAACGCTAAGTCACGCAAAGCCACGTTTCCGCCGTGACCATCGGCGTATGCGATCCACCTTCCTCGAAAACCATCAATCCCAGCCGCCGAACCAACATACTGAGCACCAGATTGTCTGTGAACTATCAAATACACCCCTCGATTGGAACGAAGTGCCTCAGTCCAGGTGACTGGCAATCCCGCTATCTGATCCAACCCGCAAACGAATCGTGTAAATCCTGGAAATCGCTCTTCATAGGCTTGTTGCCTGAGTTCGAGGACAAGCTTGTCCTGTCGTTCTGCATATTGAACCCAGCTTCGTGTTCCTCCGCCCCAATCAATAACAATTCGTCCGCTGTAGTCGTCCAGCGCTTGCATGCGCTCTAGATTGATCCCCATACTCCCGTCCTTTGGCGGTAGTGACAGGCCATGGTAGGGATCTGGAACACGCCGACTCGTCACGCCATGGACGCGCCAAAGCCCAACAAAAACGGTCTGTCCCCTTGGGTCCACTACAAATGCAGCAAGTACTTCTGCAGACCGCAATTGGTTAACTACCTTTGGATCATCTTGTCCAGCCTGGTACTGTTCAAATCGTGGATTTCGATCCATTGCATCGCGATACATCAATCGCTGGAACTTGTCTTGGTGCTTATGGCGAAGCAATCGGACTTTTGATGGATCAACTCCGGCAGCGATGAGTATGGCGTTTAGTCGGATCATGATTGTTCGCGGGCTTGATTGTCAGGGTACTCATGCAGCACTTCCCGGGGGTAGAAGCTGCAGTGAGGTGCAACCTGCTGTGATGTTGCCGAAGTGGTGGCGCTCCACATGACACGCCGCTCATCAGGGAACAACCTAGTCAAGTTCATTGCGAATATTCGCAATACATCGTCAAACCACATCCGCACAAATCAACTCCGCCTGTCTTAACACCGTCTTCACCGCCTCCTCCTGCAAATCTGGCGGATACCCATACTTGTTGAGGATTCGCTTCACGAGCACGCGAATCTTGGCGCGCGCACTTTCACGCAATGTCCAATCAATTGTGGCGCTCTTGCGTACCTGCGTGATCAGCTCAGTCGCAATCACCTTGAGCTTGTCATCGCCTAGAGCCTGCACGGCGGACTCATTGGCGGCCAGGGCGTCGTAGAACGCCACTTCATCATCGGTCAGCCCCAGGTTTTCGCCCCGTTTGCTGGCGGCATCAATCTCCTTGGCCAGCTTGATGAGTTCCTCGATGACTTCCTGCGTTGCGATGGCGCGGTTGTGATACGCGTTCAGGGTCTTCTTCAACTTCTCGCTGAATAGCTGGCTCTGCACCAAGTTGCGCTTGGAGCGGACCTTCAGTTCATCCTTCAGCAACTTTTCCAGCAACTCTGCTGCGACGTTCTTGTGCTTCAACCCCCGCACCTCGGCCAGGAACTGATCAGACAGGATCGATAAATCGGGCTTCTGCAGGCCAGCCGCCGTGAAGACATCAATAACTTGCCCGTCAGTGGTAATCGCCTTGGAAACGAGCTGCCGAACGGCGGCATCAATCTGCTCAGGTGTGCGTTTGCTGTTCGGACTGTGTTTGCCCAACGCCGACTGAATGGCCTGGAAATAGGAAACGTCATCGCGAATATTCGTAGCGTCGTCGCTTGCTGCGCAGAGCGCGAATGCCTGGGATAGCTCTGTGACGAGCTGCACGAAGCGTTGCTTGCCATCTTCCTGCGCAAGGATGTGCTCCTGCCCTTCCGGAATGAGTGCCAAGCGTTCGGCGGATTTGCCCGTCGTCCACTTCTCCCAGTTCACGCCATGCAGCATGTCGCACAGAACGCCGTGCTTCTCCAGCATCACGGCAATCGCCTGCGCGGTGTCGTAAGTCGGGTCGCCCTTGCCGCCGCTCTCCGTGTAGTTGGCCAGCGCGTGTTTCAGTTGGTCAGCCAACCCGAGGTAGTCGACAACCAATCCACCCGGCTTGTCGCGGAAGACCCGATTCACCCGGGCAATCGCCTGCATCAGCCCGTGGCCTTGCATCGGCTTGTCCGCATACATGGTGTGCAGACAGGGCGCATCAAATCCTGTCAGCCACATGTCGCGCACGATCACGATGCGGAACGGGTCTTTACTGTCCTTGAATCGATTGGCCAGCTTGCGGCGCTTCTCCTTGTTGCGAATGTGCGGCTGCCATGTCGGGCCATCGTCTGCGCTGCCGGTCATGATCACCTTCACCACACACTGCTTGCCTTTCTCCGCTTCCGCGTCATCGTCCTTGGCGCTGGCCCAATCTGGGCGCAGCTTGATGAGCGCTTCGTAAAGGTCCACGCAGATGCGGCGGCTCATGCAGACGATCATGGCCTTGCCATCCATCGCCTCAAGCCGCTTCTCGAAGTGATTGACCAGGTCTTCTGCAATCAGCGCGACGCGCTTCGGGTCACCAACCAGCGCCTCCAGAGCGCCCCACTTGGTCTTCAGCTTCTCCTTCTTGCTCTGCTCTTCGCCTTCCGTGATCTCGTCGAACTCTTTGTCCAGCTTGGGCAGCTCTGCCGCGTTCAGGCCTAGCTTGGCGATGCGGCTCTCGTAGTAGATCGGCACCGTAGCCTTGTCCGCCACGGCGCGCTGAATGTCATAGATGCTGATGTAGTCGCCAAACACCGCGCGGGTGTTGGCGTCCGTCTTCTCGATCGGCGTACCGGTGAAGCCGATGAAGCTGGCTTGCGGCAGCGCGTCTCGCATATGCCGTGCCAATCCGTCGATCAAGTCGTATTGGCTGCGGTGCGCCTCATCCGCAATGACGACAATGTTGCGCCGGTCACTGAGTGCCGGCATGCGCTCGCCCTTTTCGGGCAGAAACTTCTGAATGGTCGTGAACACCACGCCGCCGCTCGCAACAGCTAGCAGCTCGCGCAGCATGTCCCGGTTGGCGGCCTGAACCGGCATCTGGCCCAGGATGTCGTGGCAGCGCTGGAACTGCCCGAATAGCTGATCGTCCAGATCATTGCGATCAGTCAGCACAACCAGCGTCGGGTTCTGCATCGCCGGGTGGCGCACCACGCGCGCAGCGTAGAACAGCATCGATAGCGACTTGCCGCTCCCTTGCGTGTGCCACACCACGCCGGCGCGCCGATCACCTGGCTTGCCGTCACTCATCCGCCCTACCCAGTAGTTGCCAAGCTCCAGCTTGGCAAGATTGGCCTTCGCCATACCGCTGGCTCGTACCGTCTCCTCCACGGCAGCATTCACCGCATGAAACTGGTGATAGCCCGCCATCAACTTGTGCAACTCGCCGGTATCCGGGTTCTCCTCGAAGACGATGAAGTGCTGCAACAAATCCAGAAAGCGGCGCGGCTCGAATACCCCGCGAACCATCACTTCAAGCCCGGGCAGTGTTTTCGGCGCGTCACCATTCCCGTCAATCGTGGGCCACACCTTGAACCATTCCTGGTTCGCGGTGAGTGAACCGATACGAGCTTGCACACCATCACTGACGATCAATGCCGCGTTGTAGCTAAGCAGAGAAGGAATCTCTGACTTGTAGGTCTGCAGTTGAGCGTAGGCGCTCCAGACCGTCGCGTCCTCATCAGCGGCATTCTTGAGCTCGATCAGCCCAAGCGGCAATCCATTCACAAACACCACCACATCCGGTCGCCGGTTGTGCTGGCCTTCGATCACCGTGAACTGGTTGACCACCAGCCAGTCGTTGGCCTTCACGTCAGAAAAGTCGATCAGCCGTGCCTTGTCACCTTTGATGGATCCATCCGCACGCGAATATTCGACATCCACTCCATCGCGCAGCAACTGATGAAAAGCGCGGTTTGAACCCGCGAGCGATGGCGTGCTCACGCGCAAGACCTTTTGCAGCGCTTCGTCCCTGGCCTCTGCAGGAATGGTGGGATTGAGTTGATGAATTGCTTCCCGCAATCGGGCAACTAACACTACGTCAGCAAACGAATCCCGCTCCGCTGCAGGCTCGCCCGGCGCGATCAAAGGCCCCTGCGCGGCGGTGTAACCCAGCTCCTGAATCCACGCCAGCGCAGCCTCTTCTACTGTGGATTCATTTAATGCGTGCATTGAGATGACCTCATAGGAGCAATATTTGGCTTTCCAGTTCAGCTCAGCGACTCGAATCCCTGCCGGATTATTGCCGCCATCAACTTGCGCCGCGCGTCCAGAAATGCGCCGTAGTCCATCGTCTCCCAGTTTGCGGGCAAAGCATGGCGCTTGTGCATGTCTTCCCATTCGCCCGCGCTGAAGCGGGCGCGAATGATGGGTACATACTCCTTTGGGGCCACGTCACTGATCGCAATGTTGTCTGGCCATTCAAGCAATGCGAGGTTGGCCATCTGGTTGATCTGCTTCAAGTCGTCGATACCTTCACGCTCCAGATAGGCGCGTGGGAAGAGGTGGTGCCGCTCAAGCGACTTCTTCTTGGTCTTGATCGCCGGGTCCAGCAAATCCTGAATTTTTTTGTGCGAGAAGAGCACCGGAGCAGCCAGCCTGTTCTGCGCTGCGACATACGCAAAGAGCTCCGGGTTGCGGGCGGAAGAGCTGTCCAGATTCGCCGGCAGCGTAACGGCCCAGAAGTCGTTGGTCAGCTCTGTTGTCATCACGTTTTCCAGGGTGCTGACAAAACCATCAGCATCCTTGGCAAGCTTCAAGCGGTTCAAGTCCCCATCCATCACGGATTCGGGCGAGCTGGTGTAGCGCCCCGTAAGGCTGGCTGAGTAGAACCATCGCCCAATCAGCTTCTGCAGCTTGTGCTCGGGAAGGGAGAAGCGGCGCTTGCCAATTAGATAGAACGCATAGGCGTAAAGCAGCGCGCTCTGCGAAGAAATCATTTCGTTGCTGCGAAAGCCCGCGCCGATCAGGCTCGACAGAAATTGGTGCCAGTGCGTCAGGTTCAGCACTTCCGCTTGCGCTGCCTGCAGTGTCGCGAATTGTTCGTCCCGCCGCGCCTGCGAATATTCGCCCGTATCCATGTCCTTGCCGCGGAGGATTTGGTAAACGCTCTTGAGCCGCCCGCGCTCGAAGCCATAAGCCACTGCGACACGCAAGAGCTGGTCCGGGTCCGGCTGGATGAAGTGGTTGAAGGGTGAAGCAGGCTCTCCGGGTGAGGGCGCTTGGCGACATTGACGGCAGAAAGCCTCCAGCGCAACGCGTCCTTCTTCCCAGAACACCGACATCAGCGTCAGGATGAAGTCCGCCTGGTTGAGTCGGACACCTTCGCTATTGATGCGCACGAAAATGTCAGCGACCTGTTCCTCGTCCACGGATGACGCAATCTCAAGCGCAGTGAATGGGTACTTCTGCAGGTCAAAGAGCCGGTCCAGGTTGTGGCTGATCTTCAGCTCCTCCTCTTCGCTCAATTCCCCTTTGGCCTCCAGCTGCTTGAGGAATCCCTTGACCATCTGGTAGCTCGGCTTGCCCGACGCCCAGATGTCGGAAATGTTGGCGATCCATTCCGGGTCACGCCGAATGGCGGCATCCGCGACTTCGAATTTTCCATCGCGGGGCCGGAACGCCACCTCGATTTGCCGCTCCTTGTAATCGTCATCCAGCACCTTGCGACCGCGAAAGACCGCAAAGAGAGAGGTGAGGCGCTGTTGACCATCGACAATCAGCAAGCGCGCGACATTGTGCTGCTTCGTCCCCACACCAATCTGCTTGGTTGCGCCGCTGCCCACGTTCTCCCAAAAGAGAAAGTAGCCAACTGGGAAGCCCCGATACATGGAATCGAACAAGTCCCGCACCTTGGCATTGCTCCAGACGAAGGGACGTTGAATGTCCGGCAGCGCAATGTCGCCAATCTCGATGTAGTGAAGGAGACCGCTCAGGTCGTAGTCCACTTTCTTGAAGCAGGTTTTCAAGTCGCTCATGGTTTCTCTGTCAAGTTTAGGGGCGGGTCTCAATAGGTTGATGGGGGGTGAATAAGGGTGAATAAGGGTGAATAAGAGTGAATTGGAGTAAGAGCTATCCAAGCCTCAATCGTCATCTAACCACTTGATTTACAAGAAACCAATAGGCCCCGCGCCCATGGCCGTCAGTGTCCACTAACTCCAATTGCTTTAGCAAAGTCAGAGCCGCCTTGACCTCCCAATCACTTGGTGCGTTGGGCAACGCAGCCCGGATCTCGCGCAATGCGAGCCCGCCGCGACTGGCCTCCAGCAGCATCAGAACTTGCCGCTGTTGATCGGTAAGGTCATGGGCCACCCGCTGTGGGGCGAGGTAGCGGCTGGGCCGAAATCGAACCGTCACGCAGCCGCCTGCATCCTCGATCTCTGGTGCCGGTAACCCGGCCTGCTGTGCAAGCTCCGCCATCTTGATCGTGCCGCGCCCCCATGATTCGATGACCCCTCGCCGGAACAGCACTCTCGCGACAAGTGGGTTCCATGGCAGCGATTCATGTGGTGCCATTAGTGCCGCGGCAGTCAGTCCAAAGTGCAAGGTTCCCGACGACGTGATCTCCAATCGGTCGTCGTATATGGCGACAGCAACCGAACCACCGCCGATGGCGTAGTCCCGATGGCAGAACGCATTAGCCAGGGCCTCTCGTAAGGCAACCGGCGGATAAAGCGGGTCATCCACGCGCTCGAACAGACCGGGCGCAACACGCCCGGCAACGGGCAGGCTCTCACGCAAAAAGCGCTCTGCATGCATAAGGAGAGTGAACACGTTGCCGTGAAACTGTCGATTGTCTAGGAACTCTGTACGGTCAACCCCGCGAAATCGAGCCACGCGGAGCAGACATTGCGGTAGGTCAGCTTCAACTCGATCGGGGCGACCAAACAGCAAAGGTGCTGCCCGCAGCATTACTCCATCTCGAAGTAATCCAAAGCCGCGCAAAATCTCGAGCGGATCACGCGTACCGGGATCATCTGCACGCCCGCGCCGAATGGCCTCCTCAAGCGTCCGCACAATTTCAGCCACATCCAGATCAGCCACCGTCCACCCTCTGGCGGGTTCATTCTCCCAGCGGTGCTCACCATGCAGGCGTTCCAGAAGCATGCGGTTGTATTCGTCGCGTGACATTGCCAGGCTGGTGTTGCCCACACGTCGATACGCTTGATTCCGGTAGGTATAGGGGCGAACCGGGCCTTGGGTGATTGACACGACAAGCACCTCACGTCCGCCGCCAACATCCACCCGGTCAATGCTGGGGAACGCGGGAGGATCAAGTTGCTGTATCTCTTGCGAGACTTCTTCAAGCGTATGGTCACTGACTTGTTGCCCAATGATCCTGCCATCAGGTTCAACCCCAAAGAGAACGCGGCCGCCACGATGATTCAACATTGCACAAAGCGTTCTGGCGGCCTCACGGCGTTCCCCCGTGGTCCGCTTGAACTCCATCGTCTCTGATTCGCCGGCAGCCACCCAAGCTGTCACTTGATCGTAGTTCACGCTTGAGCCTTGGCGATGTGATCTGCCGCCTCTGACACCCAAGTCTCGACGCTTCCCAGCTTCAGGCCGGGAGCATCGCACCGCACTTTGATGGATTGATTAATCATTTCGATGGCTTTCTGCATCGTCTTGCACTCATCGAACTTGCTTTTGGTCGCCATGGGGATCAGGTTCTGATGTGATTGGTCATGGTGAACATGCTCATCATCTTCGTCATCCTGTTCTTCATCGTGCTGATGTGGATGTTCATGTTGCACATGTCCATCTTCTCCATTGACATCATTGTCAAGGTGGCGGTCAAGGTGGCGATCAAGGTGGTCAAGGTGGAGGTCAAGGTGGTGGTCATGGTGCCGGTCATGATCTGGTGATGGTGCTGCGCTGCACTTCGCGCTTGACTGCCCATCCAACACTTTCGGCGAGCGCTACGAAGTGGTTCACCGCAAGCCAGTCGTTCGCCTGCACATCGGTGAAATCCACCAGCCGCACCTGATCCCCGGCGATGCTGCCGTCCGCACGCGAATACTCGCAAGGCACACCATCGCGCAGCATCTGGTGAAAGGCGCGGTTTGTTTGTGTGAGCACGGGAGTGCCTGCCCGCAGCACTTTCCGCAAGGCATCCTCGCGCGCCTCCTCAGGGATGGCCGGATTCAGCCGCCGGATGGCTTCGCGCAGGCGACCTGCTAGCGCTATGTCGCCAAACGAATCCCGCTCCGCTGCCGGTTCGCCGGGGGCGATAAGCGGCCCGTGCCCGACCGAATAGCCAAGCTCGCCGAACCACTCAAGGGCAGCGTCTTCGACGATGGATTCGTTGAGGTTCACTTCTTGCCGTTGTCCTTTGCTGCGGCTGCGTTCACACCAAAAGTTTCTAGCGCCTCTACCAAGCGCTCTGCGTATGCATCCGCAGGCACTCGAACCCAATCAGCACTAAATCGAAAGACCCACAACCCGAGGAATAACAACGAGACGATCAAAGCTCCAACCAGCTCCTCGCTTGCCTGGTTGGTTCCCTTGTAAATGAACCAGAGCCTTCCCCCTGCTGCAACTGCACACGCAGAGCTGAGAACTATTCCGACCGTGCGAAGTCCCCACACGTTTCTCCGATAACCGTAGTTGATGTTTTCCTTCAGCAACAGCGGTGCCTTCTTCGGATTGTCGCGAATATTCGCACGAAGGAAATGGGACCAAGCTGCGTAGATTGCATCGGCTGCACTTGGGTCTGCTTCCTCTTCCGCAGCGGTCGGAGCCTTTGCCCCCTTCACTAGAGTGGAGAGCTGCTTGTGATATCGCGCCTTTGTGATGGGATCTAACCGCGAGTTGCGATGTCGGAAGATCGCTATAGAGGGCATTCCCCCCCAACGCTTGTAGAGCGATGGTTCGCCACTCTTTCCGGCATCCCGCGCCAGTTGCGTAAGTAGAAACGCACCGCCGAAACCGACCAAAATCGCACCGAGCGATTGAAGCGCCGTGAGCTTTGCAGCGAATAAGGCGACCCCAGTTATCACGACAGGTGTGATGAGAAGCAGAGCAGGATAGAGCCGTGCCTCGCGGTCGTAGCGTTCACTGATCAGGTTGAGAAGGCTCATTCGTTCACAAATTTAGAGTTCCGAGGTAGTTCATGTTGCCGAATTCCATATTCTCGCTATCCAGGAAGTCAACCTCGTAATTCTCTGAGGTGAAGATGTGGACCTTCGAGCCCTCGCATGCAAAGACGATATCGCCTGCACGGTTCTGCGTGATGGTGTTGTAGTCCGGATAGTAGTGTAGGTGTTCCGAACGAGCCTCTCCAACGACGATTACTTTTGGCGACATCGTTTCGAGCATCGACGCTGGAATCCTCCCGCTATCCCGCCCATGATGCGGGGCGAAAAGAATGTCAATTGGTGAAAGCTCCAGGTCTTCTTCTATTGCTTCCATAAACTCGGTTTCCAAGTCGCCCATCCAGAGGACAGATGCACCGTCTTTCAGCGAATACTTTACAACTGGTGAAATGTTGTTCGGACTCAATCCAGCCTCCGCGCTTTCAAGCGCAGATATGAACTCAGCATTGTTGGTGTCCGGCCACAAGATCTCAATTCCAGACTGGCCACGACCATCGCCTTCTTGGTTCATCCACTTTCTGGTGCAGCCCTTGAATATGTAGAAGGCCTTCTGAGAGTCGCGGAGCTCACAGTATTTATTGAAGCTATCTGTCTCATCATCCTTTGTTGCGGCGTTCTTGACGCAGTAGAAGTTCTCAATCCCAACAGTCCTTTCGAGGTACTCGAGGCCACGAACGTGGTCATCATCGGGGTGGGTCGAAATGAACCGGGCAATGGTCTTTGCTGCCCGGCGCTTCTTGAGCTCATTCAATATTCGGGTCGCGTTGTCGTCACTGAGGCAGCAGTCAATCATTGTGAAGTTGTCCGAGCCATGATCGATGTAGAACATATCGCCGTTACCTACGGCAAAGGATTTAATGATGCTCATTGGCTTGCAGCTTGCTCAGGAGTTTGGACGAGTGCCGTGCTTAACCCGCCACTCAGCAGCTTTGGTAGCAACGAATCGCGAAGGGCTGCGAGAGTACGAGATTGGATGCGATTGGCGATAAGTTGGTCGATTAGCGGCGCCATGGTGCGGGTCATGGCATCGAGCAGCGGGCGCGGTGGAATGAGGACTTTTGCGGCAGTGAGGTGGCCGCGCTGGATGTGGCCCATCGTGGTGGCTTTGTCGGCGGCGATGAGTCGGAACTCGTCGAGGTGGTAGAGCGTCCAGAGGTAATAGAACCACTTCGGGAACTCGGGCGATGTAACTTTGAAAAGGTGCTGGTTTAGCGCGCCGGGGCCTCCGCACCAGAGTTCGACTTCGAGGCTGCCGGACCATGAGAAAAGCACGTCGCCGTCTTGGACGACGTAGTTCGGCGGCAGGCCTCTGTTGCAGCGATCGGCTCCGACGGAGTCGCCTTTGCGCAGTTGAGCAATCTTGATGACCGGGAGCGTTGGGCCTTCGCCGGGCGGATACCTCTGAAGCGCGAGGCCGTTCAGGAAATGAGCAACCTTGTCGAGGCTGCGGACCTCCCAGCCTTTTGGTGTGTGGCCGATTGCGGTCTCTTCCAGGTGCTTGGGGAAGAGAGCGGCAGTAGCGGAGTCGAGGCCGACGGGCTGGCGGCCGTCGAGTTTGGCGCGGACGGGGTCGAAATCCACGAACCAGCTCTGGAACAGTGCCCGTGCCATCGCCTCCAGCGTCGCGTTCATCCGCCGGTTCAACTCGATCTTGTCGTCCAGCGCCCCAAGCACCGCCGCGATGGCTTTTTGCTCGGCGAGGGGTGGGAGCAGGACGGGCAGACGAAGCTGGTCTGTGATTCCGATGTAGGCGCGTGTTGAGCCAGCGCCAGCCCAAGACTGAAGCACCTGCTGGAACTGCTCCGAATCGAAGTAGTATTTCAGGTAGCGGTTGTGGAGCCTCGTCGCGTCCTTCGGGCGGTAGTAAGTAACCTGCGGCGTCAGCATGACGAAGTCGCCGTGAATTTCACCAACGAGAGCGGTTCTGCCCAAAGTTGCCTTGTGCGAAATCAACACGTCGCCGCGTTTGGCGAACCCCTTCCGCAAGGACTTGGCTTGCTCAATCGAGATGAACGAGCAATTGACCGTGTCGATGCCGCCACCAACGAGGTCGGACGCCATGATGAATGGAACGCCAGTAGCAACGAAGTCATCGCCCTTCGGATGAATCGAGCCGTGATTCCCGTCGAGCGGACGTTCAAGCACGCCTCGCTTCACGAGTTCACCGACCGTCGTTTCTTCCCACTCACCCGCCATAACCCAGCCCCTTCAGGTTTGCTTTGATGGCCTGCTCCAGTTTCGCGGACTCGGCGAACTGGGCGTGCAGTTCGGCGACGAGGCGCGGCATCTTTTCCTCGAAGGGGTCACCGTCGTCTGCGACTTCCTCGGCGCCGACGTAGCGGCCGGGCGTGAGGACGTGGCCGTGGGCGGTGATTTCGGCGGTGGTGGCGGATTTGCAGAAGCCCACGACGTCTTCGTATTGGCCCGCGCCTTTATCTCCCCGCCAGGCGTGGTAGGTGGAGGTGATTTTCTCCAGGTCGGCGTCGGTCAACTCGCGGTGGACGCGATCGATGAGGGTGCCGAGTTTGCGGGCGTCGATGAAGAGGGTTTGCTTGCGGCGGTCGCGGAAGCCGCGTTTGGCGTCGGCGGCTTTGTTCTTCGCGAGGAACCAGAGGCAGACAGGAATCTGCGTGCTGTAGAAGAGCTGGCCGGGCAGCGCCACCATGCAGTCCACGAGGTCGGCCTCGATCAAGGCGCGGCGAATTTCGCCTTCGCCGGACTGGTTGGAGGACATGCTGCCATTGGCGAGGACGAAGCCGGCCATGCCATTGGGCGCCAGGTGGTGGATGAAGTGTTGCACCCAGGCGAAGTTGGCGTTGCCCTTGGGCGGGACGCCGAACTGCCAGCGCACGTCGTCATCTTTGCGGAACCAGTCGGAGTCGTTGAAGGGCGGGTTGGCGAGGACGTAGTCGGCGCGGAGGTCGGGATGCTGGACGTTGCGGAAGGTGTCGGCGTGTTCCTTGCCGATGTCGGCCTCGATGCCGCGGATGGCCAGATTCATGATGGCGAGGCGGCGGGTGGTGGCGTTGCTCTCCTGGCCGTAGATGGAGATGTCGCCCAGCTTGCCACCGTGGGATTCGACGAATTTTTCCGACTGCACGAACATGCCGCCGGAACCGCAGGCGGGGTCGTAGATGCGGCCCTTGTAGGGGGCGAGCATTTCGACGAGGCAGCGCACGACGCAACTTGGCGTGTAGAACTGGCCGCCGTTCTTACCCTCCGCGCTGGCGAAGCGGGTGAGGAAATATTCATACACTCGGCCAAGCAGGTCGACTGAGCGATGCGTCTTCTCGCCCTCGCTGGCGGCAGTGAGGCTGATGGTGGCGATGAGGTCGATGAGCTCGCCGAGGCGGTGCTTGTCCAGTCCTGGGCGTGCGTAATCCTTGGGCAGGACGCCTTTGAGTCGTGGGTTGTCGCGCTCGATGGCGACCATGGCGTCGTCCACGGTCTTGCCAATGGTTGGCTGCTTGGCATTGGCTTGGAGGTGCGACCAACGGGCATCGGCAGGCACCCAGAAGATGTTCTCTGCTTTGTATTCGTCCGGGTCTTCAGGGTTGGCCCCGGCGTAATCACCCTTGCCAGCGAGGAGCTTGGCGCGGTGTTCCTCGAAGGTGTCGGAGATGTATTTGAGGAAGATAAGGCCCAAGACGACGTGCTTGTATTCCGCCGCGTCCATGTTGTTGCGCAGCTTGTCAGCGGCGAGCCAGAGCTTGGCTTCAAAGCCAATGGTGGCGGTGGAGTCGGTCTTCTTGGGTTTGGCTGCTTTGGCCATGGGGCTTTCTTTTTGTGGGGGTGCGAATATTCGCAATGTAATTCGGAAGCATGTTAGTGGACTTCCGTGCGTCTGGACACTATCAAGGTTGATAGGGCGCGAATTTCGCTATTGCGAATATTCGCAAGGCGTCTATCACCCCGTCAGCTTCTGCACATACCCCGCATAACTGAACACCCGCCCCCGCTTCCTTCCCGTGACTTCCACAACGATGCCTGCCTGCTCCAACACAGCAATTGCCGCGTTGACTGTGGGTGCCGTAGCGCCGAGCTTGGCCTGCGCTTGAGTCGAGTTGAATCGCGGCATGCCGGGCAGCAGCTCGAAGAGCCTGGCTGCCGCAGGTGTCACGCCCGGCTGCGCGAGCAGGCGCGTGCGATCTTCGCGGATGAGTCCGGCGAGCGCGGTGATGCTTTGCACGGCTTCCTTCGCAGCCTGTTCAACTGCTTCCAAGAAGAACGCACTCCAGCCTTCCCAGTCGCCGTCCTTGCGAATATTGTCGGCCTCTCGCGTTATGCGAGAGGCCGATCCCTTCGGGACCGCCGAAGGCGTCGATCCGGAGCCCACCGGGCTCCGAATACTCGCAAGCCCTCTGTAGTACGCCTGCTGGTGCTGCTTGAGATATGTGCTGATGGCGAGCAACGGCTCGTCCAGCAGGCCCCAATCTTCCAGCAGCATGGCGATGAGTAGCCGCCCGATGCGGCCGTTGCCGTCCAGGAAGGGGTGGATGGTTTCGAACTGGGCGTGGATGAGGCCGATCTTCACCAGCGGAGGCAGGGGCGATTGTGACGCTGGGCCGTGAATGAATTTCTCCAGGTCGCTCATCAGCGCGGCGAGCTCGCCCGGCGGCGGGGGCACGTGCACGGCGTTGCCGGGGCGCGTGCCGCCGATCCAGTTTTGTGAGGTGCGGATTTCGCCCGGCTGTTTGGTGCGGCCGCGCGTGCCGGTCATCAGCTCGCGATGCGCCTCGCAGAGCAGGCGCGTGCTGATGGGCAATCCGTTCGGGGCCGCGCGTTGCTCGCGCACGTAGCTGAGCGCGCGCAGATAGTTGGTCACTTCTTCCACGTCCTGCGGGTTGCTGACGGTGACATCTGCTTCCGCGTCGAAGAGATCGGTGAGCGTGGCTTGCGTGCCCTCGATGAGTGAGGTGAGCAGCGCCTCCCTGCGCACTGCGCCGTAGACGAGCCACTCAACGGAGGGCGCCAGGCTGGCCATGCCGTTCAGCTTTTGCAGCGCCTCTTCCGCGCGCGCGTTCAGCTCGCTGAGCCGGGCCATGTCGAGCGGCGGCTTGGCGGGCGGGAGTGGATGCGGAATGAACGCTTCCACCTTTTCGCCTGTCGTTGTGATGGTGACTGTGCGGCCGGTTTGGCGGAGCATGGGGAGGGCGCTGGCTTTATTAAGGTGGACTGATAATAAAGAATCCTTTATTAACGGGCAAGCTAATAAAGTATTCTTTATTAGCGGTGTGCTTAAGTAAAGTCGCTATACATATCGCGAATATTCGCAACCTATTGAATTGATATGAAAAGACGAGATTTCTTGGCTGGAGCAGGGGCGACTGGGTTGGCGGTGTGGGGTCAGGGCGGGATCGATCTGGCCCACGCCACCTCCCCGCCCCCCTGGACGCTGCGCCGCATCGGCAAGCTGGACGAGTTCCTGCCCGCCATCGGCATGGGCACGTGGCAGACGTTTCATGTGCCGGCGGATCGGCTGGCGCTGACGGAGCTGCCCGCCGTGCTCACCACGTTCTTCGAGATGGGTGGGCGGCTCGTCGATTCGTCGCCGATGTATGACAACGCGGAGGAGGTGTTGGGCCGGCTGTTGCCTGCGGTGAAGAAACCGCAGCCGCTCTATGCCGCGACGAAGGTGTGGACGTATGGCGAGGGTGCGGGCATCGGGCAGATGGAGACGTCGCGCGCGCTGTGGGCCGTGCCGCGGTTCGATCTCATGCAGGTGCATAACCTGATGGATTGGCGCGTGCATCTGAAGACGCTGGTGCGCATGAAAGCGGAGGGCCGCGTGCGCCACATCGGCGTCACCACATCGCATGGCCGGCGGCATGACGAGCTGGAGCAGATCATCAAGAAGGAGCCGGTGGATGTCGTGCAGTTCACCTACAACCTGGCGGACCGCGATGCGGAGGCGCGACTGCTATCCGTGGCGATGGATCACGGCAAAGCGGTGATCATCAACCGGCCGTTCGATGGTGGGGCGCTGTTTGGCGCGGCGCGCGGGAAGGCGGTGCCTGCGTTTGCGCGGGAGATTGGGTGTGAGAACTGGGCGCAGTTTTTCTTGAAGTGGGTGGTGGGGCATCCGGCGGTGACGTGCGCGATTCCCGCCACGTCGCAGGTTGCGCATATGCGGGAGAACATGGGGGCGCTGTTCTCGCCGCAGCCGGATCAGGCGATGCGGAAGCGGATGGCGGAGGCGTTGGGGAAAATTTGAACGCTCTTCGATTCCCCCCTTTGAAAAAGGGGGGCTAGGGGGGATTTCAGGCACCGCGAGAAAACCAGATCCCCCTTTCTCAAGGCGAGAAGTGCGTTGCGAATATTCGCAGAGCATCGAAGGGAGTTTCGAATCTCGGCAGATCACGCCGAAATCCCCCCCGCCCCCCGTTTGCAAAGGGGGGAGTAATTCAGCAGTGCGAATATTCGCAAACTCACGCGTAGCCCGGATGCAGCGCAGCGCAATCCGGGAATCATGGAAACGCGTCGACCGGTAAAACCCCGGATTCCGCGTTGCTGCAACCGGGCTACGCGGCTGCTTTCGCCGATGCCGGATGCGAATATTCGCAAGCGGATGGCGGAGGCGTTGGGGAGAATTTGAGGTTTGCTTCCCCCTTTGAAAAAGGGGGATCGAGGGGGATTTAGATTCTCGGCAGATCACGCTGAAATCCCCCCCTGCCCCCCTTTTGCAAAGGGGGGAAATTCTGGGGAGTGCGAATATTCGCAATCTCACGCGTAGCCCGGATGCAGCGCAGCGCAATCCGGGAATCATGAGAACGCGTCAACCGGCAAGGCCCCGGATTTCGCGTTGCTGCATCCGGGCTACGCGACTGCTTTCGCCGATGCCGGATGCGAATATTCGCAAGCGGATGGTGGAGGCGTTCGCAAAGGTTTGAGCATTGCTTCCCCCTTTGGAAAAGGGGGATCGAGGGAGATTTAGAGTCTCGGCAGATCACGCTGAAATCCCCCCTGCCCCCCTTTTGCAAAGGGGGGAGCAATTCAGCAGTGCGAATATTCGCAGCTAACCCACATTCCCCGGGTTCCGCGTTGCTGCACCCGGGCTACGCAACTGGGGATTGCGAATATTCGCAACAAGACACACCGCTCGGCCAAATTGCTGCCCGCCCGAATCACGCCGCCCCAAACGGGTTCGCCCCGCGCCCCGTCCACAGCGAACGCATGCCGGTGCGTGCTGCGGTCTCGCTCCAGCGGGCATCGCGGTCTGCCAGGGCGGAATAGGTCAGCTCCGCCAGTGACAGCAGGCGCTCGGTGTCCTCGGGGGCGAGCTGGGTCAACACCTCGGCCATGCCTTCCAGTTTGTCTGCGAGCGCGTCGTGATCCTCGGCCAGCGGGCGCAGCTGCAGGAAGCCGTTGATCCCGTGCAGCGCTGCCACCAGCGCCGGGATGAACGCGGTGAAGAAGATGAGCCAGGGGGCCACCAGCCAGAAGTAGGCCAGCGCTGCGATGAGCGCGATGCCGATACCGACCCAGGTCACCACCTCGCAGGCGCGCTCGATGCTGAGATAGGTGGTAGCGCGGCTGCGGTTGTAGCGGGTCTGGCTCTGCTCGCCCTGCAGGAGCTCGGTCATGGCTGTCCACAGGGCAGCAGAGAGCTTGATCTGATTCGGTGACGCGCGCAGCGCATCGATGGCCGCTCGGAGCGGCGCATAGCGCAGCCGCTCGGTCTCCTGCCGCAAGGCCACCCAGCGGGCGCGCAGGTCTTGGCGCAAGGTGTGCAGCATGAGCAGGGCGAGCGCGATCATGAATGCGAATTTGCCCACATGGAACCAGAGCGCGCTCTTGGCCTTCAAGTTGAATCCGAGCGGCCCGAGTGAACAGAAGATGATGCCTGTCCCCAGCAGTGCGGCGGCAACCCCCGCGCCGCGATAGCTGTCGCCCAGTCGAGACGTGAGGCGATCCAGCGTTTGGAAATCCATCGCAGACGTGTCGGGCAGCGGATCAGGGGCGGAGACGCGGCTCCACCATTGTGCAAACCAGCCAGGCTTCCGCTTTGGCTTGGCCAGCCGGGAAAGGATGGCGACATAGCGTCGGTACAGTTGCGCCAGCATGAAAGACTCCCACAGTGTTGTGCCTGAATCGTGCAAACTCTTCGGTATCGTCCCATGCTTGCCGCCGCCCTGCCAGCGAGGCATAGTGCCGGAACAGTGCCACAGGGGTCGGCTCACGGCCCGCCCAGAAATCTCACCACACCAGAACAAGAGTGATCATGCCTTCCAATCAGGGTATCGAGTTGACGGCCGACGCCGCGTTGGCGTCTGCGAAGCGTGCGGTGGCGTTGGGCGATGCGCTCGCTGCGGTCGATGTGCTGCAAGCCTTGCCGGATGCACTGCACACCCTGGCGTCCCGACATTTGTTGATCTTGTCGCTGCTTCGCGCGGGTGCCCTGGCCGATGCGCGGGGCCGGCTCCGGGCGTTGGTCGAGGCGGGGCATCAGGATGAGGAAACGCTGGGCCTCGTCGCCCGCGAGGCCAAGGCACGCTGGCAGCAGGCGCATGCGGAGGCAGACAGGCGGGCGGCCCTGGCGGAAGCCCGCGATGCTTATCTGCGGGCGTTTCAACTCACGCAGGGAACGTGGACCGGTGTCAATGCGGCCACCTTGTCGCTGATCGCGGGTGACGCTGGCGCCGCAGAGGACATTGCCCGGGCGCTGCTGCCGCTGCTCGATCAGGCACCGGCTGCCACCCAGGATACGTTCTGGCATTGCGCGACACGCGGGGAAGTCGCGCTCATTCTTGGTGATGTTGACGGCGCACTGGTGGAGTACCGGCGAGCGCTCGCCAAAGCACCGCGCGCGTTTGGCGACCATCGTTCCGCGCGCGACAATGCGCTCGCCATCCTCGATGCCAAGGGCTTGCCCGTCGCCACGCTGAAGGGCGTGTTTCCCGGCGTGGGGGTGGCGGTGTTCTCCGGTCACACGATCGATGCACCCGGCCGGGATGCGCCGCGCTTCCCAACCCGGGATGAGGCCAGGGTGGCCCAGGCCATTGACGCCGCGCTCACCCGTCATGGTGTCGAGATCGGTGTATCAGCCGCGGCCTGTGGCGCAGACATCATCTTCCTCGAAGCGCTGCAGCGCGCCGGCAAGGAAACCAAAGTGGTGCTGCCGCATTCCATCGATGTTTTTCGCAAGGTGAGCGTCACGGATATCGGCGGCGAATCATGGGGCAGGCGCTTCGACAATGTGCTGAAGCATGCCCACGACGTGATCATTCTGGCACCGCATCAGGGCGAAGATCTCGCGTACCAGTTTCAGGGTGCCGTCATGGCTGGGCTCGCCGTGCTGCGCGCGCGCGCCGTGGATGGGCATGCGCTGGGCATCGCGCTGTGGGATGGCGAGGTGGGCGGTGTCGGGGGCACCAGCACCGTGGTGAAGGAATGGGCACAGCGCGGCCTGGAGGTGGAGCTGTTGCCCTGCGGCAACGAGGCGGGCGGGCCGCTTCTGCCCGGCCGTGCGCGCGACATGGTGCGCGATCTGGATTTGCGTTGTGCATCGGGACAGCGCGTGATCAGCATCCTGTTCGCTGACGCGGTGGGCTTCAGCAAGCTGGCAGAGCGCCAGGTGAAGGCATTCGTCTATGAGTTCTGGGGGCGCGTCGGCGCGCTGCTGCAGCGCTCGCCAGAGGGTGCCGTGCTGACAGCCAACACCTGGGGTGACGGATTGTTCATCGTGTTTTCGGATGCGCTGATCGCGGCCACGCTGGCCAGCGATCTGGCGGAGATGGTGACGCGAACAGACTGGCAGCCGCTGGGCCTGCCTGCGAGCACGAGCATCCGCATCGCGCTGCACGCCGGACCGGCCTATGAAACGACCGATCCGATTACGCTTCGCCCGGGCTTCGCCGGCATGCAGATCAGCCGCGCGGCCCGAATCGAGCCGGTGACACCGCCCGGTGAGGTCTACGTGTCGGAGGCCTTTGCCGCGCTGCTGGCGTTTGACGACAATCTGGATCGATTCAAATGCGAGTACGTGGGCACGGTACCGCTGGCCAAGGAGTATGGCCGCTTCCGGACCTATAAACTCACCCGTGGCATTGGGGTTGCGTGAAGGGCGGGCATGCAAGGATCAACAAGGTAAAGCCGAGCTGATGCAAGACGACACCGATTTCGAGGAATTCTGGGAGGAGCTTCTCGCCTACATCGAGGAGCGGCGCGTGGTGCCCGTCATCGGCCCCGATCTGGTGACCGTGCCCGACGGCGCGGGTGGCCGCGTGCCGCTGGCGTCGGTACTGGCCCAGCGTCTGGCCGAGAAGTTGAAGGTGGATCTTTCGCTCCTGCCGCAGCAGCCGACCTTGAACGATGTGGCCAGCCAGTTCGTCGCGCGCGGCGGGCGCCGCGAAGAGGTGTATCCGAAGCTGCGCCTTATCCTCCGCGATCTCAATCCGGAGCCGCCGCCAGAGCTGTTGCAGCTGGCCGCAATCGACGGCTTCGACTTGTTCGTGACGTTGACCTTCGACGGGCTGATGCTGGATGCGCTGACCCGCGCGCGCGCGCCGCAGGACGCCCGGCCGCTGCAGCTGGCGTTCTCGCCCAGCCGGGCCGAGGATCTGCCGCGCGACTGGATGCGCACCGAGTCACCGGCGGTGTATCACCTGATGGGCAAGCTGTCGGCCGCGCCCGAGTATGCGGTGACGGATGAAGACGTGCTGGAGTTCGTGACCTCGCTGCAGTCCGAGGTCCGCCGTCCGAAATTGTTGTTCGATGAGCTCCGCAGCAGCCATCTGTTGGTGATCGGTGCTGCGTATCCCGACTGGCTGGCGCGGTTTTTCCTGCGCGTGGCGAAGGATCGTCAGTTGTCTCTGGCGCGCAGCGAAAAAGAAATCATCATCGATACCGAGGCGCGGTCTGATCCGCGTCTGGTGAGCTTTGTCAGCAATTTCAGCTACGGCACACGGCTGGTGGGACTCAAGCCCACCGAATTCGTGGCCGAGTTGCATCGACGCTGGCTGGCCTCCGGTCGCGGTGCGCAACAGCCGACGGCCGCGGGGGCGAGCGGTGACTCGCCCGATGGCGCGGCCGTGCCCGCAGCCGAGGTCCGCGACACGATGCGGCCAGGCAGCATTTTTCTCAGCTATGCCAAGGAAGATCTGCCGCATGTGCTGGCGCTGAAAGCCGCACTCGATCAGGCTGGCGTGGAGGCCTGGCTCGACAAGGAGCGGCTGGAGGCGGGTGATCTGTATGACCAGAAGATCCGCCGCTTCATCAAGACCTGCTCGATTTTCATCCCGGTGATTTCACGCAATACCGAGCGACGCATGGAAGGCTATTTCCGCCGGGAGTGGAAGCTCGCCGCCGAGCGCGCGCAAGGCATCGCTGAACACATTCCGTTCATCCTGCCGGTGGTGGTGGACGACACCCCCGAATATGGTGCTGCCGTGCCGGAGTGCTTTCTGGATGCGCAGTGGACCCGGCTGGTCGGTGGGCAAGGCGGCGGGGAGTTCGAGCTGCGCATCGTTGAGATCGTGAAGGCGTTCCGGCAGCGTGAGGGCGTTGCCGCATGAGCACGGTCCTGCCGGTACTGGACAGCGAACACCCGTGGCCCGGACTCTTTCCTTACGGTGAAGAGGCGCACGCGTTCTTCAACGGTCGGGAACGCGAGGCCACCGATCTGCTGAGGTTGGTGCGGCGCGACACCTGCACCCTGCTGTACGGTCAAAGCGGGCTCGGCAAATCGTCGCTGCTGCGCGCCGGCCTCTTCCCGCGCTTGCGGGAGGAGGCGCTGCTGCCGGTCTACCTGCGGCTCGACTTTCGCAGCCCCGATCTGGCCTTGCGCGAACAGGCGTGGGCGCTGTTGCGGGATGCGCTGAAGCTTGCCCGCATCGACGGCCGGCTGCCGCGTGCTGACGAGACCCTGTGGGAGTATTTCCATGCGGCGGATGTCGAGCTCTGGGACGAGCAGAACCGGATCATCACGCCGGTACTCGTGTTCGACCAGTTTGAGGAGATCGTGCAGGCCAGCGAGACGCTCGCGCTGGTCCCGCGGCTGGAAGCGTTTCTCGCCGAGCTCGCTGATCTGATCGAGAACCGCATTCCCGCATCCGTCACCACGCGGCTGGAGCAGGACCCGGACGCGGTGGCCACCATCGATTTCAACGCCAACCGCTTCCGCTGCGTGCTGGGATTCCGCGAAGACTTTTTGCCGGACCTGGAAGAGCGTTTTGCTGCGCATGGCGTCAACACGCAGGGGCGGTTGCGCGTCACCAAGATGGTCGAGGCGCAGGCGCTGGCTGCGGTGCAGAAAACGGGCGGCGACCTGGTGGATCGTGATGTGGCAGAGCGCATCGTGGCCTTTGTGGCCGGCGCTGGCAAGGAAGGTGCGGCGCGGGTGCTGGAAATCGAACCGGCCCTGCTGTCGGTGGTGTGCTTCGAGCTCAACAATCGCAGGCTGGCCAGCGGCGAGGCCCGCATCTCGGCCGATCTCCTCGCGGGTGCGCAGGAACAGATCATCGCGGAGTTCTATCAACGCAGTGTCGCGGACCAGGACGCTGCGGTGGCCATATTCATCGAACGTGAGCTGCTGACCGAGTCCGGCTATCGCGACAGTTGTGCGGTCGACGATGCGGTGCAACGCCATGGCATCCCGCTCACGGCAATTCAGAAGCTGGTCGAGCGGCGGGTGCTGCGGCTGGAAGAGCGGTTCGGTGTGCTGCGAGTGGAGCTGACGCATGACGTGCTGGCACCGGTGGTGCGCGCCAATCGTGATCGGCGCCAGGCGGCAGAAGCGCTGCTTCGGGAGCGAGCCCGAGAAGCGGAACGGTTGCGGCGCACGCGACGGTTGCTGTGGATCGGCGGCGGGTTGGCCACGCTGGCGTCGGTGCTGGTGGTGGTGTTCTTCAATCTGTTCCGGCAGGCGGAGGCAGAGAAGGGGCGCGTGATCGAGGCGCAGTCCGACCTGTTTCTGTCGCAGGCAAATACCAGCCTTGAGCAGGGTATCCCTGCCGAGCCCTACCTGTTTCTCGCCAAGGCGCTGGAGCTGAACCCGCGCAACGAAGGTGCCATCGCGCGGCTGGCCGGTCTCGGCGTCAATCGTGTCTTTGCCCGGCAGCAGTGGGCGATGACGCTCAACTTCGGCGGGAGCGGGCTGGGCAATCTGATATCGCTCGATGACGACCGGTTCGGGTTGCAGCGCTCGGACAATGCGCTCACGTTTCTGGGGATTCGTGCGGCCGCAGGGGGAAAGGGGCCGATACTGGAATGCCTCGATCTCGCCGCCAAACCCGGCGGCTCACAACTGGTCGGCGCATCGCTGTCCGGGCTGACGCCGACACTCGTGAGCGGAAATGCGCGGCTGGCCCCGATGGACTTCGACTTCACCGGCGCATTGGACACGATGCTTGCCTGGTCGAAAAAGTGCAACTGGAAGCCTTTCAGCAACAAGACGGCGACGTTTTCCATGCTGGGCGTTGAGCCGGACGGGAAAGCGGTGTGGACAGAAGACAACCGCGGCCTGGTACGAACCCTGCTCGGCAATGGAGAGGTCGAGATTCTGGCTGGCGCTGAAGAGCTGAAACCCTGGCGCAGGGTGGAGGCCGGGCTTCGTGGTTCGGCAGTCCTGGTGAGCGGTGAGGCGGGTTCGGCACTCTTCACCAGAAAATCGCATACCGATGCGTGGCAACGCGTGATGCAATTCGGGCCGCAGACGCCCGGAGCAGTTCGCGTGGTGCCCACGTTCGATGATCTGGGCCGCCATCTTGTGCTGAGCGAGCCTGACGGCAATTGTTCGTTGTGGCGTACCGGCAGCACCATCCCGCAGTGGCGACGGGTCTGTGATGCCGAAGGCCACCGTTTCGCGCCCACCAAACCGTGGCTGTTGCTGCGGCACCATACGACCAGGCTTTCCCTCATCGATCTGGAGACCTCGGCCGTGCGGGCAACACTTGCCCGGCCCCTGGCGATCAACCATGTCCAGGTGTCGAGCGGCGGTGAACATCTCGTGGTGTCGTCCCAGGACAGTACGGCAGTCGTGTTCAGCCTGCCGGATCTCACCCCGGTCGGTGTGCCGTTGCGGCATGAAGGCTCGGTAGTCGAGGCGCAGTTCCTGAACGATATCCACCGAGTCGTGACGGCAGCGTTCGATGGTGCAGTGCGCATCTGGGATGTGCGGTCCGGTGCCCAGATCGTTGCGATGGTGCATGGCGGGCCGGTACTGCTGGCACGCCCCGTGCTGGGCGGCAGCCATGTGTTGTCCATGTCTGATGAT
>JANNSU010000036.1:0-5295 GCA_031394355.1 Betaproteobacteria bacterium | reverse complement strand
CAGAATGCGGGCCAACGGATGCACCTGAACGACCGGGCGCGGGCCAAGCGGCAGGTGATTCGCGCAAAGCACGCATGCGCGGACTTCAGTGAGCAATGCTGCGAGAGAAGACATTGAAGGCGATCCTGACGGCCTGCCGTTGGCGCTCCGCATGAGCGAGGTGTGCATCACCGGGTTGCATGCGCTGGATTCTCGAACACGCGCTTCGACTCGACGATGGATCCGAGCTCGCGCAGCCCCTTGCCACCAACCCGAACGGTTACGTGGGCACGGCGTATCTTCTCGAACGCCTCGGTGATGCCTTCGTATCCTTTTTCGTTTGGGTAAGTGACCGAGACCAGGACATTCCACGGGCCCTCATCAGTACCTGTATCCATGACGGTGAAGGCGCTCATCAGACTCTGTTCCTTGGCTATCTTGTCCATTGCGAACCAGTTGAGCACGATGAACGTCTTGAGCTGCTCCCTTTCACCGGGATTCGACTTCAGAAACGTCAATTCAACGGCTCGGCGATCTAGAGAAGACGCAGCGACCATGCCCGTGGCAAGCGCCAGCACGACAGCGGCAAAGGCTTGGGCAAGTACTCGACGTGAAGAGATGGTGGTTTTCATGGTGTTGAGGTTAGAGATGGTCGTCTTTGTGATGCTTACGCCTGAATTGGCTGCCTGCGTGAAGCCCACTCTTGGCTCGAAGATCGCCGTAGCGTTTCTTGCGATCGTCTGTGAATTGCCACCACGGCTTTGGTGGATTGCCGTCCAGGAAGTCCGCAACCGACATGAAGACATCCAGGACGCAAGGATCTTGGTATGAGCCAGTGATGTGAGAGAGGGCTTTGTATAGCTCCAGAGGATCAGCGCCTTTCAACTCGGCGGGACTCTTGAAGCCAAGCAATACAAAGTCTTTGGCTGAGGCTGGCCCAATGTTTGGAAGATCGCTGAATTGGCGCACCTTTTCCCGGACGACCTTTGCTGGGTTCATGGCAGCTGACGTTCAAGATAAGTGGCGCCGCACTCTTGCGGCGTCCAGCGACCGCAGGGAGCGACCTTGAGCGACGAGTTAGGAGTACTCCTACCTGTATTCATCGTTGTCTTTACCTGCAAAGCGTAAGAGGGATCTAACCAAGTCTCTAAATGTTCCTTCTTCGTGCGCCGACCTGTGCACGCAGCGATACTTGCCGTTCACAAATGCCTCAAAAACCCAGTAGTGGCCACCTCGAATTCCAATGGTGACAATCTGCCTGCCGTTGACAATTTCAATCTTGGGATATGACACGGGGGTAAAGTCAGCGGAGAGATACGCATGTTCAAACTCGCGCGCCTGATTGGAGGTTACGGGGCTGGTCGAAGCAACTGGTTTTACCGTATTCCGAAATACATAACTTACTAGATTGGCCCTTGCTTCCGGTGCAACGTCCAAACGCACGATTAGTGCTGGCTCGTTGCTGTACTCGGGCATAACTGTCAGTCGATACGAGTTGCGTATCGATGGTGCTGGCCCCTGCGAGTAAAGTGAAATCTCATTTGCATGCGCCATTGCCGCTTCAATATTCTGCGCTGGCCGCGGAGGACTGAAACAGTCAGGGGAAAAGAACAGAGCGTCCGCAAACGCAGAATGGGAAAGTGCAAACAAGAAAAGAAGGGCGAACCGTTTTGCCACGTGACTCCTAACGTAGAGATGACCGAGCCAGAACACTTTGCGGCGAAGCCGCCTCCTGCTGTTGTGGTTTCGTGTCGATCGACATGTTAAACACTCTCCGCCTGTGACGGATAGAAATGCTTGCAAAACCGCCACTCATGGACAGGCTGGTCGTCTATGTACACCGTGGGCTTGGGCAGGAAGCCTTCGAAGCAATCGGTGATACCAAGCTCGACCGCTGTCGTCTTGCAGTATTCAGCACCGCCGGAACTCCAAAGATACAAAGTGGCACCCTCTCCTTTGAGCCTCCGCACTTGCTCAATTACCGCTGGCATCGGAATGCGCTTTGCACCCACCGACCGCACCATGGTGTCGTCAATATCCACAAAGATCACTCGCGGTGCCATAGACGTTTAACTAGATATAACAAGCCGCATGGCGTGATAACTGCCCGGCTGGCGTGTTAACAGGATTTTCGAATCGCTTGCAAAGCCTTGACAGCACTCGGCAATCTTGCTGGTGGTGTATTTGTGTACAGTAATAACAAGTGGCATAAAAGTGCCCCCCCTCCATTACAGTCATCCCGGTTACTGAATCAACGCTGAGTACGGGTCCGCTAGTGCCATGACAGTTTAGATGCGGAACACAGTCGCGTCCAATGAACCCATGTCTGTATGCGGCTCTGCAGTTTCTGCCGCGCGGCCGAACTGGGTCGCGCGGCCATCCATTGACTCACCAGCAGTCAGTCACAGCCAGCCAGTTCCGCCTGAACGAACCGTCACCGCCATTCACCCTTGCGAATATTCGCAGGTAAGCCAGATCAGGTGATCGGCGTGGTGAACTTCTCCGACAGAAAGCGGCCCTGCACCTGCAGCGTGGCCACGTCCTCGGCAAAGGCTTCCTTCACCGCCTCACCAAGATTCTCTTCCAGCAAGCGAAGCTGTTCCACCAGCAGCACCTGCGGCGTTTTGCCGTTGGCGTCGCCATGCAGTTTCGAGTACGCAGGCGGCAGCTTGAGGTAGCTCGCCAGCGTGTCGGGCAGATAGCGGGTGAGCGTTTGCAGCACGTCATGGCGCACGCTTGCGGCTAGGGCGCCGCGCTCGGTCAATTCCTTCAACTTCGGCAGCAGCACTTCGGCGTGTTCGCGGATGGCTTCCAGCCGGTGTCCGGCTTCGGCAGGCACCTTGTTCCGCGCCATCTTGATGAGATCGGCCAGTTGCTCGCGCAGATTGATCTCGTCGAATTGCGCGCGGGTGATGCGTTCTGCAGAATCATCGCGCGGCATGATGAGCGCGCCACCAACATAGAGACCAGCGACGATCGCCCACCAGCCCTTGTCGATGACGCCGCCAAAAAAGAGGCCGAGGCCGACGAGTGCCGCGATACTGCCTGCGATGTGCTGGTTGCTATAGAGATAAAGCAGCGCGCGGTAGCGGAACGACAGCTCGGTCACTGATAGCCCCGGATTTCCTTGAACGCCGTGCGCAGCCCCTTCCTCGCGTCAAACACGCGGCCGCCGGTGAGGGTGGCGATGCGCTCCAGCTGCGATTTTTCCGCCTTGCCGAACAGGAGGCCGAAGACCGGAATGCCCTGTTTCGCTTCGCCCTGCCGTTCATACCAGTCGGCAAATTCCTTCTCGCTCATGCCGCTTTCGTTGCGGCCATCGGTCATCACTACCACGCTGTACTGACGGTCGGGCGCCTTGGCGCGATCAGCCTGGGCGGCTTCGAGCGCCATCTTGACCGAGGAGAAGATGGCCGTGCCGCCGTCGGCACGCAGTTGGCTGGCGAATTCGCGCGCGCTGGTCAACACAGCCTCGGTCTTCGCTGCGTCGTCCGGCATGTTGAATCGCAGCGGTGTGCCGGGCTGGCCGGAGAAGGGCAGCATGTAAATCTGCTCGCGGGTCTGGAAGCGCGCGAAGCGGCCGGAGAGTGTGGTGTCCGCACCTGAGAGTGCCGCCATCGCATCGCGCAATTGCGTGATGCCCTCGCCCTGCATCGAGCCCGAGGTATCGATGACGAAGTAGGTGGAGGCCGGACGGCGCAACTGTCCCTGGTAGGCATCGATCAGTGCATCGAGCACTTCACGCGATGCAGGGAAGGGCAATTCAGCCAGTGTCTTCTTGGGAATGGCGGCAGCGGCCTGCACCTCCGGCACGATGGGGCGGCGGAGTGTGCGCTCGGTGATGTCGCGTTGGACTTCCGGCGACCGCAGGAATTTCACCAGCTCGTCATAGGCCTTGCGCTTGCTGTCGTTCAACAACATCAGCGGATAGTCGGCGGTGACGATGCCCTCCTTCGGATAAATCGGCGCCAGCTTCTCGGTGAGCTTGCCCTCGGCATTGAGCTGGAGGATGACCGACTCGTAATTGATCATGCCGTCGAAGCGCGCCTGTTCGCGCACATAGGCATCGGCGAGCCAGCCCGACGAGCCCGAGGTCAGTTTCACGCCGGTGAAGAGTTGCCGCAGTTCCTTGGTCTTGATGTCAGCGATGGTCAGGCTGTCTTGCTTGTCGGCCAGCGCCGCCGCCACACCCACCAGCGCAGTGAAGCCGGTGTTGGACGAGGCCGGGTTGGTCATGCCGTACGAAAGCTTGCCGCTGGCCGCAGCGCGGGCGATGTCGGTCCAGGTGGGGTCCACCTTGTCCCAGCCCAGTTGCGCCGCCTTCGATACTTTCACGCCGAGAATCACCGGTGAAGTCATGATGCGCTCGGACGCACGAACCTTGGCCTTGATCGACGGTGTCTGCAGCAGATACTTGCTGTGCGAGAGCCATACCGCGTCGAACTGCTCGCCGGCCTCCAGCTTTTCCACCGCATCCAGCGACCCCGAGTAGATGAACTCGATGGGCGTGCCGGCCGCCTTTTCCATGCGCGCCTTGAGCGGCTCCAGGTCCTTGATTTCGGACCCGGCGAGGACACGCAATGAGCCTGCCGGCTGCATCATGACGGCGGTTGGCGCAGGCGAATCCTTGCAGCCGGTCAACAGGAAAGCTGGGAAAAGCAGTGTCGCGCACAGCGCGAGCCACCCGTTCACGGCACCTCCCGGGCTATTGCGGCACATCGGACTCTACCGTCAGTTGACTCATGGTCCCGGCCACGCCGCGGCGGGTGGAGATTTCCTTTTCCGCGCCGTCGATCAGGTCCTTCAGCATGGCGTTGTTCTTGGCCATGTTGTCCAGCGCCTGGCTGCGGAACTTGTCCATCGAGTCGATGGCCTTGGTGGTGTTTTCGAACGCGGCCTTCAGCTTGTCCACCGCGACGACAGGGTTCGACGAGAACTCGCCCGTCTGCTCCACATGTTTGCCCAGCATCACCGAAGTCTGCTCGATCAAATCACCGATGGCACTGGAGCTGGCCTTCAGCATTTCCATCACCTTGATCTGCGTGCCGGTGGCGCGCGCCACGGCTTGTGCAGTGGCGAGCGCACTCATGCCGGTGGTGGCCATGCGGTCGCAGCCGTTGATGAGCTCGCGGCCGGTCTTCTTGAGCACACCGATCTGGCGGTAGGCGTTCACGTTCACGGCTTGCTGCGCCAGCAGGTCGGAGTGCGCCTGGCGGGCGTAGAACAACACTTCCTGTTCCACCGCTTCAGCCTTCAGCGGGTCGGCGGCTTTCAGTCTGGTGACTTCGCCCACCAGACGCTGATCGAGCTTCTCGG
>JANNSU010000018.1:0-19487 GCA_031394355.1 Betaproteobacteria bacterium | reverse complement strand
GGAGGCCAGCTAGATGATTTTCAGGCTCGCATTTCCTACGCCGCCACCGGCAACGGAAGTTGAAACCGACCCGCCACTACGCCTTTGACGGTGATGTCCTCATCGAGCTCGTCCCAACGCAACGCGGCCCCGTTCAATCGCAAGGTAATCTTCTGCAACTGATCGCTGGTCGCATTTGCTAACCGCTCGAAGCGTGCTGCAGGAAAGCCCAATATCCGACCATCTGTCAGCTCGACGAACACTGTCCGGCGCTCAACCCAAGCGCGGGATGCCAGAACTTCAGATTCAGCGGCCGTGGAATTCATGATATTTCTCCATCAATAGGCTGCGGTGCTCAAAGACGAGTCTCTCGATTTTTCGTACGTCGATTTGCGATACGTTGATACTTCTTGCCAGCACTACTGGGTCCAGCCAAAACTTGCACTCACCGTCGCCGGTATCAACATGAATGTGCGCGGGCTCGTCACCTTCATCTGAATAAAAGTGGAAGCGGAACGCACTTACTCGCAGGACAGTCGGCATTGGGCGCGACCACTAAAAGAAAGCGCTAAATAATAATAGAGGAAAGACCACCATTGTTTTCCAGTCGTTCGGGACTGCTTTTCGAATATTCGCATCGATCCAGTCCGTAACAGAAACATCTGAATTGGCTCGGTAGGCTAGGCTAGCTTACCACCCGTTTCCTCGACCCCTTTTTCGCTCCGCCCGCCAGCGCCTTAGTCTCTTCCGCGAAAGCCAGCATCCTGCCTAAAGCCTGATTGACCAACTCCGACGTTGGAAACGCCTTCTGAATTTCTGGCCGCAAAACGACGACGTTGCTTCCTTCAGTAAATTGCTTGAAGTACTTCCCGCGTACACCGACGCCAAGCTGCTCCCGCTTCAACACGGGGATGTCCTGATCACTCTTGCCGGTAGATGCTTTCTTCATATCGAGTTGCCTATCGCGCGCTGATGATACGAACAATATTGCGACGCTCAGTGTGAACCACCACCAGGAGCCGCCCTTTGCTGGACATGCCGTAAGTTCGGCTTCGATCCTCGGATTCAAAGTGATCGGTATCCGCAAAACTTACAGCCATCACATCCGCGAATACTGACAGTGCCTATTCAAATGTAATGCCATGCTTGCGTTGATTGCTCGCTGCTTTCTGGTCATCCTACTCAAATCTGAACATACAAATTTCCCGAATGGCCTGCTTGTGCTGGGCGGCAGACCGAAACTGCCGGAATTCAAAGGAAGTCTACACGCGGCACGTCCTGCATTCCATTGTGTGACTTGCGCAGCAGACAAAAGTGGGTGACGGAGGACTTCTCGGCTCGCGAAATCGGAATGAAGGCTATCCAGCCGCCACCAATGACCGGCACGGTGGACTTGATTGGCCCGGACGGTCGCCGTCGTGCAGCGCAGAATCGACGATGATTGCTGCCGTCGACTCCTGGTCGCGAATATTCGCAGGCTTGCCGAAGACAATGGTGGGCTGTCCCCTATTGTTTGCTGCTGCATCACAATCACTGCCGACAAACCGCCAGCCGTATTCATGGTGGCCAATCAACGGATAAATGCAATTCGCACCAACACCGATGTCGAGCACCCGAACGTCTGGCCCGCGCGGGATGCTGCCATTGTGATCATTGGCGAGTAGATCCGCCGCAAGATGAACATAGTCTGCGCGGCCCGGAATCGGCGGGCATAAATAGCCCGGCGGGATGCGCCATGATTCAACCGCGTAAAACGCCTTGAGCAACGCCGCATTCAACGCCATCACCGACTCGGGATTGGCAAAGTCGATGGTCAATTCATTGGCGTCAAACGGATTGGGGATCAGAAATTCTTCCAGCGCCGGCAAGGCTGCGACCAATTGCGCAAAGTCGTAGCGGCCGCGATGGCGGTTGCGTGGATGAAGGCTCAGCTTTTCGAGGACGGGTTTACGAATCGCGGGTGGCATTTCTTGCTTGGCGCGCTTGGCGGGCTTTTCGGGAGGTGCGGGTTTTGCATGCATGTTTGTCAAAGGGGCTCGCATTTCTCAGGGATATCGACCCTGGCCCCTTAAACTCGGTGGATTCGCTATACCGGCTAGTGAAAAAAATAAAGGGAACAATCGGGGACGGCTCACCCTGGCCCCTTAAATTCATGAGCGCCGAGTTGGTGGCCGGGCGTCACCCACGGACAATAATATAGGCGCTTAGCGAGCGACTAAAGGTGTTTCTGTCAGGGTATCGAGCCTGAATTCGGAAGACGCCATAATCGTTTGGAATAAAACGGAGAGCCTCTGAGCTGAATCCATCGGCTGCAGTCCGCGTGACCGGTGGTGATATTCCAGCACCGCCTGTCGCGCTCCCAAGCGGGTCAATCACATCGAGCTGTACGTTCTGTTCGTAGGTTTCCAAGGGCAAGGGCAGATATGTGGCTTGCGCTTGGACCGCCCGAATCCAGAACGGCAATTCTTCTCCTAAGCTCAATTCATAACCCTTGTTCGTGAGGCCGCCACTGCCTGAAACGGCTACTGGCAACGGACAACATGGCCTTGGCCCAAAGCCAATAATTAGATATCGTTGAAAGTAGTCTAACGACGGAGCCTTTAGCGCATGTTGCAGTTGACAGCAGCCGGCTGACAGAATGGAGCCGCTCCCATATGCGGCCCATCGCATCAGTTGCCTTCGGTTCACTTCTTAGGAACCTCAAACAAGTCCGGCACGCTCCGGCCATCCCTCTTTGCACCGAATTTGAGTGCGCCGCCCGCGTCAGCCTTTGCGTCCTGACGAAGTTGCGTGTACGTTGCCAAATCGATTTGCTTTAATTCCAGCAGCCGACTTAGTTCTCTTAAACGGGTCTGCAAATCCGAGTATATTTGCGCGGAAATGGCAGCAAACTGCTGCGTCTTCCTTTGTGTTATGCAAGCTTCTGTTAAGTCGCCGAGGTCCGCGAAGTGCTGTTTAGTCTGCTGAGTACACTTCACCGCAAGGACGGCTGTTGTGCCGATCTTAGCTTTGAATTTGGGCTGAATTTCTGTCCGAACTGTTTTGGTCAAGCTCTGCGTAAAGGCCGCCGATGAATAACCTACATTTACGGACACTGACCATGGCCAGGAAGACGTTGCCCCTTTTGCCGAAACTTCAGCCGGCTCTGGATTAGGCTCGAATTTAAAGAAGCCTTCACCGGTGGCGGCCTGTGCGTTCATTTCCTCAAAGAGCTTCTTTGTCATCTCCAGAACAGGAAGAATATCGCTCTTGACGTCCAGGGTTCCTTGGATTTCCTTATAGCTGCAAATTCCAGCACGTTTCAGGTCCTCTGAAATACTTTCATATTGCGCCTGCCCAAGAGTAAACCAACCCAGTGATGCTGAGGCCGAGACGGAACTGCGAATGTAGGACCACGCCTGAGTAAGGTTGCAGCTTGCTTCGACAATCCAGGGGTCTCCAGCAAACTCTGCATCTCCAACGAACTCAATTTGGAACAGTGGGTTCGGCACTATTCCAGTGGTTCCGACTGCCGACGATGCTAGGTTTGCTCCAAACGTCGAGGAGTTTGACCCGGCGGTAAAGCCCACGTCAGTCTTGAACTGGAATGTGGTTGAAAACTTTTGCTTAATGTCCGAGACTGAGAGAGTGTCAACCAATAGCGAGTTTACGGTTACATTGCTCAGTCTAACCGGCGCGAGTTTCGGATTCGCGACGCCGTACCGTTTCGTAATCTCCTTGCGAAGTTCGGTAAGTGTCTTCGGCGTCGCATCGACGTTAATCGTGGCACCGATGTTTGCGCCATAGCTCGGATAGCAAATGCCGCCAGTTTCACAGGCGTAGTAGCGCGGACCGATTCCGTTGTAAGTAACGGAGAAAGTCTTAAGTGAGCTAGATCCTACGTTGTCGATTGGCGCAACGGTGGGCACGTACCAGAACTGAGTGTTGTCAACATCGTCCTGGTATGCAATGGCTCCTTTGACAGAAGTAGCTCGGCTGATGTGTGGCGCGGCAGACGCGGGGGAGACAATAACCATCGCTGAAAGTACACACATGAGAACTACAGTTGACTTTGTGATCATTGCTTCCTCCTGTTAGATCGGCAGAAAAGCTTATAGTCCGCGGCCCCTAGGTGTCAATAAGGCGAGGCTCTAGACTGAGAGTTACCCTCATAACAAACTGGGACAGACCACAATTACGTCCTGCTGCTTTCGAATATTCGCTGGAATCCGGTGGCAGTCAAAAGAATTGTGGTCTGTACCCTATTGTTAGCATCCATAATTCCTCCCCAGGAATTGCGCACCAATAGCGTTGAATCCGCCTTGTTTTCATTCGGCATTGCCTAATGGCAATACCTTGTCGCGCAACAAACAATATCGCAATGGATTGGAAAAGTAACCTACAAAGGTTGATAGGGTCAGCGGGAAACGGCGAAGCAGTTGAGCGAACTCAAGAGCGCCATTTTTCTCACGGAAAGAAGGCCCTATCCCTCATTGCTCGCACTTAAAGAGATCAAAGGGGCCAGGATCGTTTTTTCTGGGCATAAGAGCGAATCCTTAAGCTTCAGTCATTGCGAATATTCGCAACTACCCTAGCTACTCAGGAATATCGACCCTGGCCCCTTTAATTGTGACCCCCTTTTTTTCTACTAACCGTCTTCGGCATCCAAAAACGCCTGATAAAACTCTTCTAGCTCTTCTTGATTGAAGTATGCCGAGTACATCTCACCTTCCTCATCGAACGGGGTTATAACCCAACTAAAGCTGACCTTGTCGAGAAATTTTCTCCAGTCGTCAATCAACATCCAGTCCCGAACAAGACCATAGATATTTGTTGAGTACTTTCTCTTTGCAGCTAACTCCGCATAGTTCATTGGGGCCAGGGCGTGAAGCATTTCAATAGAGGTAACTCCAAACTTTCGAAGCTCCTCAATTAGCTCAGGGAATCCATCCTTTCCCGGCGGCTCTTGCAAATCAAAATTGTTCTCGCGAGCCCAATTCTCAACAAAGGACTCTAGGGTGATTGAATTAATTTCTCTATCTAAATTGCCTTGCCTCGATGAGGCCGAAAATTCTCGAGCATACTCATCAATTTGGCCTGCAACCTCTTCAAACCCTCTATCTGCAATTTCGAGCATTCCGGCATACAGATACAATTTCCGCTCAATTTCGCGAGGTAGTTTCCCAGCAAATTTATACTTGCTGTCATGAGCCAGTTCAGCCCATGCATGTTGGAGGACAGTCCTAACCTGTATCTCAAATTTCAGCTCTGAAAGCTGATCAAACTCTGGTAAAGAACTGCGGGCATCGCCAATCTGGCAGACAAAGTGAACTGAGCGGTATCCCAGCTGATTGGTGGACAAAAGTACGTCTTTGTTTAGTGAGTTCTCTACATCAACTAAAAACGCATTGCTAACAATCTCAGATGTGCGCGCGACATCGGACTCCAAGAAGACAATCGCTCTTACCCCCGACAAGTCTGTAAGTTGCTTAGCAGGATCTTTATATCCCTTGCGACGAATCTTTTCCAATGCACTTTCTCTCGATTTTGTTCGAGACACAATGCTCAAGAAATCAACCCCACCTGCGCGAAGGAGGTTCTGCAGGATGCCTTCTATCGCCTGACTGAGCCTAGCTTGGTTTTGCAGCGTTCCCAATAGCCAATCTTCTACCTTCGCTGGATCCAAGCTAGCCCTCCCAAAATGGAGCCGATCGAGAAATAGCCGATTTGGCAGTAGGAATCATTAGGGGGCAGCGTGAGGCATTCAGCATCAAAGAGAGCCAATGTAAGCTGTCTCCTATTGCTCCAAGCAACAATTGGAACGGCGTGAGAAGAAGTAACTTCCTGCTTCCTGCGAATATTCGTCGCATATGACGCTAGTGCTTCGTCGTGTAATTCTTGAGCAGATCAACGAAGGATTGGTCCTTTAAAAGCTTCTCCAGCAGCTCATTTGCCGGGGACGCGTGATTGCTCTCGCCTTGATACACCCTCAACGGATTCTCTGAGAGATTGACAATTGCTGTTTCCATTAAACGCTTCAGTAGTTCGGCGTCAATATTTGCAGCCTCACGTTTGTACCCCTCGAAAGACATGGCTGAGGCGACCTTGTAGGAGTAGTCCTCTTGGAGCCGTCTGGTGTAACCGTACTGCTTTGCTGCAAACCAACCGAGCCAAATGAGCGCGCCCGACAATGGAAGCCTCACCAAGGCATCTAGCCAGTTTGCCCCAGAAATACTAGAGAAATACTGCCACGCAATGAAGAGCAGGCCACCAACAGAAGCTGAAAATGCAAATGCCCAGAATCGCAACGGCCAGATCAACTCATCCTTCCGTGTCTTAAAAGCTGCTGCCATTCCAGATCGATTTGAGTCGGCCAGCAAGCTATCGACAACGTGGCGCTGACCATTTAGCTCGTCAAACAAGGCCTTCTGATTGCTCCTATCCACCTCAATTTCGCTATTGAGCTTTTTCGCCCTCTCGCTCTCTGCTTGAACGTCTTCGGACAATTTTCGCAACTTGGTCTCGAGCACTTCAAGTTCAACTGCATTCTTACTAGCCACTATTTGCTTCTGCTCTACCAGTTCAGCCGTTGCTTCAATCTCTTTGTGATACTCGGCAATCTCGTCAGATGACGTTGAAATGAGCGCGTGAGTATCTACAACGGATTTGTACGTAACTTCCGCCTCGGCCAGCTTTGAGCTTGCTTCTGCGAGTTGTTGTGCAAACTTTCCCACATACTTCTTACCTTTGTGATCTGTTGACTCCACCCAACCAATCAAAATCCTTCGTATCTGGCTTGCAACGTTTATCAGGCCAATTACATGAGGTTGCGGATTACTTGGAATGTGTTGGTTCACATATGCCAACAGATTCACCAGTAAAGGCTCCAACTCGAATCGCTCAAGTGCGTCTGGAGTGTAGGCATCATCATCTGCCAGCGTCTTGGCCAACTTTGCCATCCCTGAAATTGCGTGGCCCAACGAGGCTTTTGTCAGGCCTGGAAACCCCCAACCCGTCAAATCCTCTGGGACCATGGAAAGGGCATTCCATTTCTGCGCAACTTCCTCAAGTCTTAGCTGAATACCACTGTCCACTCACGCCCCCTTAATTGGTCAAATCCACGCCCTATCCTGCTCGAAGGAATGGCTTCAGTATGCGGCGCAGCCTACCTAACCCCCGCAATCACCATAGCCGTAGCCGCCGTCACCTTCTTCGCATACGGCACATGCAAGAACTCATTCGGCCCATGCGCATTCGACTTCGGCCCCAGCACGCCGGTCACCAGCATCTGCGCATTCGGAAACTTCGCCCCCAGCATGCCCATGAAGGGAATCGTCCCGCCCTCTCCCATGAAGGCAGCCGGTTTGCCGAAGAACGTTTCTGACGCCACATTGAGCAACGGCGACAACCAGTTCGACAGCGGTGGCGCGTTCCAGCCGGTGGCGCCGTCGCCTTCGAAGTTCACGACGGCGTTGTTGGGCGGGTTGCTTTCCAGTGCGTCTTTGAGTGCGCGCAACGCGCCTTCGGCCTCCACCGTCGGCGGCAGGCGCAGGCTCAACTTGAGCGAGGTGTAGGGCCGCTGCACGTTTCCAGCGGAGAGGATGGGCGGCAGGCCGTCTGCGCCGGTCACGGCGAGTGCGGCGCGCCAGGTGCGGTTGAGGATGAGTTCGACCGGGTCTTTGGTGGTGGGCTCTGCGAATATTCGCGATCCGCCGTCGCTGCAGCAGCTATCCCAGGGGAAGCGCTTCCACATGTTCTCGCCCAGGATCTCCGCGGCTTGTGCGGCCTGCGCAATGCGCTCCGCAGGGATGTCGCAGTTGAATGCAGCGGGCTTCACCACGCCGGTGCGGCTGTCGTCGATGCGATCGAGGATCTGGCGCGCGATGCGGAAGCTGCTCGGCACCACGCCGCCCGCGTCGCCGCTGTGCACGCCCTCGGTGAGCATTCCGACTTTCAGCGTGCCGTTGACCAGGCCGCGCAAGCTGGTGGTGACCCACAGTTGATCGTAATTGCCCGCGCCGGAATCCAGCGCGATGACAAGTTGCACGTCGCCCATGCGCGGGGCTAGCATCTCGAGGTAATGCGGGAGGTCGGAGGAGCCGCTTTCTTCATCAGTCTCGATGAGGCCGACACAGCGGGCGCGCGGGGTCTTCTGATCGTCCAGCGCCTGGATGGCGCCGATGGCGGCATAGATGGCGTAGCCGTCGTCAGCACTCCCCCGGCCGTAGAGCTTGTCATCCACCATGCGCGGCTGCCACGGGCCGAAGCCTTCCACCCAGCCGACCATCTCGGGCTGCTTGTCGAGGTGGCCGTAGAGGAGGACTGTTCTTTCGTTACCAAGGCCGCCGGTGGCGGGGATGTCGAAGAAAATGACCGGCGTGCGGCCCTTCTCCTTGATGATCTCGATCTTGAGGCCGGCGACGTGCTGCTTTTCCACCCAGCTCTTGGCCTCTTCCACCACGTGCTGCAGGTAGCCGTGGTCTTCCCACTTGTCGTCAAAGCCGGGGCTCTTGGCCGGGACTTTGATGTAGTCCGTGATGCGGCCGACGATGTCGTCGTCCCATTGCTGGCTGATGTGTTTGGTGAGGGCGGAGTCGGATACGGCGGAGAGTTCGGGGATGGCGTCGCGGGCGGTCATGGCTTGGCTTCGGTGCAGGAACGAGGGGGGGGCCTGGATAAATGCGGCGATGAATCCATTCTACGCCGGGTGCTGTGGGTCGTGTGCGGGTCAAGGGTGGAGAAAGGTCAGATAAAAAGCATCGGCGGATGTTGCGCGAATCCGGAACGAAAAAACCCATCAAGGTTGAGTGGGTTTGGCAGACATATTGGAATGCGCAGTGGAGAGGGATCGGGGATCGGGGATCGGGAGTCGGGAGTCGGGAGTCGGGGCTGGAGACTCGGGACTGGGGCTCATGGCACTACCTCAAGGCGATTTGAGACACTGTCACCCTCTCCCCCGCCCCTCTCCCATCGAGGGAGAGGGGAGGAAACCTTAAGGTAGTGCCATGAGGGACTGGGGCCGATAGCTTCGGTCGAACACCACTTCCCTTCCCGTCATCCCGGCGAAAGCGCGAAGGCATGCTTCGCTCCAGTGACCTGGCTCCAACGATATGGCAAGGGCCCGTGTGACTTGCACTGATCGATCACATGGCACACCTACGGCTGGATCCCGGCTTTCGCCGGGATGACGAACTTGCATTGCGAATATTCGCGTGGGCGATTGGCTGTTGGCCCAACGCCAGCGCCAGCGGTGGCCCGCCCGTCATGAGGCCCGACGGATTGCCAAAGGTAGATTGAGTTCCAACCCTGACAGACCAACGCCTGCTACGGATTGTCAAAGCTGCGGCGCTGCCTGGTCATGATCGGGTCATGCAGATTGAGCACTATGCCGAGCGAGAATCAGGGATTTCCCCCTTACCTGCGGCCAGATTGGGTCTAGAATCGTTTCACCTGCGCATGACTGTGAGGGGTAATTGCAGCATGATGTTGCGGGGTGGCCAGGCAGATTCACGCTTGGCGCCAGCAAGACGGGTGGATGGCAGAGGGTAGATTGCAGAGTGTGGATTGCGGAAGTCGCTGGTGAATCCTGAACAAGGAGGTCGGCGTCATGCAATGGCTGCATTTTTCAAGGCTGAAGTGGATCGCCATGGTCTGGCTTTTGACCGGGGTGGTTCTGGCTGTATTGGCACTCTCCTGGCAGGCCCTGTCGCTGATTTCTGCCGGGCGAGCCTATGTGGCCGGCGAAAGCCAATGGTCCAAGGCGCACAAGGACGCCGTCTACCACCTGAGCCGATTCGCCCGCTATCGCGAGGAACCGGATTGGGTCGGCTTCCAGCACGCCATCGGCACCCTGCAGGGCGATCGTCAGGCGAGGGTCGAGCTGGAGACGGCACAGCCCGATCTGTCGATTGTCCGCCAGGGCTTCATTCGCGGCGGCAGCCATCCTGCAGATGTGGACAGCATGATCTGGCTATTCCGCACCTTCCGCGATCAGGCGCAGGTCAGCCGTGCCATCGATATCTGGACGCAGGCTGATGCCAAGGTGGACGAGCTCGGCACCATCGCAACACGCATCAACCGCAGCGCACGCCCGGAGCCGGACAACGCTGAGCTGGCGGCCATACAGCGCGATATCAATCGGGTGAATGGCGCATTGTCCCAACTGGAGCGTGAGTTCTCCGCCACGCTGGCGGAGCTTCATCGCGAGGTGCAAGGTGCGCTGTTGGTGGGACTCATCATGCTGGCCGTGATGCTGCTGGGTATTGCGGGGTATGCGTCGGTGCGCATCCTGATCCGGCGGGAGACATTGCAGCTGTCAAGCCCGATGGATGATTCGCACATGCGATCGCTGTTGCATGCGGCACCCCTGCCGTTGTTGATCACGCAGCTACCGGACCAACGCATCCTCTATGCCAACGAGCGGGCACGGCTGATGCTCGATCTGCCGGGCGATGCAACGATACCGCTGCCCCATGCACGCGAGGCAGAGGACGTTCTGGCCCGGGAGAACATGTTTGCATCGCTGGACAGGGAGGGTGTGCTGACGGACCACGAGCTGCAGCTTTTCAGCTCGACAGGCCGCCGATTCTGGGCGCTGGTGTCGGCACAGAAGCTGGTCTGGGCGGGCAAGGACTGCGCGTTCCTGGCCATCACCGACATTGATGAGCACAAGCGGCTGAAGGATGTGGTGCATTTTCGCGCGCTGCACGATGAGCTGACCGATCTGCCCAACCGCGCCATGTTCATGGAGTCGCTGCAGCGCGCACTGGGCAAGGCGCAGCGCAAAGGTTCTTTTGTGTCGCTGCTCTTCATCGACGTGGATCGATTCAAGGAGGTGAACGACACGCTGGGTCACGCAACGGGAGACGAGCTGTTGCGCGCCGTGGCCAGCCGCCTCATGGCGAGCGTGCGCGACAGTGACCTGGTGGCGCGCCTGGGTGGGGACGAATTCGCCGTGATGGTGGACGACCACACCGCAAGAGCCGATGCGGTGCACGTGGCAGAAAGCCTGATTGCGGCCCTGTTGCCACCGTTCCGCCTCGCACAACGCGAGGTGCGCATCACGGCCAGCATCGGCATCAGCACCTGGCCCGTCAACGGCCAGGATGCCGCCACCCTGGTGAAAAACGCCGATATCGCCATGTACCAGGCGAAGGAAAGTGGCCGCAACAACTACAAATTCTATGCCGCCGCACTGGACACCCTGTCGGTACAGCGGCTGGATTTCGAGATGCGCCTGCGTAACGCGCTGGCGAACAACGAGCTGGAGCTGCATTACCAGCCGGTGGTGGATCTTCGTAGCGGCCGTATCGCGTCTTTCGAGGCGCTGCTGCGCTGGCAGGACCCGGAACTGGGCCTGACCCTTCCCGGCAAATTCATCCCCTTCGCAGAAGAAACCGGGCTGATCGTGCCCATCGGCGAGTGGGTGCTGAATACCGCCTGCGCAGATCTGGGCCGCTGGCGGGTGGAGCCGGGATTGGGAGCCTTGCGAATCTCGGTGAATCTCTCCGCGCGTCAGCTGCAGAGCGACAGCCTGTTCGGCGATGTGAAGGTCGCCCTTGCCGCCGCCGATATTCCGGCCAACGCCCTGGAGCTGGAGGTCACGGAGACCGCCATGATCCAGGACCATGAACGCGCAAGCCATCTTCTGCAGGCGTTGAAACGGTTTGGTGCCGCCATCGCCATTGACGATTTCGGTATCGGCCAGTCATCGCTGGCACAGATGAAGCGGCTCCCCGCCGACTGTCTCAAGATTGACAAGACTTTTGTGGATGATTGCGCAGACGATCCGAACAGCGCCGCCATCATCCGTGCAATCGTCGTCATGGCCCGCAGCCTGGGTCTGCGGGTGACGGCAGAGGGTGTGGAGGATGCCCGCCAACTGGCCGTGTTGATGATGCTGGGCTGCGACCATGCGCAGGGTTGGTACTTCAGCCGTGCGGTGCCGGGCACTGATGTGCCGAGGATGGTGCGGGAAAGCCATTGGGATATGCGGGTGATCACGGAAGTCCCGCGTCTGCGTGCGGTGCCGGAAGCAGCTATAGGCTGACGCGCAACACAGCCCGGTTAATGGCTCATGGCACAGCACCACACTGCACAACATCACGCTGCACAACATCACGCTGCACAGCACCACACTGCACAGCTCCACACTGCACAGCTCCACAATGCACAGCACCACAACGAGGAGAACCTAGCGTGTTGTCAGGCATGCGATCCGCGATGAAGAAGGCCATGCGTGCCCGGATGGAGCGCGCCGGGAATGCAAACATTTGTGAACCCGGCCCTGAATCTGACACGGCAGGGCAGCCGGACTCTACACTGCAAGCCGGTTCAGACATCTCGCAACTCGACACGTCGTTTCACCGCAAGCCATTGTCGGCTGCGGACTCTCCAGGCCCAGACATGCACCAGATTTTTCGTATCCAGTTCGCCGGCTTTGACCGGGTGGCCTACCAGGCCATGGAAGACACGCTGCTCATCGCCTCGAATGCGGTGCAGGCGCGGTTCGTCCCGATTGATCCGGTGAGCATGGCGTTGGGAGCGGCACCTGATGTGCTGGTGATCAACCTCAACCATCCCGACGCAAGCCAGCTCGGCAAAACACTTCGCCCCGCACCCGGTGTGCCCGTGGTGTGGGTCAGCATCCCGCTCGGCCAGCCACAGGTTGGCCAGCCGGATTCACCGCTTTACAAATCGCTGCTGCAGGGTCTGCAAGGCGTGGTGAACAAACGCGATGCGGCGGCAGCACAGGGCGGAACGATCAGCCCACTACGCGGCGCCTGCGACGCGGCCTGATCCTCAAGGTGCCGCATTGCGAATATTCGCATTGCATCAGCTCTGCCAAAAACCGTAGCCCGGATGCAGCAACGCGAAATCCGGGATTCGTTCGATCTCGGGAAATCCCGGATTCCACTGCGTTCTATCCGGGCTACGGGCTACGGACTGATCTTCACCGCGCCGCATTGCGAAACTTCGCAACGCATTCGCACCCCCGAAAACCGTAGCCCGGATGCAGCAACGCGGAATCCGGGACTCGTTCGAGCTTGGGGGATCCCGGATTCCACTGCGTTCCATCCGGGCTACGGACTGTGTCACTTCCCCCTTTGACAAAGGGGGATTGAGGGGGATTTTCTTCGCGCCCGATGAGAAGAAAGATTTGCCATTCACCTCGGACCGAGAAATCCCCCCTGCCCCTCATGGCACTACCTTAAGCATTTCTCCCCTCTCTCTGGATGGGAGAGGCTGGAGCTGGACTAAACCCCTCTCCCTGGATGGGAGAGGGGTAGGGGAGAGGGTGGCATCCATGCCGAGAAACCCCTCTCCCCAACCCTCTCCCACAAGGGGAGAGGGGGCTGAAGTCGTCACGATTCGTTAAGGTAGTGCCATGACCCCCTAGCCCCTCTTTGTCAAAGGGGGGAATGCGAAGCATGGGGGGAATTCGTCATGCCCCTTTGTCAAAGGGGGGAATGCGAAGCATGGGGGGTCGCTACATGCCCCTTTGCAAAGGAGGGAATGCGAAGCATGGGGCGGAATCGTCGTGTGCCCCTTAGTGCAGACACGAGATTTGCGAATATTCGCTACGCCCAACCATCCTTCTTGAACTGTGCCAGCCCAGACTTGGCAAGTGCGGCGAATTCCTTGAAGAGCGCCTTGTCGACTGTCTTGAAGTTGAAGCACGACTTGCCCTGCATGCGCTGCTTCAGCTCCGGTGACAGGTCCTTCAAGAGCGCGGGCGCGGTGTACACGGGCATGAGATGCACCGAGACCTTGTCCTTGCCGATGCGCACGGCACCGAAGAACATGGGCTTGCCGTTGGGGGCGGGCTTGGTGCTGTCGACGTAGAAGTGATCGTCGGTGTCGTGAACGACGACGAGCCCCTTGGCGAGGGGCTTGAAAATGGCGCGCATCTCGTCGAAGACAGGCTTCAGGTTGGCATCGGGCATGGGAGGCTCTCCTGGGTTGACTTGCGGAACCTCTGATCAAGTTGTCATACCGGCGAAAGCCGGTATCCAGCCTTGAGTGCATTCAACATGTTGCGAAGTCATGGATACCGGCTTTCGCCGGTATGACGGGCTTTTTGAACTTGATCAGAATTTCTTGAATGGTAGGCCCAACACACCGGATCGGGAAACGTCACCTACCGGTCTTGTAGCAATGCCTTCTTGTGGCAATGCCTGCTTGTTACGATGCCTTCTTGTGACAATGCCTCATAGGCGCTGCAATGGATATCGCATCAATGATCGCCAAAACCCGGTTTTTCCGAATGAGGCGTGTGATGTCTGGTCGGCGGGCAGAAATACTGCCTGCAACAATCTGACACATGACACTCCTTCCTACTCTGTAGAATCCGGCGTTTCTTGCAGTCTGTGAAGACTCAGCAATGGGGCCGCGAGCCCGCTACCCGCGCTTGCCGTCAAAAATCCTTTTCGACGGCCAACCGAACTCAATATCCGACATGAACTCACGCACACTTTTCCACCGCCGCGCTTTGCCGCTGGCAGTCGCCCTCGCCTGTTCCGTTCAGCTCGCTTCTGCCCAGACGCCACCCACGCCGGAGACACCGCGTGCCGATCCGCCCAAGCAGGACGCGCCAAAGGACGCACCGAAAGCGGGTCCGGCAAGGCCCGCCGCACCAGCGGGAGCGCCCGGCGCCAAGCCTGGGCCGAAGCCGGAGACCATCGAGGTCACCGGCACGCGCTCGGTCAACACGGACCGTCGTGATGCCAGCGCAACCAAGATCATCATCACCCGCGACGACATCGAGCAATATGGCGACAGCAATCTGGGCGATGTGATGCGCCGCTTGCCAGGTGTCACTACCGGTGGGCGTGCTGGCCGGCCCGGAGCGCCACGATTGCGCGGGATGGCGGGCGGCTTCACCCAGATCCTCATCAACGGCGATCGCATCCCGCCCGGCTTTTCCATCGAGCAGATCACGCCGGACATGGTGGAGCGCATCGAGATCCTGCGCGCACCGACAGCCGAGACGGGCGCACGCGCGATTGCGGGCACGATCAATGTGGTGCTGCGCGAGGCATTGGTCAAGCGTTCCAACGACCTTCGTGGCGGCATCGTGAACGAGCGGGGCAAGATCTCCCCGGAGATTTCATTTGGCCGCAATGACAAACTGGGCGAAACCGGTACCTACAACATCACCATCTCGTCCCGCCTGCAGGATCAGCTTACCGATACCGATTCGCGCACGATCTATCGAAACGTCGCTGGCGCCGTAACACTGGATCAGAACGGCACCAGCCAGCAGGACGAAGACCGCAAGGGTGTATTCATCACGTCGCGCTTCCAGTGGCGGCTTGGCCCCGGCGAGAGCTTCATGTTTCAGCCGTTCTACGTGAATAACAATGCGAACACCCGCACCGACAGCACGCTGAACCAGACTATCGGTACCACGCCGGCACAGTTCGCGACGCAGGTAACCGATACGAAATTCAAGTTCAACGTGGCGCGGTTCATGACCATGCTGAACAAGCGCCTGGATGAGAACACGACGTATGAGCTGCGCGGTGGCGGTGGCCAATTCAGCCTGCAACGCAGCAACATCCAGAACCAGTTCAACGCCACGGGCGTGAGGACACTCACGCAAACCGGCGAGGGCGACGCCAAGGACCGGAGCTTCAACGTCGCTGGCAAGCTCGCACGCCGCTGGGGCGAAGGTCACAACTTCGCCACCGGGTTCGAGTGGGAGCAGTCCAAGCGCACGGAGAATGCCATCACTGTCCTGAACGGTGTGCAGCAGCTTGCAGACTTCAGCGAGGCGCTGGACGTGGAAACAAAGCGCCAGGCTTTGTACGTGCAAGACGAGTGGGACCCGAATCCGAAGGTGTCGACCTCCATCGGCCTGCGCTGGGAAGCCATCGAGACCACCAGCGATCTCGCCGCGAGCCCGGTGAAGAACAAGAGCAGCGTGTGGAGCCCGCTTGCGAATGCGGTGTACCGCTTCTCTGAAGCCAACGGCCAGATCGGGCGTGATCAGGTGCGCCTGTCGCTGACGCAAAGCTACCGGCCGCCAACGACCCAGGACCTCGTGTCACGTCCGCAGCTGAATACCTTGTTCCCGGTTCCGGGGCCGAACACCTCGGTATCGTCCGACCGCGCGGGGAACGCGAGCCTGAAGCCGGAAACGGCACACGGCATCGACCTTGCCTACGAAAATTATCTCGACAAGGGTGGCGTGATATCGGTGAACCTGTTTCATCGCGACATCAAGAACCTGATCCGCACTGTGACCACGCTGGAGAACGTGAGCTGGGCGACATCACCCCGCTTCGTCTCCCGCCCGCAGAATCTGGGCAAGGCGAAGACCAGCGGCATCGAATTTGACGCCAAATTCTCGCTGATCGAAATCCAGCCCACGCTGCCGGCGGTGAATTTCAAACTGAATGCGAGCTTCTACGCGAGCAAGGTCGCGGACATCCCCGGCCCGAACAACCGCATCAGCGAGCAGCCCAAGATGAATGCCAACATCGGAGCGGACTACAAGATTCGCGGCACACCGCTGTCCGTCGGCGCAAACCTGTCTTACACGCCCGGCTACGACCTGCGCGTCTCCACCGATCAGCTGTCCACGGTGGGTGTGAAGCGCCAGGCCGATGCGTATGTGCTGTGGAACGTCACCACTGCGGCGAGGCTGCGCTTCACGCTGTCGAACATTTCGCCGAAGAGCAATGAGAACACCAGCGTATTCCTGGTGCCAGACGGCACACAAAGCCTGGCCAGCAGTGGCAAGACGCACATGGCGGGGGCGCTCCGGTTCGAGGTGAAGCTGTAGGGTCCTGGGTAGTGAGTGGGCTCGAAGTGGGTCGGTGAGGCATCTGTATCGATATTCGTTCCCCACCTGCCCGACGACCTGAGTATCATTCCCGCATGGGCACACTCCTCAACATCCGCGAATTGAAGCTCGACGCCATCCTCGTGCGCACCGACACGGGCATGGCGGCCATGCGCGACCATGCGGCGGAGTTGAAGCCGAAGCTCCGCGCGGTGCTCTTCCTCATCGACGGCCGCAGCACCGTGGGCGAGCTCCTGGAGCGGGCAGGCACCTTGCACAATATCCTGCTGGAGCAACTCGACGAGCTGCTGCGCCTGGAGCATGTTCGCCCGGTGGATCGGCATGGTGCCAGCGAGCGGTTTGATGGCGCAGCCACACGCCCGATCGGCAGCGGCTCCACCGCACGCGCAGCCGACCTGTCACCGCTCATGGCCGCCAAGATGCAGTTGCTGAATCGGCTGGAAAAGTTGGCGGGTACCGATGCGGACTACATGGGTGCCGAGCTGATCAGCGCCCAGACGCTGGGCGAGCTCGCGGTCAACGCCAAGCTGGTATCCGTCGCGCTGGAGTCGGTGGTGGGCGCAGAACAGAGCCAGCTATGGTGGGAAGATGCAAAACTCATCCTGGTTGCCTGGCGCGACATGCCGCGCCAGGACAGCTGACACCGCAAGGACAATTCACACTTGAAGATCAAGGTGCTGGTGGTCGACGACTCGGCCATCATCCGCGGCATCATTCGCGAAATCATCAACGAGCAGCCCGACATGATGGTGATCGGCGAGGCACCGGACCCGTTGGTTGCGCGTGACCTCATCCGTGACCTGAAGCCGGATGTGCTGACGCTCGACGTTGAAATGCCGAACATGAACGGGCTCTCGTTCCTGAAGCGCCTGATGCGCCTTCAGCCGATGCCGGTGGTGATGCTGTCCTCGCACACGCACGAAGGGTCCGACGTGGCGTTTCGTGCGCTGGCCATGGGTGCAGTCGACTTCATCGGCAAGCCGGCTGCGGGCGAGGTAAACAGCGGTGAGTATGCAGCGGCCATCGCGGCCAAGATCCGCGGTGCCTATGCCGCACGGGATCGCATCGAGACGCTGGACCTCGAGCAGGCTGCCAGTGCGGAAGATGTGCTGCCGCTGCTTGCCGCCGAGCCGTCGCGGGAAGTCCTCATCGCCATCGCCGCCTCCACCGGCGGTGCCGAGGCGCTGCGCACCGTGCTCACACCGCTGCCCGTCAGCATGCCACCGATCCTCGTCACCACAGACCTGCAGCCCAACTTCGTGCGTCACCTGGCCCGACGTCTCAGCGAGCGCTGTGTGCTGACGGTGAAAGAGGCCGAGCATGGGGAGCCGGCGTTGCCCGGCCATGTGTACCTCGCCACAGGTGGACGCCATCTCGCCACGGAACGCCGCGGCGACCGGGGCTGGGGCATTGTGCAGGACGATTCACCACCGGTGAATGAGCGGAAGCCCTCGGCTGATGTGCTCTTCCGGTCGGTCGCACAACACGCCGGCGCGCAGGCGGCTGGTGTCATCCTCACCGGCATGGGCGTGGACGGCGCGGCTGGGATTCTCGCGCTACGCAAGGCGGGGGCCGTGACCATCGCGCAGGACGAGGCATCCAGCCTCGTGTTCGCCATGCCGCGCGCTGCCATCGAGTGCGGTGCGGTAGACCTGGGCACCCCGGTCGACCAGATCGCCAGCACGTTGCTTGCAGCAGTGCGCCGCACCGGCTGACTTGGAATGACCGAGAACCTCAGGAATCAGCCTTCATCACCATCGTCCCCGCGATGCGGTCATACAGCGTCTGCCGCTTGGCGCTCATATAAAAGCTGACGACGTTCGCCATCACCAGCAGCCAGGCCAATACCAGCACGGCCATGGCCCAATCGGGCGGCTCCTCCCCGGCCCTGCCCGCCACGCTCGCATGAATGATGAACGTGTGCGACAGCTCCCACGGCACGAACTTGAGCACGGCGCGGGCCAGTGCCTGAAAGAAGCCGAGGCCATCTCCCAACGTCGTCACGACCGCGAGGCCGCGTCTGCGCTTGCCCCAGGTGGCGTGGTGCTTCGATGATTCCTGCACCGCGAAATAGAGCGTGACCGGGAGCGTGACCAGCACGACACCGGCAAGCTGTCCGGATTGCGGATTGCCAAACACCCATTGTGCAAACTCAGGTGACCACATGGCCAGCGCCGCGCCGAACGCCATCACGAGCAACAGCCAGCCCGCGATGGGCAGATAGTCCCAGAGGAATGCGGCTATTCGTTGTGCCAGCAGGGCGGGTTGAGGTTGGCTCATGCGCGCAGTCTGCCAGACCGTGCCCCCATTGCGAATAGTCGCAAGCACTGGGAACGCAGATTCAATCTGAAGCGATTCCTTCGGCGTTCATCGGCGACCATCGGCGACCATCGGCGTCAGGTCGTTGGGGACTGCGAATATTCGCAGCGCTCCAACTCCCCCCTTTGCAAAGGGGGGCTGGGGGGGATTTCGGGCGCGCCGCCAAAAATCCCCCCGCCGCTTCGCGTCGACCCCCTTTGCAAAGGGGGTAAGCGCACCCCCCCCTCCACACTACGCCTCGTTACGACTTCACCACTCATAACCAACCACCAACCACCAACCACCCATCACCCATCACCCACCACCCATCACCCACCCCCCCACCCCCACCCCCCCAAAACCACCCCCCAAAAAACCAAAACCCAAACCCCAAACACCAAAAACAACACCCCAAACCCAA
>JANNSU010000015.1:0-26421 GCA_031394355.1 Betaproteobacteria bacterium | reverse complement strand
CCCATCACCCATCACCCATCACCCATCACCCATCACCCGTCACCCGTCACGCAACACCCATCACCTGTCACCCGTCACGCAACACCCATCACCCTTCGCCCAAAATAATGCCCTACTGGCTGATGAAGTCCGAGCCGGACGAGATATCCATTGATGATCTCGCCGCCATGCCCGATAAGACCGTGCCGTGGTTTGGCGTGCGCAATTATCAGGCGCGCAACTACATGCGCGACGGCATGAAGGTTGGTGACGACGTGTTGTTCTATCACTCCAGCTGCCCCGAGCCGGGCATCGCGGGCCTTGCAAGAGTCGTGAGCCATGCCTATCCCGATGAGAGCCAGTTCGAAAAAAGGGGCAAGTATTTCGAGCCTGCTGCGACGCGCGAGAACCCGCGTTGGCTGAATGTCGACGTGCAGTTCGTGAAGAAGACTCGCCTGCTCCCGTTGCAGGCGCTCCGCGACGACCCCAAGCTCGAATCGCTCATCATCCTGAAGCGCGGCAACCGGCTCTCCATCACGCCGGTCACACCGGCTGAATGGAAAGTCATCCTGAAGAAATTGGGATAGGACAGGGGCGCGCATCTTGGAACCCTGGTTCTGGTTGATTTACCTGGGCGTCGGCTTGTTTGTCGGCTTCCTCACCGGGCTCCTCGGCATCGGTGGCGGTACGGTCATCGTGCCCATCCTCTCGCTGATCTTCGCGGCCAAGGGATTTCCCGCAGATCATGTGATCCACATGGCGCTGGGCACGTCGCTTGCGTCCATCATCATCGGCTCCCTCGCCAGCGCGCGCGAGCATCACCTGCACAACGCCGTCGATTGGTCGCTGGTGAAGCGGCTGGCGCCGGGCATCATTGTTGGCACGCTCTCCGGGGCGGTGTTTGCACACTTCGTGGCCGTGGCCTTTCTCAAGACCTTCTTCGTCGGGCTCGTGTTCTTCGTGGCGTTCCAGATGATCTTCGGCATCAAGGCCAAGCCGCTGCGCTCTGCGCTGCCCGGGACCGCCGGGATCCTCGCGTTCGGCATTTTCATGGGCTTCGTATCCAGCCTTGCCGGTATCGGCGGCGCGGTACTCACCATCAGCTTTCTCATGATGTGCAGCGTCGGCATGCACAAGGCCATCGGTACGGCCGCTGCCGTCGGCATTCCCATCGCGCTGGCGGGCACGGTGGGGTTCATCGTCACGGGCCTGCTGGATGCCAACCTGCCCAGTGGCAGCATCGGCTATGTTTATCTGCCCGCCTGGTTCGGCATTTCCATCGCGAGCTTCTTCATCGCACCGTATGGCGCAAGGCTCGCGCACCGCATGCCCGTGGATGTCATGAAGAAGATATTCATGGTGTTCATCGTGGCGCTGGCGGTCTGGATGGCGGTGTCGGTCTGACGTCTCACCGCATCCCGCTCCATCAATGAAAAAGGGCCGGCAGGCCGGCCCCTCTTTTTTGCAGTCTCAATCCTGGTTCAGGATTCGGTCGGTGCCGTGTAGGTCGCGCTGCCAAATGCGAGGATCGGATAGAAGATGATGCCGAGCAAGAACATCCCGATCGCGAAGCCCACGCCTTTGCCGAATACTTTGGCGAGCGCAAGGGTCACGATGATCATCACGATGAAGTTGACGAACGGGATGAACAGGCCGATCAGCCACCACCATGGCTTGCCGACGATCTTCAGCAAAATCAAAAAGTTGTAAATCGGAATGATTGCCGCCCATCCCGGTTGTCCTGCCTTGGTGAAGATCTTCCAGAACGTGGCAATCAAGAATACGAAGAATGCCAGACCGATCAGTCCGCCCACCAAGCCTATACCAGCTGCGTCTCCATCCATATTTTTCTCCCTGTCAGTGAAGTACGAAGTTCAAGTTTACTCCGTCAGTCGAGTTCGGGGGGTGACAAAATAGAGACAGACAGACAACCTAGAGGCGGCACCAATCCTTCATGATCCGTTCAAAGAAATCCGCCGATTGCTCCAGCCGGTGCAGGCTGCACCATTCGTCCGTCTGATGCGCCTGCGATGACTCGCCCGGACCGAGGATGAGGGCAGGCGGGCCGCCTTTTCCGCGGTCGTAGCCGCGTTTCAGATCTGCGCCGTCGGTGGAGAACATGATCGTCTTCGGCGTCGGCCGGGCGCCGAGATAGTCCTGGCTCAGGTCGAACACGCGCTGCACCCATTCATCCTGCGGGTCGGTGAAGAGCGGCGGCGTCTCCACGATCCTGCGAATATTCGCATCCGCACCCAACAGCTTCTCCAGGGACTGGCGCAATTCCCCGTGGTCGATACCCGGCACGGTGCGCATGTCCAGCGTCATGCGCGCGGAGTCCGGCACGGAGTTGGTGTTGAGCCCGCCCGCAATGGTGCCGACGTTGAAGGTGGGTTCGCCCATCACCTCATGCCGTGCCACGCTGAACTTGAACTGCTGCATGCAGTGGATGCAGTTGGCCAGTTTGAGAATCGCGTTGTCACCTTTGTCAGGCATGGAGCCATGCGCGGTCTTGCCCTTCGTCTCCACTTCGAACCAGATGAGCCCTTTGTGGCCGACATAGGGATAGTTGTCGGTCGGCTCGGCGATGACGATGGCGCCGGCACGATCCAGCAGCTTCTGGTTGGCGAGGAACTTGGCACCTTCGCAGCCAATCTCTTCGCCAGCCGTGAGCACCAACACCACGCCAGGTGAGTGCGCGAGCCTGGGCGCAAGGCGGATGGCTGCGATCACTGCCGCAGCAATGCCGCTCTTCATGTCCGACGAGCCGCGACCGTAGAGCTTGTCTCTATCGGTCTCGCCGGCGAACGCATCCTTCGTCCAGGACGCAGCGCCCAGTGGCACTGTGTCGATGTGGCCGGTGAAGCAGATGGGTGGCTTGTCGGCATCACCCCCGATCTCCGCGATGATGCTGGTGCGGGTGTCGGCGAACTCGTGATAGCTCAGCTTGAAGCCCGCATCCTCCAGCAGCTTGCCGAGGTGGCGCGCGCACTCGCGCTCCGCCCCTGGCGGGTTGATGGTGTTGAAGCGGAGCAGCTCGCGCGTGAGGGCAAGTGCTGCGCCGGGTGTGGTGATGGCGGCAGTCATGCAGGCCAGTGTAGCATCGCCACAAGTTCACTTTTCAGGCATCGCACCATGCGAATATTTGCACCATTCCTGCTCTGTTTTTTTGCCATGGCCACCACGGCGATGGCGTCCGACCGCGCCCGCGAAAAACGCTGGGCTGATGAAATCCTGCCGCAACTGGTGGTGGGCGAAGCGGTGATGCTCAAGTCTGCAAACGGTGCCGAATTCCTGGGCCTTCTTGCCGAGGCCAAGGGCGCGCGCACGGCTATTGTTCTGGCGCACGGTGTGGGTGTGCATCCGGATCACGGACTCATCGGCCAGCTGCGTACTCAACTGGCCGACCAGGGATTCACCACACTCGCAATCCAGATGCCCATTGCCGCAGCGGAGGCGAAGCTGGCGGACTATTACCCCGCCCTGTTTCCCGAGGCCGGAGAGCGTCTCGCCAGCGCGGGCGGGTATCTGCGAGGCAAGGGCTACACAAAGGTGGCCCTGCTTGCGCACAGCATGGGCGCCTGGATGGCGAATGTGTATCTGGATCGCGCCGAGATGGATCGCTCCAACACAATGCCTTACTCCGCCTGGATCACGCTCGGTGTGACGGGCCGATATACCACCCGGATGCTTGGCATGGATGTGCCCCTTCTGCGAGTCAATCTGCCGTTGCTTGACCTCTATGGCGGCGCAGATGACCGGCCAGGGGTGCTGTCCGCCGCCGACGCACGCGCGTCATCGCTGGAAGGCATTGCAGGGAGTCGGCAGGTCAGGGTCGACGCCGCCGATCACTTGTTTGCCCGCAAGGAACCCGAGGTCGTGACCATCGTGTCCGGCTGGCTCAGGGCGCGGTTCGCAGAGTGAGCTGCCCACGGGAGACTGGCACGTCGGATAACAGTGGGGGAAAAGTCTGACGCCGATGAGCGCCGATACAGGCGCGATGTCATCGGCGTTCATCGGCATCCAGTATTGACGCTCAGTTGAAACGACACATACCAAGAGTCCCGGATTCCGCTGCGCTTCATCCGAGCTACGCAATCTGGCCTGAACGGCGCTTGGCCCGTAGCTCGGATGCAGTGAAACGGAATCCGGGAGTGCAGTGAAAAGCAAGGCGCTGATGAACGCCGAAGCGGGCACGATGTCATCGGCGTGCATCGGCCTTGCATCGGCGTTCATCGGCGTCCGGCCCTGGACTTTCCTGCAACGAACAGGATGACGGTATGAAGGTTGCAATCAGCCCGCCAATCGCGTCAGCGCCTCGCGATATTTGTCGCTGGTCTTCTGCGCAATGTCCGCGGGCACGTCGGGCGCAGGTGGCTTCTTGTTGAAGCCGATGGACTCCAGCCAGTTACGGATGAACTGCTTGTCGTAGCTCTTGGGCGATTCGCCGATCTGGTAGGTGTCCAGCGGCCAGAAGCGTGAGGAGTCGGGCGTCAGCGCCTCGTCGATGAGATGCAGCACGCCATTGTCGTCCACGCCAAACTCGAACTTTGTGTCGGCGATGATGATGCCGCGTGTCAGTGCGTAGTCTGCAGCCTCCTTGTAGAGCCGGATGGCCACATCGCGCACTTCCGCCGCACGCTCCTTGCCGATCAATTTCTCGCAGGTGGCGAAGTCGATGTTCTCGTCATGCTCGCCCGCTTCGGCTTTGGTCGCCGGCGTGAAGATGGGCTCGGGCAGCTTCGATGCGCGTTGCAGTCCTGCGGGCAGCTTGATGCCGCACACCGATTGCGATTGCGAATATTCGCTCCAGCCCGAGCCTTCGAGATAGCCACGCACCACCGCTTCAATCGGCAGCACCTTGTACTTGTTCACCACGATGGCGCGGCCCTCGACCTGATCGCGCTCGTTCGGGGACACGACGCTCGCAGGGTCGATGCCCGTGAGTTGATTGGGCACGACATGCGCGAGCTTTTCGAACCAGAATCCCGCCAGCGCGGTGAGGATCTTGCCCTTGTCCGGGATGGGTGTCGGCAGGATCACGTCGAATGCAGAGAGACGATCCGTGGTGACGATGAGCAGCTTGTCCTCACCGACTGCGTAGATGTCGCGCACTTTGCCGCGGGCGATGAGAGGAAGCGACTGGATGGAGGATTGGTACATGGTGTCTCAGACAAGAAGGATGGCAAGAATCAGGGTGAAGACGATGGAAAGGGACAACAGGAACGGATACACCATGCCCAGCGTGGCCCAGCGCAGCGTGGTCATCCACCAGCGGCCGCCGAACACCCGGCGCATCGCGAACCAGAAGTAGACCATGCCAGCGAGCCACAGCCACTCTCCGATGCCTTTCGGCAGAACGGCAATGGTGAGCAGCAGCAGGAAGGCGAAGCTGTGGACGTGCAGGGCATAGATCAGGTGCTCCGAGTAATAGAGCTTGCGTCGCCAGTAGAGCAGCCAGGTCAGTGCCGCGAACACTGGCAGCAGCACGAACATCGCATAAGGTGCCAGTGAAGTCATGCGGTCTTTCAAGCGCACGCCGAATTCGCGGACAGTGATGTTGCCGTAGCGCTCGACCAGCCAGGCCTTGAGCTTGTGGCACCACGGCCCAGGCTCTTTCTCGCAATCGAGGGCCTTGTGGAAGGAGTCGTCCATGGCGGCACCCTTGCTGTTGGAGCCAATGCGGACGCGGCCGGGGCTGCCTGCCGTTCGGTCTTTTGCCTGCGCCTTGGCGATCTCATTCTGGAAATCCCTGCGCACCTCGTCCAGTGCGCCACGGGGAATTTCATCGGGCTTGGGAAGCTCCGCCGAGGTGCCCGGCTGGGTGGTGGCGGTGGCCTTTGTCGCAGGTCGCGGTTCGACCCGCTTCTCACTGTTGGCCAGATTGCCTGCCCCCAGCACTTTCACCAGCACGAAGAACAGAATGCTCATCGTGAGGTAGAGCCGCGTCGGCATGATGAAGCGTCGGCGCCGACCGGCCAGATACTCGGTGGTCAGGTAGCCGGGCTTGCCGATCAGGCCCACCAGCGTGGGCCAGAGTCGGCCCTCTGCCGAGGCATAGTGCGAAACCAGTTGGCGCACCAGCTCCACCACCGTGGGCGGGCGCGGATCGCTTTCCTGGCCGCAGTCCGGACAGTAGTGCGCGATGCGCCCGTCCGCCAGTCGCAGCGCGCTGCCGCAGTTGAGGCAGTCGCGGTCCGGTTCAGCCGCTGCGTCGGGGGCGTTCAATCAGCCGACCGAATCAGTTGACGACTGCGGCAAGCTCACCCGCGGCATAGCGTGTCGCCATCATCGACAGACCCATCGGTTTGATCTTGGCGGCCTGGCCTGCGCAGCCGAACTGCTCGTAGCGCTGCTTGCAGATTTCCTTGGCGGCGGCGCGTGCAGGCTTCAGGAAGTCACGCGGGTCGAAGTGTGATTTGTTGTCGTTGAGAAACTTGCGCACGGCCGCCGTCATGGCGAGGCGGATGTCGGTGTCGATATTGATTTTGCGCACGCCATGCTTGATGCCTTCCTGGATCTCTTCCACGGGCACGCCGTAGGTCTCTTTCATCTCGCCACCATTCTCGCGGATGATCTGCAAAAGATCCTGCGGCACCGAGGACGAGCCGTGCATCACGAGATGGGTGTTGGGAATACGGGCGTTGATGGCCTTGATGCGGTCGATGGCGAGAATATCGCCGGTGGGTTTCCGTGTGAATTTGTAGGCACCGTGTGAGGTGCCGATGGCGATGGCCAGTGCGTCAGCACCCGTCAGCTTGATGAAGTCTGCTGCCTGGTCGGGATCGGTCAGGAGTTGCTCGCGCGTCATGGCGCCGTCTGCGCCGTGGCCATCCTCCTTGTCGCCCATCATGGTTTCCAGCGAACCGAGACAGCCCAACTCGCCTTCCACCGACACGCCGGTTGCGTGGGCCAGATCAACCACCTTCTTCGTGACCTCCACGTTGTACTCGTAGCTCGCGACGGTCTTGCCATCCGCCTGCAGCGACCCGTCCATCATCACGCTGGAGAAACCCAGCTTCATGGCGGATTCGCAAACGGCGGGGCTCTGGCCGTGGTCCTGGTGCATCACGACCGGGATGTGCGGATAGGAATCGACGGCAGCCTGGATCAAGTACTTGAGGAACGTCTCGCCGGCGTATTTCCGCGCACCCGCCGAGGCCTGCATGATCACGGGGCTGCCAGTTTCGTTGGCAGCTTCCATGATGGCCTGCACCTGCTCCAGATTGTTCACATTGAAGGCGGGCAGGCCGTAGCCGTTCTCGGCGGCGTGATCGAGCAGTTGGCGCATGGATACGAGGGGCATGGTGGTCTTCCTGGTGATGGGTAATGGGTGAGCGGCGATGGGTGGCCGAGGCGGCATGCGAATATTCGCACAGGGGGCGAATTTTACCGGCTTTGAACACGACAGGCTGATCGCCATCTTGTTGGGATGCCAACGGACCTCGTCGTATCAAACCGCAACGCAAACACAGATGAACACGGATGAACACAGATGGATGTCGTCTTTATCTGTGTTCATCCTGCCTTGATCAGTGTTCATCTGTGTTCCGCCTTTGCGGTGGCTGCAGTGACCTGCCGCTGCAAGTGCGAATATTCGCAACCTGGCCCTCAGTAGCTCTGCCGCAATTGCTCGCTCGTCGCCCGTAGCCGCGCGGCCAGCAGGCGGGTGATGTTGCCGACGAGTTTGATGGCGATATCGGGATGTTCGCGCCGCAGGCGCGCGAAATTGTCCGCTGTCAGCGTGTGAACGATGGCGTCCACCTTGACCACGGCGTCAGCCGAGCGTGGCTTGCCTTCGATGAGTGCCATTTCGCCGAACACCATGCCGGGGCCGAAGGCGGCAAGGCGCTGTGCGCGCAGCGGTGCGTCGCCCTGGTCCCGGTCTCTGCTCCCACCTTTGGCGGCGAGCTTGAGATCGATGCTGACTTCGCCTTGCGTCAGGATGTAGAGCCGGTCGCCTGCATCGCCTTCGCGGAACACGGCCGTGCCGGCGGCATGGGTTTCCTTCAGCAGCAGGCTGCGCACGGTTGCGGCCTCCGGCGGGTCCAGCCCCTCCAGCAACACCGTGCGCTCCAGCGCCAGCTCGCGACGGGTCTCCGTGCGGTCGATGTGGCCGTCGAGCAACTGATCCTCGGCCCATTCAAGCGCGTGGTCCAGATCGGCAAACCAAAGGCGGGTGTGAATCGCATCGGCGACACCCGCCTCCTTCAGGTAGGCACCGCTCACGGCGTCCGGCAGCACATGCGCCAGCGCCATCGTGACACCACGCTCGGCCAGCGACTTGGCCAGCAATGAGAGCTGGCGCGCGCCGGAGGCCTCGATCTCCACCACGCGGCGGAAATCCAGAATGATCATCTCGCGGCCTTCGGCCAGCGCGTCGACTTCACTGCGCAGCCGGTCTGCACTGCCGAAAAAGAGGTAGCCCTGCATCTCCACCACGGCGACGCTGCGGCCGTGCTCGCGCAGGAACGCCAGTGCATCGGGCTTCCGCACACGCAGCGAGCTGCGGGCCGACACATCGGACACGCGATGGATCACCGAGCTGCTCATGCGCGCGATGAGCAGAATGGTTGCCGCAATCACGCCGACCAGCACGGCGCTCACCACGTTGACGAGTGCCGTGGTCGCGGCCACCAGTGCGGCGATGAGCAGGTTGCCTTTGCCGTCGTGTGCGCGGGCACCGCTGCCGCGCACGCTCGCGGCGAAGTCGCGCCACCAGTCCTCTGCCACGTTCAGCGCCACGGTGACCATGATGCCGGCCAGCACCGCATAAGGCAGATAACTCGCGAGAAAGCCCGCGCCAAACAACAGCGTGGCCAGGATCAACGAATGGATCACACCGGCGCGCAGGCTGCGCCCGCCGACGCGATGATTGGTGATGGCGATGATGTTGGTGCTGCTGACAAAGAGACCCCCTGCGCCCGCAGCGAGGACGTTGCCGATGCCCTGTGCGGCCAGCACACGGTCACCATCCTGATTCGATCCCGTCGCCGCATCGATGGTCGCTGCACACAGCAGCGAGTCGATCGACCCCACCACGGCCAGCAGCAGTGCGGTGATGGCGATCTGGCCCAGCACCGGGCGCGTGATGACCGAAAAATCCGTTGAAGTCAGTTGCAACAGCGGCCAGGCAAAGGCACGCGAATCCGATTCGGCGGAGAGCGTCGGGCCTAGCGCGGCCTGACCGGTGAAGCTCACCAGCGCCCAGTAGGCGAGCGAGCCTGCCACCAGTGCTGCCAGCGGTGCGGGCACGCGCTCGGCATACGTTGACACCGCGATTGCAGTCAACACGGTGATGAGCCCCACCAGCAGGGACAGCGGCTTCATCTGCGCCCAGATTGCGCCGGGCGCAGTGTCCGCAGGCAGGCCCAGCATGGGCAGGAACTGCTGCATCAGGATGACCAGCGCGATGCCGAACATGAATCCGGCCAGCACCGGGTAGGGAATGAACTTGAGCGCGCGGCCGAACTTCAGTGCCGCCATGCCCAACTGCAACAGTCCGCCGCAGAGCACGCTGATGCCGATGCAGAGCAACACCAGCTCCGGCCGGGCGCTGAAGCCCGGCTGTCCCGCGAGCCACGCCACCAGCCCCGCCAGAATGACCGCCGTCGAGGCACGCGGCCCGGAGATCTGCCAGGCCGTGCCAGTGACCCGGCCCACGAAACCGCCAATGATCGCAGTGACAAGGCCCGCGATGACGCCCCAATGCGCCGCATCCACCCCCATCGGCAGCCACACCAGCGTGCCCAGCGCCAGCGCCTGCGGCAGCGCCAACATCGCAGCCGTCGTCCCGCCCGCGAGATCGCCGGCGAGGGTCGGACGCAATGCAGTGGCCTGCCCGGTGGTGGGTCGTTTCATGAATGGCGGCTGGGTTGGATGAAGTCCGGAGGCTCGTCAGACCGGCTACGGCAGCTGCCTCTCTCTGGGAAGATCACCGCCAGTGTATGCGACGTGGTGGGAGTGTGTGCAAGTGAGGCCCTGCCACGGTGTCAGTGGGTCGCGGTGACTCGCAGGGCGCTACGCGAGTATTCGCGAGAAAGGCTAAGCCAATTGCTATTTGGCGTTCACTTGCTCCGCGCACCACTTTTTTGGCATCCTCAAAGCAGGGCGTGCTCATACCGATTGGGTTTGTCACGACCTTTAGCTTTTGGTAAAGCACGATGAGTGGAAGCGTAGTCTTCCAATCATCCCAACGAGCCACAAATTCAAAGGTTTCCGTCTCGTGGAGAGACCGCCAACGAGTTCCAGTCTGAGAGGACGAACCAACGGTCAATTTGTTGAAGAGAATGTGATAATGAAAGACCCGATCCCCATGGCCTGACCCTCTGGCCTGTGTGGCTTGCATAGAGCCAGACCTGAGATCAATTTTGGAGTGGTTCGGGGACACCACCAAGTGAGGGTACACGCCATGACGCCGCCGAAACTCATGTCCATCACGCCGAGCATGGAAGCGGTGGCTACACGCATAGTGGTGCTGCGCGATCACCGAGTGATGCTCGATAGCGACTTGGCGGAACTCTACGAGGTGCAGACCAAGGTTCTCGTACAGGCGGTCAAGCGCAACCTCGAGCGCTTTCCGGCTGACTTCATGTTTCAACTGGAGAATCAAGACCTTGCCAACTTGAGGTCACAAACTGTGACCTCAAGTCCCACGCATGGCGGTCGTCGCACGGCACCGTATGCCTTCACCGAACAAGGCGTAGCGATGCTCTCGTCAGTGCTCAACAGTCCGCGCGCCATCGCGGTGAACATTGAGATCATGCGTGCCTTCGTGCGCATACGGGAGGTGTTGGCGACAAACAAGGACTTGGCGGCCAAGCTCGATGAGCTGGAGCGGCGCGTGGGGCGCAAGCTGCAAACCCACGATCAGGCTATCGCCGGGATTCTCGACGCCATCCGGCAACTCATGGCACCGCCTGATCCGAAGACCAAGCGACCGATTGGGTTTGTGCGGGACAAGGAGTAGCGGCAAAGCGAGCTCGGCGACCAGCGGTGGTGACGGGCAGCGGCATGAGCAAGACCTTCCTCAGTGGCTCGCACTTGTTGAACTGGACGCGGTTGACTGTGCATCTTTGGAACGTTTGAGTGATGCCACCTTGCGAGTATTCGCAAGGCGGTGGAGATCAGGTATGTGTCGCAGCGACCATTCCTATAACTGTCGCAACGGTGCCCAGTACCCAGATCAAGTGCCACGTGCGTCTCCACGTAGAGACGGAGGCGTGGGAGAAGGATCCAAAGTCGTGGCGTTTGATCCACTCGATACCGCCGCCATAAACCATGGTCCAATACAGACCGGTAAGTACCAGCCAGTAAGGCAGAACGTCGAACATGAGAGCCTGGCCTGACTCGCTAGGCGACCCGGTGCTCGCCGACTTTGACGATTTTCATGGTGTTCGTGCCACCTGACTGTCCGATCGGTTCGCCAATCGTCAGCACGACCAGATCACCGTCCTGCACCACGCCCTCTTTCAACAGGGTTTGCTCGGCTTCACGTAGCAGCTTCTCCCGATCATGCCCTTCATACGCAAGGGTGAAGGGGCGCACGTCGCGATACAGCGCGCATTTGGTGAGCGTTTCCTTCTCCGGCGTCAGCGCATAGATGGGCACGCCCGAGTTGAGGCGCGACATCCACAGTGCCGTTGAACCGGATTGCGTCAGCGAGGCAATGCACTTCACCTTGAGGTGGTGTGCTGTGAACAGCGCCGCCATGGCAATCGACTGGTCGACGCGCTTGAACACGCGGTCGAGGAAATCGCGATCCAGCGCGACCTGTGCGGATTTCTCCGCCTCGCGGCAGATGCGGTTCATCGCTTCCACGGTCTCTACCGGATACATACCCGAAGCGGATTCGGCTGACAGCATCACGGCGTCCGTGCCATCCAGTACGGCGTTGGCCACATCCGAAACTTCCGCACGCGTCGGGATGGGATTGGACACCATCGACTCCATCATCTGGGTCGCAGTGATGGTGAGCTTGTTCATCTCGCGCGCCATGCGGATCATGCGCTTCTGCAGCGCAGGCACGGCGGCATCACCGACTTCCACGGCGAGGTCGCCGCGCGCCACCATGATGCCGTCGCAGGCGTTCATGATTTCTTCCAGCGCCGGGATGGCTTCGGCGCGTTCGATCTTTGCTATCAATTGCGAGCGACCGCCCGCAGCGCGCATCAGCTCGCGCGCCATGTACATGTCGGCGCCGGACTTGGGGAATGACACCGCCAGATAGTCCGCCTTCATGACGGCGGCAGTCTTGATGTCCTCCATGTCCTTGGATGTCAGCGGCGGCGCGGTCAGGCCACCCCCCTGACGGTTGATGCCCTTGTTGTTGGAGAGCACGCCGCCATTGCGGACCTTGCAGTGGACTTCCTCGCCACGCACGCTCTGCACATCCATGACGATGAGTCCGTCATTGAGCAGCAGCGCATCACCCGGCTTCACGTCGCGCGGCAGCTCCTTGTAGTCGATGCCTACGCGCTCCTGGTTGCCCAGGTCGCACTTGCCATCGAGGATGAATTTGTCACCCGGCTTCAGCGTGATCTTGTTCTCGGCGAACTTGCCCACGCGGATTTTGGGCCCCTGCAGATCGGCGAGGATCCCGATTGGCTTGCCATGCCTGGCCGCGATGTCGCGCACCATCTGGGCCCGGCCGAGATGGTCCTCCTTCGTGCCGTGGGAGAAATTCATCCGGACGACATTCACGCCGGCAACGATGAGACGTTCCAGCACCTCTGCGCTGCTGGAGGCGGGGCCGAGGGTGGCGACGATCTTGGTGGCGCGGGGCATGGCAGGTCCTGGGGATGATGGAGGCGTGATGGGTGATGGGTGAGGGGCGATGGGTGATGGGTGATGTTGGGTGGGGCAACTTCTCGATGCGAATATTCGCAGTCTACTGCGCCCTTTCTTCCAGAATTGCGACAGCGGGCAATTCCTTGCCTTCGAGAAATTCAAGGAAGGCACCGCCACCAGTTGAGATGTAGGACACATCTTTCGTGATGCCGTATTTGGCGATGGCAGCAAGCGTGTCGCCGCCACCAGCGATGGAAAAGGCAGAGGATGCCGCGATGGCGCGTGCCAGCGTCTCGGTGCCGTGGCCGAACTGGTCGAACTCGAACACGCCCACCGGGCCGTTCCACACGATGGTGCTGGCCGCCTTCATCTTGTCGGCGAGGAGCGCGGCCGTTTGCGGGCCGATATCAAAAATCATGTCGTCGGCGGTGACGGCATCGGCGGGCTTTGTCTCAGCCGGCGCGTCGGCAGCGAACCGCTTTCCGCAGACGACATCGGTCGGGATGGGCACTTCGGCACCACGGGCCTTCATCATCGCGATGATTTCGCGCGCTTCGGGCAGCAGATCCGGCTCGGCCAGTGACTTGCCGATGGGCTTGCCTTCGGCCAGCAGGAACGTGTTGGCGATGCCGCCGCCGACCACGAGCTGATCCACCTTGGCGGCGAGTGACTTGAGTATGGTGAGCTTGGTCGATACCTTGGACCCGGCGACGATGGCAACCAGCGGACGCTTGGGATGAGACAGTGCGGCGCCCAGCGCGTCCAGTTCTGCGGCCAGCAGCGGGCCAGCGCAGGCGATCTTGGCGAACTTGGCCACGCCGTGTGTTGAGGCCTCTGCGCGATGCGCGGTGCCAAACGCATCGTTCACGTAGATGTCGCAGAGTGCTGCGTATTTCTGCGCCAGCTCGTCCGCGTTTTTCTTCTCGCCCTTGTTGAAGCGGCAGTTTTCCAGCAGCACCACCTGGCCCGATTGCAATTCGACGCCGCCAAGATAGTCCGTGACGAGCGGGACGTCGCGTCCCAGCAGCTTGCCTAAGCGTGTGGCGATGGGCGTCAAGGAGTCTCCTTGCGAATATTCGCCTTCCGTGGGGCGGCCGAGATGCGACATCACCATCACCGCCGCGCCGCCCTTCAGCGCAAGCTCGATACCGGCGAGCGAGGCGCGAATGCGGGTGTCGTCGGTGATTGCGCCTGAGTCGTCCTGCGGCACGTTCAGATCGGCGCGGATGAGCACGCGTTGGCCTTGGAGGGATTGGTCGGCTAGGCGGAGGAATGTCATGGCGCAGAAAGGATTCGTCGAGGATCAGTCAGGGTTGGGTTCGTTCCGGGTTCACGCTCACGTGACTTCGAGGCAAGCGACAAACTCCTCACGCGCCCTGCGCTGTTCGGCGCCGGCCTCGTTCACCGACTTCTGCAGTTCGGGCGAGGGGGCGTCCTTCTTGTCCTTGAAGAGATCGACCAGTGCACGCGTCTTGTCGATGGCCGACAGCATGGTGGTTCTGGCACTGATGACGCAGCCTTCTGCCGCCAGCTGGGTAGCCTCCTGCTTGATTTTTTCCAGATTGACGATCAGCTCCTCGTTGGTCTCCTTGCGCTCGGCACGACTCAATGCGGATCGCGCTTCATCGAAACGATCCATCAGTCCCAGAAACGGGGTAACGAGTCGTTCACGATCCTGACGGCGGCCCTGCAAAGCGGACTGTGAGTCCAACGCGCCCTTCTGCTCAGCCAGTCGTGCGGCGATCTCGCGTTCCTGCTCCGCCACGGGGCGCGGCGCGTTGGCTTCCGCCGTGGTGCCGGATGTCGGCGCGTCCTTGCCGCAGGCGGCCAGCAACATCGCACTCAGCAACAGGATCGGGATTCGCATGGTCATACTCCACCTCGGTTCAAAGATCAGGGTTCCTGCGTGGTGAGCTTCAGACCGACGATGCCCGCCACAATCAGCACGATGCACAATAGACGGGCCACGGATTTCGCCTCACCGAAGAGCACCATGCCCGCCACCGCCGTGCCCACGGCGCCAATGCCCACCCATACAGCATAGCCCGTGCCCAGCGGAATGGTGCGAAGCGCAATGGCCAGCAGCCAGACGCTGATCACCATGAACACGATGGTGACCGCCGTGGGCATCAGCTTGGTAAAGCCCTCGGTGTACTTCAAGCCCACGGCCCAGACCACTTCGGCCAGACCGGCCAGAATGAGAAGGATCCAGGCCATGAGGTTGGTCTTACTTCGCCGCCATGAGCGCAACGGTCGTATCCAGCATGCGGTTCGAGAAACCCCGGAGGTTGTGGCTGCGGCCGACCCTGCGGGTCTTAACTTGACCAACAGCCGTCAAGTTAGCCTTCGCCGCAACCAGTGGGGCTCCGCGCTTGTTCATTTCGCTCCCATCAGTGCAACAGTCGTATCCAGCATGCGGTTCGAAAAGCCCCACTCATTGTCATACCAAGAGCAGACCTTCACCAGCCTGCCGGATACCTTGGTCAGCGTTGCATCAAACATCGATGAATGCGGGTCGTGGTTAAAGTCCACAGAGACCAGCGGACCGGTGCTGTAGCCCAACACGCCCTGCCATCCCGCCTCGGCGGCGGCGGCCTTCACGATGTTGTTCACTTCTTCCACCGTGGTGTCGCGTGCGGCGTTGAACGAGAGATCGACCAGCGAAACGTTGATGGTGGGCACGCGAATGGAGAATCCATCCAGCTTGCCATTCAGTTCAGGCAGCACCAGTCCCACGGCGGCTGCGGCACCAGTTTTCGTCGGGATCATCGACATGGTGGCGGAGCGGGCGCGCCGCAGGTCCTCGTGATACACGTCGGTCAGCACCTGGTCGTTTGTGTACGCGTGAATGGTGGTCATCAAGCCCGTGATGATGCCGACTTTCTCATGCAGCACCTTGGCCACGGGTGCCAGGCAGTTGGTGGTGCAGCTCGCGTTGGAGATGACGGTGTGGGAAGACTTCAGCGTGTCGTGATTCACGCCGTACACGACGGTTGCATCTACGTCCTTGCCGCCCGGTGCGGAGATGATGACCTTCTTCGCGCCGCCCTTGAGGTGCGCGGACGCTTTCTCCTTGGTCGTGAAGAAGCCGGTGCACTCCAGCACCACGTCCACATTCAACTCACCCCAGGGAATCAGTTCCGGATTGCGCTGGGCGAAAACCTTGATCTTGTCGCCGTTGATCACCATGAACTCGCCTTCCACCGCCACCGTGCCGGGGAACTTGCCGTGCGCCGTGTCGTAGCGCGTCAGGTGAGCGTTGGTTTCCGCATTGCCGAGATCGTTGATCGCGACGATCTGGATGTCGTGTCGGGGTTGGCCACTGAGGTTGCCCTCGTAGTGGGCACGCAGGATGTTGCGGCCGATGCGGCCGTAACCGTTGATGGCGACTCTGATGGTCATGGGGAGGCTCCGGAGCGGAAAATGGCTAGAGAGCTTCAATTTTACTGGATTGGGCGATTAACCTCCGTCTTGCAAATGAAGAGGCTTGATATGGCGCTAGCGCGAATAGCGTGTGATGAACGCCCGATCAATCCGATCCTTCCACCGCCATACCCATTTCCCCGCCCAGGTCCAGTTGCCCCAGGAGCCGATGGCGTGGCGGTCGCCAGTGCTGATGAGGTAAAGCGATCGTGATTGCGGCGTGTGCGGCTGCAGCGGCAACCCGGCCAGAGCATGGCGAATATTCGCAATGAGTGGCGGCCCGGCGCGGACGGCATAGACACCGGATTTGGGCCGCGGATTGACGATCTGTGTGGCGCAGTCGCCGGCTGCGAATATTCGCGGGTGGGACGTGGATTGCAGGCAGTCGTTCACGGCGATGAAGCCGCGCTCGTCGCGATCCAGCCCAGGCGCCGGGATGAGGAAGCCTGCCGTGGCGCCGATGGCGACGATGGTGCAATCGCTCTTTACCTGCCTGCCGTCGGCAAGCGTGACGTCCTTGGCGCCAATGGCGCTGGCTGCGGTATTTCCGAGCAGCGTGACCCCGCGATCTTTGAGGATGCGGGCCAGCCGTGGGCCGACGCCGCCAGGCAGGGTGTTGGCGGCGGAGATGAGCGTGAAGCGGCAGTGGGGCAATGCATGCTGCATGCCGAGCAACAGCTCAATGCCTGCAGCACCACCGCCCACGACAACGACCTCGCCGCCATGGTGTGCGGCAAGTTCCAGTCGGCGAGTTTGCCAAGCGGTGATGAAGTGCTCGATCGGCCGTACCAGCAACGCATGCTCGCGTGCGCCGGGGATGAGATCGGGATTGAACTGCGTGCCGGTATCAATGCTGGCGAAATCGAAGGCGAGGCTGCTGCCGTCGTCCAGCATGATGGTGGATTGATCCGGATCGATGTGTGTAACTGATGATTGCAGGAAGTGGATACCCGACTCCGCAGCCAGCGGGGGCAGGGGCAGCACGCAGTCCTCCAGCGCGTAATGACCGGCCACCCAGCCGGGCAGCATGCCCGAGTACACCTGACGCTCATACGGGGTCACCAGGGTCACGGCCAGCCCGGGGATTGGGTCGCGGGCCAGGCTTGCCATCACATGGACATGGGCGTGACCGCCGCCGATGAGCAGAAGGGTTTTCATGGTGCAGGCAGGAGCGTGATGTCGCCAAAGTGCGCCACGACGCGCTCGCCCGTCTGGTCGGTATCGCTGCCGAGCGCAATCCCGGTGACGGCGGGCGCGTCCGTGCCGAATGCTGCCTTGTAATCAGCGGCCAGATCACGCTTTTCGTCCCGCCAGCTGCCGGGCTCACCGCTCCGCAACACGATGATTCGAACGCGATCGGTGTAGGCGCTCCATGCACTGTGTCCGACGGGATGCTTGTTGTCCCAGACATAGCAGAGCGCGGCCGTGGGCAGGTCCACCTTGTAGAACAGTTTCACGGCACCGTACTTCATGCGCGTGGCCAATGGCATGGCGCTCGGTGGGGTGTCGAAAAACACATAGACGCGCGCGGCGAAGTCGTCGCCCGTCTTTTGCGAGAGATCGGCGGACGCGACGACACGATCCACCTTCCAGCGCCAGCCCACCGTGCCAGCGGCGGGTGCGCGAAAGCGGCTGACCAATGTGGCAGCAGCGGCATCGCTTTCTGCCTTCACAACGGTCGTGCCGTTGTCAGCGACCAGCGTGAAACGTGTGGCGGGCTTGTCGGGGAGTGGCAGGACACTCCAGCTTGCGGGCATGCCCTGGCCCGGCTGCAACGAGGAGAATCGTGGCGGCAAGGTGTCGGTGGCGGTTTGTGCGAGCGCGCCCGCCGTGGCCGCCGCCAGCATCAACGCAACCAGCATGATCCGGCGACGCCTCACCACTGCTCCGAGCTCGGCAGCGTGAAATCAAGCGGCGGGCGCAGCGCCGCGAGGCGCGGCAGATCCTCGGGTCGATCGACATCCCACAGCGTGTCGAGCTCCGTCCAGACGAGCCCCGCCGCCTTCAATGCGGCCCGCTGCTGTTGCAGCACGGTTCCTGTTCCCCAGGCGATGTCGTCGAACATGCCAGGATGCGTGCGCCGTGTCGCGATGAGCACGTAGCCGCCATCCTCGGCGGGAATCAGCACCACATCCGGTTTTTCGACTTCGAATTGCGCCAACACTTGATAGAGATGTTTCGAGGTCAGCGCCGGACAATCGGCGCCAATGATGATCACGCAGTCGTGGCTACGCAGCGTGCGGTCCATCGCGTCCAGCATGCGCTCGCCGAGATCGCCGTCACGCAATTGCGCCTCGATCGTGACGCCGAAGTCCTCGGCGCAGGTTGCAAAGTAGGGATGGCTGGCATCAGGCGCGGCATACAGCACCACATCCAGGCCGGACGAGATGGCGGTCTCCAGTGCGCGCTCCGTCAGCGCTGCGTGCAGCATCGCGGCGGCTTCAGGCGTGTAGGTCTTGGCGAGGCGCGTTTTCACCTGCCCTGGCACGGGTGCCTTGGCGAAGACGAGGATGACCGCATCACCGGGAGCGCTCACGAATCAACGCCCACGGTAGAGCGCATGCAGCTGATCGGGATCAGCACCCAGCGCATAGCGCGCGCGCAGCGTCCACATGAGCCATATGGTGCGCCACACGCCGTGCGTCTCCCAGCGACGGCCGGAGGTGGTCACGCGCGCTGCGAGGCAGAGTGGCGGACCGGCGGTGCGCTTCAGCGTTGTCGACAATGCAATGTCTTCCATGAGCCGAATAGTCGCATAGCGGCCCGCCGCCTCGAATGCGGCGCGGTTGACGAAAATGGCCTGGTCGCCGGTGGCGATGCCCGTCAGGCGAGAGCGGTGGTTCATGAACCAGGCGACGACACGCAGCATCGGATGCTGACCTTCAATGATGACGTTGAAGCGGCCCCACTTGCGTTTGCTTTGCCGCATTCCGTCCAAAATGAGCTGATCTGCATCGGGCGGGAGTCGCGTGTCGGCATGCAGGAACAGCAGCACGTCGCCTTGCGAAGTTTCGCAACCTGTATTCATCTGAACGGCGCGCCCTGCCGGGCTGGAGACGACTTGATCACAATACGGTGCCGCCAGCTGGCGCGTCTCATCCTTGCTGCCACCATCGACCACAATGACCTCGGCACCTAGTGACCTCAGCGGCGCAAGCGCGGTCAACGTATTGCGAATATTCGCAGCCTCATTGAGCGCGGGAATGATGATGGAGAGGCGGGGCATCCGCGCATTATCGCGGATGCTGTCTTACTTCGAGTCGTTGATCGACCAGTCGTAGTCGAGGTGAGAGAGCGGTGCAGCCTTGTCCATGATCTTCTTCTGATCTTCAGGCTTGTCCGCCAGAAACTTTGCGTACCTCGCGAAATACTCCTCTCGCGAACCGATGGCAGGCGTCTTGCCGTCGAAGCCGGTATAGCCGCTGGTCCAGTCTTCCTTGAACCAGTTGAAGATCATGCTGACTTCCAGCTTGCCATTGGCGAAGCGGTTGCGGGAGCGGTCGGAAATGAAACGCACGGCCTGCTCTTCCAGTTGCGTACCGAGGCGGTCCGCCACAAATGCTTCTTCGCGCAGCATGGGGCAGCCGATGGAGGCGCAGTTCACGGCATAGTGCACACGCGGCTCGTTGTAACGGCCGGGCTTCCTCAGCCACTCATGCTCGACCTGGTCGAGGAAAGAATCGTTGCCGAGCAGTTTGAAGAATTTGCGCTTCCAGCGATTGTCGAACACGCCGCCGATGTCCTTGATGGATTTCACCGGATAGTTCGATACGATGAGCTCCAGGGTGAAGCCGTTGTAGGCGTTGATGAGGAACGCCATCTGCTGCGGCTTGCTCCAGCCATCGAACTCGGCCTGCGTGACGTTGGACAGGCTGTCGAGGTAGGTCTTCAATGCGGCCCGATCGTTCTTCAGCGCGGCGTACTTCACCTGCGATGCCTTGCCGCCGTCCACCAGCACGACGTGCTTCTTCAGCAGCCCCGTGAAGGGGGCGTGTGAATGGTCAAAACCCTGCGCCAGCGCAGTAAGCGGCAGGCACAGCAAAGCGAGAAGGCTGAGCGCTTTCTTCATGTATGGACTCCGGGTCAGGTCAGGGGCAGTGCGGCGTACCACTGGGCAAAGCCGCGCCACAGAGCGGATTGCCCAAGAGTGAGGAACAAGGTGAGTTGCAACACGAGCCCACCCAGCACGATTGGAAAGACATGCCGGCCGACGGCCGCGCTGCGCTCGGCGATGATGAGGCCAACCAGTATCAGACCAGCTACCAGCGGCCCGGCCCACTCGCCTGCGCTGCCCCATTGCGGCAACCAGAAGCCGATGATGCGGGCAATGATGGGATCGATGAGCAGGAACCCCGTGGCCAGCATCCAGCGGCTATGCGTCTGCATGCTGCGGCGATTTCGCCATGCGGCACCAAAGAACGCGGCAAACAGGATGGGCGACATGAACTGCAGCACGAGTACCTGCAGAACGCCCGGCTGATCTATCGCGCCAGGTTGCGAGATGCGGGCGTGCGCCAGCAACAGGCTGGACAGGATGATGAGCGGCACCAGCACGAGTGTCGCGCGGCCAAAGGCGCGATGCAGGTCGCGTCGCCCTGTGCGGATGAGCAGTGGCTGCGTGATGAGGAGCAGCATCCAAGGCAGCATGCTGGCAACGTGAAAGTGCGTGAAGCGGTCCGCTGTGCCCAGCTTGGAAAAGTAGGGCAACCAGAATCCGAATACAGCCGCTGCCAGCAGTGTGGCGCAGGCGATGCTGCTGGCTGGCCAGCGGCTGAACGGTGATGGGGTGGCGGCTTGCAAGGGTATGTGCGTTTCAGGAATGTACGGATTTGGGATACGCAGCCGCCTTGTTTTTGGATATTGCCAATGCTGCCGAGATGACGGAACCCAGGCTACCCTCGCCGCGTGTCCAATCGTTGAAGGCGCGCGCGAAGTCCAGCTTGCCGACGGTGGCGGTGGAACGCTTGTAGATGCCGGCCGCGAACTTGTTGGCCTCGCCCAGCGTGGGATAGGTGTGAATGGTACCCAGGATACCTTCGAGCCCGAAGCCATGCTTCATCCCGGCGACGAATTCCACCAGCAGATCGCCCGCATGTTCACCGACGATGGTGGCGCCGAGAATCTTGTCCGAGCCCTTGGGCGTGATGACTTTCACGTAGCCGTGGGCCTCGCCATCCGCGATGGCGCGGTCGAGATCATCAATGCCGTAAACATGCACATCATGCGCGATGCCCTTTTCCTTGGCTTCCTGTTCGTTCAGGCCGACGCGTGCCACTTCGGGGTCGGTGAAGGTGGCCCAGGGCACCACCGAAAAGTCCACGCGGAATTTCTTGAACTTGCCGAAGAGGGCATTGACCGCAGCAAACCAGGCCATGTGCGCGGCGGTATGGGTGAACTGATAGGGTCCGGCCACATCACCGCAGGCGAATATGTTCGGGTAGATCGTTTCCAGATATTCGTTGGTTTCCACGACCCGGGTTGCCGGAATGCCGAGCTCCTCCAGACCGAAGCCCTTGAGGTTGGCTACGCGGCCGACGGCGCAGAGGATCTCGTCGAAGGCGATGCGCTTGTCCTGGCCGTTGTGTTCCACCACGAGATACTTCTCGCCGTTTTCCACAACCACCTGTTTGGCCTTGTGGTTGACCAGTACATCGACCCCTTCAGCCTCGAACTTCCGCATCACGATTTCAGAGGCTTCCGGATCTTCGCGGATCATGATGCGTGGTGCCATTTCCACCTGCGTCACTTGCGCACCGAAGCGCGCAAAGCACTGGGTCAGCTCCGAACCGATCGGCCCACCGCCCAACACCACCAGGCGCTTGGGCAGTTTGCGCAGGTTCCAGACGTTGTCTGATGTCAGCGGATTCACTTCCGCCAATCCCGGAATCGGCGGCACGAAGGGTCGTGCACCGGTGGCGATGACGATGTTCTTGGTGGTAAGCGTCTGCTTGGTGCCATCCGCGCGGGCGATCTCGACTTCCCAGGGGGTGCGGATGGTCGCTGTACCCTTCACGCAGTCGACGCCGAGCCCGGTGTAGCGCTCGACAGAATCATGCGGCTCGATCTCGTTGACGACTCGTTGCACGCGCTCCATCACGTCGGCAAAATCCCATTGCGCGGTGGCGGACGCGATGCCGAACTCCTTTGCACGTGACATGTGGTTCAGGAGTTTGGCTGAACGGATGAGCGCCTTCGACGGCACGCAGCCGGTGTTGAGGCAATCCCCGCCCATCTGGTGACGCTCCACCAGCGTGACCTTGGCTTTCACCGCAGCGGCGATGTAGGACGTGACCAGTCCGGCAGAGCCCGCGCCGATGACGACCACGTTGCGGTCGAACCTGGCTGGAGGCGTCCACTTTGCGTAGACCTTGCGTGCCTTGATGCTGTCCACGATTTTCTTGGCGATGAGCGGGAAGATGCCCAGCAGCGCGAACGAGATCAGGAGGCCGGGAGAGAGGACGCCCTTGAGCGATTCAATCTGCGCCAGTTGGGTGCCCGCATTGACGAATACGAGCGTACCCGCGAGCATGCCGAGCTGGCTTACCCAGTAAAACGTCCAGGTCTTGATCGGTGTGAGGCCCATCGCGAGATTGATGACGAAAAACGGGAAGGCCGGCACCAGGCGCAGCGTGAAAAGGTAAAAGCCGCCTTCCTTCTCAATGCCTTTGTTCAGCGCGGCGAGCTTGTCGCCGAACTTCGCCTGCACGCTGTCCTTCAGCAGGAAACGTGAGGCGAGAAACGCCAAGGTTGCGCCAATGCTGGATGCAAACGACACGATGAGTGTGCCTGTGGCCAGCCCGAACAGCGCGCCTGCGATGAGTGTCATGAGTGCTGCACCCGGTAGCGAAAGCGCCGCCACCGCGACATAAATAGCGAAGAAGAGGCCGATGGTCTGGGCCGGGTTGGCCTGGTAAAAGGCCTGGATAGCCGCCTGCTGCGACTTGAAGAATTCCAGCGAGAAGTAACGACCGAGATCGAAGGCGAAAAACGCCGCGATCAGCGCGATCAATATGGCCAGCACCAGCAGTTTGCTCTTGTTCATGGGGGTTCCTGTATGTGCCCGTTGAGGAATCATCGGGCATTCCTGTTACGACTATTCGCTTTGGTCGGATTTATCTGTCGCCACTTACTGCATCGTTGCCTACAGATATTCCGTGCGCACGTCCACGCTGGATCGAACGCCCAGGTTGGCGTGGTTGGCGGTCAGCCACTCGTCTGCCGCCGTCCGGCCCCGGTCGCGCAACTCGGTGAGAAAACTCCAGTCCATGCAGAACTTGGTGGTGACCGACATGTTCTTGAGCGCCTGGTCTGCCCGCACGGAGTGGATGAGCACATGCTTGAACCGATCACGGAACTCGTCCTTGATCATGCCGTCGTCCAGGAGCTTCTGGACAAAGGCCACGGCCCGCAACTCTTTCATCAAGGAGGAATTGAACGTGATTTCATTGACGCGGTCATGAATTTCGCTGGCCAGCTTGGGCAGATTCTCCCGGGTAATGGGGTTGATGTGCAGGATGATCACATCGCGGGATTGGGTCTCGTAAAACAGCGGATACAGCACCGGATTGCCCATGTAGCCGCCATCCCAAAAGTGCTGGCCCTCGATCTCGACCGCCTGGAACAGTTCAGGCAGGCAGGCGGATGCCAGCACGACATCCACCGACATCTCGGCGGTGTTGAATACCCGCACCTTGCCACTTTTCACGTTGGTGGCGGAGAGGAACAGCTTGGTGCTTTGACAGGTGCGCAAGGATTCGAAATCCACCTGCTCGTTCAGCACCTTTCGCAGCGGATGATAGTTGAGCGGATTGAACTGGTAGGGCGAGACGGTGCTGCTGAGCAGGCGGAGGGACTCAAGGGCTGGCGCCTGTGCGCGCCGTGCCGCTTCGGCTTGCTTGCCGCCGAACATGAACGGCTCCCAGTAGCGGTTCATTCCCCCATTGCCGAGACGCGAAATGGTCTGCCAGTATCGGTGCAGGGCTTCGCGCGCACCGTCGCGGCCGCCGCTGTACCAACCCCAGGCGTAGATCACGGCATTCATCGAGCCGGCGCTGGTGCCGGAGATGCCCTCGATCTCGATCATGCCGCTTTCCAGGAACCGGTCGAGGATGCCCCAGGCAAACGCGCCATGCGCGCCACCTCCTTGCAGGGCAAGATTGACACTTCGGGTCTGCGCCGTCCGATCAGTGGTGCCAGGAGGAGAGCAGCTTGTTACCGTTTTGTTGCTCGCGATCTGGCGTGGGGAAGACTTGGGAGATCTGGACATGGGGCCTCAAAAAAGTCGGTGTACCGGGGTGGGCTTGCCCGAGTGGGCGTATACGAGAGGGTCGTGCACGCGACAATGCACAATAGCCATCTGTCCACGACAGGGACGAATCCTGACATGCTACACATCAATCCTTGCCGCGAACGGCAAGGTCGATTACGCTTCGCTTGCACTCGTCGGCGCGTTTGCCGGTGTGGGCGATCTGCGCAGCCGCATCGCTCCGCCTGGTGGCAGACCGGCCCGGCGGCATCAGACAAGAACACCCCCTAAACCAACAGGAGGCACACAGTGACCCCGGAACAGATACTCAAGCTGCCCTCAATGCCAGCAGCCAGCCCCAGCTACCCCATGGGACCGTACCGCTTTGTCGATCGCGAGTACATGATCATTACCTACGAAACCGACAAGGATCTGCTGCGTCAGGCCGTGCCGGAGCCGCTGGAGCCGAATCCGGACGGACATGTGCTGTATGAGTGGATCCGCATGCCCGACAGTTCGGGTTTTGGTGACTACACCGAGTCCGGCGTGGTGATCCCCTGCCTGTACAAGGGCGAGCCGATCAATTTCACCGCCCAGATGTATCTGGATGACGAGCCACCCATCTCTGCCGGCCGCGAGATCTGGGGCTTCCCCAAGAAGTACGCGCACCCGAAGCTCGAGGTCAACGGCGACACGCTCACCGGCACCCTGCACTATGCCGGCCAGATGGTCGCGATGGGCACGATGGCCTACAAGCATCAGGAGTCTCCCGGCGGTGTTGCGGCCATGGCCAAGGGCATGACCAAAACCCAGTGCAATCTCAAGATCATTCCCGATGTCGACGGCAAGCCAAAGATTTGCCAACTGGTGGCATATAACCTGATCGATGTCACGATCAAGGGCACCTGGCTTTCCCCGGCACGCCTGCATCTGATTCCGCATGTGAATGCGCCCGCAGCTGACCTGCCGATCAAGAAGATCATCGGCGGCAAGCACTTCATCGGCGACCTCACGCTGCCCCATGGCCGCGTGCTGTTCGACTACATCAAAGACCAGGAAGGCTGAGCACCATGAAAAAATCCGATGTGCTGGGCCTGTCGGCCATGCCCCTGCAGAGCCCGACGTTTCCACGCGGGCCGTACAAGTTTTTCAACCGTCAATACATGGTGGTGAGCTACTCCACCAACAAGGACGCCATTCGCGAGGCGCTTCCCGAGCCACTGGAGCCTGCCGGTGACACAGTGGCCGTGCAGTGGCTGGATCTGCCCGATGGTGAAGGCTTTGGTGCCTACTCGGCAGTTGCGCAGATCATTCCCTGTATGTTCAAGGGCGAGCAGTGCAATTTCGTCTCCCAGATGTATGTGGACAACACCCCGCCGCTTGCCGGTGGTCGTGAGATCTGGGGCTACCCCATGAAGTACGGCAAGAGCGTGCTCAAGGTGCATGGCGATACACTGACGGGCACGCTGCACTATGCCGACCAGTTGATCGCGCGCGGCACCATGACCTACAAGCATGATGCCTTCCGCAAGGACCTCTCGAAAGAAAAGGAATTGCTGGCCCGCACCCAGATCACGCTGAAGTTCATTCCCGACATCGACGGCAAGCCCGCCATTGCGCAGTTGGTCGGCATCAATTTCACCGATGTCGTGGTGAAGGGTGCCTGGTCAGGCGAGGCGCGGCTGGAGCTGATTCCTGCGGTCAACTGCCCGCTCGCAGACTTGCCGGTGCGGGAAGTGATCGGTGGCTCGCAGATGGTGACGGACATGACGCTGCCCTATGGCCGCGTGCTGCACGACTATCTGGCGAAGTAGTTCGCTGTTGGCTTAATGAAAACGGGGCCGTGATGAACTGCACCCCAGAAGTTGGACATCTGTCCATTCTTTTGGGGTGTTTTCATGTCCAAGTACACAGCGGCGTTCAAGCAGGCGGTCGTTGAAGAGTGTCTTAAGGCCGAGGATTGCGTCGCAGCGATTGCAAAGCATCAT
>JANNSU010000001.1:0-4210 GCA_031394355.1 Betaproteobacteria bacterium | reverse complement strand
GTCGGCATCGCTGCGGGCCAGGAAGGAACGCGGAAAACCGCCGCGCGACCATAATTTGTCGATTCCATCGACCTCGCTCATGGAGAAGCCGCGAACATCGACCACCTCCACGCGGCCCGCGAGCGACTCGGAGGCCTGCCTGGCCAACTCGGGTGATGCGCTGCCCAGTACGAGGAAGCGGGCCTTGTTGCGTGGGCGGTCCACCAGGACGCGCAGCACGGGGAAAAGTCCCGGCTGGCGTTGTGCCTCGTCCAGCACGACCAGTCCGCTAAGACCCTCGAGCGCGGTCATGGGGTTATCCAGCAGGCGTGCTTCGGCAGGATGCTCCAGGTCGAAGTAGCTGGGTGCATCGGCCGGGAGCAGTTGCCGGGCCAGTGTCGTTTTGCCGCACTGGCGGGGGCCGAGCAGCATCACTACCGGGCTGCGCCGCAGAGCCCTCCGGATGTCCGCCATTAGAGCCGTGCGCTCAATCATGGGTGAAATCTAGCAACTCGATTGCGGATATTCAAGTTGCAAATGCGCGAATCCAAAGCGGCAACCAGAACGACCTCAATAAGAGTAATGGGTTCTACGCGTGGGCTATGCGCCCCGGCTCGCGGCTGGCGTAACGCGCCAGGCCGAGGTCGCCGCCGGGATCCATTTCAGCGTCCGGAGCACCACCGCCGAAGCCGGAAGTCTGCCGGTGGCCGAGCGCCTGAGCCAGCATCCCACTCGCGGCGAAGACGCGGGCCGTTGCCTTGTTCGCCACCTGGGCGTTGCGCTCCAGCCGGCGACAACGCGACCTGAGGAGGGGGGGTTGTTTACGATCAACAGTCTGGGCATCGTATGCGGACCTCCAAGCACCCGCTTTTCGCCATCATCGTCAATCTCGTGAGGAACCCATGTACAAATACCGATTGCCGCGAACCAGTGGCCTGTTGGTTGCCCTGTCGGCAGCCTTGCTGATCAGCAGCTGCGCCACCGAGTCGCACAGAGCCGTCGTGCCAGAAAAGCCGGCAACCGCCGCCGTCGCATACAACGGTCCGAAGCAGCAGATTTCCATCGGCCAGTTCGACAACCGCTCGACTTATATGCGCGGCCTGTTTTCCGATGGCGCTGACCGTCTGGGCAGCCAGGCGAAGACCATCTTGATGGGGCACCTGCAGGAAAGTGGCCGCTTCGACTTGATGGACCGCGACAACATGGCGCAACTGGCGCAGGAGTCCAAGTACAGCGGCAAGGCGCAAAGCGTCGCTGGCGCCGACTTTGTCGTCACGGGCGATGTGGTGGAATTCGGCCGCAAGGAAACCGGTGACATGCAGTTGTTCGGCATTCTTGGCAGCGGCAAGAAGCAGATAGCGTATTCCAAGGTCACGCTGAACGTGGTGGATGTCGCCACGTCCAAAGTGACCTTTTCCGTATCCGGTGCAGGGGAGTACGCGCTCAGCGATCGCGAGGTGCTGGGATTTGGCAGCACCTCCGGCTATGACTCCACACTCAACGGCAAGGTGCTCGATCTCGCCATCCGCGAGGCCGTTGATCGCCTGGCTGAGGGAATCGACGCTGGTGCGCTGAAAGCGGCAAAATGATGCGCAGGCTGGCCGCATTGCTGGCGTTGGTATCGGTCGCCGGATGCGCCACTACTGAGAATTTGTATGGCTGGGGCAACTATGAGGAACTGGTGTACGCCTCGTATGCGGCACCGGGCAGCATGCCCCCCGAAAGCCAGATCCTGAAAATGGAACAGGACTACCAGAAGTTTCGCGCTTCGAACAAGCGCGCGCCACCGGGTTGGCATGCACATCTCGGCTATCTGTATGCGCAGACCGGCAAGCTTGACGAAGCGGAGCGGGAACTGCTTGCCGAGAAGTCCGCATTCCCGGAATCGGCGGTGATGATGGACAGCTTGTTGGCCAATCTGAGGCGACAATGAGAACGTCCATCCGCTTTGCCCTCATCCTTGGCGCGCTCATCCTTTCCGGCTGCGCGTCACAGCAGCCATACGACTACAGCAATTTACGCGCTGCAGCGCCGCGCTCGATCCTCGTACTGCCTCCCATTAATCAGAGCACGGAGATTGCGGGAACCTACGGCTATCTCTCGACAGTCACGCAGCCACTGGCGGAATTGGGCTACTACGTCTTTCCGGTGGCCGTGGTCGATCAGTTCCTGAAAGAAAATGGCATGCCGACCGCCGGCGAGATGCATCAGGTACCTCTCGGCAAGGTACTGGAAGTGATCGGTGCAGACGCAGTCATGCTCGTGACGCTGAAGCAATACGGCAGCAAGTTCCAGTTGATCGCCAGCGTGACCACCGTGAGCGCTGAGGCTACGCTGGTTGACGTGCGCACCGGAACCCAGTTGTGGCAGGGACGGGCGACGGTCCAGCAAAGCCCGAACAGCTCTGGAAATGTTTTCGCGGACTTGATCGCCGCTGCGATTACCCAGGTCATCAACTCGAAGACAGACCCCGCGCATGTCGTCAGTCGAACGGTCAATGCGCAAATGTTTACCACGGCAGGAAGCGGCCTGCTGTATGGGCCCTACAACCCCAGGTACGGGTCGAAGTAGCCCCCCGACACGCCGGAACTCCCGGACGTTGTCTGTGACAAGCGTCAATTGATGTTCGAGGGCTGGCGCACGCGGTTTCCTGGTAGCGGTGGTTTGGGGATACCGCCCGCTCGGGGCGTGCTATCCGCAGGTGCTTTGAATCACCTATGCTCCGCACCAAGCTGTTCGGTCACAACAAGACAATGGGAGAGCGGAATGAAACACTTTCCTCGATTCCTTGCAGTACTAATTAAGGAACCCTGTGTCAGTTTGGATTAGCAAGAAGCTATGGCATTTTGCGGGCAGTGCGGTTCTTGTGCTTCTACTCGCGCGTGCACCCGCACAGGCTCAGAGTGATGCGGAGTCGGCAATTGCCGGTCTTATCTGGCCAATCCCAACGACAATCTATACCGCGAAACGCGTTATCACGATGGATGCGAAGAACAGTAGCGCGACTGCCGTCGCGGTGCATGGCGAGCGCATTGTCGCCGTTGGTTCGCTTGCTTCAGTGAAGCAAGCGCTTGGCAGCACCGAATACTCCATCGACGCTTCGTTCGACGGACGAATCGTCATGCCGGGTTTGATCCATCAGTATCTGCACCCAATCCTGGGCGCACTTCCCCTCGCAATGCCGGTGATTGCAACAGAGTCCTGGGTGCTGCCCGGCAAGATCTGGCCCGCAGCTGCCAGCCACAAAGAATATATGTCGGCTTTGTGGTTGGAAGAGCGCGGAATGCAGGACCCGAACGAAACGCTCTTTACCTGGGGTTATCACCAGTTCTTTCACGGCATGGTTCGCCGCCAGGAGCTGGATGCCATCAGCGCAAGCCGTCCCATCGTGGTGTGGCATCGCTCCTGCCACGACATAGTCTTGAAAGCGCGCCGACGCGATGGTTCGCATTGGTCCGGTTGAAAGAGCCGGAGTTTCCCTGTCTCTGCATTCGGACCTGCCAATGGGCCCCGCCATTCCGCTCTATCTGGCCTGGAGCGCCGTCAACTGCGTGACTGTGTCTGGCCGCGTTGCTCGCCCCGACCTGGCGATTTCGGTAGACAAAGCGATGCACGCCATCACCATTGATGCGGCGTACTCATGGCGAATGGAGAAGGACCTTGGTTCCATCGAACCAAACAAGATTGCCAACTTCACCGTTCTTGACGAGGATCCCTATGCGGTGGCACCGATGCACCTGAAGGACATCAAACTGTGGGGCACCGTGTTTGAAGGGAGAAAATTTCCTATCCAACGCTAGCTTGGGTCGACGTTCCGTCACGCCTTCACACTGCTCAAGCGCAGCATGAGCGTCATTGGATGCGTCGACGAGGGCTGAAACCCGTAGTGCTCGTAGAACTGTTTGGCGCGCTCATGGAGCGTATGCACGAGCAGCGCTCTAACCCCAACGTTCTGAGATACGGCCACGGCGCGATTGACGGCATCCTGCAGCAGCGCTGCTCCCAGATGCTGTCCTTGCGTCCTGCGGTCGACCGCGAGCCGGGCGAGCACCATGACAGGAACAGGATCCGGCATGTTGCGGCGAACGCTGCTGGTTGCCAGCTGGTGCGAAACGGCGCCGGCCGCCATGGCGTAGTAGCCACAGACGCGGCCGTCCTGATCGGCGACGACAAAGGTGCGGCTCGCCCCGCTTGACTGGTTGGACAGTGCCTTGCGCTTGAGCCAGTCATC
>JANNSU010000086.1:0-1758 GCA_031394355.1 Betaproteobacteria bacterium | reverse complement strand
GATGAGCTTCCTTCCCGGCTGGGCGATCGCCACCGCCGGTGCGGCGCTGGTCGGCCACGACGGAGCATGCCTGATGAGGCTTCTCGCACTTCTCACAGTTGCATTGGCGCTATTGAGCACTGAAGCACAACCCCAGACCGGAGCTCCGGCCATGTCGCCCGCGCCAACCGCTCCCGCAGCGACAGCGTCGCGCGCATCAGCCGAGGTCTCCGCGGCGGCTGCGGCAATCGTCGCCGCGTTCGGACGGCACGATCCGACAGCGTATTTTGCCCTCTTCGCACCCGAAGCCACGTTTGTCTTTCATACGACGCCACAGCGCCTTGACAGCCGAGCCGAGTATCAAGCGGAGTGGGCCAAATGGGAAAAGGAGGACGGTTTTCGCGTTCTTTCGTGCAAGTCCAGTGACCAGCGAGTGCAAGTTCTTGGTGACGCGGCGGTCTTCACTCACACCGTTGTGACTGAGATCTCAACCAAGCAGGGCCCCACCACCATGCGCGAGCGCGAGACCATCGTTTTCCGCCGTGACGAAGGCAAGTGGATTGCTGTGCACGAGCACCTGTCGCCACTTTCCGAGTAAGCGCCCCCGGCAAGGAAGTGACGCTCAACCCACCGGTCAACCGGACGCCGGCCAACGCAGCAGTTCCGGGCGCGCGATTCGTCAGCGCCGGTTACCTTACTCGTTAGCTGCTGATGGGGACAGCGATGCGGCTTGCAGGCCAAATGACTGACTGGAATGACGACAAGGGGTTCGGGTTTGTCGTACCCAACGGCGGCGGCGATCGCGCTTTCGTTCATGTAAACGCGTTCCAGCGCGGATCAAGGCGCCCCGTGGCCGGAGATCTCATCTCGTACCTCCCGGTTAAAGATCAACGCGGCCGACTGAGCGCCAATGACATTCGGCATGCGGGCCAAAAGGTCGCAGTGCCGCGTACACCCTCTCGTCTTCCCAGGGCGGTCCTGGGTGTCGCCGCGCTCGGGTTCGCTGCGGCCCTGGCAGTTGCGGGCATCATTCCAATCCTTCTCGCCGGGACTCTGGTCGGCCTCAGTGGCGTGGCGTACATCACGTACTGGCTCGACAAGTCGGCCGCTCAACGAAGCGGGCAGCGCACCTCCGAGAGCACGCTCCACCTCCTGGCACTCGCGGGCGGGTGGCCGGGCGCGCTCATCGCGCAGCAGCTGTTCCGCCACAAGACCATCAAGCAGCCGTTCCAGACCGTCTTCTGGGGTACAGTTGTGCTCAACTTGGCTGTTATTGCGTGGCTCGTAGAATCAGGCATCGCTGCCGATCTCGCACAGTCGCTCAGCAGCTAGCCATTCGTTCAAGCCGACGTGGGGAAATGCTTGATTCAAACCGACCACATCTGGCCGCAGGCCAGTTAGCACGGCGTCAGGCCGCAGAAGGACACAGCTTGAGTACTTTACTTCCCCCGGGGCAGCGCGAAGCCGTTGCCTTTCATCGCTTCGGGCTCCACCAGTTTGCCCAGCGTTTTCCGAAGGAGACCGCGAGCTGTGTGCTGGACGTTGCCGGGAGCGTAGCCCGTGAACTGCATCTCATGGACGCCCTCCAGGGGCTGCCGCGGGTTGAACAGGTCTGTGACTTTCACTGCGTCACTACCTGGAGCTTTCCAGCACTTCGATGGGAAGGAGTGCGGTTCATCGACTTCTACGAGCGAGTTGTCCAGCCCCAAGCAGCACCACACGCCAATGCCACATTGGTGGCGCTACGTGGCCAGGACGGCGCGCGCACGGGAATGCTCC
>JANNSU010000073.1:0-13342 GCA_031394355.1 Betaproteobacteria bacterium | reverse complement strand
ACCCATCACCCATCACCCATCACCCATCACCCATCACCCATCACCCATCACCCATCACCCATCACCCATCACCCATCACCCATCACCAGCCCCATGCGTCGTTCCTTCCATGTCCTCATCGCCGTTCTCCTCGCACTGCTGCTCACCGCATGCGGCGAACCCGTTCCGGCAGCACGCATGAGCTACGTGGGGGAATGGAAGGGGCCGGACATGCGGCTTGTGATTGCCGCGAGCGGGAACGTGGATTATTTGCGGACACGACCGAATGGCAAGACCACCATCAACGCGCCCATCAACAGGTGGGAAGGCCATGATTTCCACGTCGGTATCGGCTTCATGACGACGCGCTTTGTCGTGTCGCGGCCGCCCTCGGAGCGTGAAGGTGTCTGGACCATGGTGGTGGATGGTGTCGAGTTGCGCCGTGTGGGTGGCGGAGGTGATCAGACGTGGACAGGGTTCAGCAGAAATAATCAATGGGTGACGGAATGACTTGGGACATTGCGAATATTCGCAAGCGTATGACAGGACCGACACGCATCGCGCGGCTCGTGCTCGCCACCGTTGCGCTGGCTGTCGTCTTCGCTGGCTGCGCCAGCCTCGCCGAGACCGAGCGCGAACTCATCTTCCGCCCGGTCAAGGATGAATGGCGTGGCTATCGCACTAGCGGCGTCAGTTTTCAGGAGCTGTGGATTCCCGTGGCCCCAAGCGCCGACAATGTCGGCGACAAGGTGCACGCCTGGTGGGCGCCCGGCCCGACGCCGGATGCGCCGGTGCTCTTGTACTTGCACGGTGCACGCTGGAACCTCACCGGCAGCGTGACGCGCATCCCCCGCTGGCAGCGCATGGGTTTCGCCGTATTGGCTATCGACTACCGCGGCTTTGGCAAGAGCGAGGGCGACATGCCATCAGAGGCCAGCGTCTATGCCGATGCGCAGGCGGCGTGGGATCACGTCCGCACGCTGGCGCCGGGTGCAAAGCGATTCCTGCACGGCCACTCGCTGGGCGGCGCCGTCGCCGTGGAAATGGCGAAGCGCAATCCCGATGCATCCGGACTGATTCTGGAAGCGACATTCACCTCCATCCCCGACATGGTGAAGGAGACGAAATACGGCTGGCTGCCGGTTAGCTTCCTCATCACGCAGCGATTCAATTCGCTCGACAAGATCGACGATATCCGCATGCCCACGCTGTTCGTGCATGGCACCAACGATGCCATCGTGCCGGTCTGGATGAGCGAACGCCTGCATGCCGCCACCAAGGCACCGAAGAAACTGGTGATCGTGGAAGGCGGCAATCACCATAACCTCACATCGGTGGCGTTTGATTCGGTGCGTGCCGCCGTGACGGAACTTTTCGCGACCGATGGCGGAGGCGTGTCCGCCACGGTGCGATAGCCGTGTCAGGCCCGATGTCAGGCTCTGAGCCGGGCGTAAATCTGGTCTTTCAGATGCAGCCGCTGCTTCTTCAGCGTTTCCAGCGAAGCGTCGCTCGCGGCCTGAATGTCGTCTTCGATGCGGACGATTTCCTTGTCGAGCGTCTCGTACTCGGAGACCTGTCGGGCGAAGTGTGCGTCGGTGAGCTTGAGGTGATGCAGGGCGTCACGCAATTCGGGGAACTCGTGGACAAGCGGATGGTGCTCGACGTTCATGGATTTCCTTTCATGGGTTCACGCTGTCAGTCTAGGTGTGACAGCGGCGTGTGTTTTGATGCATATCAACTGAATGGCAGTCGGCTCAACACGTCATGCAATCGATAGACCTGGAAGTCCTGCAAACCGCGCTCGGCTGGAAACGGGCCGGCCATCGCATCTGGCTCGTCACCGTTGCCGAGACATTTGGCGCGAGCCCGCGTCCGCCCGGCTCGCTGCTCGCCATCCGCGATGACGGCATGCTGGTCGGTTCGGTCTCGGGCGGCTGCATCGAGGATGATCTCGTGCTGCGTCGTGGCGAATATTCGCAACGTCAACCCGCGTTCGCGTCCTACGGCGTGACCAGCGAGGAGGCCCGCCGGTTCGGCCTGCCGTGCGGCGGCACGCTGGATGTGCTGATTGAAGCCGATGTGCCCAACGCGGACATCGAGGCGCTGCTCGCCCGCATTACCGCTGGCGAGATCGTGTCCCGCTGCGTGGACCTCGCCTCTGGCGCGTGGACGCTCGCGCGCGCACTGCCCGCTGCGGCCTGCCAGCGCAGTGCGGACACCTTTACCAGCATCCACGGCCCGCGCTGGCGCATGCTCGTGATCGGCGCATCGGAGATCGCTCGCTATCTCGCCGACATGGCCGCACCCCTCGACTTCCAGATATTCGTGTGCGATCCGCGTGAGGAATATCAGGCCTCATGGCGAGTCCCCGGCACGGCATGGCTTGCCGGGATGCCCGACGACGTGGTCGGCGCCTTCCGCCCAGATGGTCACAGCGTCATCCTCACCGTCTCGCACGACCCCAAGCTGGATGACATGGCGCTGCTCGAAGCGCTGAAATCCGACGCGTTCTACATCGGCGCAGTAGGCTCGAAACAGACCACGGCGGACCGCAAGGCGCGCATGGCCGAACACTTTGGCCTCACCCGGGCGGAGCTTTCACGACTGCATGGACCAGTCGGCTTGCCCATCGGCAGCCGCACCCCGCCCGAGATCGCGATTGCCATCCTTGCCGAGCTGGTTGCAGCACGCAATCGCGTCAAGCTGGAGCGAGTCGAAGCTGCCGCACTCGCAGCACCCGTGTTGAAGCGCGTGTCCTGATCAGCGCAACCCACTCCGCATGACGTTGCGTGGCATTCTTCTTTTTGAGGATTCCAGAAATCATTACAAAGTTCGTCGCCCCGGCGAAAGCCGGGGTCCAGCGTCTCTGGGTCGAACAGCACTTGGGCGAAGCCTGTCTTTGCGCCCTTACAGAGCCGGCATCGGTTTGTCATGAATTGAGGAAACATCCATAGCATGAAGATCCGCGGCATCCTCCTCGCAGGTGGCATCGGGTCGCGCTTCGGCTCGCAAAAGCTCGTGCATCCGCTGCCAGATGGCACACCCATCGGGCGTCAATCGGCAATGAATCTGCTCACGGCAGTGGGCGATGTGCTCGTCGTGCACCGGCCGGACGATGAAGCGGTGATGCGAATATTCGCAGGGTTGCCTGTCACGTTGCTCGCCTCTGGGCGTTGCCCGGAAGGCATGGGAGGCTCGCTGGCTGCGGCAGTGAGCGCCAGCGCGGAGGCGGACGGCTGGATTGTCGCGCTGGCAGACATGCCATTCATTCAAGCCGCGAGTATTGCGGCCGTGCGGCAGTCTGTGGAGGCAGGCTCCTCGATCGCGGCACCCGCATACCACGGCCGGCGCGGGCACCCGGTTGGATTCAGCGCAGTCTGGCGCGATGCCCTGTCAGGGCTCGCGGGCGATGAAGGTGCGCGCAGGATTCTGGCGGCTCATGGCGACGCTGTGGTCAGTGTTCCGGTAGTAGACGCGGGCATTTTGCGCGACGTGGATGCACCTGCGGATCTGGTGTTGGCAGAAGCTCCCGGCAAAGAGGGCCAATCGGTCTGATCTGCGGGAGGCGCCAATGCGAATATTCGCAGGGGGTGGAATTCCGTAGCCCGGCTGCAACGCAGTGGAATCCGGGGTTGTAGCGCATCACGATCCCGGATTTCGCGTTGCTGCATCCGGGCTACGGTCTCTGCGACTACGAACGCCTTGTGCCAAACCCCGGTCGCTTGCTGTCGTATTTGACAACGAGAATCTTGATTTCATCGGCGCTTGCGCGATAGATGACGGTATAGGGAAAGACGCTCATGGAGAACCCGCGCCGGTCATTTGAACGTGGCGAGCCGATTTCTGGATGATCGAGTAGCAATGTTGCGAGCCGTTTGAACTCGGCAATGAAACGCGCTGCTACTAGCGGCGTGCCCTCCCGCTCATAGAAAGCTGCAGCTTGCCGGATGTCCTCTTCTGCTGCCGGATGCAGCGTGACTTTCATCCAGGGAATCGTGCTTCGAGCCTTGCGATGGCAACGTCAAGCGGCACGGCGGCCACATCGCCAGATGCAAGCGCTTGTTCGCGCTCGTCTGCCAACTTGTCCCACGCTGCTTCAGCACCGGCATCCACATCCAGGCTGGCGATGAGTCGATCAAGCAGCCTTGCCCTATCGGCTGGAGACAGGCGCAATACTTCGGCCTGCAGGGTTTCTAGAGTGACGGTCATGGGCATCTCCAAGGGCTTGAGCCCGGCAATTCGCGTAGCTTGCCACAACTCCGAGCTACGCTCGATACCGAATTGGACTGTCGACGGCAAATTCTATTCTTTACGCAAAGCGGCATGACGATCACCCGTCATGCTGAAAACAGGCAAAAGGAATTCTCTGCACACTCTCGACTGGATTGCGAATATTCGCAGGGCTGGCATGCCGTAGCTCGGATGCAACGCAGTGGAATCCGGGGTTTTCGCGCATCACGACGAACCCGGATTTCGCGTTGCTGCATCCGGGCTACGGTCCCTTAAAGGTCTTGTTGGCCAAGAGGCTTTGCCTCATGCCAAGTGAAGCCAATCGAAAATGATGAAAAGCGTGATCTTTGTAAGTGCGAAGGTGAGCAGACCGAAACGAATTGCGCTCCACCAAGAGCGAAAAGTGCCACCGCGCTGCCTGTACTCCCGCATTGGAGCCGCAAGCAAGTACTGCGCACCAATCCACCAAAGTGGAACTTGGAGAATGAACGGGATCAACTGAGAAATGAAATCCGGCGGAACGTTGAAAATGGCGTAAAGCCATCCGAGCGCAGACAGAGTGAACAGCGCAACGCCAATCTTCATTCTCTTTGGCTGTTGGATGCTATGCAGACTGACACATACCAAATAGCCGGCGGCAATTGGTCCGCCAAGAACGGCGGCAAGCCTGATTGCGCCGAAGGGATGAACCCCCAACCTATCAGATTGCTCCAGCACGGAAGCGATGGGTGGCTCATATGGATTGCGATCAGTCACTTGGCACCACCAGACCCATAAGTTGATTCGTCACAAAAAGTTGATGATATTAAGCCGGTGTACAGAAGAATCTTCGACCCCGTCAAACACTAAACAACCTCACCCCCTCCGACCTACCGCGAATATTCGCAACCCCCTGCTCCACAAACGGCCCCTCGCCTGGCGCAAGCAACGCCGTGGATTCCGTAATCAGGATCCCCGTCCCAAACTCCTTGTTCATCCCCTCCACGCGCGCCGCCACGTTCACCGCATCGCCATAGACCGTGTAGCCCATGCGGTCCGCGCTGCCGATGAGGCCGGCGCAGACGGTGCCGGTGTTGATGCCGATGCGTGTGGGCAGCTTCACGCCTCTTGCGAATATTCGCGATGCGATGCCCTGTTGAATGGCGCGGGCTGCGCGGATGGCGCGCACGGCATGATCGGGCAGCGGGCTCGGCACGTTGAACACCGCGACGACCGCATCGCCAATGAAATTGTTCACGTAGCCGCCCTCGGCATGGATAGCCTCGTTGACGACGGCGAAATAGTCGTTCAGCAGGCTCACGGTCTCGTCCGGCGAGAGCTTCTCGCTGATCGCGGTGAAGCCGGTGATGTCGGTGAACATCACGGTGGCCTCGAGCATGCGGCTCTCGATGCGGCCGCCGCCGCTCATGAGCTCGCCGACGACTTCGGGACTGAGATACCGGCCAAACGTGTCGCGCATGAGTGCGCGCTCGCGGAGCCCCGCGACCATGCTGTTGAAGCTGGCGGTGAGCCGGCCGATCTCGTCATTGCTCACCACGGGCACGCGCGCGTCGAGATCCCCACGACCGACCGATTGCTGTGCCGCATCGAGCAGCGCCACGGGGCGGAGGATGCTCCGCGCAGCAAACGCGAGCGAAATGCTGATGGTGAAGAGAGACGCCACCATGTCGAGCGCAATGGTCTGCGTGGGCGAGAGGCCCTGTACCCGCCGCAGCTCCTCGAAGAGGGAGAGATCCAAGCCCACCAGCGTGGCAGGCAGGAAAGCCAGCACGAAGAAAATGGCACCCAATTTCACTTCCAGCCGGGAATCCAGCGGTGGCACCACGATGCCGACGGCAGCGCCATCTTTTGCACGGAACTGCGCGACCACGTCATCGACGAGGAAGTAGATGCAGAAGGCGTAGTTAGCGGCGTAGACGAAGCTGTACCAGGGCAGCGCGAGCAAGCGCACGCTCAAGTCAATGGACGCCATGCTGGCGTGCGGCGCCGAAAACACCCCGCTGTAGAACGCGACGAAGCAGTAGACCAGCGTGATCGCAAACGCCCACCGCCCTGACCATGCGGCCAGCCGTTGCAGGCGGGCAACCCCGCGGCCATCCGCCAGATCGCGTTCCAGCCGACGAATGGGCGCAAACAGGAGCACCGCCCCGGCAAGATTGGCAACGCCGAGAATGAGGAGGTTGGACAAGGCGGCCTGCGCGGCCACGTCGGATCGCCCAGCCACGTAGACAAATATGCCCGTGATGCCGGCATCGATCAGCATCAGCATCGCCATGGCCACCAGATAGGACCGGCCGAGTCTCCCCAATGCCGCCTGGACGACGGGCGCGGGCATGGGTGCCTCGGCGGGCATGGAGGGCTCGGAGGGCGTGGGAGACACGGGCTGCAGGGGTGACGGCGGGGGCATGCTGTACATTCTACGAAGGGTTTGCCCTCTACGGCGCAAAACCTTTGTGTGGATGCGTTCCAACACCCGGATTCCTTGGTAGCTGGGGCGTGTTGCCGTGCCACACTGCAGCGCACCTGATCCGCTACACTCCCGCCCATGAGTGCAACAGCCACCCGCCCCGCGCCCGGCAACGCCCCTGGCGGCCCCCTGCCCCAACTCGCCCGCTTGGCAACTGCCTTACTGATTTGCGTGCTGGCCTGGCAGCTGGCGGGCATTTTCTGGCAGTTGCTGACACCGGCAGAGCGCAGCGCGGCCGCACCGGTGCTTGCCACGTCCGGCGACTGGGAGCGAGCACGCAGCCTGTTCGGTGATGAAGGTGCCGGTACGGCAACAACAGCCAATACATCCGGTATTCGCCTGCGCGGTGTCTATGCCGTGGATGGCAAGGCGCTTTCCGCTGCCGTGGTCAACACGGGCGGCAAGCGGGATATTGCCGTGCGCCTGGGTGAAGAGATCGAAAAGGGTGTCACGTTGGCCGCTGTCGAAGCGGACTACATCGAAATCAGCCGCGGCGGCGCCCGCGAGCGCATCGAGCTGGATCGCCGAATCGTCGCACCCGGTCGCGGTGGCCCGGTCGGCAGCTTGCGTGCCTTTCGCCTCAACATCGCCACTACCGGCCCGAACAGCTTCAGCCTGTCCCGCAGCGAGCTCAACACCACGCTGCAGGACCCCAACCAGCTCGCCTACACCGGCCGCATCGGCAGCGGAGCAGGTGGCGGCGTGCGCATCGACAGCGCGCCCACCGGCAGCCTGCCGCAGAAGCTCGGCCTCGCCGAAGGTGACGTGATCCGATCGCTGAACGGCCAGCCGGTGAACTCGGCCGGCGACCTGGCACGCCTGTATGGACAGTTCGGCACGCTCTCGAGCCTGCGGGCCGAGATCCTGCGCGGCGGCCAGATCGTGGTGATGAATCTGCAGATCACGCCGTAGAGAAAGGGCTGCCCGGGTTGCGAATATTCGTATGGGCGGTTAGCTGCCTTCGGGTTCAAGCAGGTTGAGACGCACCCAGCTCAGGCCAGCCCAGAGACAGCATTTGGGTAGTGACCCGGATAACCTTATCGAGCCGTTCTGCGGGCGAACCTGTCACCAGCAGATGGTCGAGTTGCAGGTGGTCGAGCAGGTCCATGAATCGCCCCGTCATCCACGCCCGCAGGTGCTCGCCATCGCGCACGCCATCCTGCTCGAAGGGCACGCCTTCATGGTCAGTCACCAAATACAACGTCGGTGTGCGCGATGCGGCAATCTTCAAGACCGCAGGCGCTTCGTCACCCAGGTAGCGCGCTTGCCAGATTGCGGTGGCCAGCGCATCCGTATCGCAGATCAGGAGAGGGCCGCCTTCGCGCGCTGCGGTTTCTTCCCATTCAGTTTGCACGCGGGCAATATGCAGAAATTCATCAGGCGTCCACACCAGGTCATTCATGCCCGGCACCGGCTGCCCGTACAGTTGTGCCGTCGCCTGCTCTCGCGCAAGCTTCTCGATGGTGAAGGCCCGGCCGTATTCGGCGACCCAGCGGGTTTCGCCATGCGCAGCCCCCTGCCGCCGCCAGTAGTCGGCCAGCGCAAGCGACAGCGTAGTGGTGCCCGTGGATTCCGCGCCGACCACGACCACGCGTCTGGCCAGCCCGCCGCGAACCGGGGGAGCCAGATGCTGCCACTGCCCGACGGGGTCGGCACGCACTCGGGTGCCGGAGACTGGTACATGGCAGCGCGCAGTATCCAGGGTTACCGGCACGGCATCGAATCGGCGCGCCAGCTCCTCACCATAGGCCTCGGCGGTGAAGACGCTGGTGACCGGGCCCGCATCACTGGCGAGGAGTGCCTCGCGCATAAGATCAACATGCTGACGCCAGATGTCCGCGTCACCGTAGTCCACCGGCACATCGTCGAGGATGCCAAGCACCTGCACACCGGGTTGGTCACCATGCGCATCGCTCAGCCACGCCACACGCTTTTCGAGTGGCAGCGCCTCATGACTGGCGGCCATGACCACCACGGAGACGCGTTCGCAGACTGCAGCAGCGGTATTGATGAGAAAGTGATGGCCTGCGTGTGGCGGATAGAATTTGCCGATGACGAGGCCGTGCGAAGACTTCATGCAGCAAGCTGTCCGGCGCCCAAGCCATCGTCCTGCAGGCGCAGGCGCCATTCGCGCAGCCCCTCAATGCACATGATCAGGAAGATGGCATAGAGCAGGCTGGTGAGCCCGAGCCCGCGCATCCAATAGACCGGAATGGAAATCACATCCACCAGAATCCACAGCCACCAGCATTCGATCACCTTGCGTGCCTGCCACCAGAGTGCAGCGAGGCTGATACAGAGGATGGCCGCGTCCAGCGTGGGCAGCGGGCTGTCAGTGAAGGTACGCAAATAAAACGCCACGCCGACCACACCTGTCAGCATGAGTCCGGCAATCCAGAGCCATTCGCGCCGGGTCGCCCGCACGATGGCGGGGCGGACGGACGTCACGGGAACTTGCAGCCAGCGCCACCAGCCGTAGACGCCCGCCGCAAAGAAGACGATCTGAAGCAAAGCGTCTGCATACAGTTTGGCGTGAAAAAACAACACGGCATAGCAGGACACGCTGACCAGACCGATGGGCCAATTGGCGATATGCACCTTCACCGTCAACCAGACGCAGGCCAGTCCGGTGACAAAAGCCAGGATCTCAAGCGGCGTGACGGGCTGACCGAGCAGCGGGAAGGCGGGAGAGAACAGGACGTCGGTCAGCATGGCCGGGGCGAAGGACAGGGATCGGGAGGCAAAGTCAGAGTACCGGATTGCGGTTTCCGACCGAGTTTAGCGCACAGCACAGGCTGAAAGAGACGATCCTGCCGGGCCGACGTTCTGCAACACCATATTCATACGCGCCTGTCATACTTCAGTCATGGGTGCCAGAAGCAAGGCAGCAGCGGGTAGAATCTCACCCCAAGCGCATGTGCCGAACCCACGCTTTACCCACACATTCAGACCATCAAACCGACTTCACTCCATTGCCGCCAATGCCCGCTACCGCACCCTCAATTTCCACCCGGCTTTCCGTTCGATTTACTGTCATCGCCCGTGCCGTCGCCCTCTCGATTGCGTTGCCGCTGGCCGCCGCTGCACCGCTGACTGCGTTGGCCCAGGGTGCCGCCACCAAAGCCGGTGAAGACCAGATCACCCTCAATTTCGTCAATGCCGACATCCCGTCCGTGGCCAAAGCCATCGGCGGATCGATGGGCAAGGCGTTCATCTTCGATCCCAATGTCACCGGCAGCGTGAACATCACCTCGGAGAAGCCCGTCTCGAAGGACCTGGCCTACCAGATATTTCTGGCAGCCCTGAGACTGCAGGGCTTTGCCGCCGTGGAAGGCAATGGGTATGTGAAGATCATCAAGGAAGGCGAAGCCAAGACCACCGGCGGCACGCAGGATGCGAAATCGGGCCAGCTGATGGGCGACCGCATCGTGACGCAGGTGTTCCAGCTGCAAAATGAGTCGGCCGCCCAGATCGCGACGGTCCTGCGCCCACTCGTGTCGCCCAACAACTATCTTGCTGCCTATCCCGGCAACAACACGCTCGTCATCACCGACTATGCCGAGAACGTGAAGCGCATCGCGCGCATCATCAGCTCCATTGATGTGCCTGCCGCAACCGACGTGCAGGTGATCCGCCTGCAGCACGCCTCCGCCGTGGACGTGGGCAATCTCCTGCAGCGTTTGATGCCGGAAACGAATGCGAACCCTGCCGCACCCGGCCAGCCGCCGAAGCTGGTCATTGGCGTGGATCCGCGCTCCAACAGCCTGCTGGTACGCGCCGACTCACCCGCGATCACCACCCGGCTGAAGGCATTGGTCCTGGGCATGGACACACCCACGGCAGCGACCGGCAACATCCATGTGGTGTATCTGCGCAACGCCGAAGCACCCAAGCTCGCCGAGACCTTGCGGGCACTGCTGGCGGGTGAACAGAAGTCGGTATCCCAGCCGACCGCAGTCACCGCCACGGCCGGCACCGCGACGGCCACGGGCACCGCACAGCAGAGCGTCGCCGCCCCGACCAGCACCATTCAAGCCTATGCCGCCACCAATTCACTGGTGATCACGGCTCCGGACCATGTGTACAACTCGCTCAGGAGCGTGATCGACAAGCTCGACACTCGCCGCGCCCAGGTGGTCATTGAGGCGCTCATCGTCGAGGTGAGCACCACCCTGTCTACCGAGTTTGGCATCCAGTGGCAGGACCTTTCCGGGTTCAATCGCGGCAGCGGCGCCCAAGTTGTCGGCGGCACGAATTTTGGTGGCGCCAGCCAGAACATCATCAGCAACGCGTCCAATCTGCTGGGCATCGGCCAGGGTCTCAATCTCGGTATCGTGCGCGGCACCATCGAGATCAACGGCCAGACAGTGCTGGGCCTGGGCGCCCTTGCCCGTGCCTTCGAAGGCGATACCCGTGCCAACATTCTGTCCAAGCCGGTCATCACCACACTCGACAACGAGGAAGGCAAGATCGTTGTCGGCCAGAACGTGCCCTTTGTCACGGGCAGCTTCACGCAGTCCGCCAGCACCAGCACCAATCCGTTCCAGACCATCGAGCGGAAGGACATCGGCCTCACGCTGCGGGTCACGCCACAGGTGGCCGAAGGCGGTGCCGTAAAGATGAAGGTGTTCCAGGAAGTCTCCAGCGTGGCGCCAGCCAGCAGCAACATCCGCTCGGCAGACCTCATCACCAACAAGCGTTCCATCGAGAACACCGTGCTGGTCGACGACGGCAGCATCGTGGTCATCGGCGGCCTCATTTCCGATGACACCAAGAACAACGAAAGCCAGATTCCCCTTCTGGGCGATATTCCGGTGCTCGGCAATTTCTTCAAGTACAAGACCAAATCGCGCGACAAGACCAACCTGATGGTGTTCCTGCGTCCCGTGGTGCTGCGTGACGGCAAGGCCGCAGCACAACTGACCGGCGACCGCTACGACTACATCAGGAACGAACAGATCGAGTTCAACAAGGACAACTCGGGACTGCTCGCCCCCATCGGGGGACCTGAGCTCCCTCCCAAGGCCAACCTCGAGCCCGCCAAGGCGGGCAGCAAGTAATGGATTTGTCCAACCTGACGCCGCCCGTGCAACTCGACCCCCGCATCGTCCGCCTCCTTCCCTACCATTTCGCGCGTGCCAAAGGTGTCATCGCCGCGCGCGAAATGAACGGCGCGAACGGCCCGGAGATCGAAGTCTGGCTGCGTCCGGACCCGGAGTCTTCCACACTCGCTGAAGTGCGCCGCATGGCCGGCAAGCCGCTGAAACCGGTGCTGCTGTCGAAGGAAGAGTTCGAGAAGCGCCTTGCTGCCGCGTATACCGGTGATGAGATCGTCACCGAGCAACTCATTGACGACATGGGTCAGGACGTGAGCCTCGCGGAGCTGTCGCAGTCGCTCCCCGAGATCACTGATCTGCTTGACGCCGAGAACGACGCGCCGATCATCAAGCTGGTCAATGCGCTGCTCACTCAAGCGGTGAAGGAAGGCGCGTCCGACATTCACCTCGAAGCCTTCGAGCGCCGCTCGCTGGTGCGGTTCCGTGTGGATGGCGCATTGCGCGATGTGGTAGAGCCGAAGCGCTCGCTGCACGCCGCGCTGGTGTCGCGCGTCAAGGTCATGTCGCAACTCGATATCGCCGAGAAACGTCTACCGCAGGATGGCCGTATCACGCTGCGCGTCGCCGGGCGACCGGTGGATGTGCGTGTCTCGACGCTGCCCACGGGCCACGGCGAACGCGTGGTGATGCGTCTGCTCGACAAGCAGGCGGGCCGCCTATCCCTGGATGGACTCGGCATGAGCGCGCCAACGCTTGCGCAGCTCGACAAACTGATCCAGGCACCGCACGGCATCCTGCTCGTCACCGGCCCAACCGGCTCGGGCAAAACGACCACGCTGTACGCCGCGCTATCGCGCCTCGACCACCGCACGCGCAACATGATGACGGTGGAAGACCCCATCGAATACGACCTCGATGGCATCGGCCAGACGCAGGTCAATCACAAGATCGAGCTCTCTTTCGCGCGCGCGCTCCGCGCCATCCTGCGCCAGGACCCGGATGTCGTGATGATCGGTGAAATCCGCGATCTGGAGACGGCACAGATTGCCGTGCAAGCCTCCCTCACGGGCCACCTCGTGTTGGCGACACTGCACACCAACTCTGCAGCCGGTGCCGTGACGCGCCTGGTGGACATGGGTGTCGAGCCTTATCTGCTTTCTTCCACGCTCATCGGCGTGCTGGCGCAGCGCCTGGTGCGGAAGCTCTGCCCCGAGTGCAAGGCGCCGCACACGCCGGACGACACTGAACGTGGCATCCTGAATGAGTCACTGTTCCCCATCTATTCGCCGTCAGGTTGTGCCGCCTGCGGATGGAATGGGTTCAAGGGCCGCACAGGCATCTACGAACTGCTGCCGGTGGATGACGGCATCCGCAAACAGATTCACGATGGTGCTTCCGAAGCCAGCATCGCCAAGGCAGCAAAGAAGGCAGGGATGCTGAGCCTGCGTGAAGATGGATTGCGCTGGGTGAATGACGGCGTGACCTCGCTGGACGAGGTGCTGCGCGTGACGCGTGACTGACTCTCGGGGCTCGGGGTTCGGGACTCGGGATTCGAACACCTGCGTTGGGAAAAATAGCACCAGCGCAAAATAGCAAATAACCAGCCCCC
>JANNSU010000071.1:0-28838 GCA_031394355.1 Betaproteobacteria bacterium | reverse complement strand
GTCATCGGAAAACAACCTGAACGCTTCACGACTCAACCCGGCTTCGTGGTCGATGAAGTCCTCAATTCCGAAAAAACGGGCTCGTTGGTTGCCATGGCCTTCAACGAATTCGGACACAGCGGCGACCGCACCGCCGAGCGTCACGTGACGGGTGCCAGGAGTGACCGGCAACAACCATCCGGCAGGGATGGTCAGCGCGTTGATGTCGGCGAATGTCGCGCCTGCCTCCGCACGCAGAATGCCGGCTGCAGCGTCAAAGGCCTGGATGCGATTGAGGCGGCGCGTGCTGATCGCAGGACCGGCCGGATTGAGCCCGCAGTCGCCATAGCTCATGCCGTTGCCCACCGCCAGCAGCCGGGCGCCACTGCTCAGCGCTCCCGGCAGTTCATCCAGCCAGTGCGGCGTCCTGAGCGCCCCATCCGAGAGTGGAAATCCTCCCCAGGACGTCTGGGCCGGCGCGGCGCGCACGGTCAGGTTGCCGCCAGAACCACGGCGATCACGGCGACGCCGATGACGTGGCTGGGCCAGTCGGATAGTGCAAACGCGACCGGGTCATCATCCATCTGCCGTCGGGATGCCAGCAGCCACAGTCGGCTCATCCAGAAGAGCACGAGCGGCAGGATGGTCCACAGGATGGCGGGATGGCGATACAGGCGGGTGGCGTCCGGGCTCGCGAAGTAGAGCGCGAAGACGAGCGCCGAGATCATTCCCGCCGCGAGGCCGAGCGAGGCGATCATGAATTGATCCTCCGTGCGGTAGCCGCGCCCGGGTGCAGCAGTGCCAGGGTCCAGTCTCGACAGCTCCGCATACCGCTTCAGCAATGCGAGGCTCAAGAAAAAGAAAAGTGAGAAGGCAAGCAGCCAGCTGGACACGGGCACCGAGACCGCCATGCCCCCCGCGATGACGCGGATCACATACAGCGCGGCGAGCACAAACACGTCGACCAGTGCGACGCGCTTCAGGCCGAGCGAGTAGGCCAGCGCCAACACTGCGTAGAGGCCCAGCCAGATCTGGAACATGCCATTCACGCGCCAGGCGAGCAAGGCGGATGCGCAGAGCAGGACCGCGATCACCGCGATCGCGGGTTTGATATCGATGAGACCGGCCGCGATGGGACGACTGCGCTTCTTCCAATGCGCGCGGTCATGCTCCCGATCCAGCAAGTCGTTGACGAGATAGATGGCCGAGGCCGCCAGCGACATGGCCAGCGCAGCGATGAACAGCGTTGTCCAGGCACCGGCCTCCGCGACCCGATGGGCAGCGAGCAGGGGAACGAACAGGATGAGATTCTTGGACCATTGCGTGATCCTGAGCGCTGCCAGCCAGTCGGTGAGTCGCGGGCCGCTCACAGCCAGCCTCTCCGCATCCGGGCGCATTTGTCGCAGCCACCACCACACGATGTTGGATCGGCCTGCATAGATGGCACGGCGTGCGTGGCGCCAGACAGGAATGTCGGCAAATGAGTCTCCCATGTAGTCAAAATTGCGTTCGCCGAATCGTGCAACCAGTGCCTGGGCCTTGACCCGACCAGTGAAATTCCTGCCCGGTTCGCTGGCCAGCACGTCATCGAACAGATCCACTGCGGCAGCAACGCGATCCGCGTCCGGCCGGGCTGCACCGGTTGCGAGGATCAGCGTGGCACCAGCCTGCTTCTCATCGCGCAAATATTGCACGACTGCAGGCTCAAGATTGGCAGATTCTAACGGCAAGACTGAATTCGCAGCGGTGTAGTGCTTTGCTGCAGATCGTCCACGCGTCAGGATCAATGTGAGCGCATGGAGTGCCAGCAGCGGCCTTTTGCACAAGAGTTGGAGCAGCCCTTCGAGAAATGCATCACCCCGTCTGAGCGTGCCATCGAGGTCGATCACTCGCACGACACTGGGCGACGGGCTCATGTGATGGTTTGCGGGGAAGTCATGGGCCAACATGCTATCAGCCGTTGCCACGATCGTCCGGCGGATCGCCCCGTCGGTCGGTATGATTCGGAGCGAATCTCCAGCCCATCAGCTTGCCCAACATCCAGCCCATCGCAAGACATGTCCTTCCTACCCATTTCCATCAAGCAAGGCTTCGACCGCCTGCCCCCCTACTTGGCCGCTCTCCTGCTGCTGGCAGCGGTAATCGTGAAGCTGGCAGGACTGTTGCGCGATGCCTCTTGGGGCTATGGACTGCTGCATTCCGACGACGCCTACTACTACGTGCTGGCCGCACGAAACTTCGTCGACCTGGGTTTCTTCACGGCGGATGGTCTCAACGCGACCAACGGATTTCACCCGCTGTGGGCATGGTTGCTGGTAGGCTACTACGCCATCGCAGGCACCACAGGCAGTCTGGTGTCCCAGGTCTTCGGGATCAGTGTGCTTGAGGCAGCCATCCGCCTGATTGCAGTGGCCGGCTGCATCGGCGCGGCCTGGCGTTGGCGCGATGATGCATTGGCTTCCGGCTTCCTCGGCATTGCCTTGCTGCTGGCTTGGCCATACTTCCATCTCTTCGAAATGGGCATGGAAGCGACGCTCGCGGTGTTGATGTTCGGCGCCGCCATCGCAGCGCTGCTTGCGCGCCGGCCGATCTGGCTGGGCATCTGCCTGTCGGCGATGTTTCTCGCCCGGCTGGACACGGTTGTGTTCGTGACGCCCTGGTTGCTGCTATGCGTGCTGCGCACGCAGGGATTTCGCAACGCCTCCATTGCAACGGGTATCACGGGGGTAACCTTTCTCGGCTTCACGCTGTTCACCTGGTTCACCACGGGCCACATGAAGCCCATCAGCGGCGCGCTGAAGTCCAGTTTTCCGGTTCCGCAGCCATCCATGCTGCAGATTCGCGAGCAGTTTCAGATTCTCGAATGGAATGGATTGGGCTACACGCTCACCCATCCCAACATGCTGCTGGTCGTGTTCATGTGCGTGGTCGCAGCACTTGTCGCCTGGCGGAAGGGCGTGCGTGCCGAACAGCGCTGGCTCATCCTGTGCATGATCGCCGCAGCATTGTCACAGTTGCTCAACTTTGCCCTGTTCCAGAAGTGGTCGAAGAGCGTCGAGGTCTGGTATTACGCCATGCCGCTGGCCTGCTCGATGTTCGCCATGTTTGCAGGGTTAGGTCTCGTCGCTGTGCGCGGCAGCACCTTCTCTTTGGCGCGAATATTCGCATCGCTGCTGGCGGTGATCTGCCTTTGGCAGGCCGTTGCGGCGTTTCCGCCGAAACGTGAAGTCGCGTTTGCAGGACCGCCGGTGTTCAAGCCAATCATGGACCTGACACAGCCCGCCGATATCCTTGCATCCACCGATTCGGGTGCGCTGTCATTCTGGACGGGCCGAAGAGTGATCAATCTGGACGGTCTGGTCAACAACCATGACTATCAGCATCGGCTGGCCAAGGGCGAACTGCGCGCCTACCTCACCGAGAAGAAGGTCGCCTATATTGCGCTTGCGCACTGGGGTCTGCCGGGCCAGGAGACGACGCGACGCGAGCGCATGTACGCGCACCGCCACTTCCCCGAGGGGATCGAGTCGGCGCGCTATGCCTCATATGATTTCCACGTCTACGCCTACTTGCATGGTGTGGAGTCGGACCGCATCACGTTCCGACCATCGGATGAGGTATTTCGCCAGTACCTCGGTGATCACGGCGGCACCAAAGCGAGCTTCATCCTCTATCGCTTCCCGCCGGGCAATGGTGAGGGGATAATGCGCGCAGACCAAGCCGAACAAAAGAGTACGCTGCCCCAATGACCGACACGACCGTCCGTGAATTCCACCAGATCCTGCTCTGGCCGTTGCAACTGCGCCGCATCAACCGCGATGCCGGGTTCACCGCCTATTGGGACATTCTCAACAAGAACCCGGGGCCGTGGAAGAAGGTCGCCGATCCGCTGCTGATCGATGATGAATCCTGCGAAGTGGGTTACGAGGAGTTCGTCTACTTCCTGCCCTATGTGCAGCGATTCCTCTACGGCGTGGGTGAGGACGGCAAAGTAGCGCAGGCGTCGATGCACATCTTCCGTCGCGACGATATTGCGAATATTCGCGTCACCTTGCAATCCGGCCAGGAGCCTGTTGAGCTGGAGGTCGGTCGTCTGCGCCTTTATCTCTTCAACGACGTCGACATCGCCATCCTCGCATTCGAAGTATTCGGCTATGACCTGTCGCTGGAGCAATCCGTGGAATTGCTCGACCGCTTTGGCCGACCGTATCCGCCGGCATGGGAGTCTGCATCACAGGGGGCGCATTGCACCGAGGCCGTGACCTTTCTGGATACGGCGGGCAAGGTGTTGGCACAAAGTGACTACGGGGATCGCACCAAGTATCTTGATCTGGTGCGCAATGCGCGGCAGACGCCGCTGGCATCGCACTGGGAGTATCTGTTGCAGCCGCTGGTGCCGAGCTATCGCAAGGGCGGCGTGATCAAGTATTTCCAGATCGAGAACAAGCGCATTCCACTGATGTCGTACCTGTCCTTTGATGAGCCGCGCAACCTGTCGCGCGGCGATGTGATTCGCATCGGCTCCGCGGCAAAGTGGGGACCTTCTGACACGCTGCCTTACGCGGAGGGGTTTCTGGCCGACTTCGAGCAGAAAAACTGCTACGACCGTTATTGGGATGGGCACGATCCCACGAGTGGCATGAACACGCGCTATGTTTTCGCGGGACTCTCGTTCGCGATGATCACCAAGTATTCCGACGACCGTCGTGATCTCAAACGTCACTTCCGTCATCCGTTCTACCAGATCGGACTCATTGCACACTTCCACAAAGCGGCACTCCTGTCATTCTCCAACCGCTTCTCGCGTGCGGTGGAGCGGCTGGACGTGAATAACATCGAGTCGGTGAAGGACTTCAAGCGCAACGTGCGGCAGGCCCTGGAAATATTCCTGCGCTTCAATCATCGCTATTGGTTTCATGAAATCTCGAATCAGGTGCAGGCGAGCGATTTCTTCATGCGCTGGCGTCAGGAGCTGGGTACCGATCACATCTATCGAGAGGTGCGGGAGGAGTCGCACGACATCAACCAGTATCTCGACAACGACCGCATGCGCAAGCAAGCCGACAGCACCATGCGCCTGACCGTGGTGTCCGCCTGCGGCATGGTGGGAACCATCGTCACGGGCTTCCTCGGCATGAACATCTTCAGTTACGCCGACCAATCGCAATGGAACAAAATGGCGATCCTCATCGCCGTCTTCATCCCGACGACACTGCTGGCGCTGTATACGGTCGTGTTGTCACGACGCATCTCCGACTTCATGGAGGCCATGGCCTCCGAGCAGATGTCCTGGCAGGAAAAGACCAATCGCTTCGGCCAGATCTGGCGCTCGGGCAGACGCAAGCGGGTGACAGCGAGCGGCTTCGACGCTGCTTCCGCTGGCGACTGAAGCCTGCGGGTCGAAAAATGGGCCGCGGAGAGTCCTTCCGCGGCCCGCCTGCTTTACTACTTCTCTACTGCACTTCTCTCCACTTCAACACCTTGCGGGCTTGCGCCGCGTCACTTCTTTTCAGTTCGTTCGATTTTGATCGCACCAGTCAGCTTCGCCATCGGGTCCGTGACCTCAAAGTCAGCCGGGACGCGGAAGAGGTCCGTGGACTGTTCGCCGCGCTTCAGGTTGGCCACGCGATAGATCACCTCGCCAGAGCGCGGGTCACTGTGTTTTGAGTAAACCGTGATCTGCAGATCTTGCGAGTACCAGGTCTCCGAGCTGACAGTGATCGGCTTTGCATTGCCGACTTTGCCTGTGGGAATGATGTAGCTCACCATCTTGCCTTCTGCAATCACACCGTCAAAACTTTTGCTGCCCAAACTGGTTGTGGTGCGCTCATAGCTTTTGTCCATGCGCACGAAGCTGGGCTCGCCGTGGCGCCATGCCATGGAAAAGGCATCGCCGGCAGCGTTGAATGCATCACCCATCGTGGCGAGTTCGGAGAGGTGGGAGAGCTCTCCCAGCTCGCCAAGTTTGCCAAGTGCTGCCATGCCCTCGTTGCCGGAGAAGGCGAAGTTGCGCGGGCCGACCTGCACACGAATTTCTTCGCGCTTTTCCTTGCCGTCGCCATCGACTCGCTTGACGATGATGTTTTCAGTCGAATTGACGACCGTTTCGCCCTTCTCGCTCCGCTTGATGACCAGCGTCGCGTCCGAGTCCTTGCCGGACTTGCCGGACAAGAGCCCTGTCTTGGCATGGATGAGGTTCTTTGGGGAAGCAATCTTCAGTGCAGACTTCCTTGATGGCGTCAAAACGAATCGTGTCCCTTCCGCATCGCGAATGTGAACTGTCTTCAGTTGGCCACTGCTGTCCAGGATCTCTTGCCGCGTGGCACCCTGGCTGTCGCGGTAGACGCGGTTGCTGCTCTTCTTCACCAGCTGATTGCCGTCGGCCAACGTCTGGATGCGTTCGTTGATGATTTCGCCCGTGTAGGGTGCGTTCTTGACCGACTTCACGTTGCCCGTCGTAAAGCTGTATGCCACTGAATTGGCAAATGCTTCGGCCAGCCCGGAGGTGTCCGGCATGCGCACGATGTCGGCAGGCATGCGCAGTCGGATCTCCTCACGCACCTTGCCGGCATGTTCACGTGCCTGCTGCGCGTGCTTGCGGGCCTCTTCAATGTGCTTGCGCGCTTCATCGCCCTGCGCCAACTGCCCGATGACTTCGACCGTGACGTTCCCGCCAGCCTGGATGAGTTCAACCTCATGTTCGACCATCGCGATCGCGCGGGCCTCTGCGGCAGCGGACAAGGTTGCGAACGGCAGGGTGGCCAGAACGGCCAGTGTGGTGAGGGTAGGGTGGGTGTTCATGTCATTCTCCAGTGAGTCTTTGCGATGTGGAAAGGTGCGGGTAGAGGGTGGCAACGCTATTCAATGATCCGCAGCGCAAGCGGCTGGCCGCTGCTCGACAGCAACATGTCCGCGCGCACGGATTCGCCAGCCCGTTCAGGGCTCACGGGCATGCCGTAATTGGCCAACAGGGCACGCGGGAAGGTGGTGGACACGATCGTTGCATCGCGTTCCATCGCGATTCGCTCCATCGGCTGCAGTGCGATGAAGGGTGCATCGGAAGCGCTCTGGGCACTGACCACGGAATCGACTGGCGCTCGGGGCGCCTGGCCGAGCAGTGGCGCAAACGACATCCAGCCAGCGAAGCCCAGAGACAGCGCCAGCGCGGCGGTCGGGACGCCAAATTGACCCAATCCGGCAAATCCACCTTCGGTCTTGTGCGGCTGCCCCGTCAGCCATGCGAACACACCGGGGCGTGAGCGTCGCTGCCATTGCTTCAGCAGGTCAGCCTCCAGCGCGACACGCGGCGCGAGATCGGCGGTTGCTGAACGCAAGCTGTCCAGATGTTGATCGAGTAGAGCAGCCTGGTCTGGCGGCAGCTCTCCGGGAAGGGGTTTCAGTATGGGGGTCATGTCATGCCTCCTTCTGCAAGGCAGCTTGGTTTGAATCGGAATTTTTGGTGTCGGCCAGGCCAGCTCGGCACAATGCCTTGGCCAACAACGCACGGCCGCGGTGCAGACGGGATCGCACGGTGCCGATGTCTATGCCACAGGCTGTCGCGGCCTCTGCGTAACTGAAGTCGTGCATCTCATACAGGATGATGACTTCGCGGAAGTGCGGCGGCACCTTGGCCAGCGCTGTCCGCACGGCCTCGGCGGTTTCATGTGCAAGCATTCGTTCCATTGGCTGGGGTGATCCGTCCTCCCACGCCATGTCCGTATCGTTGTCCATCTCTGCCACAACCCAGCGGCGCGATTGTTCCAGTGCCCGACGGGAGAGATTGCGCGCGACACCAAACAGATAGTTGCCGAGGCTCCCCTGTGTGGGATCGAACTTGCCCTTGGCATCCATCAGCGCAAGAAACGTCTCCTGAACGATATCGTGTGCCTGGTCTGCGCCGCCGCATTGCAGCACCGCAAACCGGTAAAGTGGCCCGCTGTGTTTGCGGTAAAGCGCAGACAAGGCGGTCATGTCGCCATTGCGCAGGTTGCGCAGCAGGTCGAAGTCGGGTTGGGGGTCGGTGAGCGGCATCATCGTTTGGCGTGTGTGTGCAGAGTATTGCGGCCGGCCCGGGAAAAGGTTCCGGATTCTTTCAGCGGTAGCGGGTCCGGCGTCCTGGCTGTCAGCGTCGGACAAGTGCCAGATCCGCGGCGGGTCGCGAAGTTGACAGATCTCGTCACGACTTGGACGTAGCGAATGGGGTACATTGGATGTTCGTTTGATGTCACGTTGGATGCGTGCATTGGGCCCGGCGCGATTGAACATGCGGGGCCGCCACGAAACAGAGGATGCTTCACATGTCATTTACCCGTTGGCAATTTGTACATCGTTGCATGAGCCTCGTGGGTGCCTGTTGCCTGTCAGTCATCCTCACGATGCCGACCGCTGCAGCCCAGGCACAACCGAAACCATTGTCGCGGGCAGACCGCAATGCCATTCAGCTTGTGATCACTCAACAGATCAAGGCGCTGGCGTCGGAAGACAATGCCGCTGCATTCGCGATGACGGCCCCGGAAGTGCGGCGTCAGTTCCCCGGGGCAGATGCGTTTGCCGAAATGGTTCGCAAGGGCTATGAGCCTCTGCTGCGGAATCAATCCACCGCATTCCTTGAGGCTGCGATCATTGATGATGACGTCATCCAGCCCATGCGGATCGTGGTCCGCGATGGCACTGTCCTCATCGCGCTGTTCAGCATGGAACGCCAGTCCAATGGTGACTGGCGGGTGTTTGGCTGCCAGCTCACACCTTCGGATCTCCAGGCTGCCTGAATCAGCGCAACGGGCAACGCCTACAAGGCACGACCCGTGGCGTCGGTCGCGTTCAACTGATGGCTATCAGGCGCCTCCGCTGGCGTCGGAATCCAGCGTCCGAAGCAAGACCGGCTCTTGAGGCAAGGGTCGGTTAGCGCCTTGAGGAATTCGACAATCAGGTTCGCCGAAGACACTGGCACCACGGCGGTATTGATTACCGGCATCGAGTCCAGGGGGTCGGTGGCCTGATCCGCCTTCATCTTGGCCAGTGCTGCCTGACTGTTCCGGGTCACGGTTGCCGTGTCCGTGCACGTGGCACCATTCTGGAATTGCGGCAGGCTGCACCAGCGTTGCTGGGACAGGAAGTCGTTCAGCGTGGCATCCGGCGCGATGTAGTGCGCGACTGCTGCAGTGAGATCCGCATAGGCACCGGCATGGCCAAATGGCGCACTCAACTCGATGTTCAGGAGTGAGGGCGTGCGGAACTTGTAGCGATCGCCGGTCGCTTGCGTCTCGCGACCGCGACCGAAGTCCTCGGATGCAGCCGTGCCGTCACCTATGCCCGGGCCGATGTGCGGAAAGCCGATGGAATGATGCCGTTCATTGGTGAACACATCGCCCGTATGGCATAGCACGCAGCCTGCGCCACGCTGCTGCGGCGTGCGAAAGAAGAGCAATGCGCCATCCTTGGCCTCTTCGCTGATGGCCGTCGAATCGCCGCGCAGGAATCGCGACCAGGGCGTATCCACAAAGGTGGCCGAGCGCTGATACTCCGCAATGGCAAGAGCAATGTTGTTGAACGTGATGAGCTCATCCGCAGTGCCCGTTGGTCGTGCGAAGGCAGTGCGGAAGCGGTCCAGCCACGCGCTGGCGGCGAGCTGGCCGGCGCCAGTGCCGTAGTTTCCGAGTCGTGCAGCCAGGTGCGCGCGCAGCGTGTCGTCATTGCTGCCAGTCAACAACGTGCCGCGCATTTCGGTCACGGAGGTCACCGGGAAGCGGGCCTGCGCGGCAGGCAGCGTTGTTCCGGCATTCGGATCGGCCACGCCGAGTACGGAACTCGGTGTGCGAATGCCGCTGCCCGCGCCATTGCGTCCCGCAATCTTGGTGAGGCTTTCCACTCGCGAATCCCAGAAGAGCCCATGGTCCAGCAGGCCGATATTGAAAAAAGTGTTGGCATTGCGTGCCGTGCTGACGCCGCCAGAAGGCAGGCGACGACCCGGGCCCATGACTGCGGGGTCGACTGCGCCCGTGCCAATCGACAGCGAGAGGCCATCCGCGCCGCCGAGGCCAGGGTGATGACACGATGCACAGGCCGTATCGAGGTTGCCACTGAGCGTCTTGCTGAAAAACAGCAGTTTTCCCAATGCAGGCAGCGGGTCGGTGATGGCGGGTAGCGAGCGTCCGGTGAGTGGCAGCCCGGTCTGGCCAGTGCTCCCTGCGACCTGACGCAGCGTGATGTCCTTCTGCGAGGCCTGGGCAGGTGTGGAAGTGCAGGCCACGCCATTCAACGGGCCGAGTACCCGGGTGAGGTCAAGAGTGAGAGATTCAGTGCCGGAGTAGCGCAGACGCAACTGCGTGCAGGAAACGTAGTCAAGTGTGATGGTGCCTGCCGACGTACGTTGCACATCCCCGGCGCGGAATGCCGCACCGAATCTCGCCCCGGTGCCGGTGATCACCGGGATAGCGACCGACGTCGCGCCGGTGGCATACGTGGCGCCGCCGGTCATCCACGACGTGGCACCGGTGCCGGTGTAGGTGAAGAACGCGACGACTGCGTAGTTCTGTCCGCCTGCGGATTCGAAGCTGACCATGAGCCCCTCGCCGCTTCGATCAGCATTCCACCAACTACCGGAAAGCGCGCCGCTGAAAGACTGGGCCCGTACATCAGTCGATGTGGCAAGCATTGTTGCGAGCATCGCGAGCCCAAGCAGGGAGTGGGCAAATCGCAAAAAATACGTCATGGTGACTCTCCGGGGATAGGTCTGTGACGATGCATGCGCCATCAGACTGAATCAGGTTGTCTGGATGGTTGCGCTGCAACGAAGGCATCAAGCTGCATGCACGAGTCAAAAATTTGCATGATGCGTGGATAGCGAGAAGTGTCCACCTTGAATCGCTGGGCATTGAAGACCTGTGGCACGAGGCAGATATCCGCCAGCGTCGGCGTATTGCCGAAGCAGAAGGTGTCGCCGTGACGCGCGACAAGTTGGTTCTCGAGCACATCGAAGCCTTCACGGATCCAGTGCTGATACCAGTTGCTCCGAACAGTCTTGTCTTGTCCCAGTGGATGTTCCAGATAGTCCATGATGCGTTTGTTGTTCAACGGATGGATGTCGCAGGCGATGAGATTGGCAATGCCGCGCACAAAGGCGCGATCGGTGGCCGAGTGGGGCAACAGCGCCGGTGCGGGCCGGGTCTCTTCGAGATACTCGATGATGGCCATGGATTGCGACAAGCGCACGTCTCCGTCAATGAGGAAAGGTACAAAGCCTTGCGGATTGATCCCAAGATACCCAGCTTGCCAATTTTCGTTGGTCAGCAGGTTGATCGAGCGCAACTCTGCGTCAATGCCTTTCAGCTTGAGCGCGATACGGACCCGAAAAGCGGCGGAAGAGCGGAAGTAGGTATAAAGAATCATGTTGGGCTGGTCGGCTGGCTGGCGGTGCTGGGCTGATAGACTTCTACGATGAGCAAAAGTTTAGCCCAGTTGCCGTGCTGACTCGAGAAGAATTGTCGAGCCGCCTCGCTCTGGGCCATGTACCGGGTGGCGGGTTCAGTGATGACGGCGATCTGTCACAAATGCAGACCGGTCGGTCGCTAACGCCAGCGGCAGTGTTGATCGGTATCCTGGCGCGGGCAGAACCGATGGTGCTGTTCACCCAGCGTACCGCTCACCTCAAAGATCACGCGGGACAGATCAGCTTTCCCGGTGGTCGGCGCGATCCGGGCGATCGTGATGCCGCGCATACCGCTTTGCGGGAGACCGAGGAAGAGACCGGCCTGGCTGCCCGGGCAATCGACGTGATTGGCCATCTCCCTGACTACAGAACCGGGACGGGTTTTGTCGTCACGCCGGTTGTCGGATGGGTCAACACCCCGCCGGCTTCAGACGGCTATTCATTTGACGCGTTCGAGGTGGCCGAAGTGTTCGAGGTGCCGCTTGCTTTCCTGCTCGACCCGCGCAATCACAGGCTCGAGACCGCCATGTTCAAGGGGCGCATGCGCACCTACCATGCGATCCCCTGGCAGGGCCGATACATCTGGGGTGCAACAGCTGGAATGTTGCAAACGCTCTACCGGGCCGTTGCGGGGGATTGCGGGTCAACGATGATCAATGGCGTGGTTGCGCCGCTGGACTCCGGCTAGGCCACCAGCGGACCGGATATAGTCAGTCTAGTCAGTCGAATCGCCCCGATGACTATCGCCTTCCCGCTACCCATCGCTTGGTCCTGCCTCCGCCTCATGCTCGATTCCGGCCAAGCCATTATCATGGGCACCAACTAGACCAATAGCGCGGCACGACCGACGCGGCAAGTGGGGAATGATCAGCAACCTACTTACGGAGCTATATTTTGCCAAAAAGCAAAGTGGCGGTAATCAGTGGTGGCAATCGCGGGCTGGGCCTGGAAATCGGCCGACAACTGCTGAAGGAAGGCGTGTCCCTCATGCTGGGAAGCCGGGATGTGGAACAGGGACGCAAGGCTGCGCAGCAGTTGCTGGCAGACGTAAAGCCGGATTCAGCCCAGGTGCTGTCAGCGCCTCTGGATGTTGCGAGCGACGCCAGCGTAGCGGCATTTGCACAGTCCGTTGCGGCAGAGTTCGGTCAATGCGACATCCTGGTCAACAATGCGGGAATCATGCCCGAGGCACGCGACGGCTCACTGCTGCAAACGCCGCCTGCACAATTCCGGGAAATATTCGAGATCAATATCATCGGTGCAGTGCGCATGTGCCAGGCCTTCGTGCCGATGATGAAAAAGGTGGGTTCCGGCCGTATCGTCAATGTCTCCAGTGGTTTGGGCCAGTTGGAGCGCATGGGTCCAGGACTGCCGGGCTACCGATTGTCGAAGACGGCGCTCAATGCGCTGACCCGGACCTTGGCGGCCGAGCTGCAGGGGACCGGCATTCTGGTGAATGCTGTCAGCCCGGGCTGGGTCAAGACCGACATGGGCGGGCCGAATGCAGATCGAAGCGTTGAGGACGGTGCTGAGACCGCAGTCTGGCTGGCTCTGCTGCCCAGCACCGGGCCAAGCGGGAGTTTTTTCCGCGACAGGAAGGCGATTGTCTGGTGAGCACTGGGCCACGGCATGATGGCTCGATTGAAAATTCGAGGGATGGGAGGATTGCGACATGCTGACATGCCGTAATGAACGCAGCCGGTTGGTGATGCGAATATTCGCGATGGGGGCAGTGTTGCTGCTGGCCGCCGCTTGCAGTGTTGCCGGCCTGGCCTACAACAACGCCGTGCCGCTGGCGTCCTGGTACATCGACGACTATGTGAGCCTGGATGATGTGCAGCAAGTGCGATTCAGGGAAAGCATCTCGCGGCTGCATGTCTGGCATCGCCGGAGCGAGCTGCCCGAATATTCGCGGGTACTGGAAGACGCTGCGCGCAAGGTGGAACGGCCCGTGGCGCCAGAGGATATCCAGCAGCTCTATGAGGACGGCCGCCGGTTCGCGAACCGCGTGGGTGAGCAGGCGTTGCCGGACATGGTGGAACTTTTGCTTACGCTTTCGCCGGATCAGGTGAAGGCCATCGAGGACAAGCTCCAGCGCGACAACGAGAAGTTCGAGTCCGAGCGCATGCGGCAGCCGGCTGCGCGACGCGAAAAGGACCGCGTTGACAGGTATGTCAAGAATCTTGAAAACTGGTTTGGCGGCCTTGATGCCGAGCAAAAGGGGCTGGTGCGTACTGGTCTCGCGAACATCCCCAGCACGGATGAGCAACGGCTCGCTGACCGCAGACGTCTCCAGCGCGAATTTCTGGCGCTGTTGCGCAATCCGCCACCGAAGCCTCAGTTTGTTGCCCGCCTGCGCACCATACTGTTCACGCCAGAGGTAGGCCGCGATCCTGCGTATCAGGCGACCAACTCGGCGTGGCGTCAGAGAAGTTCTGCGCTGTTTGCGAGCGTGCTGGCCAAGGCCTCACCGGGACAACGTGTCCACCTGCAACGCAAGCTCCGCGGATACGCGAGCGATGTGACGGCACTCATCGCCAGTTCCTGACCAGCCTGACCCGCTGCGAAAGCTGGCTACAAGGCTGTAAGTCGGATCTTCATCTGATCCGTGGCGGCAACCAGTGCTGCCCGCGTGCCGGGCTCGAAAGCCGAATGGCCAGCATCGTCGATGACCACAAGGTGGGCCTCTGGCCACGCCTGCTTCAAGTCAAACGCGGACACGAAGGGACATACCATGTCGTAGCGGCCCTGCACGATCGTGCACGGTAGATGGCGAATATTCGCAATGCCATCCAGCAGATGGCCCGGCGGCATGAAGAAGTCATGGAAGAAGTAATGAGCCTCGATCCGCGCCAGCCCGAGTGCAACGCGGTCTGACGCGAAATTGGCAACGACATCGGCATTGGGACGCAGGGTGGAGCAGGCCCCTTCGTAGGCGCTCCAGGCGCGTGCAGCCGGGCGGTGAATGGCTGGATCCGGATCCTTCAGCAATGTGTAGTAGGCGCCGCAGACGTTGCCGCGTTCTGACTCGGGAAGGAAGTTCACCCAGGCTGCCCAATACTCGGGGAAAACTTGACCCATTCCTCTCATGAACCACTCAAGCTCGGCAGGTCGACCCAGAAAAATGCCGCGCAACACGAGGCCGAGGCAGCGTTCCGGATGTCGGATGGCGTAGGCGAGCGCCAGCGTGCTACCCCAGGAGCCGCCGAACACCAGCCACTGATCGATCCCCAGGGTCTGCCGGAGCTGTTCCAGATCGTTGATGAGATGGTCGGTCGTGTTGTGGTCAATGCAGCCGTGCGGCGTGGATCGGCCGGCCCCGCGCTGATCAAAAATGACAATGCGGTATGCGGAAGGATCGAAGAACTGGCGGTGGGCTGGGCTCGCGCCCGAACCCGGCCCGCCGTGAAGAAACACGACGGGAATGCCGGCCGGGTTGCCGGATTCTTCAACATACAGGCTGTGCACGGCATCCACCGCAAGGCGTTGAGTGCGATAGGGCTCGATAGCGGGATAGGTCATGGGTGTCGGGTTGCGTGCAATGTGAAGAGAATACGTTGTGCAAGTGTTGTACTGATGGTCGGACAGCTGTGAACGACAGATGAATAATTCGCAATGAGAACACGATTCTTGGAGCCCGTAGATTTGGGGCCGGGCCTGGGCAGTATTGTTGCGCTGCCGCATGAGGTAAACTGAACAGGTTCATCGGAGAAATGCATGCTTTATCAAGTACATGAAATGCAACGAGCTGTTTTGGAGCCTTGGCGGATCTGGGCTGAGTTGGCCAGCGATGCGTACAGCCATCCATTGAGTCCGCTGTCATACCTGCCGCAGTCACGGAAGTACATGGCAGGCTACGAGTTGATGTTGCGGCTCACCCAACGCTATGGCGAGCCTGAATTCGGAATCGACAGCGTTCAGGTTGCAGGAAAAGCGGTGGCGGTGAGTGAGTCAGTGGTGTTGGACAAACCATTTTGCCGGCTGACGCATTTCGCCAAAGACAGCGCGGCGGTGAAACCCGGTTCCCAGCCGGTAGTGCTGGTGGTGGCACCACTCTCCGGCCACTTTGCCACGCTGCTGCGCGATACGGTTCGGACCATGTTGTCGGACCATGATGTTTACATCACCGACTGGAAAGATGCCCGCGAGGTGCCCGTCATCAAAGGACCATTCCGGTTTGATGACTATGTCGCCTATGTCCGGGAATTCATTCGCACATTGGGACCGGCAGTGCATGTGGTGTCGGTGTGCCAACCGACGGTGCCTGTGCTGGCGGCCGTGGCGCTCACTGCAACGGACAACGAGAAAGTCCAGCCCAAGACCATGACCATGATGGGCGGGCCGATCGACACGCGCCGCAGCCCGACCCAGGTGAACACGTTTGCCAAGCAACACACTATCGCCTGGTTTGAGAGCCATCTCATTCAGCGGGTGCCCAACAAATACGAAGGCGCGATGCGCAAGGTGTATCCGGGTTTCCTGCAATGGATGGGTTTCGTTGCCATGAATCCGGATCGCCACTTCGACTCGCACCAGGACTTCTACGAGGATCTCATCAAGGGCGACGGTGAAAGCGCGGAGTCGCACAAACGGTTCTACGACGAATACAACGCCGTCATGGATCTGCCCGCCGAGTATTACCTGGATACGGTAAAGCGCGTGTTCCATGATCATTCACTGGCAGAGGGCACACTGGAGGTTGCGGGCCAGTTGGTGGAGCCTGCGAATATTCGCAAGACCGCTCTGTTCACCATTGAAGGCGAGCTGGACGACATTTCCGGGCACGGCCAGACTGAGGCGGCGCAGGGCCTCTGCACCGGATTGCCGGCATCGAGGAAGCAGCACTTTCTCGCCAAGGGAGTGGGCCACTACGGCATCTTCAGCGGGCGCAAGTACCGCGAGATGGTGTATCCGAGGATTCGCCAATTCATTGCGGACAATCGCTCATGAGCCAGAATCCCAGCACGCATAAGCCGGTGTCACCGCAGGACTATTTCGAGCTCATGCAGAAGATGGCCAACCCGGGCGGCCACTCCTTTCAAAGCCTGTTTTTTCCGCCGCTGGACGTGAAGGAGATCGACAAGAAGATTGCCGATTTGCGCAGTGTCGAGCACTGGCTCAAGGCCAACCTCGGCATGCTGCAACTGTCCATCCAGACGTTGGAGTATCAGAAGGTGTTGATGTCGCCTGCGAAAGAACCTGCCAAGGCAGAGGCCGCTGCCGACCCGGCTGCCAATCCAGCAATGTGGGCCTGGCAATTGATGAATCAGGCGGGCGAGCAGTTTCAGGCGGCCGCACGCGAGGCAATGAAGCCCGAGCCGTCGCAACCCACCAAGCCCAAGGCGCGCGCGTCGAGTCGCAGCAAATAGCCCGCAGTAGCCGGCGGAGCCAGCAATCGCCACGCTTTTCGGAGGGTTGCGAATATTCGCACTGAAGCCTGCAGAGCTGTCCGACACTTCTTCCGCCTCCCGCCTCGCATCCCTATCGAACGCTGCCGCTTGAGCGATTTCCGCGACGGGTTTAAGCTGTGTCCAAGGGCGACAGCTTGCAAGGGCGACAACTTGAAAGGGTGACAACAACCCCTGGGTGCCCCCGCTTCCCGCGATCCCTGCAACACACAAGTTCCAACAGCTTCCGGCCGTCATCGACAACCACTGCCGCATGGGTTCGCGGCGAATGAGGAGTGCGCCGTGCCCAAGTACGCGACTGAGTCCATCCATACGCTGGCCCTTGTCGGGCATGGCGGCGTCGGCAAGACCACGCTGACCGAGGCCCTGCTAGCGAAGAGTGGTGCCATCGCCACACCAGGCAGCATTGAGCGCGGCAGTACCGTCAGCGATCACGATCCGCTGGAAAAGTCCCACGGACACTCCCTGCAATCCTCGCTGGTGAACTTTCCCTGGCAGGGCATTCATGTGCATCTCATCGATACGCCAGGGGCTCCGGATTTTGCGGGCCAGTCCATCAGCGCGCTGGCTGCAGTCGACACGGCGGTTGTCGTCATCAATGCCCAGAACGGTATCGAGCTCAACACCCAGCGAATGATGCAATGGGCGGCAAAGCGCAACCTCTGTCGCATGATTCTCATCAACAAGATTGACGGCGACAATGTTGATCTGCAGGCCCTCATCAAACGCATCCAGGACGTATTCGGCAAGGAGTGCCTGCCGATGAATCTGCCGGCGGGGCGTGGTACCCGCGTGGTGGATTGCTTCTTCAATCCGGACGGCGAATCCGACTTTTCGTCCGTCGCCGATGCCCATTCGCGCATCATTGATCAGGTGGTCGAGGTCGATGAGGAATTGATGGCGCTCTACCTTGAGCAGGGACAGGCTTTGACACCGCAGCAGCTTCACGCGCCATTCGAGAAGGCGTTGCGCGAGGGACATCTCATTCCCGTCTGTTTCGCCTCAGCCAAGACCGGGGCCGGGCTGTCGGAATTTCTGGACATTCTCGCCGGCCTCGCGCCGAACGCGACGGAGGGCAATCCGCCCCCTTTTCTCAAAGGAGAAGGACCGGACGCGGAGGAGTTCCATGCGGAGCCGGACCCCTCGCGCCACGTGCTGGCGCATGTGTTCAAGGTGGTGATGGATCCCTATGTCGGCAAAGTGAGCATCTTCCGCGTGCATCAGGGAACCATCACGCGCGACACGCAACTGTTTGTCGGTGAAGGCCGGCGGGCGTTCAAGGCGAACCATGTGTATGTGCTGCAGGGCAAGGAGTATGTGGAGACCGACGCCTTGGTACCGGGCGATCTCGGTGCAGTCGCCAAGGTGGAGGAGATTACCTTCGACAGCGTCCTGCATGACTCGCATGATGAGGATCACATTCACTTGAAGCCGTTGGAGTTCCCATTGCCGATGCATGCCATTGCGGTCGAGACGAAGAAGAAGGGCGACGAGCAGCGCCTTTTTGACGTGCTGCACAAGCTGGAGCTGGAGGATCCCTGCTTTGTAATGGAACGCCATGCCACCACCAATGAAACGGTCATTCGCGGTCTCGGCGAACTTCACATGCGCACGAAGCTGGAGAAGATGTCGCAGCAGTACAAGCTAGAGGTGACCACGCAACCACCGAAGATTCCCTACCGTGAAACCGTGACACGTTTCGCAGAAGGGCATTGTCGACACAAGAAGCAGACCGGCGGTGCCGGACAGTTCGGTGAGGTGTTTCTCAAAGTGGAGCCGCTTCCGCGCGGATCGGGCATCGAGTTCCTGAGCCAGGTGAAGGGTGGTGTCATTCCGACCGCATTCATTCCGGCAGTGGAGAAGGGCGTACAGCAGGCCCTGCAACACGGAGTGATCGCCGGCTATCCCGTCACCGATATGCGAGTCATCGTGTATGACGGCAAGCACCACGCCGTGGACTCGAAGGAAATCGCATTCGTGTCGGCGGGTCGAAAGGCCGTTATCGACGCGATCCTGAAGGCGTCCACCATCCTGCTTGAGCCGATCGTGAACATCACGCTGACCGCGCCGCAGCGATTCGTCGGCGACCTGACCAGCGACCTTGCGGGCAAGCGCGGGCATGTCACCGGGACCGACTCGGTGGGCGTGGATGGCGCACAGGTGAATGGGCAGGTGCCGCTATCAGAGCTGGCAGACTTTTCCACGCGCCTTCGCGCCATCACCGGCGGGCAGGGGAGCTATTCGATCGAGTTCAGCCACTACGCACCGGTGTCAGCAGCCACTCAGGCGCAGCTGGCTGCGAAGTTCAAGCTGTCCCACGACGAGGACTAGGAGTATTCGCGGAAAGCGTCGGGCAGTTACTCAGGCGTCAGTGCTGCGCCCGTTCAAACAACACCACGTCGAATGCCCAGGCGTTTTTCGCATCGGCCGCCTGGCGGGTGCGGCTGACTTCTGTCCACGACGGGTCGAGCACCGGGAAGTGGGTGTCGGCATCAAACGTTCCCTGTATCTCGGTTGCGAATATTCGCGATGCGCGCGGCAGCGCAGCACGATACAACTGGCCGCCGCCAATCACCATCACTTCAGCGGCGCCCGCGCACAGGGCCAGCGCGGCTTCAAGGCTCGGTGCCGCTTCTGCCCCTGGCGTCTGGACGCCTCGAGACGTGACCACGATGTTCCGCCTGCCCGGCAGCAAACGGCCAATGGACTCGTGAGTATGGCGTCCCATGATCACCGGTTTGCCCATCGTCGTGCGCTTGAAGTGGGCGAGCTCGCCGGGCAGATGCCACGGCATGCCGTTGTCCTTGCCAATGCCGCGCTTGAGGTCATACGCAACGATGAGGGACATGGCAGTCAAGGTCAGACCGCGATCGGCGCCTTGATGGCGGGCCAGGGATCGTAACTGTCCAGGCGGAAATCCTCGAAACGAAATGCAAAGATGTCCTTCACGGCGGGATTCATCCACATCGTCGGCAATGTCCTCGGCGAGCGCGACAATTGTTCGCGCGCCTGGTCGAGGTGATTGAGATACAGATGGCAATCGCCGCCGGTCCAGATGAATTCTCCCGCTTCCAGGTCACACACCTGCGCAATCATTTTGGTGAGCAAGGCATAGGAGGCGATGTTGAAGGGCACACCAAGGAAGATGTCGGCACTACGCTGGTACAACTGGCACGACAGCTTGCCGTCGGCCACGTAGAACTGGAAAAATGCATGACACGGTGCCAGTGCCATGCGCGGGATATCTGCCACGTTCCAGGCAGACACAATGAGGCGGCGGGAGTCGGGTGAGGATTTGATCTGGCGGATGACGTCGGTGATCTGGTCGACGTGGCGACCATCCGGCGTCGGCCACGACCGCCACTGATAGCCATAGACGGGCCCGAGGTTTCCCTCGGCGTCCGCCCACTCATCCCAGATCGACACGCCGTTGTCCCTGAGGTATCGGACATTGGTTTCGCCAGAGAGAAACCACAGCAATTCGTGAATGATGGACTTGAGATGCAGCTTCTTGGTGGTGACCACCGGGAAGCCCTGGCTCAGGTCAAAGCGCATTTGATGACCGAATACAGACAGCGTGCCGGTGCCGGTGCGGTCGGTCTTTTGGGTGCCGTGGTTCAGCACATGGCGCATCAGGTCGAGATAGGTTTGCATGGCGTGGCATTGTAGCGAAAGCGCAGCTTTGTCTCATGAGGCCATGCATTGCACCGATGCCTGAACGCCGCTGCAGCGGCGATTCTGCGAGTCCCTGATAGCGTGCCTAGTCGACCGATTCACCTTGAAGCCTGTACAAAATTTCAGCTTGCCAAATGTAGTCGGCGGTGTCGACGTCGAACTTGCAGATACCGGAATTCAACACGGCTAGCGCTGCGCGATCAAATACTCTCCTTGGGTGGGACGCGATAACCTCAGCACCGAGGACGCGACCATCAGGCCCTATCTTGGCCCGTAGCGTGACCCTCCCTTCTTGGCGCGATCGACGTGCTTCTCGCGGAAATGACTCTTGAAACGCGGCGATGCATGCCTCGCGATTGGAGATTGATCCAAATCCGCGCGGATCTGCCGATTGGAGCGATGCAATGATTGCAGGCGGTTCCGGCGGGGCAAACACCTCGGTGGGCAATTCAGAAGTGTAAATCTCTGTCGGTGCTGAATTCATTGCAGGCGGGACTTCTGGCGTCGGCACAAATGTCCGGGGCTCGCTTGCGGGTTCAGGTTTGCTTTGCTTCAGCGGTGTTGCAGGCTTTGGCATGGGCGGCTCTTGCGGTGGCCTGATCTGCACAGGGACGGGCGCCGGGAAGACAGGGATGACATTGACCTTGCTGTTCAGGACCAGCAAGAGGATCAGTCCATGGACAATCGTGACGGCAATGAGGCCGGTTGCGCGTTTGTCCGGGTTGCGCTGCGTCAGTGCCCAGCTGGACATGATCGTTGTTCCGTCGACTGCGGGGTTTGCAGAATGCATGGACGTTTCCCTGAATTGGCTGCCGGTCGTTATTGAACGCAACAGCTGCCAACAAGGGTTTCTGTGCCGAGAGCTTTCGCTTGCCTTTCTGGTGCCGGTTGACAGATTACTGCCACAAAAAACAAACCCCGCACGGGGCGGGGTTTGCGGGACACGTGTGAACCAAGGTGATTACTCGGCTTCCTCTCCAGACAGCTTGTAGGAGATTTCCGCCTGCCAGTCATAAGCCGCGGTATCGGTATCGAACTTGCAGGAGCCTGAGTTGAGAACATTCAAGGCGGCGCGATCAAACACCCGCCGCGGGTTGGATGCCGTGACTTCAGCGCTCAGTACACGACCGTCCGGACCGATCTTCGCGAGGATCGTCACGGAACCTTCCGTCTGCGAGCGCCGTGCTTCCCGGGGGAATGACGCCCTGAAAGCCGCGATGCAGGCTGCCCGGTTGCTGATGGAGCCGAAGCCGCGTGGTCCCACGGGACGCGGGGGTTGCACAGGTGCGGGCGGCTGCGGCACGTAGACCGGAGGCGGTGGTGGCGGTGTCCGCACGGCCTCGATCACCGGCGCCGTGGTGACGACGTTCTGTACTTCGGGCGGGGGCACGAAGTTGGGCGGCGGCGGCGGGGTATCCACTTTTTGTTTCGGTGGCTCAGGCGGCTTGGGCGGCGGCGGCGGCGGCTCCGGCGGAAGGATAACTTCCACGAGCGCTGTAGGCGCCACGGCTTTGACGAACTTCTGACCCATGTCGCTCATGATCAGCCAAAAGGCCAAGCCATGGGTCAGGCTGACCGCGATGATGCCGGTGAGGTGCTTGCCGGGGTTGCGCTGCTGCTGCGCCCAACCCGACATCACGATCGAGCCTTCGGAATCTAATTTGGCAGAACTCATTAACAGGTCTCCAGCCTATGTACTTTCTCTGCATGCCCGGTTCAACGCACGGATGCGGCAAACAGGGTCAACAGGGCCGATCAGCGGAATTGCTCGCCGCCGATGATGGCCATCTTGTTCAATCCCCGACGTTGCGCATTGGCCAGGACGAATGCAACCGGCTCGTACCGAGCCACCTTGTTCGGGCGAATGAGAATGTTGGGTTGCGGGATGATCGCCGCCGTTTCGATCATGTTGGCATCCAGCGTAGGCTTGTCTACCGGTGTGCCATTCCAGAAAATTTGTCCGGTTTCGTCGATGTCAACACGAACTTCCTGCGGCTTCTCAAGCATGTTGGGAGGCTTGCCCACCGGCATTTCCATGTTCACCGAATGCAGCTGGACCGGGATGGTGATGATCAGCATAATGATCAGGACCAGCATCACGTCGATCAACGGCGTGGTGTTGATGTCCATCATCGGCTCGGCATCTGAATTGCCACCGCCTGTACCTACGTTCATACCCATGATGATTCTCCGGGTTCCGGCAGGAAGCGGCGTATGCCGCTCCACTGCCGACTATTGGTTGGTGGGGTCAGTCACGAAGGAGACCTTGGTCAGGCCAACTTCCTGGATGGCCAGAATGGCGCGACCCACCGGTTCGTAGACCGAAGACATGTCTCCGCGGATATGGACCTCTGGCTGTGGCTTGTCAGTCTTCTTGGCAAGATCTCTCGCCCGACGAAGCTTGTCCTTGAGGTCTTCCATGTCCTTGACGCGGGCATCGTAGAAATACACCTGCCCCTGGGGACTGATGGACAGGATGATGTTCTCGGGCTTGGTTTCGCGCAGGGCGTTCTTCTCAAGGGGCAATTGCACCTTCACCGAGGTCGTCACGACCGGAATGGTGATGAGGAAGATGATCAGCAGCACCAACATGATATCCACGAGGGGAGTCGTGTTGATGGTGGAGTTCAGTTCCTCATCGCCTTCGGATGAGCCGATTTGAATGGCCATGGCAGGACCTTACTTCTTGCTGTTCGCGGATGCCAGCAACACTGCATGCACGTCAGAGCCGAATGCGCGGACCTGGTCAAGGCTGGTCTTGTTCTTGCGGACGATGAAGTTGTAGGCGAGTACTGCCGGCACGGCAACAGCCAAGCCTAGCGCTGTCATGATCAACGCTTCGCCGACGGGGCCGGCCACCTTGTCGATGGATGCCTGTCCGGAGACGCCGATCTTCACGAGCGCATTGTAGATGCCCCAAACCGTACCAAACAGACCCACAAACGGCGCGGTGGAACCTACGGTGGCGAGGAAGGCAAGACCGTCTTGCAGACGGCTTTGGACATTGTCGATAGCACGCGAAATACCCATCGAGATCCAGGTGGCCAGGTCGATCTGACCGAGGATGCCGGTGTGCTTCTGGGTAGCCTCGAGGCCCTTCTCGGCAATGAATCGGAACGGGCTGTCGGCCGGCAGGGCGTCGGCGCCTGCACGGATTGAACCGGCGGACCAGAAATCCCGCTCTGCGGTCTTGGCCTGGCGGACGATCTTGCTGGATTCATAAAGCTTCGTGAACATGATGTACCAGCTGCCCATGGACATGATGATCAGAATGAAGAGGGTGATCTTGGCAACCCAGTCGCCGTGTTCCCACATGGCCTTGAAGCCGTACGGGTTTTCTTCCGACTTGGAAGCTGCTGCGGGTTTCGCTGCCGGTGCGGGAGCGGCTGCTGCGGGTGCGGCTTCAGCAGGTTTGGCAGCGTCGGTCGGGGCTTGCGCAAACGACACTGAATTCAGTGTGCCAATTGCAACCAGAGCAAGGCACACCATCAAGCGAGCGAAAAGCTTTTGCATAGGGTCTCCATACGTGCGGCATCTGTGCTGTGCCGCGATCAACAGCCTGTTAAAAGGCAACTAGGGGCAAAACCGATGGTTGCAGACTGCGCAACCGGCTCGAAAAAAAGACCGGATTGTAAACCAAAAAGGTTTCAACCGTTATGACAAAAAATCAATTACATCATATTTTTGCGGCACCATATGGCCACTGTGGTGCTTGAATGCCTAGGCATTGTAATACTGTTTTCACGGCATGACCGGATTCACCGAAAAGACGTCGCTTCCAGTTAAATTGTTGACGCAAAGAGGGAAAACCTGCATCACGCGAGGAACGGCATCCTGTCTAGGTTGCGCAGTTGTCACATTCCGCAGGTACTTCGGCAACACATGATCTAGAATCCGTCTTGGTGTACAGGTCGGCTTCGGGATTCAATCTCTCATCTTGATGGTTGTTGGCGATGCAGAGAAATCAGCTGAGGGATGGAATGCACCGTTCCATTAACCATGTTTATCGGGTTGCGCCTGCGAACGCCTGGGGCAGGAAAGGAGTCCGGATGGATGTCAACGCTGTAGTACTCAAGACTCGCAAGGGCCAGGATGAAATTGAAACACGTGCCAACAAACTTCCGGGCCGTCTCAGAGCGGTATTGATCATGGTGGATGGCGAGCGAACGGGCGCCGAAATTCTGGATCAAGCGGGTGAGCTGGCGGAGCAGCTGGCGCAGCAACTTGAAGACTTGATCAAGCTGGGATTTCTGGAGCAGGTGTTGCCGCAGGTGGCTTCAGCCGCCGCTCTACCCATCGCGGCGCCGTCTCCGGCCGGTACATATCCCATGATGCAGGGTTCGTCCGCCGACCCGCAGGGTGGGCAGACATCGCCTTCTACCTGGACGGCCGTGCCGCTGGATGTGCTGAAAGCGCGGTTGGGCAAGATGCTGAATGACTCTTTTGGCATGCGGGCGATGTTCATGACGGCCCAGTTGGCGGGCATTACCCATCATCGGGGGCTGGAAACAGCAGTCGATGACATGGCCCAGTCGCTCGCGACAACGGTGGGTGCTGAGGCTGCCCGAAAGTGGCGGTCAGACGCTCGCAGCGCATTGGGTATTCCCGCATAGGCTTTCAGGTCTTGCTGCACGCATAAGTGCCGTTCAAGCGCAATGCAAGCGCCATCTTTGCGCACCGCTGAGGCAATATCGCTTGATGCGTATCAGCATCGTGTTCTGACACGGTCTGGGTTTGGCTTCGCAACCCCATGAAATAAAAGCGTTATTTTTTGACCACTGCACAGAGCAGCCCGACGCCGCCGGGATTGTTGCAGATGCGCAACAAATCCGCCCGGAAATTGACACAGAACGCAACGCAATGCCATTGCCGCGCAACGTTTGGCGTTAGACTGATGCGGCTGTGTGGATTGGTGTCTGTGTCATCGCAAGATGTACCAATTCATCCACGAATGGCGGATCTCACACAAAGGAATCCTCCCCGCAAAACGGGGCGGCAACCGGCGGTGAAGACCGACATTTTTCATTTTTCTCATTTTGGGAGGCGTTTATGAGCAAAACCATATCGTCGGTATCGGCGTTTGTGCAGAAGCCCAGCGTCATCGCGACCAGCGTCGCGATTACGTTGATGATGGCCCAGTCGGCCTATGCGCAGCAACCGGCCGCTGCCGCAAAAAAAGACGACAAAGTCGACAAGATTGAAGTAACAGGAACCCGTATTCCTCCGCCCAACCTCGAAGGCGCCAGCCCGGTCACCGTGATCGACGCAGCCGCCATCAAGGTTGATGGCTTGGTGCAGGTTGAGAACCTCTTGAACAACCTGCCCCAGGTATTTGCCTCGCAGGGCAGCAACTACTCCAACGGTGCTACCGGTACTGCAACGGTAAACCTGCGCAACTTGGGCACAGCCCGCACCCTGGTGCTGGTCAATGGCCGCCGCCTGCCGCCTGGCTCACCGCGTATCTGGGCTGCTGACCTGAACCAGATCCCCGCCGCGCTGATCAAGCGCGTTGAAGTGCTGACTGGTGGTGCATCGTCCGTGTACGGCTCTGACGCCGTCGCTGGGGTGGTCAACTTCATCATGAACGACAAGTTCGAAGGCGTTCAGCTCGACTTGAACCAGAGCGGCTACAACCACGAGCAGGGCAGTTCAGTATCTGCCATCGTGGCGGCCCGTGCGGCGACCAACCCGTCGCAGTTCAAGGTGCCAAGCGACAAGAGCTTTGATGGCAAGATCTTTGATATGAGCCTGATGCTTGGTTCGTCGTTCGACGGTGGCCGCGGCCATGCGGTGGCTTTCATGGGTTACCAGAAAGCTGATGCACTGCTCCAATCCGAGCGCGACTACTCGTCTTGCGCGCTGGCTTCCAGTGCTGCGGGCTTTGCCTGCGGCGGTTCGAGCACCAACGCTACCGGTCGCTTCCTCCGGGGTGCGGATGCCCTCCCGGCGTTTGATTTCACGATCGCCGACTCGAATGGCGGGACCAGAGCGTTCAACGGCGCACTCGATCAGTACAACTATGGCCCGCTGAACTTCTTTCAGCGTCCTGCAGAGCGCCACACGTTTGCCTCATTTGCACACTATGACCTTAACGAGAAGGCGCGTCTTTACACGGAATTCAATTTCCATGATGACCGCAGCGTCGCGCAGATTGCACCGTCAGGCGCGTTCGGCGTGATCTCGACAGTCCGGTTCGAGAATCCATTGCTGTCGGCTTCCGCGCGTACTGCGCTCGGCCTGACTGCGGCCGGGCAATCACGTAGCGTGTTCATCTTGCGCCGCAACGTTGAGGGTGGCGCACGTCAGGATGACATTCGCCATACTTCCTATCGTGGCGTGGCCGGCATCAAGGGCGAGCTTGTCAAGAATTGGGACTACGATTTGTATGCGCAGCGTGGCGAAGTCGTTAACCAGAGCACATACAAGAATGAGTTCTCGGTCGAGCGAGCAGGGCGCGCGCTGGATGTTGTGCGCGATCCCACAACCGGTGCCGCAGTCTGCGCTTCCGCGCTGAATGGTACCGATCCGGCCTGCGTGCCGTACAACCTCTGGTCACTTGGCGGCATCAATGCTGCGCAACTTGCCTATATTCAAGCGGCAGGCTTCCAGAAGGGATTCACCTCACAGTCGATCGTGGGATTCTCCATGTCTTCGGATTTGGGTCATCTGGGCTGGAAATTGCCTGCTGCGAAGAACGGCATTGGCATTGCGTTTGGTGCAGAGCGTCGTAGCGATCAGCTTGAACTGGATGCAGACCGCGCGTTTGAAACGGGCGATTTGTTTGGCCAAGGCGGCCCGACGATCGACGTAGGCGGCAAGATCAAGGTAAAGGAACTCTTCGCAGAGGTCCGCGTTCCGATCATGGAAGGCCAGGCATTCGCTGACTACCTGAACCTGACCGCTTCTGCACGCCGCTCGGACTACAACACAGGTGTGAAAACAGACACCTGGAGCTTGGGTGTGGAGTATGCACCGGTCAAGGACTACCGTTTCCGCGGCTCCGCTTCACGCGCTGTTCGTGCGGCGAACGTCGTGGAGCTGTTCTCCGCTCAGGGTCTGGGTCTGTATGACAATGATCCAGAACCGTGCTCAGGCCCAACGCCAGCCCGGTCATTGGCGGATTGCCAGCGCACAGGGGTTACGGCGGCGCAGTACGGCAATATCTTGGCCAGCCCGGCAGACCAGTACAACGCGTTGTTCGGTGGCAACCCGAATTTGAAGCCTGAAAAGGCTGATACCTTCACGGTTGGATTGGTGGCGACGCCATTCAAGAACTTCAGCGCCACGCTCGACTACTTCAAAGTGGAAGTGGAAGACGTGGTGAGCACCGTTTTGCCGACCATCACCCTCCAGCAGTGCTTGGACACGGGCAATCCGACGTTTTGCAGCCTGATCACGCGTGACGTACTGGGAACGCTCTGGGCGCTGCCGACTGCCCGTATTGTGTCAACCAACCAGAACCTCGCCAGCCTTAACACGGAGGGTTTTGACCTGGGCGCCAACTACTCCATGAAGCTCGATGGCGGTTGGGGTGGTCTGAGCTTCAACTTCAACGGCACATTGATGAAGAAGTCGGAGACGCAACCCCTGAAAGGCGGCGGCAAGTACGATTGCGTGGGCTTGTATGGTCCGAACTGCGGCACACCGACGCCGGAGTGGCGCCATAAGTTCCGTACCACTTGGAGCACGCCTTGGAATCTGGATTTGTCCCTGACGTGGCGCTATTTCGATGAGGTGCTGCTGGATCGCACCAGCTCCAACCCTTTGCTGGTTGGTACGGTGCAACCTGTTGACCGTGAACTGGCCGCGCAGAACTATATCGATCTGGCTGCCACTTACAACATCAACAAGACGTTCACGGTTCGCGGTGGTATCAACAACATCACCGACCGTGATCCGCCGCTGTCCGCTCAAGTGGGCGCCGGCGCCGGTAACGGCAACACCTACCCGCAGGTTTATGATGCGGTGGGTCGTCGTATCTTTGTGAATTTCACTGCCAAGTTCTAAGAAGCAGAGAGTCTGAAACTGAAACGGCGAGCCTTCGGGCTCGCCGTTTTTTTTGCCCGATTCGAGGCGAATTTTCCCGCCACGAATGGTTGGCGAAGCGATGTTGCTACAAGTTGTACATGGAGAATTCACCCGTGAACTGATTGATGCGCTGCATCAGTTCGGTCACCAGATGGCGTTCGGACTCATCGAGATCGGGGTGCCAAATGTCAAACATCAGAATGACTCGTATCTTGTCTGACATGTTCCAGGCTTCGTGCTCGATGGTGTCATCGAATACCCATGCCGAACCGGGGACCCACTCTCTGGTTGTATTGCCAACGCGGAAGCCACACCGTTCC
>JANNSU010000066.1:0-164270 GCA_031394355.1 Betaproteobacteria bacterium | reverse complement strand
GGTCGTGCCGCCGCTTTACGGCGGCTGGACCACGCGGCGGAAGTCGCTGCACTTCCATGCCTATGACAGCGTGGCCGAGGAATTTGCCAAGCTCATCGGTATCGACCCGTGGCTCATCAACCCGGTGTTCTCGCAGTGCGGCAAGGTCAACTTCTCGGTGCAGGAAGGCGAGGAATGTCTGGCGGCGAACGTCGACGCGGTACTCAATGAAGTGCGGGAGAAGTACAAGGAGTACGGCATCAGCGACACGCCATTCGTGATGGTGAAGGCGGATGCAGGCACCTATGGCATGGGCGTCATGAGCGTGAAGAGTGCAGACGAAGTGCGCGGCCTGAATCGGAAAGAGCGCAACAAGATGGCGGTGATCAAAGAGGGCTTGCCCGTCACCGAAGTCATCATTCAGGAGGGCGTGCGCACGGTTGAAACGGTCAACAGCTCCACCGCCGAGCCGGTGGTATACATGATGGACAGCTTCGTGGTGGGCGGCTTCTACCGCATCAACACCGAGCGCGGCGTGGATGAGAACCTGAATTCGCGCGGCATGAGCTTCTCGCCACTGGCCTTCGCAACGGACTGCCACTCGCCGGACTGCGGGAGCAATCCTGATGCACCACCCAACCGTTTCTACACGTACGGCGTCGTGGCCCGACTGGCGATGCTGGCCGCTTCGCTTGAGCTGGAGAAGCTCGCGGAGGACTTTGATGAAATGGCCGAGCCGGAAGTGGCTCAGCTGAGTACTGTGGCATGAAGTTCGCGTTCTGCATCGACCCGCCGGAAAAGCTGAAGCCCTACAAAGATTCGTCGGTGGCGATGATGCGCGCGGCCGCGAAGCGTGGGCATGAAATCTTTGCGTTTGAGCCGCGCGACATGGCGGTCAGCATGGCAAACGCGGGCGGCAAGGTCCTTGCGAATATTCGCAAGCTGACTGTGCATGCCGAAAATGGCCACTGGTTTGATGCGGAGGCCCATTGCGAATATTCGCTGGCGGATTTCGACGCGGTTCTGATGCGGAAGGACCCGCCGTTCGACATGGAGTTCTTCTACGCCACGTTGCTGCTGGAGATGGCGGAGACGCAGGGCGCCACAGTCATCAACCGCCCCCGCAGCCTGCGTGACTACAACGAGAAATTCGCCACCACCAGGTTTCCACAGTTCACCGTGCCCATGCTGGTGACGAAAGATGTTGCCCGGCTCAATGGCTTCATCGACGAGCAGGGCGACACGATCCTGAAGAAGCTCGATGGCATGGGTGGCACATCCATCTTCCGTGTGCGAAAGGACGATCCGAACCGCAATGCCATCATGGAAGTGCAGACCATCAACGGTACGGAGACCATCATGGCGCAGCGCTACATCCCCGAGATCCTGAAGGGCGACAAGCGCGTGCTGGTGATAAACGGCAAACCGGCGCCTTATTGCCTTGCGCGCATTCCGAAAGAAGGTGAGACACGCGGCAATCTCGCCGCAGGTGGCAAGGGCGTGGCCCAGCCCATCTCTGACCGCGATCGCGAGATCGCCGACACCCTGGGCCCCCAGTTGGTCGCTGACGGGCTCCTGTTTGTGGGCCTCGACGTGATCGGCGACTACCTGACCGAAGTAAACGTCACGTCACCCACGTGCATGGTCGAAATCTTCGAACAGACCGGGTTCGATTCGGCAACGTGGTTCATAGAGGAAGTGGAGAAGACGGTTAAGCGTTGAGTGTCGGGCGTTTGGCGGCTGGCACCGCAAACAAAAAGGGCTTGCGAATAGTCGCAAACCCCTTCTTCCCGCGAGTTTCCTGGGACGCTGAACGCTAGACCCCCAACGCCCAACCCGAGATCGTCAGCCCTTGCACGGCCCCAGCAGTTTCACCTGGGTGTTCTGCGTCATGTTCATCGGCTGGCCGCCGTGATTCATGGTCACATTGCTGGTGGATTTGAAGCCGTTGGGCAGGAAGGTCAGGACGGTGTCCATCTCCATCTGCATCTGTCCCTTGCACACCATCTTGAATGATGTACCGGTAGCGGTCTGCTTTGCATTCTTGATTTCACAATCCGGCGCATTCTTCTCACCGCCACCCTTCTGGTTCAACACCTTCTGGCCGCCCTCGTCGATGTCCTTCTGGGTCATACAATGCTTGAACACCGTGCCCGGCATCTTCATGCCCTGCATGCCTTCGGGCATGCCTGGCATCTTTCCCATCTCCATCGCGATGGTGTACTCGTATTCGCCGGGCTTCATCCTGCCCTTGAAATCCAGGGCCTGGGCCAGAACGGTAGTGCTGCAGGCAAGTGATGTGATGAGCAGGAACTGCTTGATCATGGGTTCTCCCCAGGTTGTCAAAAAAAGGTGAGGCGGTCGAAGTCATTGCCTCGGTCAATGATTTCATGCACGGTGATTTCCTTGCCTTGCGACTTGCCAGGCAGCACGATGTCTATGCCTCGCCCGGGTGGAGACAGATTGGGCGGGATGAGGACAGACTCTTCCAGAACGAGTGCAGGCACGGCGGGCAACATGATCGCGGGCACATACTGCGCACCGGCACGATTGCGCTGATCTGCGGGTCGCACACCCACGGCTACCGGCGCGCCCGGCACCAGCGTCACGGTCGCATGATAGCTGCCATCGGACTCTTCCAGAATGCTGCTCACGATGCCGACCATCCAGGGTGATTGGGCGCCCAGGCGGACACCCATAAGACGGCCGATTGCGAGCCCCTGCGCGCTGTTCACCGGGCGCAAGAGGCGCAGAGCGCCACGCGTCTCTTCGATGAGGCCCCAGGACTCGGTGCTGAACTTGACCTCGACATAGAGGCTCTTCATCGTCTGCTCGGTAACTTTGCCGAACATGGCGATGTCATTCATTTCCCGTTGTGTCATCTCGCGCTTGCGCCCCGGCTGCTCGAACGGCAGACCGGTCAGGAAATAGTGGAACTGATCCAGCCCAAAGCAGACGATTGCATGCGTCTGGCTGGGCACGATACCCGGCGGAAACATCGGTACGGGTTCACACCACAGGCGCTGCAGCCGCTTCATCTGCACGATCATGTCCGCCACCGGCCATTCCGTGGGCAAATTCATCGCTGCCGGGCTCTCGCCCTCCTGCAGCTTGGCGACCCGTCCGCGCAGACTCTTCGAGATCGCGCTGGTGTCCAGAAAGCGGACATGGTCTCCTGGCTGTGCGCCCGGGTCTGCGGACACGCCAGTGCCGGTGAAGAGATCCACCGACAAAAGATGGCCCGGGCGCGCTGATACTGGCGTGAGCCCGATTTCGACCTTGGTGGCAAAGCGCTTCAGGATGGCATCGACAAAATCCATGTTGCGCATGGACAGTTCGTGTGTCCGCGTGAGTTGCGCAAGCAGGATGGCGATATAGGCTGCCGCGACACTGGAGACCCCATCAATGCTGCCTACGCTGTCCTTGACCTTGGCGTGTACGAGGCCACGGCTTTCGGCCTCGATCCAGTGCAGGTGTAGCCGCATCCAGAGGCCCGGATCGAAGCTCCGGTAGATGACACCCGCAAAGTACATTTGCAATCCGATGTAGCGCATCTGCCGTTGGAGAATGAGCGCCAGATGCGGCTCGACACTCGAATCACCCTGTGTCGCCAACTCGAAGCAGCGGCGATAGCCCGCTTCCATTTCCTCCACCAATTGCCGTGAAATGTCCCAGACAGACATGTCGGCCGAAGACAGCGGAACCGTCTTGCCCGCATAGCGGCTGCGCTGCTCCGCCTGGACAAAGGACACCTTGTCGCGCAGGAGCTCAAGACACGTGAGCCGCTCCAGTGCGACGAAGTCGGCACGATTCAGATTCCGTACCGCCTCCAGCATGAGCCGTTGGGCCTGGCCGGCATTGGTCAGCGGAATGGTCTTGATCCATTCCTTGCAGGTTCGCGCGTCGGTGAACGGCAGGCTCATGACTCGTTGGCTATCGCGGGAAGATTTGGGGGGCAGTGTAGGCGGTGAAGACAGCATTTGCGACATGGTTTCCTCCGCCGGGATACAGACAGGAATCAGTCCGTCGCACCGGATGGTTACTCTCGGAAAGTGCCGCCAAGCAGGTCAACCAGTTGTTTTCTCAGCACATCATCGGGGATGCGCCTGGACGCCGCATGGGCGCTGTGCTCCCGCGACGGTTGCGCCCAGACCGGATTGGGAAAGTGCCGGTCGTCGGCGAATCGCGGGATGACATGCCAATGCAAATGCGGTGTCATATTACCCAAACTGGCCACGTTAATCTTGTCAGGCCTCAAGCTGCGCCGCAACGAGAGCTCCACAGCGCACACCACTTCAAGTGAATATTCGCGGTCCGGGCGAGGAAGATCAGTTAACTCCTTCACATGGTCGTTCCAAATAACCCTGCAAAACGACGGATAGTCGGGATCCTCGACGCGAACCACCCGAACGCGGTCGTCACGCCACAGGACGGTGCCGCCGGCCTGTTCGCATAACTCGCATCCGGGTTGGGTGTTCACGGATCAAAACTGCAGTCTGGAAATGGGCTTCGTCTGGGTCACGCCATCCACTGTATACGTCATTGCGGCGTTGGACGCATCGGAAAACGTGAACCGGACCGTGCCGGCGTTGGTGCTCACCAGCGCACCGGGGTTGTAGTTCGTGCCGATGAGCGGCGAACCCGTCGCGCGGGTCAATGGCGCTTCAAACACGTTGGGGCTGGTCCAGGTTCCACCATTGATGAGATACCAAACGGGCTGGTTCAGCTGGTTGTAGGTGTACCAGGAGCCGGCCAGCACCGCACCCTGCTGCGCGATGGCAACCCCCCAGCCGTTCTCTGCATTGCCGGCCCACCAGATGTCGGTGTAGTCGATGCCGGAGGGGGAGGCACCGGTCAGGTAGTTGAGCTTGCTGATGGTCTTGGTGCCGGGTACGCCGCCGATGTTCCAGCTCATCGTACCGCCGGTGAGACCGGTGAAGCTGAAGGTCACGGTGCCGATCTGCGATTGGGCCAGTTGTGCACCGGTGTAGTTGCCAAGCCACGCACCGGTAGAGCCGAACACAGCACCGGTGCAGGTGGTGAAGCTCGCATTCCATGTGCAGCCCGGCACGATGGCCCAGGTTGGCTGACCTTGTGCATTGAAGTAATACCAGCCCACCGCCAAGGTGGCACCGTGCTGGACGAACGATAAACCCCAGCCGCCCTCTGCCGCACCGGCCCACCAGGCACCTTGATAGTTGTCAGGCCCGGGCCGGGCAATGGTGGACTTGTACATGCCGCGACCATAAGTGGCCGCCACCAGCTCCGTATTGCTGTACCAGAACAGTTCGCGAACACGGACGTTCGCTGGGCCGTCATTGGTCGTGGACCAGGAGGCACCGCCGTTCTCGCTGGCAAACACACCGATCGAGGTGCCGACATAAAGCCAGCTGTCCTTGTTGGGGTGACGCACGACACTGAAAACAGGCGCTGCAGGCAGGTTGCCGGTGATGCTGGTCCAGCTGACCCCGGCGTTGCGGGTTTCCCACAGATTGCCAGCCGAAAAGCCCGTGAAGGAAACGATCACATGATCATGATTGGTCGGATGGATCAGGATGCGCGCAACCTGCCGTGTCGGCAGGCCGGTATTCACCTGTGTCCACGTGGGCGTCGCGGCAGTCGCGTTAATCGACTTGAAGACCTGCCCGCTGTTGTGACCCACCCAGACGATATTGCTGTTTGCTTCCGCCGAGGCAATGGTATTGATGTAGTTAGTTCCCGCGTCACCGCCGATGGGTAACTTGATTGCTGCCCAAGCTGGTGCCGCAGCGGTCACATTGTTGCTGGCCCAAAGCGAGTTGGCACCGGCAAGCATACGGTCCCTGTTATTGGGGTCCAGAATGAAAGGCGCGATGAAATTGGCTTTCTCTGTTGCACTGGCGCCGCAATAGCTGAGGCCGCCCTCCGCTTTCTTGCCTTCCGTGATGCCGGTGCAAATATACTGGCGCACGCCGTTGTTGACGGATCGGTGGATGGACAGATAGACATATTCGCCATAAATGGTGCTGTCGCTTACCGGATCAACGGCAGAGTAGCCGCCGTCGCCACCGGCCCAGGTTTGCCAATTGGTGCCGGTGGTATAGATCAGCGAACCATTGTCCTGGGTCCCGCCGATGATGCGCCCACCAGCGCTCAGCTTGCCGGCTCCTGCATAGAACTGGGTCACCCCCAGACCGTTGTTGAGGCTGCGCCAGCCGTTGATCACGGGATTGGAATCAGCGGTGAGTGCGTTGACATCATTGGCGCGGTACAGGCCACCGTCATTGCCGAAGTACACCACCGGATTGTTGGCGTTGAACCCTGGCACCGCCACAATGGCGTGATGATCCGCATGTGCAGAGTTCGGCGCAAAGCGCCAGTCACTGATCTTTGTGAAGGTGACGCCGCCGTCGCGCGAGCGAAAGAGGTCAATGCCACCCACGATGACGTGCAGCCCGTCAGTGGGATCAGACCAGATGACGTTGTCATAGGAGCCCTGGCTCTGCAAATGTTCCGGCGTTGACATCTTGACCCAGGTGGCGCCGGCATCCTCTGACCGCCAGACCTCGCCCTTGTTGGCATCGACCGACGCGTAGACTCGCCCTTGCACAGCAGGCGCGAACGTGACTTCGACACGGCCACTGCTGGCGCTGATGATCTGCGCCGTTGACTGCCAGGTCATGCCGGCATCGCGGGAGAAAGCGATGAACCCGTCCTCGCGTCCGGCGACCACCTGGCTTGCGTTGAACGGATCCCAGACGATGTCTGGCGCCTCGAAGTTCGCCGCCTTGGTCCAGCTCTGACCGCCGTCGATGCTGCGGAATATCGCACCGAGAGTGCGATTGTTTCCGTTGGTGGTGCCTGCCAGCATGATGTTGGTCTGCTGGGGGTGGATCGCAATGCGATTGACGAACCGCCAGTCCTGATCGTTGTCTGGCGATGTGGCGGCAAGATAGTTCCACGTCACGCCGCTGTCAGTGGATTTGAAGATGCCCACACCGACCAGGCCAGCGCTGGCTTCCCCCGTGCCGGCAAACATGATGTTGGCATTAGCAGGATCGAACACCATGGTTGTCACCGAAAGGCTGCCGAGGAAGTCATTGATGGGCCGCCAGGTCGTACCGGCATTCTCGGTGAGCCAGATGCCCCCTGAAGCAGCGCCTACGAATATTCGCGATACGTTGCGGGGGTCGATGGCGATGGTGCGCAAGCGTCCGCCGATGTTGCCTGGCCCCAGCTCCTGCCAGGTATTCGCCAGGACGCCGGCAACCTTGGCCTCGATACCCTCCGTCGTACGCACCAGATTCTCCCGCTGCGCCACGGCACGGAAAATCTGCGCGGCTGTAGGCGGCCCGCTCTCATCAGCCTCCATGCGCAGGTTGAAGTCGGCGGAAATGGCAGCGCGATCACGTTTGCGGCCTTCCCGCGGGACCGCTCGCTTGCTCTGCTGGTCATAGGCTTCCGGTGCCCGATAGACGAGCGCCTCGGCTTGCGCCGGACGCTCTGCGTTCGGCGGCTGCGTCACGCAGCCGGTAATCATCAAGGGCGTGACAAGGCAAAGTACAACAAGCTTCAAACGCTTCATGGGCATCATCCGATTGGGTCTCCGGGTACCGGATAGGCACCCGCACAGCACGGCAATATCGCCGCAACGGCCGCATTGGTCAAGCTGGTTCAGCGGTCGGGGTTTACCACGATGCAAAAGCGGGAAAACACCGATGCGAAAGACCGCTTACAGCAACACACGTTCAATCCCACCGTCATTCGCCCGGGCCACATACTGTTTCATCCAATCCTCTCCCAGGAGATGCTTTGCCATCTCGACCACGATGTAATCAGCCGTGGTGCCGCTGTCGTTGTCGAAGCGCGACAGCCCCTGGAGGCAGGATGGGCAGGAGGTGAGCACCTTCACCTTGCCTTCGAACCCGTCCTTGCGAATATTCGCAACACCCTTCTTCATTTCCTCTTCCTTGCGGAAGCGCACCTGGGTGGAAATGTCGGGCCGGGTGGCGGCCAGCGTGCCGGATTCGCCACAGCAGCGGTCATTCAGCGCCACGGGTGACCCCATGAGCTGGTTCACCACCTTCATCGGTTGGTGCGTTTTCATGGGTGAGTGGCAGGGGTCGTGATACATGTACTGAATACCCTGCACACCCTCCATTTTCACGCCCCGCTCCATGAGGTACTCGTGGATATCGAGCAGGCGACAGCCGGGGAAGATCTTGTCGAATTCATACTTTGACAGCTGGTCCATGCAGGTGCCGCAGGACACGATCACGGTCTTGATATCAAGATAGTTGAGCGTATTGGCCACGCGGTGAAACAGTACCCGATTGTCTGTGGTGATCTGCTGACCCTTGTCGTGATTGCCAGACGCCGTTTGTGGATAGCCACAGCAAAGATAGCCCGGCGGCAGCACGGTCTGTACACCGAGCTCAAACAGCATGGCCTGGGTAGCCAGACCCACCTGACCAAACAGACGCTCCGAACCGCAGCCGGGGAAGTAAAACACTGCGTCCGACTCTTCCGTGACCTTTTTCGGATCGCGGATGATGGGCACGACGGATTGGTCTTCGATGTCGAGCAAGGCGCGTGCGGTCTTTTTCGGCAGGTTGCCCGGCATGGGCTTGTTGATGAAGTGAATGACCTGCGCCTTGATGGCAGGCTTGCCGACCGTGGCGGGTGGCCGCTTTGTCTGCATTTGCGGCAGCAGGAACTTGCGACCGATCGAATGCCCGAGGCGTTGGAGCTTGTAGCCCCAGTCGATCATCAGCGTCTTCACCACCTTGATGGTGGCCGGATCGGTGGCGTTGAGATAGAACATCGCCGCCTTGGCGCCGGGGTTGAATTTGGTCTTGCCTTCCTTCCGGAGGAGGTTGCGCATGGCAATCGACACGTTGCCGAAGTCGATATCCACCGGACACGGGTTCTCGCACTTGTGGCAGACGGTGCAGTGGTCGGCCACGTCGCCGAATTCGTCCCAGTGCCGTAGCGATACGCCACGGCGGGTTTGCTCTTCGTAGAGGAAGGCCTCGATGAGCAGGGAGGTGGCAAGCACCTTGTTGCGCGGGCTGTACAGCAGGTTGGCGCGTGGCACATGGGTGGCACACACGGGCTTGCACTTGCCGCAGCGCAGGCAATCCTTGATTGAATCCGCGATCTGCCCGATATCGCTCTGCTCCATGATGAGCGACTCGGCGCCCAGGAGACTGAAGCTGGGCGTATAGGCCCGCTTGAGATCGGCGCCGGCCAGCAGCTTGCCCTTGTTGAAACGGCCATGCGGATCCACCCGCTGCTTGTAGGCGGCGAAGGGCACCACCTCTTCGGGCAAGAGGTACTCGAACTTGGTGATGCCGATGCCATGCTCGCCAGAAATGACGCCGTCAAGACTGCGCGCAAAGGCCATGATGCGCGCCACCGCTGTGTTGGCCTCTTGCAGCATGCCGTAGTCATCGGAATTCACCGGGATGTTGGTGTGCACGTTGCCGTCGCCGGCATGCATGTGCAGCGCCACGAACACGCGGCTTTTCAACACGCGCTTGTGAATCTCCTCGCAGCGTTTGAGAATGGGAACGAAGTCCCGACCAGAGAAAATCTGCTCCAGCGGGCTCTTCACTTCCGACTTCCACGATACGCGCACCCTATGGTCCTGCAACACCTCGAAATTTGTGCGCTCGGGGTGTTCTGGGCAGGGCTCATCGAGCTGATTCAGGTATCGCGCCCACTGCTTTCGCGTATCAGCCAGCAGCGCCTTGGCCGCCTCCGCGCGGTCGCCGATCACCTCGGCACCGGGAAACAGCACATCCTCCTGCGCCAGCGGCAGGTCACCCACGAAAAACTTTTCCAGCTCGTCGAGCAGCTTCAGCTTGTTCTGGATGGAGAGCTCGATATTGATGCGTTCAATGCCGTCCGAATATTCGCCAAGGCGCGGCAGCGGAATGACCACGTCTTCGTTGATCTTGAATGCATTGGTGTGCCTCGCAATGGCGGCCGTGCGTGCGCGATCCAGCCAGAACTTCTTGCGCGAATCCGGGCTGACCGCAATGAAGCCCTCCCCATGGCGTGCATTGGCCAGTTTCACCACCTGGCTTGCCGCCTCCATGACGGCCTTTTCGTCGTCGCTGACGATGTCGCCGATGAGCACCATCTTCGGCATGCCATGGCGATGTGCCTTGGTGGCATAGCCCACGGCCTTGAGATAGCGCGCATCCAGATGTTCGAGGCCGGCGAGAATGGCCTTGGGATGGCCGTCGAGATAGTTCTTTATCTCGACGATGGCGGGCACTGCCTCCTTGGCGTTGCCAAAGAACTCCAGGCATACCGTGCGAATATTCGCAGGCATGCGGTGCAGGATGAAGGTGGCAGACGTGATGAGGCCATCGCAGCCCTCTTTCTGCACGCCAGGCAATCCCGCCAGAAATTTGTCCGTCACATCCTTGCCGAGACCTGTCTTCCGAAACGTGCGGCCGGGAATCTCCAGGATCTCTTCTGACTTCAGCGGACCGAGGCTGCCATCGTGCTTCGCTTCGAAACGGCGCACCCGGAAGCGGGCGACATCAATGTCGTGAATCTTGCCGCGGTTGTGCGCCAGCCGTTCGACTTCCAGCCAGTCTGCATCGGGTGTCACCATGCGCCAGGAAGAGAGATTGTCCAGCGCCGTACCCCACAACACGGCCTTCTTGCCGCCCGCATTCATGGCAACGTTGCCGCCAATGCAGGAGGCATCTGCCGACGTGGGATCACAGGCCCACACGAGGCCCGCCGCCTCCGCCGCCTCCATGGCACGACGGGTGACGACGCCAGCGCCGCAATGCAGGGTCGGCACATCGCCCTCAACACCCGGCAAAGCCTTCGGCGTGACGGCGGAGAGCCGGTCCAGCTTTTCCGTGTTCACGACGGCGGAAAGACGAGTCAACGGAATCGCTCCACCGGTGTAGCCCGTGCCGCCGCCGCGCGGAATCAGGGTGAGGCCCAGTTCTATGCAGGCCTTCACGATCTGCTGGCATTCCTCCTCGGTGTCGGGGTGAACCACAACGAACGGATACTCGACGCGCCAGTCAGTGGCGTCGGTCACATGCGAGACACGTGCCAGCCCATCGAACTGGATGTTGTCCTTCCGCGTGACCCGGGCCAGGCGCGACATCACCTTCCTGCGAAGCTTCCAGGTCTCGGCGAATTCATTTTCGAACTGATCGACGGCTGCGCCAGCCTGCTTCAGGAGCAACGCAACCTTTTCCGATCGCGGCAACGACTCGGGATCCTGATCGAGAACGCCGCCCAGTCTGCGCCGCTCGATCTCGCGCAGCCGGTGGCGCATCGCCTCGACCAGAGCCAGGCGACGTTTGGGATTGTCGAGCAAGTCGTCCTGCAGATAGGGGTTTCGCTCGACGGCCCAGATATCGCCCAGCACCTCATACAGCATGCGAGCGGAACGACCGGTGCGGCGTTCCCCACGCAGCTCATCCAAAATTCGCCACGTATCCTCGCCGAGCAGCCGGATGATGATCTCGCGGTCGGAGAAGGACGTGTAGTTGTAGGGAATCTCGCGCAGCCGCGCACCGGCGCCTGCGGCGGGCGATGGCGGTGACTGGGGATGCAAAAGCACTCTGGCGGGATGATCCATGCTGGCGAATGGTCGCAGTCGAAACTCCACCCTTTCGAGTGGCGGACAACGAGTTTACCGCAGCGCAGCATTGCCACCGGGCGACATATCCGACCGATTTGTGTGGCTATGCGACCCAGAGCAGCAACACCAGGTAGCGGAGCCCCTTTCCGACGAGGATGTATGCCGTTACGGGCAGCCACGCCACCCGTTGCCAGCCTGCCAGAACACACAGGGCATCGCCCACGAGCGGCAACCAGGAAAGAAGCAGGATTGGCGCGCCAAAGCGCTTCATCCACGCTTCGAGTTTCGGAAAATGGCGGCCTTGCGGCGCCATCGGCAGGCGCCGCCCGAGCCATACAGAAGTGAGACCGCCCAGTGTGTTGCCCATGGTGGCCACTGCCAACGCCAACCATGCCGAGCCTGGCTGCCAATTGAGATACGCGACGAAAGCAATCTCCGATCCGCCTGGCAGCAGCGTGGCCGCGAGAAAGGCCGACAGGAAGAGTCCACCCAGCCCCGCTTCTGGCGAGGTCAGAAATTCCATGTTGTCCCTGTCGGGAAGCGGGTCGCGGCGTGCGTGCTACCATCCCCCGCTCTCTCGTTACGTCTCGCCACCTGCGAATATTCGCTGATGAAGTCTCCAGCCAACATTGTCATCGCCTCGCGTGAAAGCAAGCTTGCCCTGGTCCAGTCCGGGATGATACGGGACCGCCTCGCGGCGCTTCACCCGGGGCTCGTGGTCGAGATTCTGGGCATGACGACGCAAGGAGACCAGATCCTCGACCGGCCGCTGGCCCAGATCGGCGGCAAGGGGCTCTTCATCAAGGAGCTGGAAACGGCGCTGGCTGATGGCCGTGCCGATATCGCCGTGCACTCCATGAAGGATATGCCGGCACATCTGCCACCAGGCTTTTCGATCGTCACGGTGGGCGACCGCGAGACGCCGGAGGATGCGTTCGTCTCCAATCACTACGCCAACCTCGGCGCCCTGCCACAGGGCGCAAGAGTGGGCACCAGCAGCCTGCGCCGGGAATGTCAGCTGCGCCTGCACTATCCGCATCTGACGATTCATTCGCTGCGTGGCAACGTGGGTACGCGGCTGGCAAAACTGGACGCGGATCAGTACGACGCGATCATTCTTGCAGCTGCCGGACTGCGTCGACTTGGACTGGGCGACCGGATCCGCACCGTCCTGCAGCCTGAACAAAGCCTGCCTGCCATCGGACAGGGTGCACTGGCGATCGAGTATCGAAGCGAGCGTGATGAGGTCGCCGCCCTGTTGGCACCGCTCACCCGGCCGGAGACCACTGCGGTGGTTGCCGCTGAACGGGCGCTGGGGGAAAGGCTCCTCGGCAGCTGCGATGTTCCCCTGGCTGGTCACGCACACATGGAACAGGATGGCAGCGGCGCACGCACGTTGGTGCTCGATGGCTTCATCGGCCTTCCAGACGCCTCTCGCCATGTGCGGGACCAGGTACGCGGCCGCCCGGAAGACGCGGTCCTGCTCGGTCGGCAGCTGGGTGACCGGCTGCTGGCCCATGGCGGGCGCGAGATTCTCGACCTGTTGGCCGATTTCAAGAAATGACCGCGCAGCTTGCAGGGATGGGCGTGCTCATCACCCGGCCAGCACACCAGGCTTCCCACACTACAGAGGCATTGCGAGCAGCCGGTGCTCACGTGCACCAGCTGCCGCTGCTGGACATCACGCCGCTCTCCTCGCCGGGCCTCGATGCCACGCTGGCACACTACAAAGAGGCGATGCTGGCGATCTTTGTCAGCGCCAATGCCGCGAGCTTTGGCCTGGCCGCGCTTGCAGCAAGACATATCTCTCCTTCCGGGCCTCGTATCGCCGCCATTGGTGCTGCGACAGCGGAAGCGCTTGCGTCTGCTGGCTTGTCGGTGGATATCGTCCCCGATGGAAAGCAGGACAGCGAGTCGTTGCTCCGGCATCCGGTGCTGCAACCGGTACGCGGCCAGACCGTGATTCTCTTTCGAGGCGAAAGTGAACAGGGCGGCCGACGCCTGCTGGGCGACACACTGCAACAGCGCGGCGCCACGGTGCTGGAAGCAATTTGCTACCGGCGCGTCGCCGCCACCCACTCATCTGAGAAGCTCGCGGCAATCGCCAAAGCCCTGGACGCACGAGCAGTGCATGCCATCCAGATCATGAGTGTGGAATCGTTGGATGCCCTGACGGCGCTGCCCCAATTGGCCGGACGGCTCGGGGCTGTTGCCTTGCTCGTGCCTCACGAGCGCATTGCACACGCAGCGAAGGCAGCCGGGCCAGGTGATGTCATCGTGACTGATTTCGGCGATGATGCGCTCATCGAAACCCTCGCAAAGCTGTCCCGTCGCCTGTCACAATAGCGGGTGCATCATGATGCATCGCCAATGCCGAATCCCCACTGACGTCACGCCATTGACGGAATACTCAACACTCGCCTCACCCGACTGACATGAACGAACCGACGCCTCCCCTGCCGACGCCTTACCCAAACAGCGATGCCGGCTCGCCAGCCTCTCGGAAAACTGCCGCGCCGACCGGGCTGTTGTGGACTGCCATCGGGCTTGGCGCGCTGGCGGTCGTGGGAGTGGGGGCGCTGGCCTGGCAAACCCAGGCACGCGATCAAGCCGTGCAAAGTGCGCTGGGACAGAAAGTGGCAGAGTTGGATCGCCAGCTGGTCCAGTCCACCGCGCTGACACGCCGACTGCAATCCCAGGTGACTGATACGTTGAGTCGACTGGAACAGTTCGAGACCCAGCTTGCCGATACGCAGACGCAGCGCATCGCACTGGAAGAGATGTATCGCGAGCTCTCCCGTGCGCCGGACGACTGGCTCCTGGCCGAAGTCGAGCAGACGTTGAACATTGCAGCGCAGCAGCTCGCGCTGGCCGGCAACGTGAAGGCTGCCATTGGCGCATTGCAGACGGCCGATGCGCGCCTCGCGCGTGCCGACAAGCTGCAGACTGCCGCCATGCGGCGCGCCCTGAACGCCGATATGGAGAAGCTGAAAGGACTGCCCTGGGTCGATCTCGCCGGCATGACCTTGAAGCTGGATGCCCTCGTGCAGCAAGTCGATACGCTGCCCCTCGCAACCGGCCCGGGAGCGGTGGTACAGACCCCGCCTGCGAATATTCGCAACCCGGAGCAAGGCTGGTTCGGACGACTTACCAGCGAGGCCTGGGCCGATTTTCGCGAGCTGGTGCGCATTCGCAAGGTCGGGGGGGACGAGACGGGTCTGCTCACACCGAACCAGACGTACTTTCTGAGAGAGAATCTCAAGCTCCGTTTGCTCGGCGCGCGCATGGCTTTGCTGGCCCGTGATGAAGCGAGTTATCGCGAGGATCTGAAACTGGCGCGCGCATGGATCACCAAGTATTTTGATGGACAGGCCAAACCGACGATGGCCGCCCTGGCCGGACTCAAGTCGCTACAGGAAAGTGCGCTCAGCATCACGGTGCCGGATGTGAATCAAAGCGTGAATGCGGTGCGTGCCGCACGCGCCGCACGCGAGAAGGGCGCCCGCTGACATGCCGGCAGCACTGAGAGCGACATTGTGGTTCCTGGGCCTGGCTGCGCTGGCGGTGGCTCTTGCGCTGGCGGGCAAGTACAGCGAAGGCCATGTGGTCATCGTGGCAGCGGGCCACCGCATCGATCTTTCGCTCAACCTCGCCGTTGTCCTCATCGTGATGCTGTTTGTCGGGCTTTATTTTCTGGTGCGCATCACGCTGCTCGCCTGGCAGGCGCCGAGTCGACTCGCAGCCTGGAAAGCCGAGAATGCCCGCAATGCGGCGCGCGCGGATCTGCTGACATCGTTGCGCGGACTCTTTTCCGGCCGGTTTGACGATGCCGAGCGATCGGCGAGTCGCCTCGCGCAACACACTTCAGCCGGTAGCGACCTCCAGGACATGGGTGCCACCGTGGCAGCCTGGGCGGCGTTCGAGGCGGGCCAACCCACACGTGCGCTGCCCTACCTCAGGGACATGCAGGCTGCTTCCGGGAGCGATGGTGGCAACATGCGCGATGCGTCGCTCGCCTATGTGCTGCTGGCTGACGGCAAATCCAAGGAGGCACTTGGCGTACTGCGCCGCCTGCACGGCGCCGAACCCCGCAATCCCGGCGTACTCAAAATGAAGCTTGAGGCAGAGATAGCGGAGCGCCAGTGGACCGCTGTGCTGGACACGTTGAAGGGTGTGGTCAGAAGCCAGCTCATGCCTGACCTCGCGGCGCAGCAGATTCGCCAGCACGCCCAACTGGAGTGCATCAAGGAACAGTCCAGCAATCGCGAAGCGCTGATGACCTTCTGGCGCGATCTCGACAGCGATTCACGCTTTGATCCGGACATCGTTGCCGCGGTGGCACGCGCATTGATTCAGCTGGGATGTGGCGGCGAAGCGGCCGGGGTCATCGAGCAGACGCTGGACCGATCCGGATCCTGGGATGGCGCGTTGGCAAGGCTCTATGGCGACTGTCGCGGAGAGTCGACACTGGTACAAATCGAGCGCGCCGAGAAGTGGTTGCGCATGCAGGCCCGCGATGCATCGCTGTTGCTGGCACTGGGCAAACTTTGCATGCGCCAGGCACTATGGGGCAAGGCGCAAAGCTATCTGGAGGCCAGTGTTGCGCTATCGCCCTCGCTCGAGGCACACATGACGCTTGCGAATCTGATGGAGCGTCTCGGCAAACCCGCAGAGGCCGTCCGCCACATCCGTCGCAGCGCCGAGCTGGCCGGCTGATCTAGGTTGCTTTCAATGCCGCCTTGCACGCCACCAGCATTGAGGCGTCAGCAGTCAGGTATCAAACTCGGGCGAACGTGAGCAGCGTGAAAGATTTCTGCCGAGGCAAGGCCACATCCCGCTGGGACTTGAGCACCAGCCCGCATTCGCCGGCCACTGCACCAAGATCAAGCGGATCGACAAAGGCGAAAAGCGAATCCAATCGCCGCAGCGAGAAGTAAGGCGTAGCGGTTCGCGCCGCCACCCCCCGGCTCTCGCGCTGGATGACGATGGTAAATACGCCGCCCGGAGACAGGACGGCGGCAATCCGCGCAACCACCGGACGCCAGTCCAAAAACTCGAACACGAACGGCGCATGCACCTGCTCAAATGGCCCTGAGGGCAAGTCCGCCGTGTTGAGGTCCATTTCCATCAGCGAGCGATCATGGTCCGGCGCGGGCAGGCGTTGGGCCAGCTCGGCAAGATACGCAGGATTGATGTCGACGCAGGTGACCTGCCGCGTGACCTGTCCGTCGATCTGCGCGAGACCGTTCCCGGTGCCGCAGCCCAACAGCAGCAGTGAGCGGGGACGCGCGGCGCCCAGGGCGATGCCAAACAGCTCCGCCAGCACGCCAGCCTGCGCCACATCGGGCGACTGCATGTGGGCTTGGTATTCGGCGGCGGGGATTTCCAGCCAAGGGTTTCGATCGCTCTGCACGGGATTCAGGTCCTGACTCATGTTGACATGACAGTGGCACAACCGATCCGTTTGGTCACGCGCGATCTGACATGCCGGGAACTGTCAACCGATTCGGTCTGCCAATGTGGCCAGCATATCGGGTTGTGTCCGACAAGCTGCAACGGTTTGCCTCGGTCATTGACTGGCATCTCGGGGAGTCCGGCGGCACATCGTCTCTAGGACGGCTTGCGCTGGTAATCGATGCGCCAGTTGACGCGCCAGGTCTTGCCGCCATCGTCGGATCTCTCCCATTGCCAGTTGAACGCGTCGGGGCGGATGTCGAACCACACCATGCGCTGTTGGAACCGCTTCCCGTCCCGCTCCAATTCACGTGCCAGGATCATTCGATCACCTTCCCAGCCCCCCGTGAAATCGAGATAGCTGCCGCTGTTGTCGACCCATGTCTGCTTCCAGCGCCGGGTGCTGGCGTCGAAAACCGAATGACTCATACCCTTTAGCGGTGTGCCTGGCGCGCCATCAAACTGTTCCACGATGACGCAGCCGTCATACATCGCGGTGACTTGATTGCTGCCCGTGACCGGTTTGCCGTTGCTGCTGAACCGTCCTGCCCACTGGCCAAGCCAGAAATCAAACTGGCGGGCTTCCGGCTGGCTGCACGGCTTCACAGGCGGTGCCGGTGAGGATGGCAAAGCAGGCTGCTGCGCGGATGCAATGGTCGCCACACATCCGATCAGAAATGCCAAAGCGGACTTGCTGTTCATGGTCGACTCCTTGGTGCCGCCTGCAATGTGGTGGCAATGTCCGATACAAGACTAGTTGATGGGACCCCACTTTGATGTAGCAGAATGTGCCAACCCGTGGACCAGCTGACAGCTGTTCCAACATTGCCGGATCAGCCCAGTGCCAGCCGGACGCGTATCTCCACACCGCGGCCATCTGCGCGGTTGGCGGCTTCAGGATATCCGCCATGAAATTCCGCGATGAGTCGCACGATATAGAGACCCAGACCAAGATGACCGACGGTTTCGCCCGGCGGCGTACTGCCCTGGCTGCGCCAGGAGACCATCGAGGAGAACAGTGTTGTTGCGGAACCCGGCGGCAGCAACGGGCCTTCGTTACTGATAGAGAGAATCAGGAACCGGTCTAAGCGCGCCAAGCGGATATCGATGGGTGTGTCCGGCACCTGGAAATCCATTGCGTTCGAGATCAATTTGTCGAGCAGTTGCGCGAGCGCGTCCGGCACACCATTGAGTGTCACGCCATCCGCAGTGCTTTCGAATGCGAATTTTCGCGCGGGGAAGGTCGCCCTGTATCCCGCAACGCATCCTGCGATGACCGCTGCAGGATCGAACATCTCACGCTCGGCACCCTGCAGGAATCGTTCAAGTTGCGTGGCCTCAGACAGTCGGGAGATGAGCTTAGACAAACGCTGCACCCCCGCATCGGCGCGCTCGATGTATACCGCCGTCTCAGGTGCCACGGCCTGCAGCTTGAGATTGTCGAGGGATGACCGCACGATGGCAACAGGCGTGCGAAGTTCGTGTGACAGCCGACCCGACAGGCTCTCGAGGTGCTGGTTGTAGTCCTTGAGCCGGTGCACCGTCGCGGCGAGATTGCGTGACAGCTCGCCCAGCTCATCCTGAACCTCAGAGGGCTCGAGATCCCCGCGAATACGGCCTTGCGCGTCAATCGCCGCATCGGCTGCGAGACCGAGCTGTCGCACTCGCGCGGCAAGCCGCCAGGCGAACAGGATGAGGGTGACGAATCCGGCGAGGAATACGATAAGCGTAATGGTGAGCAGGTTTTCCAGCGCCTCCAGCTTGAGGAGTTGAATCGCGCCGGTGGTCTCCTCGACTACGACTGCACCGACGATATCGTCACCCGACCAGACGGGCTGCGCCGCAGACAATACGACGCCCTGCCGGTCCCGTGTATAGCGCCACACGGCGGATGGCGCGCCAATAAGTGCCCGGTCCACCTGCGCCATGACCGCGCGTCTGCTGTGTTCGGGATCATCGCGCGCATCGCCAGTGGGGAGACGCAACAGCCGGATCACGGCATGGCTCAAGGGTCGGCTCTCTGAGGCAGCGTTGTCTGCCTTGGTCTGGCGGGTCTTGAGCGACCCGGACAGGCCGCGCACGCGTGATGCCGAATCCACCACCCAGATTCGCGACGCGCTGCGCCCGAGCACATCGAGAATGCGCTCGACCTCCTCGGACGGCTGGTAGGTGGCCCCCAGTGTGGCGACAGCCTCGGGATCAGAACTGCCGAAGAGTGCCACCACCTGTCGGCGCTCCAGCGCCGCATCTTCATCGGCTGTGGTCTCCCGTCGCGAAAACAGCGCGGGCCGCTCGGACAGCGTCGCAGCGATGGCGCGCGTGGCACCCTCCAGCGCCTGCTCCTGGCTTTCGCGCAGGAATGCCTCCATGTGTGTCACAAAGCGATAACCGACTGCCGGAATGACGAGCAGCACCAAAGACACGAGAAGCAGTTTGCCGCGGATGGAAAACAGGAATTTCATTCTGGGCGCACTGCTTCCGGGCGCGGATCAGGCGACCCAGCGATAGCCCATGCCATACACGGTCTCGATGGCGTCGAAAGATTCATCCACCGCCAGAAATTTCTTGCGGATGCGCTTCATGTGCGACGTGATCGTGCTGTCATCCACCACCATTTCCGCCTCACCCATGAGCTGGTCGCGGTTCTTCACGTGGCCCACGAACTTGACCAGGGCATGCACCATCCAGAACTCGGTCACGGTCAGTACGACGGGCACAGCTTTCCAAGTGGCCGTCAGCCGATTGATGTCGAGATTGAGATCACCGCGATCGACGATGGCTTCCGTGCGGGGTGCCTCGCCGAAGGCGTCGATGCGCCGGAACAGCGCGGCAATTCGTGCCATGAGGTGCGGCAGGCTGGTGTCTTTCGTCAGATAGTCGTCCGCGCCCAGACGCAGGCCGGACACGATGTCGAAGTCGCTGTCGCGCGCGGACAGGATGATGATCGGCAATTGCTCCGACAGGGCGCGCAGATCACGGCACAGATTGAAACCGCCATCCACCTCCGCACCGAGACCGATATCGATGATGGCCATGTCCGGCAACCGGGTCTTCAGCACCGTCATCGCTTCGGCGCGTGATGCAAACGGCATCACGTCGTAGCCGTAGCGCTTCAATGCGTCGGAAATGTTGTCGCGGATGGCGCTGTCGTCCTCGACCAATGCCACTCGTTTTGCCATGTCGATGTCTCCTTGGTTGCGAATATTCGCAGTGATGCCGGGAAGCCGTAGCTGGTCGCACTATAACTGGAAGAACCGACCCCGAGTCTGGCAGAAGGCCCGCGTCACGATTCGGCCACATTCCGTCGTCACCTTCGCAGAATTGCAACCCACTTGCAGACCGAATCAGGCGCTTCAATGGCACCAACACCCACCGAGGAGCCCACCATGCAAAGCCGCATCGCCCAGATCAAGCGCACCACGTTGAAGTCCCCCGCTCCCGCAATCGCCGTGCCCACACACTCCGGTAGCACTGAGTTCCTGCGAATGGTCCTCGCTGCGGTGGTGAGCGGTCTCGTGTTCGGACTTGTCTCCGGGTTGCTTGTATTCCTTGTTGCGAGTCACCAGCAGCTGGATCCCGGGTCCGGCGGATTGGCGTCTCTACCCGTTTCAGCTGTCGAGCCCACCAGCCAATAGCCCCGTCTTGGAGCGTGGCGCCCGTCCGGTCTCTCCTCCCGGGCGGGCGCCCTCTGGGGCATTTTCAGGGTTTCGCAGGAAGCAAGAGTTTGCTTCCTGCGCTGAAAATGCGACGGCCCATTGCCTCGGGCCGGCTGGGAGTGCCACACATGAAAGAGACAAGCGTTTGTCTCTTTCGCCGAATTTGCGACCGTTGCCTGCAGGCAACGGGCTGGGAGTCATCGAACAGTCGGATGCAAAGGTTTGCTTGCCGTGCTGAAAGTGCAGCAGCCCGACAACAAGCCCCCCCATGAACCAAACACCAACCGAGACGCGTCATGCAGAAGTCCCTCGCCATCAAACTGTTCTCCATCGTCACGCTCACCCTGCTGTTGCTAGCTCCCTTGACGCTGATCGAAGGGCTGATCTCTGCCCGCCAGCATCGCCAAATGGAGGTCGAGAAAACCATCGCGGCCAGTGCGGCACATGCACAGACAGTGACCACGCCCTTTCTCGTGATCCGCTACATCGAGCACGTCAGTACCGAGTCCTGGGACGAACCCTTGAAGCGCTACCGCACAATCGTCACGCCGCACTCGCGCATCGCCGTATTCACGCCCACTGAGGCGAAGCTGGAAGCAACCACCGACACAGAGGCCCGTTACAAGGGGCTTTACAAGGCGCAGGTACTGAAGTCGGAAGGCCGCTGGCGGCTGCGGTTCGATGTGCCGGCGATGCTGGGCACCGGCCTGAAGCGCGAGGCTTTGGAGCAGCAGGATGCATGGCTTGCCATCGGGCTCACGGACGCACGCGGCATCATCGGCTCACCGGCGGTGAGTTGGAACGGTGACACGCGCCCCGTCCAGCCAGGAACGGAATTCGTCGGGCTGGCTCAAGGCCTGCATGCCCCATTGGGGAAGTGGCCCGACCACAAGGCGCAGTCCGTTGCGGCAAGCGTGAAGCTGAACTGGATCGGAACCGGCGCAGTCAACTTCGCCCCGCTGGGACAGCGCACACAGGTCACGCTGCAGTCACCCTGGCCGCATCCCAATTTTCTCGGCAGCTTCCTTCCGGTCGACAGGACGATCAGCGATCAAGGCTTCCGCGCCACCTGGGATGTGACGCACTACGCCAGCCAGAATGATCGCCTGTTGAAGACCAGCAATCCTGGCCTCGAGGCCTTTGGCGTGCGCTTCATCGAGCCGGTGAACATCTACCTTCAGGCAGAGCGTGCGGTGAAATATGGCGCGCTGTTCGTTGCGCTGACCTTCGCGGCATTCTTCCTGATCGAGGTATTGAAGGGTGTTGCAGTCCATCCCCTGCAGTACGGATTGGTGGGCCTGGCGCTCGCGACTTTCTTCCTCCTGATCGTGAGTCTCTCCGAGCATCTGGCCTTTGGCCGGGCGTACCTGGCGGCATCGCTGGCCTGCGTGGGGCTGATGACCTACTACATCAGCCACGTGCTGAGAAGCCGCGCTCGCGGCCTGGGCTTCGGCGCATTGTTCGGCCTGCTCTACCTGGCTCTGTACGGATTACTGCTTTCCGAGGATAACGCGCTGGTCCTGGGTTCGCTGCTGCTCTTCGCCGCGCTCGCCACAGTGATGGTGCTCACCCGCAAAGTGGATTGGTACCGGCTCGGTCAGCCGACGAACACGCCACCCGCGGCAGGCGAGTCGTCAGGCTGACAATCCCAACATGAGGGCCGCGTTCTGCAAGGCGGCGCGGCCCGCCCCCTTGCCCAGATTGTCGAGCCGCGCCACCATCACGACCTGGCCGAGATCCGGATTTTCAAACGCGAACAGCTGCATCTGGTTGGTGCCATTCAAGGCCTCCGGATCCAGCTCGCCGGGAACCGGGCTGCCGGGCATCACCTCAACATGATGCCGGCCTTCATAGTGGCGCTGCCAGCAGTGAAGTACATCGTTGGCACCTGCACCGGCTCGCAGCATTCCGACAGGCAATGGCACCTGCACCAGCATGCCTTGCCGGTAACGGCCTACCGATGGTGTGAAGACCGGCGGCAGATTGAGACCGCTGTAATGCTTCATTTCCGGCTGGTGCTTGTGCTTCAAGCCGAAGCCATAGCCGATGAAGCTGCGGGCAGTCGCCGGATTTTCGAAGTCTTCGATCATTTGGCGTCCACCCCCGCTGTATCCGGAAACTCCCCAGGTGGTGAGCGCAGCGTCCGGTGAAAGCAGTCCTGCATCCACCAGCGGGCGAGCCATCCCGATGAAGCAGGTCGACCAACACCCCGGGTTGGACACGCGCTTGCTGGCGGCGATCCTTGCAGCCTGGTCACGGGTCATTTCCGGAAAGCCAAAGGCCCAGTCGGGATGCACTCGATGCGCAGTGCTGGCATCAATCACGCGAGTGGCGGGATTGTCGAGCAGGCTCACCGATTCTCGCGCCGCCTCATCGGGCAGACAGAGAATGGCCAGATCCGCCGCATTGAGCAGGCGCTTGCGTTCCGATTGGTCCTTGCGCTTGTCGGCGGCGATGCTGATCACCTCGATGTCCTGACGGGCATCGAGGAGTTCGCGGATCAGCAACCCGGTGGTGCCGTGTTCGCCGTCTATGAAAATTGCCGGTCTGGCCATGTGTCGTCCGGTGGGAATGATCAGGCCTGGGCCAGCATCGTCTCGGCGTTCGACACTTCAAACTTGCCGGGAACTTCCAGGTTGAACGACTTCACCACCCCATTTTCAACGAGCATGGAGAAGCGCTGCATGCGCACACCCATTCCGCGCGCAGTGAGATCGAGTTCGAGACCGAGTACCTTGGTCCACGCTGCACTGCCGTCGCCAAGCATGCGCACCTTGCCGCCCGTCTTTTGATCCCTGGCCCACGCGCCCATCACGAACGCATCGTTCACGGCAACGCACCAAATCTCATCCACGCCCTTGGCCTTCAGCGCAGCATGGCTCTGGACATAGCCAGGCACGTGTTTGGCCGAGCAGGTGGGTGTGAAGGCACCCGGCAGGCCAAAGACCACGATCTTCTTGCCCTTGGTCAGGTCGGCCACCTGAAAGTTGTTGGTACCGATGGTGCAGGCTTCGGATGCTTCCTCGATGAATTCGGTGAGGGTGCCATCCGGCAGTGTGTCGCCAACCTTGATCATGATGTCTCCTTGGTGAGTGGGTTGTGATGGAAAGTATTGCGCTGGATGTTACTCATGCGGATTGAGGTGCGGCCGCAAAGGTGAATGCGTCAGCAAAGAACGCATTTTCGGGGAGCCCACACGCTTCAAACGCCTTCTGGCCGACCTCGATCATTCCCGGTGCGCCGCAGGCATAGACCTCGTAGCCCGACAGATCGGCAAAATCGTCGAGTATGGCCTGGTGCACGAGACCGGTGCGGCCCTGCCAGCTGTCTTCAGGCAAGGGTTCGGAGAGCACCGGAATGAAGGTGAAGTGCGAATAGTCGCGTTGCCACCGGCCCGGCAGCTCGGCCATGTACAGGTCGCGCATTGATCGGGCTCCCCAATAAAGGACCATCTGCCGGTCGACATGCGTGTGCAGCGCATGTTCGATAACGGACTTGATCGGTGCAAACCCGGTGCCACCCGCCATGAAAATGATGGGCTTGTCCGACTCCTCCCGCAGGAAAAAACTACCGAGCGGGCCCTCGAAACGAAGAATCGCACGTTCCTTCATGTCGTTCATGACGTGCTGGGAGAATGTGCCATCTGGCAAGGCGCGAATATGAAGTTCGATGAACTCGTCGGCATGCGGTGCGTTCGCCATGGAGAAACTGCGTCGCTTGCCGTCTTTCAGCAGGATGTCGATGTATTGTCCTGCGCGAAACTGCAGGCGTTCATTGGCGGGCAGGCGCAGCTTCAACACCGCGACATCGTGGGCCACCTTGTCAATTTTCTCGACCCGACAGGGCAGTGTCCGGATTTGAACATCACCTGCCGAGATCTCACGGACATCAAGCACGAGGTCTGAAAGTGGCTTGGCACAGCAGAAGAGCGCTTTGCCGGCGGCTTTTTCCTCATCACTGAGGGTGCGGGCCTGATGTGCGCCGTAGTCGACGGTACCCGACACAATATTGCCCTTGCAGGACCCGCAAGCGCCGTTGCGGCACCCGTAGGGCAGGCCAACATTTTGCCGAAGGGCGGCTTCGAGCACGGTTTCTCCCGATTCCACCTTGAAGGTCTTGCCGCTGGGCAATCGGACTGCGTGGTCAGCTACAGACAGCGAAGGGATATCTATTGCGGTATTCATGGGGTGCGGTAACGTAGGGCGAAGGCATGCGGGATTCACACTATACTCAATCAATGCGGCGAATACTGATCGTGGGGTTCGGGGATGTGGCGGCAAGAATGGCGCCAATGCTTGTACCCCGCTTCAAGGTCTACGGGCTGATACGCGACCCGGCTCAGGCCGACCGACTGCGCGCGCTCGGCGTGGTGCCGGTACACGGAAACCTTGACCAGCGGAAAAGTCTGACGCGACTGCGCGGACTGGCTACCTGGATCGTCCACTTCGCGCCGCCGAATTCAATCGACAGCGAAGACGTGCGGACAAGGCGACTTCTCTCAGCGCTGTCGCGCCCGGCGGGTGATCCGGCCCGCCGGCGACATCGCGAATATTCGCAAGGCGCACAGTTGTCAGCGCACCGGTTGGTTTACATCAGCACCAGCGGTGTCTATGGCGATTGCGGCGGCGCGTGGGTCGATGAAACCCGCCCCCTCAACCCCGCGAGCGCACGGGCGAAGCGCCGGGTCAGTGCCGAGCGGCTCGTTCGCACATGGATGCGGCGTGACCCGATGAACCGGACGTCGAGCATCCTGCGTGTGCCGGGCATTTACGCCGAGGACCGATTACCTGTGGGCCGACTGCAGGCGGGCACGCCCGCATTGCTGGCCGAAGAGGACAGCTTCAGCAATCATGTGCACGCCCGGGACCTGGCCAAGGTCACGCTGCTGGCGTTGCTCCGCGGCAGGAATGGGCGTGCCTACAACACGTCTGATGATGTGCCAATGCTGATGGGTGACTATTTCGACATGGTTGCAGACGGCTTCGGCTTGGCTCGACCTGGCCGCATATCGCGGGCCGAAGCGGAGCGAGTACTACCAGAGTCGTTGCTGTCCTTCATGCGCGAATCACGACGGTTGTCCAATCGACGCCTGCGAGGCGAACTACGCGTGCGGCTAGACTATGCCAATGTCGAAACGCTGCTCCGTGAAGTCGCGAGCGGTGCCTAGACGTCGCGGCGATACTCGCCTTCGATCACACCGCTGCGAGCCGCAGTGGCCGCAGCCTGAAGCTCGATCTCTCGGGCGCGCACGGGCAGAAGCAGGAGTACGAGCGCCATGACGTCACTCAACAATCCGGGGAAAATCAGCAACAGGCCAGCCAGAACAGTGCGCCCGCTGTCGATCAGTGCGGACAATGAAAATCGGCCCTGGGCCAACGATCCGGTCAGCCGTGACACAAGCGAAAAGCGCGCTTCCTTGATCAACACGACACCGACAATCGCCGAGAGGACGAGCCATGCCAGCACCCACATCCCATGGCCCTGACCGACCGCCAGCAGCACGGCTGTTTCCGCGAGCGGAAAGCCGATTAGAATAGCCAGCAGGAAATAACGCATGCAATTGCCTCTCTCTGGAAACCTGTCCGCATTGCAATGCGCCTGCGGACTGCAGCCCGGACGAATACCTGCTTGCCAACGGGATACCAGCTTCTGACATTGGGTGTCCCGCAGAAGTTTCAACCTTCCCGGATCGCCCCATCACGCAACCCGACCCTCGAGACAATGCCATGACTGCCTTGGTTGTGATGACCACACTACCGGACTCGGCCAGTGCTGTAAAGCTGGCGGAGGTGCTTGTAAAGGGTCACGCCGCCGCCTGTGTTCACATCCTTCCTGCTGGCCAGTCGGTGTATCGCTGGAAAGGAGCGATTGAACACGCAAGCGAGTGCACGCTGCTCATCAAATCCACTGAAGCGGTGTACCCACTGCTGGAAAGACTTATCCTCGAACACCACCCCTTCGAGCTTCCGGAGATTCTCGCCGTGCCCGCTGTTCGTGGCCTGGACCGGTATCTGGCCTGGATTGCGGCCGGCACCGCATGAACAGCGGCTTCCCCGCCATTGCCTCAGTCTGCATTGCTGAAACATGCCAAAAACGCCCATAGCGCTCTTTCTCACGACATTGATAGCCGCAGGCGCCGCCGCGCTGTGGCTGACCCGTGACACAGCAATCCCTGCTGTGAAGAGCCCGTCCGGCCCAACGGTGGATGGCGTGAGCTATGCCGCAGTGCTCGCGGCATCTTTCCCGGATATTCAGGGAAGATCCCAACCGCTCGGACAATGGCAAGGCAAGCTCCTTTTCATCAACTTCTGGGCAACGTGGTGTGGCCCATGCAAAGAGGAAATGCCACTATTTGACAAGATATTCCGCGAAAATGCGGCGAACGGCGTTCAAATTGTTGGTATTGCTGCAGACTCAGCAGAGAAGGTCGGCGCTTTTCAGTTGCAGACGCCCGTGAGCTACCCCCTCCTGCCAGACAGCAATGGCGCACTTGCGTTTTCCAGGCGCATGGGAAATCGGCTAGGCGTGTTGCCCCATACCCTGGTCTTTTCTCCCTCTGGTGAGTTGGTACTCAATAAAATCGGCACCTTGTCCCTGGCCGAAATGGAGCTGATTGTCAAAGAAAACTTAGCCAATTCCGGTAAAAAGCCTTGAACTTCGACTAACGCGCACAGCAGCTTTGCCGCATTACGCGCTGGCGAATGGCGGGGCGGACGCCCCTTCATGCAAAACACGCTGTCCTGCCGCAACCAAGACCCGGGGATTCTTGCGGCGCTCCCAGCACATCCCGGGCAATTTGTCCAACCGTGAAAACTGGACAACTTCTTCGAAAATACGGCAAACTGCCGCCCTTATGTCTGAAACCCCCGGAAAAATCCTGGTGTTGCACGGGCCCAACTTGAATCTCCTGGGCACGCGGGAACCTGATATCTATGGTTCCACGACGCTGGCGGAAATCGACCAGCGTCTGCAGGCGCATGCCCGCACGGCAGGGCGCGACATCGTTTGTGTACAAAGCAACGCCGAATCCGTGCTTATTGACGAGATTCAGGCCGCCAAGTCACGGGGGGTATATTTCATTCTAATTAACGCGGCGGGCCTCACCCACACCAGCGTGGCGCTTCGCGATGCGTTGGCCGCTGCGGAACTGCCGTTCATCGAAGTGCACCTTTCCAACATTCATGCGCGCGAGGCATTCCGGTCGCACTCCTACCTGGCCCCACTGGCCGTGGGGGTGATTTGCGGATTCGGTGCCCAATCCTACGAGCTGGCCCTGCAGGCCGCCCTCAGCCGCACCCACTGAACAAGGCGCCACGCCCCGAAGAGGGTTTGCGCGGAGAACAAGGACAACAACATGGACCTCAGAAAACTCAAGAAGCTCATCGACCTCGTCCAGGAATCCGGCATTGCGGAGCTGGAGGTGACAGAAGGCGAGGAAAAGGTTCGCATTGCCCGTACCAATGCGGGCACACCGCAGGTGTATATGCAACAGCCGCAAATGGTACAGGCGCCCGCCGCGGCGCCTGAAGCTGCAGCGCCGCCCGCGGCGCCTGCAGAACCGACCGGTCACACGCTGAAGGCGCCGATGGTGGGCACGTTCTACCGCTCACCCTCGCCCGGCTCTCCTTCGTTTGTGGAGGTCGGGCAATCGGTGACCAAAGGCCAGACGCTTTGCATCATCGAGGCGATGAAGCTGCTGAATGAGATCGAGTCCGACATGGCCGGTACGGTCAAGGCGATCCTCGTGGAGAACGGCCAGCCGGTGGAATACGGCCAGCCGCTCTTCGTTATCGAATAGGGGGCCACATGGCCACCTTTGGTCGGTCTTCCGAACCGGCGTTGTTCGAGAAAGTCCTTATCGCCAATCGCGGCGAAATCGCGCTGCGCATCCAGCGGGCCTGCCGTGAGCTGGGCATTAAAACTGTTGCCGTGCATTCCGAGGCAGACGCCGATGCAAAGTACGTCATGCTGGCCGATGAATCGGTCTGCATCGGTCCTGCACCGTCTCGCGACAGCTATCTGAACATCCCCGCCATCATCAGTGCAGCCGAGGTCACCGACGCGCAGGCGATCCATCCGGGTTACGGATTCCTTTCCGAAAACGCCGACTTCGCCGAGCGGGTCGAGAATTCCGGCTTTGTGTTCATCGGGCCGAGGCCGGAGAACATCCGCATGATGGGCGACAAGGTTGAGGCCAAGGCAGCCATGAGGCGCGTGGGTATTCCCTGCGTTCCTGGCTCGGAAGGTGCATTGCCTGAAGACCCGAAAGAGATTCGCCGCATTGCCTCGTCGATCGGCTATCCGGTCATCATCAAGGCTGCTGGCGGCGGTGGCGGACGCGGCATGCGCGTCGTGCACACGGAGGCGGCCCTGCTGAATGCCGTGACGCTCACCCGTAGCGAAGCCCAGTCGGCATTCGGCAACCCCACGGTGTATCTGGAGAAATTCCTCGAGAACCCGCGCCATATCGAGATCCAGGTGATGGCCGACGAGCATCGCAATGCGATCTTCCTCTGGGAGCGGGATTGCTCCATGCAGCGCCGTCACCAAAAGATCATCGAGGAAGCGCCCGCACCGGATCTGAAGCCGCGCCTGCGCGACCGTATCGGTGAACGCTGCGCCGATGCCTGCCGGAAGCTCAACTACCGTGGTGCGGGCACCTTCGAATTCCTCTATGAAAATGATGAGTTCTACTTCATCGAGATGAACACGCGTGTTCAGGTGGAACATCCGGTGACTGAAATGATTACGGGTGTCGACATCGTGCAAGAGCAGATTCGCGTGGCAGCAGGACACCGACTCCGCTATCGGCAGAAGGACATCGCGCTGCGCGGGCACGCCATCGAGTGCCGCATCAACGCGGAGAATCCGGTGTCATTCGTGCCGTCGCCAGGGCGAATTACCCAGTTCCATGTGCCCGGCGGCCCAGGCATTCGCGTCGATTCGCACGCCTATCAGAATTACTACGTCCCGCCTCACTATGACTCGTTGATCGGCAAAGTGATCGCCCATGGTGACACCCGCGACCAGGCGCTTGCGCGTATGCGCACTGCCCTGTCAGAGATGATTGTTGAAGGCATCCATACGAATATTCCGTTGCATCAGGAGCTACTGAATGATGCTGCGTTCATACGGGGTGGAATCAGCATCCACTTTCTTGAACAGCGGATGAGCGCGCAGAAAAAGATCGCCATCGAAAGCGGAGAGTAGCCCGCACCATGAGCGTCACGGCCGTTCGGCTCACGCTGGGTCGACAGGAAGCGGAAGCGTTTGCGGACGCCCTGATGGAAACCCGCTGCGTCTCGGTCAGCGTGAGCGACGCACAAGCCGGAACCGGAGCGGAGAAGCCGATCTTTGGCGAACCAGGTGCTGACCCTGGTCTATGGGAAGTATGTGAGGTTGTCGCCCACTTTCCAGCAGATGACGACGCTGCCGCCACGCTTGCGGCGTGTGCCGCTGCGCTGGGCATGGACGTTCCCGCGCACGATATCGAGATATTGGGCGACATCGACTGGGTGCAGGCCAATCGTGAGCAGTTCAAGCCGATCAGCATCTCTGATCAATTATGGATTGTGCCCAGCTGGCACGCGCATGAGCCTCTGCCACCAGGTGCCCTACCTATCTACATAGACCCGGGTGCGGCATTTGGCACGGGTAGCCACCCCACCACCAGGCTTTGTCTGCGCTGGCTTGAGCAGCAGTTGGGCACGAGGACTGGCGGAACAGTGATCGACTACGGCTGCGGTTCCGGCATCCTCGCCATCGCCGCCATGAAGCTCGGTGCACATTCCGCCTGCGGCGTAGACATCGATGAACAAGCTCTGGTGACTGCACAACACAATGCCGAGGTCAACGATGTGACAGTCGCCTTCGTTTCTGCCTCGGAGCCAAAGCCGGAACCGGCTGATCTCGTCGTCGCCAATATCCTTTCCCACCCGCTCATCATGCTGGCTCCGTTCCTTGCTAGCTCCGTGAAGAGCGGTGGGTCGCTCGCGCTCTCAGGCATTCTCGCGGATCAAGCAACGGAAGTCATCGCGGGCTATGCGCCCTGGATCATGCTCTCGGTGGCAGCTCGTGATGAAGATTGGGTATGCTTGAGCGGTGAACGAGCACACTGACCCACGCCAATGCTGCTGACCACTTGCCCAAACTGCCAAGCCCAGTTCAAGGTTTCAACAGATCAACTCAATGTCCGGTCGGGACGAGTGATGTGCGGCCGGTGCCGCCATGTCTTCAACAGCTTTGAGTCGCTCCAACGAATCGACAGCACTTTCGGAGAGCCTCTGCCCGATCCGCCCAGTGCGGCGCACGAGGGGGCCGTCTCGGACGAGGGCGCCCCCTTGCTCGAAGATGGCACACCTTCCAATCTACCTCGCCCCGCTGCCATTGATCTGGGCGGTCCCGCATCGGTCCCGGCGTTCCTGGATGCGTCGCAACCCGTGCGGCCACCAGAATCCAATACGTTGAGCCCTTATCGCAACGCCCCGCTGTTGCCGCGCGAAGCGGCGGCAACGCCCGTGCGTTCTCCAGGATGGATCATTCTGGTGGTCTTGGCCGTTGCGGCGCTGGCCGTTCAGCTCGGCTACGTCTGGCGCACCGAGATCGTGAGCCAGTATCCGCCGCTACGCCCGCATGTCGAGAAGATCTGCGCATGGGCAGGATGCTCACTGCCCTGGGGACGTGATCCGGCACTCTTGAAGGTGGAGAGCTCCGACCTTATAGAGGAGCTGGGCGCCAAAGGCAGATACTTGCTGACGGCGACCATCGCCAATCGGGCCGCCGTCGTACAGGACTATCCGCATCTCGAGCTGAGCCTGACCGACGTGAACAATCAGACTCTGGCCCGCCGCGTGCTGAGCCCTGAAGCCTATCTAGGCAAGGGCACAGGACGCGCCGAAGGGCTGGGGGCCGGTGCGAGTGCACAAGTCAATGTACGCATAGACAGCCAGCTTGCCAATGCCGCTGGTTACCATGTCGAACTGTTCTTCCCCTGATGTTCCCCTGATACGCGTCGCTTGCCCCTGCGAATATTCGCAGGGAGCGGTGTACGCGCCCCCACACATTGTGACTGCCTCACATGCCGCCCCTTGCGAGCGCCTTTTGTGCGACCCGTATAATTCTCCAACCCGCAACTTTCTTCCGAAATCCACATGCACGCACTGATTTGCGGCTCGCTCGCCTTCGACACCATCATGGTGTTTCACGATCAATTCAAGAAGCACATCCTGCCCGAGCAGATCCACATTCTCAGTGTGTCGTTTCTGGTGCCGGACTTGCGCCGAGAATACGGCGGCTGCGCCGGCAACATCGCCTACAATCTGCAGCTCCTGGGTGGCAAGCCACGGATCATGGCAACGGTGGGGGAAGACTTTGCTCCCTACGCAAAGCGGCTGGAGGATCTTGGCCTGTCGAGCGCGAATATTCGCACCGTGCCGAACTCATTCACGGCACAAGCATTCATCACGACCGACATTGACGACAACCAGATCATCGCGTTCCATCCCGGCGCAATGAGCGAATCGCATCAAAATCATGTGACGGATGCGAGTGACGTGGGCATCGGCATCGTCGCACCCGACGGCAGGGCTGCCATGATCCAGCATGCGGAAGAGTTTCATGCGGCAGGCATACCGTTCATCTTCGATCCGGGACAGGCACTTCCGCTTTATGGCGGTCCGGAGTTGAACCGGTTCATTGAACTGGCGGACTATGTAACGGTCAACGACTATGAGGCAAAGCTGCTCGAAGAGCGAACCGGGAAGTCTGTCGCAACGCTAGCCAGCCAGTGCCGGGCGCTTGTCGTCACCCTGGGAGGCCTGGGGTCGCACATTCATACGGATGGAAAGGTGATCGAGATTCCCGCCGTCCCGCCCGCACAAATGGTGGATCCCACCGGTTGTGGGGACGCCTATCGTGCAGGCATCCTGTATGGCATTCAGTCAGGATGGGGCTGGGAGAAGACTGGTCGTCTGGCGTCATTGCTCGGCGCCATAAAGATTGCACAGCGCGGTGGGCAGAACCATCATTTCACACGGTCCGGACTTGCGGACCAATTTCGCGCCGCGTTCGGCGGCGAGCTTTGGCAAGGAGACCAGTAATGAAACATCAAACAATGGCATTGGCACTTTGTGCGGTCGTCGTGATGTCCGGCTGCGCGCAGCGCGGATTGGGGGGCGCAGATTACTCGCGCAGCCAGGTTCGTGGAGAGCAGACCGTGCGAATCGGTGTAGTGGAAAGTGTTCGCGAGGTCCGCATTGACGGCCGCGATTCCGGCGTGGGCACCGCAACCGGTGCGATTCTCGGTGGTATTGCAGGTAGCGAGGTTGGCAAAGGCCGCGGTTCTGTGGCCGGCACGGTCGCGGGCGCTGTCGTTGGCGGCATCATCGGTCAATCGATCGAGAAGTCGAACAGCGACCGGCGCGGCATCGAGGTCACCGTAAAACTGGACAGCGGAAAGATCATTGCGATCACGCAGGAGGCCGACGAAGTATTGCGCGTCGGTGACCGCGTGCGCGTGTTGTCCGGTCAAGGTGCCACGCGCGTCTCGCGTTACTGAAGCCCGTCACGCCGTTTTCACATGACCGTCACGGCAGCGTCATGCCCGTGACCTAAGGTGCCTCCGTATTCCATACGGGGGTGCCATGCGCCAGGAAAACCTTTCTCAGCTACGACCGGATCCTGGTGCTCGCTCTGCCGATGGCGGGCGCTACAGCATGGGGCTCGCGCGGTCCGAGTCTGAAGTCCACGAGGCTCAGGCGCTGCGGTTTCAGGTTTTCTCTGATGAAATGGGCGCTTCGCTGGGCACCGACTGCAGCCGCCTTGCACTCGATGCCGACCGATTTGATGTGCATTGCGACCACCTTATCGTGCGGGACAATCGCACACTAGACGTGGTGGGCACCTATCGCATCCTGACGCCTGACGGGGCGCGACGCTGTGGCGGTTACTACTCGGAAACCGAGTTCGACCTGTCTTCCCTTGCGCCAATTCGCGCGGGATTGCTCGAAGTCGGGAGATCGTGCATCCATTCCGACCACCGTGGCGGTGCGGTGCTGACGCTTCTCTGGTCCGGCCTCGCCACCTACATGCGAGAGGGGGGATTCACCTATCTGGCCGGTTGTGCCAGCGTCAGCCTGGCAGATGGCGGCGTTCTGGCAGCGGGTGTACTGAAATCGCTGTGCGATAATCATCTCAGCCCGCCGGAACATCGTGTGACGCCACGGCAGCGGGCCTGCCTTCCCCCCGTGGACCCAGGTGCCTCCTTGCGGATGCCGCCACTGATCAAGGGTTACCTGCGCGCTGGCGCCCATATTTGCGGAGAACCTGCTTGGGACGCGGACTTCAACACGGCAGACATGTTCCTGCTGTTGCCGATAGCGGGCATCAGCCCTCGCTACGCCCAACACTTCCGGATGGGAACAGCGCAAAGCAACGGGTAACGTCTCGTATCACCCGGGCCTTCCGTTGGGCGCGCCTCGGACTTCATGCCCTGGTGGCATTTCTGCTGGTGGGGCTGGTATTTCCGAAGGCCAGCCAAATCATGCGCGCTCGCATCCTCCGGTGGTGGTCGCGAAAGCTGCTCCGCATCCTGCGTGTGGTGCTGGACTTGAACGGACATCCGCCGGACTGGCAGACACGCAATCTGGTCATTGTCGCGAACCACATTTCGTGGCTCGACATCTTCATCATCAACGCAGTGCGCCCGACCCGCTTCGTGGCGAAATCCGAGATACGCGACTGGCCCTTCGTCGGCTGGCTGTGCGACAAGACCGGAACGATCTTCATCAAGCGCGCCAAGCGAAGTGATACCCACAAGATCAATCAGGTCATGCACGATGTTCTGGCCGGCGGAGATTGCGTGGGGCTGTTCCCTGAAGGCACCACCACCGCAGGTGACCGGCTTGGGAAGTTCCACTCCTCGCTCTTCGAGCCAGCCGTTGCGAGCGGCGCCATGGTGACTCCGGTAGCGCTCGAGTATCGGCTTGACTCGGGCGAACGCAGCATCGCGCCTGCCTATATCGAGGACATCACGTTTCAGCAATCCATCAGTGCGATTCTGGCGTGCCCCAAGCTGATCGTAACGGTGACCTTCGCTGATGCAATCGACAGCGCGGGGCAGAACCGAAGGGCGCTCGCATCAAGGTGTGAATCACTGGTCGCTCGCATCCTGGGTGTGGAAGTGTCCACTGAGCGTCTGCCCATCGGGGGAGGTATCGCAGCCCAAACCACGCAGTTCGAGGAGGGCTGACCGTTCAGTCTTCGTGCGCCCCGTCAGACGAGGGCGAGCAGGGCACCTGGAATACGGTACGGTCATGGAGCCGCACGGCGGTGAGCGTCCGCCCCCAATGGCATCCGGTGTCCACGGCGATGAGGTCGGCCCGCAGCTGCAAACCCAGCGCGGACCAGTGCCCACAGATCACCACTACGCCGGCGCTGCGGCGGCCCTCCACCTCGAACCACGGATAAGATCCTTTCGGTGCATCGCGGGGCCCTCCTTTGAAGCGCAAGTTCAAAGTGCCGTCTGCGGCGCATACCCGCATGCGAGTCATCGCGTTGACGATAAGGCGTAGTCGATCCATGCCTGAAAGCGAGGGGTCCCAGCGGTCTGGCTGATTTCCATACAGGGCTGACAGAAATCCCGCCACGTCATCAGCCGACAAGCGGGCCGAGACCTCCTTGGCACACCCTGCCGCCTCTTCCACCGTCCATTGTGGCAAGAGACCTGCATGCACCATGACATGGCCGGGCTCTTGAACCAGCAATGGCCGCGACCGCAGCCAGGCTAGGAGTACCTGCCGATCAGGCGCCGAGAGGATGTCATCAAGCGTGTCGCCTTTGCGAAGCGCCGTTGCACCATAAGCCACGCAAAGCAGGTGCAGGTCGTGATTGCCGAGGACCACCAAGGCAGAGTCCCCCAGCGCCCGAACAAGCCGCAGGCACGCGAGAGAGTCCGGCCCGCGGTTCACGAGGTCCCCCGTGAACCAGATGCGATCTGATCCCACCTTGAAACCGATGCGAGCTAGCAGCGACTCCAATGCCTTGACATTACCCTGCAGGTCCCCGATGGCGTAGTCAGCCATGTCGATCCCTCAATGCAAAAGGGCGGCCACCGCCGCCCTTTTCAAATCCGAAAGGCATCGGGCTATTTCGAAGTTGACAACAGATAATCCACTGCCGCCTTGACGGCCTCGTCCGAAAGCGATGCATTGCCGCCTTTGGCCGCCATGGCACCCTTGCCTTTGAGTGCACTCGTGTAGAGCGTCGCCGTGCCCGTCTTGATCCTCGGTGCCCATGCGGCCTTGTCGCCGATCTTTGGTGCACCCGCCAAGCCGGCGGCATGGCAAGCAGCGCAGGCCATAGCGTAAGTAGATTTGCCATCTACCTTGCCGGGTGCGTTGGTGCTGACGGCAGCCACAGAAACCGCTGGCGCGCCAGGTGGTGCCGAAACCGAACCCGTGACGGCGGGACCACCCTCAACCGCCAACTTGGCTACCGGTGCTATCCGTTCTGCCACAACCTCTGGCGTGTTGACATTGCTGCCGGTGCCGACCGTGTGCGTACCGACTGCATACTTCGCCAACAAATAGACGCCGATGATCATGCCCAGCGTGCCAACAGCGATAGCAATCGCCATTCCGATGGGGTTCGAATTTCCGCCGCCGGATGATTCTCCGTGTGACATGGTTCCCTCTTTGAGCCGTTTTATCCGGTGGGATTATACCGTCACTGCCTCTGACTGGCCGGTTTGAACTGCAAGATACTTGAACAGCTTCTGGATTGCGGGCAGGAAGTGGACGGGATGGGGGCGAAAACGCTACACTCACACCCCCATCACGCGCCCATAGCTCAGTTGGATAGAGTGTTGGTTTCCGAAACCAAAGGTCGCAGGTTCGACTCCTGCTGGGCGCGCCAGAATTCAATGCCACCGCAAGGTGGCATTCTCGTCTAAGCGCCCAAGTGAGCAAACTGCTTTGCTCACGCGCCGGAGGCGAAAGGCATCATCAATGCCGAAGGCCGATGTGCCGGGGTCGCGAGCGGTGACCGACTCCTGCTGGGCGCGCCAGAATTCAATGCCACCGCAAGGTGGCATTCTCGTCTAAGCGCCCAAGTGAGCAAACTGCTTTGCTCACGCGCCGGAGGCGAAGGGCATCAGGGCCACCGATGGCGGTCGTGCCAGAACCCAGCCTGGATCAGCGTGGCTGGCCGCCGCTGATGGCGCGAAGTTTCGGTCGCACAGCGGAGACGTATTCCGGCACCCAGCGCTTCAAATCCCGCCGCAAACTTGTCTCGTCGGGCCCCGTCTCATCAGCCACCCAATCCAGCACAGGCTGCAACCAGCCTGCCGGCACTTCGCGCGCTTTGGCAATGCGAAGCCTCGGGTGAGGCGTAGCCCGAGTGTGCTCATCGTCAGCCAGCAGCTCCTCGAAGAGCTTCTCTCCCGGACGCAGGCCGCTGAACTCGATGGGTATGCTCTTTTCGGCAGCACCGGAAAGTCGGATCATGTCTTCCGCCAAATCAAGGATTTTCACCGGCTTTCCCATGTCCATCAGAAAGATCTCCCCACCCAAGCCCATGCTGCCTGCTTGCAACACCAGCTGGGCTGCTTCTGGAATGGACATGAAATAGCGCACCATGTCCGGATGGGTCACGGTCACTGGCCCGCCTCGGGCTATCTGTTCTTCGAAGCGGGGAATCACGCTGCCAGCGCTGCCCAGCACATTGCCGAATCTGACCATCTCAAACTTGGGCAAAGCAGTCGTTTGTTGCAGTGCCTGGCAGACCATTTCGGCCAAGCGCTTTGAAGCACCCATCACGTTGGTGGGGTTGACCGCCTTGTCAGTCGACACAAAGACAAACTTTTCCACGCTGTACTCGATAGCCGCCTTCGCCATCACGTAGGTGCCGAGCACATTGTTGCGCAGCGCCTCCCAAGCATTGACATCCTCCATCAACGGCACATGCTTGTACGCGGCAGCGTGGAATATCACCGCTGGATTGAATCGCTGCATCATCTGCCGGACGCGCGCGTCGCTCTTGATGTCGCCCATTACTGCGACGATCGGCAGGTGCGGGAACTCTTCCTTGAGTACCTGCTCAACGGTATACATCGCGAATTCGTTCTGTTCGAACAGCACCAACAGGCTGGGATGATGGCGCGCAATCTGGCGGCAGAGCTCGAACCCGATGGATCCCCCCGCGCCGGTCACCAGGACCACGCGGTTGGTCAGGAGTCCGGTGACGCCGGACTCATCAATCTCTGCTGAGTTTTGCAGCAGCAAATCGTCGATACGCAGACGTTTGAGCTTGGAGGACGCCTCCTCATCGGCAGCGCTGTCTGGCAGCGCATAGAGCGCGATGCCGGCCCTCGACGCCTCCTCCAGGACCGCTCTGCGGGACGCGTGGCTCGACGCCCGCATGTGGAGGCAGGCGTGCTTCACGCCGTGCGAGCGCGCCGAGTGAAGCCACTCGGCAGGCGATGCGACACCTGCAAGCCGCCACTGTGATTGGCGGTTAAGCCATGCTGTGGACATGTTCTGCGTGTCTTCGGCAATGATGAGCAGCGGAACTGGTCCACTGATGTCAGCGGCCCGCTGGATTGCCGAACCGCGCGCGCCGAATGCAGCAAGACCCAGCAGAAGCCATCCAGCAATGCCTGCCCCCGCACGCAAGACTGGATCTGCAATGGTCAGCGCTGCAATGAGACACGAGCACCCGCCGACCAGCAGCAGGATCATCACAGGGCGAGGGAAAAGGGTCGCGAATGTTCGCTCAGGCGTCATGGCAGGCTCCTCAATATTCACCAACAAGGTCCTGCACGCCAGCGGCAACTTGCTCGCCGAAGATTATTGTTATTGCCCTGCTCAATGGCACGGTGAAATCATTATTGGCTCAAATCGGTCCGGCTGCAACCCGCTTTCGTAACCAAGCGTAAACCGTCGTCAAACAGAGACATAGCGCGACAAATCCAGATAGCTGCCAGGGCTCGGGCAACTTTAGTAGCCACAAACCACAAACACCGCAGAAGAGCATCAGTGGATAGGCGAAAGCGAGAAGCTTGCGATGACTCATGCCGGAGAGAATCAGCCGCTGGTAGAGATGCTCGCGATGCGCCGTCCAGAATCTCTCCTTGCGCAGAATTCGAGACAGTAGCGTCCAGGTCGCATCCAGAATGAATGGCGCAAATATGAGAACAGGAAACCACCAGGGCCAGATGCCGTCGCGGAAACCCCAGATGGCCGTGGTCGCGGCCAGCATTCCGAGCGGTACTGATCCGCCATCACCCATGAACACCCGGGCCGGGGGCAGGTTGAAGCAAAGAAAGCCTATCGCTGCGCCAGAAACTGCCCATGCGATTGCTGCAGAGGGATGACCCGCCTTCATCGCAACCCATCCCAAGATGGCGAATCCAATAACAGCCATGCCACCTGCCAGCCCATCGGCGCCGTCCATGAAGTTGAACAAATTCGCAGACCATGCAATCACCAACACCAGCAACGGTATGGCAAGCCATGCTCCCCAGAATAGCCACATTGCCATGACAAAAGCCGCCGCGAACTGAAGGGGCAACCGCAGTGCAATGGGCTGAGCCCGCCAGTCGTCCATCACTGAAATCGCAATGGTGATCGTCAACGCACTGGCGAGTGCCAGCGGAATGGTATGGCCAGTCAGCGCCAGGGACAATGTGGTGCCAAGCCAGATTGCAGCCCCACCCACCCGCGGCGTCGGCACGTCGTGCAGCGAGCGGTGATTGGGCTCATCCATCAGGATGTCGGCCGCCCCCACTCGCGGCAACAGAATCGCGATAAGCAAGGCTGAGATGAGCCCGGCTACAAGAGGAGTCGACATCATGCTGAAGTCATGCTCAAGAAAAGTACCCATCAATGTGATGCAGGCGCACAGACTCCGGACCCGATGCAATCCGGGAACTCGAAAATGAAATGGGCACCCTCAGGTGCCCATTTCACTCCCATCAGATCGATACCGTGTTACGGACAGACTGCAGCACGCGTCACGGTCACACTGGCTGATGCTGCACCATCGTTAACCGAAACTACGGCTGTTCCGATTCCCGCACCTACTGCGGTGATGGTGATCGCAAAGTTTCCAACACCGACTGTCGGTGCTACCGTCGCGAGCGTGGTGTTCGAGGAATTCACGACCTTGTTTGCCGCACCCCCCGTTACCTGTGCCAAGCCCGTTTGCCCCGCCGCAGTGAAGCAGAATGCCACGGGCGAAACCGCCAACGTCTGGACAGGTGCCGTCGTCCCGGCCGCCGAGTTTGCGTCGACCGTAATGATGGTGCCCACCGAGTCTCTGATCACGACCTGACCGCTGTTGCAATTCGGAGGCAGGCCGCCGCCATAGAGCACGTTGAAGCTACCGCCTGATGTCGTCACTGTGGCCGGAGACGCCTGGACAAGCGGGTTGGTCGTCGTTGCCGTGTAAGGCGGCGTACCCCCAGTCACGACAATCGTGCCTAGTCCTGCGCCGCACTGGGTTGTGTTGCTGCCAGTAAGGGTGGGCAACGTGGCCGGCAGCGCCGTCAATGGGCCTGTCGGCGCGCTGAGCAGCGTGAACGGTACATCCACATAAGCCCCTGTCTGCACATCCGTGATTCGGATTGCCGAGAACTGCGTAAAGGCACCCAGAGTCGGGACAAAACGCGCACGACCATTGCCCGTGCTGTCTGTGGTCAGCAGGTACGTGGAAGCCAACGTGAGGTTATCGTCCTGTATGTACGCCAACGGCCCATAAAGAACGCTGAAGCGAAGCTGTCGCTGTGCACGAAGCAGGCCCGCAGAGGTCGGCCGCACATCTACCCGCGACTCGAAGCCCGCGCATGCGGCAACGCTTACGGTAGCCCCTACTGCGCCGCACGTGTTGATGGAGTTGACCCCGATGCTATAGCCCGTCATGAAGTTCTGCAGCACGCTGTACGTCGCATTGATTTGCGCGCCGGCATTGTCACGAACGGTAATGATCACTGAACGGGACGGAACCGCGTTCGCATCCAGGCCTACGTCAATCACGCCCGGGTTGTTTGCCACAACGGTGACCGAGTTTCCATTTACCGTGAAATTCAGCGGCAGAATCGTGGGCTCACTGCTGGCCAGGATGTAAGGGCCGCGGCCGCCGGCAATCGTGAATGTCGTTGGCACGCCCGCAAAAATCGATCCGCTGCCGGGGAGAATGGAGAGCGCACCGAGCTGGAGCCCGGTTTCGCTGGAGGTTCCGCCGCCGCCGCAGGACTGCAGGAAAAGGGTGGAGGCGCCCAGAAGCAGGGCTGCCAGGGTCTTGTTGGACCGACGCAAGATGTCGTTGAGCACGGTCGTTTCCTTTCGCTTTGCCGGAAACTGTCTAGGGGAAATCCAGATAGTTGCCGAAAATTATAGGGTTACCGAAGATTATTAAAGCGCAACTTGCAGTTTGATGCAAGTACTTTGTAGCCGTCATCGGACGACAGCTATCAGGCTCCGCCCTTCTTGCCTCGGCATGGAGGCTCTTGTTAACCCTTTGAATTTATTAGAGGTTTAACTCCAACGGGGAGATGGTCTTGGTTCTATTGGGTTCGAATCTCTGAAAAATGAAATCTTTGTTACCCACGTTCAAGCCTTAGCTACAAACTCCGACTGGCGAATAGTTGATTGTTCCGGTGGATACGCGAGTGCCATCCGACACAGTGAATGTAGCGCTGGGCTGTGTTCCTGTTACAGGCGTTGCACCAAGGCGAGTCACTGTAAGGATACCGCTTGAATTTGTAACCATTACCTGAGCAGGATGACTGACTGCGACACCCAATGTGCCTGTAAAAATGACTGCAACCTGCGTACTTTGGCCGCAAGCCAGGGTCACTGTCGACGGCACCAAAACTGGCCCGGATATTGGCGGACCAGGCGGCGGAGCAGTGCCCAGCGTGTTGGATACGGTGAATGTCGTTGTCAGCCCCGCAGCATCGGATACCGCGAAGGGTGTGCTGCCGCCAGCGGCAGAACACACTGCACCGGTCACCGTGACGTTGACGCCGCCGCCGCTGCTCGCCACCGTTGTCGGGCTGACTTGCGCAAACAAAGGTGACGTGTTCAAGATGGTGTATGGAGGTGTGCCGCCGAAAACATAGTGGGTCGTCGATACATTCGCCGCGCAATTGGAAGTGTTGGTCCCGGTCCAGTTTGTAGCCGACGGAATCACGGTCAGCGTGGAGGCCCCGTTGATGAACTGGGTAATGCCAAATGCAAAGGTCTTGACCTGGCCGGTTGCGACGTCCGTGTAGCGCAGCACGGCACCTTGCGAAGGCACACCTGCTCCCGCCCTGATAGTCACTACAGCGAGACCGCTAGCATCGGTGGTGACCACCTGGCTGTTGGCGGTAGCCCCGCCAGGCGCAGTCAGGTAAGAAAATTGCCCATTGACGACCTCGAAGCGAATGGCGCGATTCGCCAGTGGCACGCCATTCTGGACAGAGCGGACCTGGAAAATTGCATCGCCGCCGCCGCACATCACGGCGCCCGTACCACAGTTGGTGGCCGCCGACGGCGTGGCCGGCGTGAAGGTGACACTGCTGGACAACGTCGACACCTTGACTACCGCGGTCGCAGTCTTGGTCGCGTTAGCCTGGTCGCGCACCGTCAGGGTGACCGTCGTGTCCTGCGCAACCTCGCTCGCTGTGACGGTGAACTGAGCACCATTCACTGTTTCTGTAACTGGAAGCACCGCACCATTTGATGTGAACACGGAATAGCCAGCCCGGCCGCCACTGATGGTGAATGTGGTGGGCGTGTTGGGAAATACATCGGCCTGCGCAGGTAACACGAGCAGATCACCCGCAGAGGTGCTTGGCGGCGACGACACCGCCCCCGACCCACAGCCCTGCAACACCGCCGCCAACACGACCACCACCAACCCAAAAGCCAATCGATTTCCAGACATATCCATCCTCAATGATCATGCATCCCACCATCCGGAACCATCCGGCGTTGCATTCAACTGGGATGCGACAGCGGGAAGTGTACAACGTCACTCACTGTTGGCGAACAGGATGTCACCACCACGACGGACTGGCGCTGGAAATGCCCTTCCCTGAACCTTTCCGCGAACCCATGTTGCGGCGCAGCACCCGTCTCGCTATCATTCCGGTATCCCGCAGGTCCCAGGTCGGGTTGCCGACGCACCCTCAGGCACACTCGTCCCCACAAGGCCAACAGCCTTGCCAGCAAAGTTCATCCTTGCCTGAGGCAGATGGGCTGTCAGACACTACGCAGCATTGCTGCGTGCCCGACCGTTGTTGCGCGACCTATTCGAGGAATCACCATGCTGGAATCCCGCCAAGGGCCTGCGCCCGGCCCGCAGGGTCTTTACGACCCCCAAAACGAACATGACGCCTGTGGTGTCGGCTTCATCGCACACATCAAGGGCAGGAAATCGCACGGGATCATCGAGCAGGGCCTGAAGATTCTCGACAACCTCTCGCATCGTGGCGCCACGGGCTATGACCCCTTGCTGGGTGACGGTGCCGGCATTCTCATCCAGCTGCCGGATGCCCATTTGCGCCGCGTGTGCGGGCTGCAAAAAATTACGTTGCCTGCCGTCGGCCAGTACGGTGTGGGCATGGTGTTCCTGCCACGTGAAGCCGCATCACGCATGGCCTGTGAACAGGAGATCGAGCGCGCCATTCACGCTGAAGGCCAGATCCTGCTCGGCTGGCGCGATGTGCCGACTGACAACTCGGGCCTGTCACGCGCCGCCGTCGCCGTCGAGCCGGTTGTGCGCCAGGTCTTCATCGGCCGCGGCCGCAATGACATGACGCAGGATGACCTGGAGCGAAAGCTGTACATCATTCGCAAAAGCTCTGGCCACGCCATCCAGGCGCTGAACCTGCGTCACGGCAAGGAGTTCTACGTCCCGTCGATGTCCACGCGCACCATCGTCTACAAGGGCATGCTGCTGGCTGACCAGGTGGGCGAGTACTTCGTCGACCTGACGGACCCGACGATGACTACTGCGCTGGCGCTCGTGCACCAGCGCTTCTCGACCAACACATTCCCGACGTGGGATCTGGCGCATCCGTTTCGCATGATTGCGCACAACGGCGAGATCAACACCCTGCGCGGCAACGTGAACTGGATCCGCGCCCGCCAGCGCGGCATCTCTTCGCCGGTGCTGGGCGAAGACCTGAAGAAAATCTGGCCGCTCATCTATGACGGCCAATCGGACTCCGCATCGTTTGACAATGCTCTCGAACTCCTCACGATGGGTGGCTATCCGCTGGCCCACGCGATGATGATGATGATTCCCGAGGCGTGGAGCGGCAACAAGCTCATGGACGAGGACCGCAAGGCCTTCTACGAGTATCACGCCGGCATGATGGAGCCGTGGGATGGCCCGGCCGCCATGGCATTCACCGATGGCCGCCAGATTGGCGCCACGCTCGACCGCAATGGGCTGCGTCCCGCCCGCTACATCATCACGGACGACGACTACGTCGTGCTGGCATCTGAAGCCGGCGTGCTCGACATCTCGGAATCGAAGATCGTGAAGAAGTGGCGGCTGCAGCCGGGCAAGATGTTCCTCGTGGATCTGGAGCGCGGCAAGATCATCGACGACAACGAGCTGAAGCGCGATCTCGCCGCCGCCAAGCCTTACAAGGAGTGGGTGAAGAAGGGGCGCATCCGCCTCGACGATCTGCCCGACCCGGCACCAGCGGAAATCTCCCCGGTGCCCTTGCTCGACCGGCAACAGGCGTTCGGCTACACGCAGGAAGATCTCAAGATCATTCTCTCGGCCATGGCCAGGAGCGGCGAGGAGCCGATCGGCTCGATGGGGAATGACTCGCCACTGGCCGTGTTGTCCGACAAGCCGAAGACGCTGTACCACTACTTCAAACAGCTCTTTGCGCAGGTGACCAACCCGCCCATCGACCCGATCCGCGAAGAGCTGGTCATGGCATTGGGCATCTCGATCGGCCCGCGCCCCAACCTGTTGGCCATCAATTCGACCGACCCCGGCATCTGGTTCGACGTCTCGCAGCCTGTGCTGACGACCGACGACATGGAGAAAATCCGCCACGCTGATTTGTTCACCGGCGGACACTTCAAATCCAAGGAGCTGGACATCACCTACCCCGCCGCCTGGGGCGCAGAGGGCATGGAGGCCGCTGTGGCCAGCCTCTGTGCGCACGCGGTCGATGCCATTCGTCTCGGCTTCAACATCCTGATCATTTCCGACCGCAAGGTGGACGCCGACCATGTGGCCATCCCCGCCCTGCTGGCGCTGGGTGCCGTGCACCAGCACCTGGTTCGCATCGGCCTGCGCACGAGTACGGGGCTCATCGTCGAAACGGGCTCCGCCCGTGAGGTGCATCACTTTGCACTGCTCTCCGGCTACGGTGCCGCCGCCGTGCATCCTTACCTCGCATTGGAAACGCTCGCGAATCTGAAGGACTACGCGCCGGATGTGTCGGCCAAGGACGCACAGAAGCGCTACATCAAAGCCGTCTCCAAGGGTTTGCTCAAGGTCATGTCCAAGATGGGCATCTCGACCTACCAATCGTATGTCGGTGCACAGATTTTCGAGGCAGTCGGGCTCTCCAGTGCGTTCGTGAAGCAATACTTCACCGGCACGTCGACCAATGTGGAAGGTATCGGCCTTTTCGAGATCGCGGAAGAAGCGATGCGCCTGCACCGTCTCGCCTTCAGCGATGACCCGGTCTTGCGCACCCAGCTCGACGCAGGTGGCGAGTATGCCTACCGCGTTCGCGGCGAAGATCACATGTGGACGCCGGAATCGATCGCCAAACTGCAGCACGCCACGCGAGCCAACAGCTATGCGACGTACAAGGAGTATGCGCAGCTCATCAACGATCAATCGAAGCGTCATCTGACATTCAGGGGCTTGTTTGAAGTAAAACCCGTGGGACCGCCCATCTCGCTCGACGAAGTGGAATCTGCCAAGGAGATCGTGAAGCGGTTTGCCACGGGCGCCATGTCGCTGGGCTCCATCTCTACCGAAGCTCACAGCGTGCTGGCCATTGCCATGAACCGCATCGGCGGCAAGTCCAACACCGGCGAAGGCGGCGAGGATCCGCTCCGCTACACGAGCGAGGTGAAGGAAGGCGACACGCTGAAGAGCAAGCTGGGGGATGCCGTGATGGTGGATGTGCCGCTCAGGAAAGGTGATTCATTGCGCTCGCGCATCAAGCAGGTGGCGTCAGGACGCTTTGGTGTCACCGCCGAATACCTGAACAGCGCCGATCAGATTCAGATCAAGATGGCGCAGGGTGCCAAGCCCGGCGAAGGCGGCCAGCTGCCCGGCCACAAGGTGTCGGACTACATCGCCAAGTTGCGCTTCTCCGTGCCCGGTGTCGGCCTCATCTCGCCACCACCACACCATGACATCTACTCCATCGAGGATCTCGCGCAACTCATCCACGATCTCAAGAACGCCAACTCGCGAGCCTCCATCAGCGTGAAACTGGTGAGCGAGGTGGGCGTGGGCACAGTGGCCGCCGGTGTCGCCAAGGCGAAGGCGGATCACGTGACCATCTCCGGTCATGATGGCGGCACCGGTGCTTCACCCGTGTCATCCATCAAGCACGCAGGCACACCGTGGGAGCTGGGGCTCGCCGAAACACAGCAGACGCTCGTACTGAACCGGCTTCGCGGTCGCATCGCAGTCCAGGCTGATGGCCAGATGAAGACCGGTCGTGATGTGCTGATCGGGGCGCTGCTCGGCGCTGACGAGTTCGGTTTTGCCACCGCGCCGCTGGTGGTGGAGGGCTGCATCATGATGCGCAAGTGCCACCTCAACACCTGCCCGGTTGGCGTGGCGACACAAGACCCCGAGCTGCGCAAGAAATTCTCCGGCCAGCCCGAACATGTCGTGAACTATTTCTTCTTTGTCGCCGAGGAAGTGCGCGAGCTGATGGCCAACATGGGTGTCCGCCGATTCAACGATCTCATCGGGCGTGTTGATCTGCTGGAGACGAAGAAAGGCATCGAGCACTGGAAGGCGAAGGGGCTCGACTTCAGCAAGGTCTTCCATCGCCCGAACATGCCATCGGATGTGTCGCGATTCCATACCGAGACCCAGGATCACGGCCTCACCGGCGCGCTCGATCATCAGCTTATCAAGGAGGCGCAGCCCGCCATTCTGGAAAAGAAGAAGGTCAGCATCACTGCGAATATTCGCAACGTGAACCGCACTGTCGGCGCCATGCTGTCCGGCGAAGTCGCGCGGGCACATGGTCATGCGGGCCTGCCGGACGATACGATCAGCATCGCGCTCAAGGGCACCGCGGGACAGAGCTTTGGTGCGTTCCTCGCGAAGGGCATCACGCTCACCTTGACGGGTCAGGCGAACGACTATGTCGGCAAGGGGCTCTCCGGCGGACGCATCATCGTGAAGCCGGATCCCGCGTTCCGGGGCAATCCGCTGGAGAACATCATCGCGGGCAACACCGTGATGTATGGCGCCATTGCCGGCGAAGCCTACTTCCGCGGCGTCGGCGGCGAGCGCTTCTGTGTGCGCAACTCCGGTGCCACGGCCGTGGTGGAAGGCGTGGGCGACCACGGCTGCGAATACATGACTGGCGGTACCGTTGTGGTGTTGGGCCAGACGGGCCGCAATTTCGCAGCCGGCATGTCCGGCGGCCTGGCTTTCGTGCTGGACGAGGATGGCTCATTCGAGAAGCGCTGCAATCTCGCCATGGTGGAGCTGGAGCCGCTGCCGGAAGAGGATGCTGCGCTGGATGACACGGAGAAGGGTGGGCTCTCCTCGCATGGCAAGGTTGACGTGAAGCATCTCGGCATCGAGGACGAAGTGCTGCTGAAGCGTCTCATCGAAGCCCATGCCAACCACACAGGCAGCGAGCGCGCCCGCACCATCCTGGATAACTGGGTGCTGTGGTCGCGCAAATTCGTGAAGGTGATGCCGATCGAGTACCGCCGCGCGCTGGTCGAGATGGCAGCCAAGCGGATCGAGGAAGAGAAGGCCAAACCCAAAAAGCAGAAGGCGGCGTAGCAAGACTGCAATGCGAACATTGTTCATGCCCGACTTTGGGTCGTGCATGAATCCCTTCGGGACCGCCTTCGGCGTCCAGCCGATGTCCCCCGGACATCGTCTAGTCGCAGCACCATAAACAATCGCAATTCGGAGCAAGCAATGGGCAAGCCCACAGGATTCATCGAGTACCAGCGACTGGCCGAAGCCAGCGTGCCGCCAGCTGATCGGCTGAAAAACTACAAGGAGTTCGTACTCCACCTCGCCGACGACGAAGCGAAGCAGCAAGGCGCCCGCTGCATGGACTGTGGCATTCCGTTCTGCATGACCGGCTGCCCGGTGAACAACATCATTCCGGACTGGAATGATCTCGTTTACCGCCAGAACTGGAAGGAGGCGCTGGATACGCTGCACTCCACCAACAACTTCCCCGAGTTCACCGGCCGCGTCTGTCCCGCACCCTGCGAGGCGGCGTGCACGCTCAACATCAACAACGATGCAGTGGGCATCAAGTCCATCGAGCATGCCATCATCGACAAGGGCTGGGAGCAGGGCTGGATCACGCCACAACCGCCGAAGCGGAAAACCGGCAAGCGCGTCGCCATCATCGGTTCCGGCCCGGCCGGCCTTGCTGCTGCACAGCAACTGGCGCGCGCAGGACACGATGCGATCCTGTTCGAGAAGAATGATCGCATCGGCGGGCTGCTCCGCTACGGCATTCCCGATTTCAAGATGGAGAAGTCCCACATTGATCGCCGCATGGACCAGATGCGCGCTGAAGGCGTGCAGTTTCGGACCAATCAGCACATCGGTGTCGATACGCCAGCTTCCGCCATCCTCGCCGACTTCGACGCGGTAATTCTTTCCGGCGGCGCTGAGCAGTCGCGGGATCTGCCCGTGCCGGGCCGTGAACTTGCCGGCGTGCATTTCGCCATGGAGTTCCTGCCGCAGCAGAACAAGGTGGTCGCGGGCGACAAGGTTTCCGGACAGATCATGGCCACGGGCAAGCATGTGGTGGTGATCGGCGGTGGCGATACCGGCTCCGACTGCGTGGGCACATCCAATCGCCACGGCGCCGCATCGGTCACGCAATTCGAGCTGCTCCCGCAGCCGCCTGAAACCGAGAACAAGCCGATGGTGTGGCCCTACTGGCCGGTGAAGCTGCGCACGTCTTCCTCGCACGAGGAAGGTTGTGAACGTGACTGGGCCGTGGCCACCAAGTCATTCATCGGCAACAACGGCAAAGTCGAAAAGCTGAAGGCTGTTCGCGTCGAATGGAAAGACGGCAGGATGCAGGAAGTACCAGGCAGCGAATGGGAAATGCAGGCGGATCTCGTGTTGCTGGCCATGGGCTTCACCGGCCCGGTGCAGACCGGATTGCTGGAGCAGTTTGGCGCAGACAAAGACGGCCGCGGCAATGTGAAAGCCGCGACCGACGGTACAGGCAGCTATCAAACGTCGATACCCAAAGTGTTCGCTGCGGGCGACATGCGTCGCGGACAATCGCTGGTGGTGTGGGCCATTCGCGAAGGTCGACAATGCGCGCGCGCCGTGGATGAATTCCTGATGGGTGCCTCGGAGCTGCCACGTTAACCGTCAGGCGGATGATGAAAAGCCTCGTTTTCATCATCCTCGCATCCTATGCAGGCTTCTGCCTGCTGCTGTACCTGGCACAGGAACGGTTGATCTTTCATCCGCAACCTGCGCCGGCGGGAAAGGTGCTGCTGCCCCCCGGCTACTCCCTGGAGCCCGTGTCATTCCAGTCGCACGACGGCCTCACGCTCCAAGGCAGTCTGATCCGCCCGTCTGGCGGGCCGGTGCCGCTGGTCATCTACTACGGGGGCAACGCGGAGGAGATCAGCCCGCTTGCCCAGTTCGCGGATCGCTATGCCGGTGCGGCGCTGCTGCTCATCAACTATCGTGGCTATGGCGGCAATCCCGGCTCACCGGGCGAGAGCGCTTTGATCGCCGATGCGTTGGCCCTCTACGACCAGGCAGAGCAAATTGCGAATATTCGCAAGGATGCCATCACGCTCCATGGTGCCAGTCTCGGCTCGGGCGTCGCCGTCGCGGTAGCCCAGCAACGCCCTGTAAACGGCATCATTCTCACTACACCTTTCGACAGCCTGACCGAGGTGGCACAGACCCACTACCCCGTGTTTCCAGTGCGGTGGCTGTTGCGCCATTCATTCGAATCCGCGACCCGCGCACGCACTGCGAATATTCGCAGCGTGTTTCTTGTGGCTGGCGCCGACACCATCATTCCGCCCGCCCACGCCAAGAAGCTCTTTGATGCCTGGGCAGGCGAGAAGAGCTGGCGCGAATATTCGCAGGCCGGCCATAATGACATCGAAAGTGCGCCCGGCTATTGGGATACCATTGCCGCTTTCCTGACATCACCCTCAGCGTCCGCACCGTGATTGCCCCACTTCAGAACGACACTTTTCTCCGCGCTGCACTTCGTCAACCCACGCCGTACACGCCCATCTGGATCATGCGCCAAGCGGGCCGCTACCTGCCCGAGTACAACGCGACGCGCAAACGCGCAGGCAGCTTTCTCGGTTTGGCCAAGAATCCCGAATACGCGTGCGAGGTGACGTTGCAGCCGCTGGAGCGATTCGAGCTCGATGCCTCCATCATCTTCTCCGACATTCTTACCGTGCCGGATGCGATGGGGCTGGGCTTGTACTTCGCCGAAGGCGAAGGCCCGAAGTTTGAGCGACCCCTGCAAACGGAAGCTGCCATCAAAGCGCTACCTGATGCGGACATGAATGACCTCAAGTACGTCTTCGATGCCATCTCGCTGACCAGGAAGAGCATCAACGGCAAGGTGCCGCTGATCGGCTTTTCCGGGAGCCCCTACACGCTGGCCTGCTACATGATCGAAGGTGGCGGCAGCGACGATTTCCGCCGCGTGAAGACGCTGATGTATCAACAGCCCGCGTTGCTGCACCACATCCTTGAAAAGAATACGCAGGCGATCATCGCCTATCTCAACGCGCAGATCGACGCGGGCGCGCAGGCCGTGATGTTGTTCGACACCTGGGGGGGTTCGCTGTCGGCGTCGGCATACGAGGAATATTCGCTTGCCTACGTCACGCGAATATTCGCAGGCTTGAAACGAGAAGCAGTCAACGACAGCGAGGGCCGTGTCGTGCCGCGCATCTTCTTCACCAAGGGCGGTGGCCTGTGGCTGGAGAAGATGGCGCAATGCGGTGCTGATACGCTGGCCACGGACTGGACCATCGATATCGGTGAAGCCAAGCGCCGCGTCGGTCAGCAGGTCGCGTTGCAGGGCAATCTGGATCCCTCCGTCCTGTTTGGCACGCCGGCGCGCGTGGAGCAAGAGGCGGGGCGGGTTCTGGACAGCTTTGCGCGGGACGGGGGACGTGATGGTCACGTGTTCAACCTGGGCCACGGCATCTCCCAGTTCACCGATCCGGCCAACGTGAAGACCCTGGTCGACTTTGTACACTTCACCAGCCGCCGCTGATGGCCGCGATTGCGGCTGTCAAGGGCCTGCGGCGTAAAAAACACCAAAAAATCGCCTTGCTTATTCACAGAAACTGTGATCCCGGCACCCGGACAGAAGCTTGAGAAATATATCCAACATCGCTCAGCAAGCAATTGATTATAAACAGTCTTTCGTTTTTCGATAGGCAGCATGACAGGATGTGACGGCCTGTTTACCAGATCGGGCTCACCCTATCTCTCTTCTATGCACAAAGTTATCCACAGCAGGATCCCCTCTTGCGCAGCAGGCACGCTGCTGCGGCAAAACAGGGTCGGCTGCCCCTGCTGATCCGAGGTCGTTGCCGCCGTGAATCCGGATTTGACTGAGGAAAATAGATCCCGCAAACCCCGGTTTGCGCAGGTAGCCCTGGATGTGCCGCTGGATCAATGCTTCGACTTTGTCTCCGACGACATGACGGTCGCAGACGTTGGCCGACTGGTTGTCGTGCCGTTCGGTCGGCGCACGATGGTCGGCGTTATCCTGGCTGTGGCCGATCAGTCCAGCGTCGCGACAGAGTCACTGAAAGCTGTCGTGCGTGTGCTTCGCGATGTGCCCGCGCTGGGTGCGAAGTCGCTGGCCCTGGCGCGCTTCCTCGCGGCGTACTACCAGCATCCCTTGGGACAGGTGCTCATGAGCAGCCTGCCGCCTGCGCTTCGGAACGAGAAGGCCGCTGCTGCAGTGAGTGCGCTCGTGGTGCGACATGTAGTGCTGACCGAGGCGGGATGGCAGATGGACCCCACCACCCTGCCAGCGCGATCGATCGCACAGCGTCGTGTGCTGGAACGTCTGCGGGTGCAACCGGCAACGCGCGCTGATTTGCTCGATACGATTCCCGCCGCGGCCAATGCACTCAAGACCCTGGCCGCCAAAGCGCTGGTGCGGCTTGACGTCATCGAGCCCATTGCCGTCAAAGTCCGCCTGGACGCAGCAAACTTCCATCCGAATACGGCTCAGCAAGTGGCGATTGATCGCATCACGACAGCACTCGGCAGCTTCCAGCCGTTCCTGCTGTTCGGCATCACCGGCAGCGGCAAGAGCGAGGTCTATCTGCAGGCTGTGGCGGCCTGCCTGGCGCAGGGCAAGCAGGCGCTGGTGTTGGTGCCGGAGGTGCACCTCACGCCACAGCTCGCCGCGCGCTTTCGCGAGCGCTTTCCGGGTGTGCCGATGGCAGTGCTCCACAGTCATACCGCTTCACGGGAACGTCTGCGCGACTGGCTCGCCGCCCAGAGTGGCCACGCCCGCATCGTGCTGGGCACGCGCCTCGCAGTGATGACCCCCTTGCCTGAACCGGGGCTCATCATCGTCGACGAGGAGCACGACGCCTCATTCAAGCAGCAGGAGGGCCTGCGCTATTCGGCGCGCGATGCAGCGGTGTATCGCGCATCACTGGCGCAGTGCCCGGTTGTGCTGGGATCGGCCACGCCATCGCTGGAAAGCTGGCGCAACGCGCAGGCTTCGGGTGCTGACAGTGGCGCCACCCGCTACGAGCTGATCAATCTGCCAGAACGCGCCGTGCCGGGCGCGCGGCTGCCGCAAGTGCGCCTGGTCGACACGGCGAAGGAGGCATTGCAAGACGGTGTCGCGCCATCCCTCATCGAGGCGCTGAAAAAGCGCCTTGAACGCGGTGAGCAGTCGCTGGTGTTCATCAACCGGCGCGGCTTTGCGCCAGCGCTCGTGTGCGCGCAATGTGCATGGGTGCCGGAATGCAGCCACTGCTCCGCGCGGATGGTATTTCATCGCAGTGCGCAGTCGACAACAGGGCGATCGGGCCGCCTGCATTGCCACCACTGCGGCGAGATACGCGCTGTACCCACTCACTGCGGCGAATGCGGCAGTGTGGACATTGCGCCACTGGGCCGGGGCACCCAGCGCGTCGAAGAGACACTGACGGCGCTGCTGCCCGGCGCACGCATCGCGCGCATGGACCGGGATGCGGCCCGCGCCAAGGGTGCCGCCATGCGAATATTCGCAGCCGCGGGCGCGGGCGAGGTCGACATCCTCGTCGGCACGCAGATGCTGTCGAAGGGCCATGACTTTCCCAATCTCACACTCGTCGGCGTGCTGAATGCGGACGATGCGATGTTCTCGGCGGACTTCCGCGCGCCGGAACGGTTGTTTGCCCAACTCGTGCAGGTTGCGGGACGCGCAGGCCGGGCAGGGCTGCCAGGCGAGGTGCTGATCCAGACGCAGTTCCCCAACCATCCGCTCTACGCCGCTGTCCGGACCCAGGACTTTCCGGCGTTTGCGGCCATGCAGCTGGATGAACGCCACATCGCCGGGCTGCCGCCGTTCGCAACGCTGGCGCTGCTGCGCGTCGAGAGCCGGAAGCCGGGTGAAGCCTTGAGCGAGGCGAAGCGCGCGATGCTGCTTGGACGCGACCTGCTCGCTGGCGTGCTGGAGGTCGTCACCGTGCATGAGGCGCTCCCTGCCACGCTTGCCCGCAAGGGCGGTTGGGAGCGAGCGCAGGTTCTGCTGCAAAGCCCAGCCCGTCCGGCGCTGCACCGACTGTTGCCCCAGTGGCGCCAGGCGCTCGCGGTTGCGATGCCGCGCAGTGCCCGCTGGGCCATCGACGTGGATCCCGCCGAAGTCTGAGGTTCACGCCGGAAAATTCCTGGCGACAACAGAGGGCATGTATAGGATGGCGGCTATAATTGACGGTTTGCAGCCTCTCCGGAATCCTGTGAGTTCAATACGTCTTGCGCTGGCTGACCTGTTCCAGCGCGCCGCCGCTGCCGCTTTTCCCGATCTCGGTGAGCTGTTTCCCAACTTCGCCATTGAAGTGGAACGGCCCAAGAATCCGGACCATGGCCACTATGCCGTCAACAGTGCCCTGCAGCTCGCGAAACGCCTCGGCAAGAAGCCGCGCGACATCGCCGATGCACTCGTCGCTGCGCTGCCCGCCAACACGCTCATCGCATCAACCGACATCGCCGGCCCCGGCTTCATCAACATCCGTCTCACGCACGCAGCCGAGACCGGTGTCGTCACGCGAATATTCGCAGAGGGCAGCCGCTTCGGTGGGGGGGCGGAAGGCACCGACCAGCGCATCCTGGTCGAGTTCGTCTCGGCCAATCCCACCGGCCCGCTGCACGTCGGCCATGGCCGCCAGGCTGCGCTGGGTGACTCCATCTGCCGCCTTCTCGATGCACAAGGCTGGGCCGTGCATCGCGAGTTCTACTACAACGACGGCGGCAACCAGATCAATACGCTGACGCTCTCCACCCAGGCACGCATCCGCGAGCTGGGCGGTGCGCCACTGGCGCTCCCGGAGGACGGCTATCACGGCGAGTACATCATCGACATCGCCCGCGAGTACGTGGCGGCGAACCCGGCCGACGCGGCGGGCAATGACATTGAAGCCATCCGAATATTCGCAGTGAAGTACCTGCGCGCAGAGCAGGACGCGGACCTCAAGGCATTCGAAGTGCGCTTCGATGAGTTTTTCCTCGAATCCTCGCTCTACACTGACGGCAAGGTGGACGAGACGGTGCGCATGCTCAATGCCAGCGGCAAGACCTTCGAGGACGGTGGCGCTCTGTGGCTCTCCACGACTGAGTACGGCGACGACAAGGACCGCGTGATGCGGAAATCCGACGGCACGTTCACCTTTTTCGTGCCCGATGTCGCCTACCATCTGGACAAGTTTCGTCGTGGCTTCGGCCATGTCGTGAACGTGCAGGGCTCCGATCACCACAGCACGGTCATGCGCGTGCGCGCGGGGTTGCAGGCGCTCGCACCCGTGGCAAAAGCGGGTGTGCCGCAGGGCTATCCCGACTATGTGCTGCACCAGATGGTGCTGGTGATGAAGGGCGGTGAGGAAGTAAAGCTGTCCAAACGCGCCGGCAGCTATGTGACCCTGCGTGATCTCATCGATGAAGTGGGCAAGGACGCGGTGCGATTCTTCCTCGTCATGCGCAAGGCCGACTCACAGCTGACGTTCGACATCGATCTCGCCACCAAGCGGACCGAAGACAACCCGGTCTACTACGTGCAGTACGCGCATGCGCGCATCTGCAGTGTGCTGGACCAGTGGGGCGGCGACGCGGCGACGTTGCAGCACGCCGACCTGACACTGCTGAAGAGCCCCTACGAAGCCGCGATTCTGCGCGTGCTGGCGGATTTCCCCGAGCTCCTGGCCAATGCCGCCCGCGAATTCGCGCCGCACCATGTGACGTTCTATCTATCTGACCTCGCAGGCAAGCTGCACACCTACTACAATGCCGAGCACTTCCTGGTGGAGGACGAGGCGCTGAAGCTCGCCCGTCTGGCGCTCATTACGGCCACTCGCCAGGTGCTGAAGAACGGGCTCGCCATTGTCGGCGTGTCCGCACCGGACAAGATGTGACACTGCCCTCATGAGCCGAGACGTAAAACCCCGAATAGCCCCTTCCAGCGGCAGAAAAATGAACCCGATGTTTCTCGGGATCATCATCGGCCTCCTGCTGGGTGTGTCCATCGCATTGGGTGTGGCGCTCTGGCTCAACCGGACCGCCCTGCCCAGCCTGGAGCGCGCCAAGCCCGCTGAGCAGCCACCGAAGCTCGAAGCCCGCACGCCGCCTGCAAAGCCGGACGCACCCAAGACCGCCGAAGCGCCGAAAGATGGCGACAAGCCGCGCTTCGAGTTCTATCAGATCCTGCCCGGCGACAAAGATGGCAAGTCCGCGACGAAGCCGGCGGACAGCAAGGCCAAGGCAGAGAAAGCCGAGAAAGCCACCAAGCCTGCCGAGAAAGTCGCCGAGAAGCCTCTGCAACCTGTACCGCCCGCTGCATCAGCCCAGCGCGAGATCTACTACCTGCAGGCCGGTGCGTTCCAAAGTGTTGCCGAGGCTGACAACCTGAGGGCGCGCATTGCGTTAGTAGGGTTGTCGGCCAGCGTCACCGCCACCAATGTTCCGGACAAAGGCGTGCTGCACCGGGTGCGCCTCGGGCCGTACCAGAGCCTGGAGCCGGTGAACCGTATCAAGACCGCATTGTCCGATGCTGGCATACCGGCAGCCGTGGTGAAGACCACGGACGTCCTCAATTGACTTCACAGATGGAGCTGTTTATGTTCAGAAATTTTGCCCGCATCGCCTTCTCCGTTGGCACCGTCGCCCTGCTGGCGGCCGGTACGGCATCCGCCCAGTTTGCCGTCGCGCCCGGCCGCGACTACGCCCCGGTGAATCCGCCCCAGCCCAAGCTGATCGACGCCCCGGTGGAGGTGCTGGAGTTCTTTGCCTACGGCTGCATCCACTGCTTCCATATCGAGCCGAAGCTGGAAAAGTGGAAGGCCAGCCTCTCGAAGGACACCAAGTTTATGCGCATACCGACCCCGTTCGCGATCAAGGGCCTGGACAGCATTCCGTTTTACTACACCCTCGAGGCGATGGGGCAGCTGGACAAGCTGCATTACAAAATTTTCGAGGCCGTACATAACGACAACGTCATCCTTGGCAATCCCGCCGTGCGCGACCAGTGGCTTGCCAAAAATGGCATCGACCCCAAGAAATATCAGGAGGTAGAGAAGTCATTCAGCGTGGACAACAAGATCAAAGCGGCACGCGAATATTCGACGAAGTACCGCATTGAAAGCACGCCGACGCTGGTGGTCAACGGCAAGTACGCGGTGGCCAACCAGCGCGACATGGACATGACGTTTCGCATCGTCGATTCGCTGATCGCCACCGAGCTCGCTGCCGCCAGGAGTGCACCGGCTGCGGCCACGACACCCGCCAAGGCAGCTCAACCGCCGAAGGCGGCGGCCAAAGCACCGGCAGCGTCTACCACGCCCGCCAAGCCTGCCGCCCCCGGCAAGTAATTCTCCTCGTGGCGCTCAAGGTCTTCCTGACGGGCGCCTCGACGGGCATTGGTGAAGCCTTCGCCCGGCATTACGCCGGCGAAGGCGCACAACTGGGCCTGGTGGCCCGCAGCGGCGACAAGCTGCAAGCCCTCGCCGCCTCACTCTCGCCCGCCCCTGCCGTGTATGCCGTGGATGTGCGTGACCGCGCTGGCATGAATGCGGCAGCGGCCGATTTCATCCAACGCTTCGGCCCGCCCGATATCGTCATCGCCAATGCCGGTGTGTCCAAGGGCACACTCACCGAGCATGCCGAAGACATCGACGTGTTCCAGCAGATCTTCGACATCAATGTCATCGGCATGGTGAACACGTTCCACCCCTTTGTCGTGCCCATGCGGGAAGCGAAGGCAGGAACCCTCGTCGGCATCGCCAGCGTGGCCGGATTTCGCGGCATCCCTGGTGGCGGGGCGTACTCCGCATCGAAGGCCGCTGCGATCAAATATTGCGAAAGCCTGCGGGTGGAGCTGCGCGGCACCGGCGTGTCGGTGGTGACCATCTGCCCTGGCTACATTCGCACACCAATGACGGCAGTGAACCGATTCAAGATGCCCTTCCTCATCGGCGTCGATGACGCCGTGCAGCGCTTCGCCCGCGCGATCGAGCGCCGTGACAGCTTCGCCGTGATTCCGTGGAAGATGGGGATGGCGGCGCGCGTGCTGCGCGTGTTGCCCAACTGGGTGTATGACCGCGTGTTTTCGTTCATGCCGAGGAAACCGAGATAGCCAGCACCAGAGGTGCGAGCTATCGAGCCCCGGCAGGGGGTAAGCCGGGCCCCATTCGTTCAATCCATCAAAGGTGCGCGCTATCTCGCCCCGGCAGGTCGTAAGCCGGGGCCCAGCGTCGTACAATTTGACCATGCCCGCTGCCAACGCCACCACCCGCTTCTCGTCCCGCGTCCTGGACTACATCAAATATCGCCCCGGCTATCCGGTCGGGATCATCGATCTGCTGGCCGACCAATGTGCGATGACGCCGGATGCGCCCATCGCCGACATCGGCTCCGGCACCGGTCTGCTCACGCGCCTGTTTCTGGAGAACGGCAACACGGTCGTCGGCGTGGAGCCGAACGCCGAGATGCGCGCGGCGGCGGATCAGTACCTTGGCGAATATTCGCAATACGGCGGTCTCAACGGCACCGCCGACAAGACCAATCTGCCGGGGCAGTCGGTCGATTTCGTGGTGGCCGCGCAGGCGTTCCACTGGTTTGATCGCGAGAAGACGCGCGCCGAATGGCTGCGCATCCTGCGCCCTGGCGGCTGGGCGGTGCTGATCTGGAATGATCGTCGCATCGATTCGACACCGTTCCTCGCCGAGTACGAAGCCGTGCTGAACCAGTTCAGCACGGACTACAAGGAAATCAATCACAAGAACGTGCAGGATCTCGCGCTGCTGCAGCCCTTCTTCGGCGGCGATGTGTACGAGGCACACTTCGACAATGCGCAGTACTTCGATCTGGAAGGGTTGGTCGGCCGCGTAGCCTCGTCGTCCTACGTGCCTGAGCGCGGCACGGAGAAGTTTGCCGAGATGGAGAAGGCGCTAGCGCGAATATTCGCAGCTCATCAGCAGGGCGGGCGGGTGACGTTCGAGTACGACACCATCGTGTTCTACGGGCAGATGGTCTGAGCCGCCTTTAAAATTCAATCAAGCCAACACAGGCCAATTTCAATAGCGATATCCAGCGCATGATCCTTCACCATGCCTTGTCCTTCGGAATCCGCGATCGTTGCTAGCCGGGGCGCGGCGACAAATACTGGCCCTTCTGCAGCTTTCAGTTCGCCACGGTCAAACCAGAACCCTGAACAGGTGGCGCAAAAGTCCAAATAGTTCTGCCCAAGCCTGAATTCATGAAGCGGGCCATGGAGCATGGGGCATTCGACTTTGCTGGGCGGCAGGCTATGGATCGTCGAGACCGTTCGATCCATCCATCGCTTCAGGCTGTCCACTTGTGGCGAGACGTCACCCGGCAGGAAGGCGCCGAAACAGTTCGGGCAATGATGCAGGCTGCCCTTCTTGAACAGCACTTGCTGCATCGGCGTGCCGTCATGAGGGCATGCCAGATTCATCGGGACCCTCAGAACCGCCACCCCGCCTTTGCGGAAATCGACGTGGCATCACCCTGCTTCTCCGCCTCCACCGCGAGATTCACGACAGCGAAGTTGGCATTCAGCCCTGCGAATATTCGCGACTGGCTGAACTTCTCTTCCTTCAGCCCGCCGACGTTGGGTTTGCTCTTTACCTGCACGCGGCCTGCGCCGATGAAGGGCGTGACCAGCGTCAGCTTCTTCGACACGACCACATCTGCACTCACCGTGGAGAGATCCAGCTGACCCACGCCGGTCTCTTTGGTACCCGCGATGCGAAGACCCACGGCAGGTGTGGTGATGCCATCATCGACGAGCGCCCAGCGCGCCTCTGCGCCAAAAAGAGAAATGTTGGCATCCGATACCTTGGAAATGAACGCGCCAATGTCGAAGCCGAATGGGAGACCCTTGTGAATGTGGAGCTTCGGGATCAGCACCGACGACGATGAGCTACCGCCCGCCTGCCGGAAGATGCTGCTGTTTTCCAGGTTGGTGGCGGTGAGCTCCACGCCGACATCAAAGCCCACGACACCGAGGCGTGTGGCTGGTGTGACGCCTTTGTAGGACGTGACGGCACCGAGGTCCTTGGACAATTTCAGGAACTGGTCCTGGGCCAGGCTGCCGAGGTTATTGAGATCGCCCGCGTGGGCGAAGGGTGTCGCAACCAATACCAGTGTGGCAATGCCGCGTGACAGTTTTTTGATCATGCTTTGGCGAAGTCCTCTTGCGTCAATCTTGCGGGAATGGGGCGAAGTTCCAGTGTCTTGCCGGACTTCATCACTTGGCCGGGCACTTCATGGCCAACGATCTGCTGAACCTGCTTTGCGCAGACAATGAGCTGGTCCAGATCAATACCTGTCTCGAAACCCTGGTCATGCAGCATGTTCACCAGATCCTCGGTACAGATGTTGCCGGTGGCACCCGGCGCAAAGGGGCAGCCACCTAGACCGGCGATGGAGCCGTCGTAGTTGGGCACGCCGGCGTCGATACCCGCCATGACATTGGCGAGGCCCATGCCGCGGGTGTTGTGGAAGTGAAGCGTGATCTCGGCCTTCGGGAATGTCTTCACGACGCGTCCTGCGAGCGACGCGACCTGGCGCGGATTGGCCATGCCCGTGGTGTCGGCGAGCGACACGCCGTCAAAACCGAGTTCGAGAAACTGGCCGACGAAACCGATGACGACTTCCTCGGAAATGCGCCCTTCGAACGGGCAGCCAAAGGAAGTTGAGATGCTGCCATTGACCAGCATGCCGACGGGCTTCGCGATCTTCACCACCTCGGCGAAGTCGGCGAGCGATTGCGCATGCGTGCGATTGGCGTTGGCGCGGTTGTGCGTCTCGGACGCTGACATCACCACGTTGATTTCATCGGCGCGTGCCTTCGCGGCGACGGCGCGTTCCACCCCTTTCAGATTCAGCGCGATGGCGGTGTACAGCACGCCTGGCTTGCGCGTGATGCCCGCAAGCACCTCGTCACCGTCGGCCATATTCGGCACCAGCTTGGGATTGACGTAGGAAGCGACCTCGATTTTCCGCAGGCCCGTCGCGGAGAGCGCGTCGACCATCGCAATCTTGGTGGCGGCGGGGATGAGGGTCTTCTCGATCTGGAAGCCGTCGCGCACGGCCACATCATTGACGAATATTCGCATGGCAGGTCACACCTGGATTCGGAATGACCGCAGTTTACCGTGTCGCTGTGGTCGTGGTGCTTGCGCGCTTTGTCGAGCCTGCGGTGTTGCGTTGCACCAGATCTTCAGCGAAGCTAGTGGCACACGACAAGACAACCTCACGAGCGGCCGAGAATGAACCCCACAGCATCTGCTACCGAGACCAACAAGGACGCCGCATTGGCCGAGGACATTCGCCTGCTGGGACGGCTGTTGGGCGACGTCATTCGCGAGCATGACGGCGAGGAAGCATTCGCGCTGATCGAGGAAATCCGCCAGCTCTCGGTAGCGAGCCGCAAGCTCGATGACGAGGCCGCGCACCATCGCCTGACCAGTCTGCTCGCCGGACTCAGCGACGAGCAGAGCGTGCGTGTGGCGCGCGCCTTCAGCTTCTTCTCGCAGCTCGCCAATATCGCGGAAGACTGTCATCACACTCGCCGCCACCGCATTCATCGGCTCGAAGGCTCAGCGCCCCTGCCCGCCAGCCTGGCCGGGCTCGCCGAGGCGTTCGCCGAGCGCGGGCTCTCGGCCGAGGAGACTGCGGCCGTGATGGCGGGTGTGCAGGTGTCGCCTGTGCTGACCGCGCACCCCACTGAAGTGCAGCGGAAAAGCATTCTCGATTGCCAGTTGAAAATCGCGGCCTGTCTTGCCGGGCAGGCGTCTGCTGCGCTGCAGCCGGACGGATCGGCAGCACTTTCGCGCGAACTGCGTCGCGCCATCACCACGCTATGGCACACGCGCATGCTGCGCGATGTGAAGCTGGGCGTGAAGGATGAGATCGAGAACGCTCTGGCGTACTTCGGCTACACCTTTCTGCATGTCGTGCCCGCCATGCAGGACGACGTGGAGGACCGCTTCGGCGCGGGCCGCATGCTGCCGCCCGTGCTGCGCGTCGGCAGCTGGGTGGGTGGCGACCGCGACGGGAATCCGTTTGTCACCGCCGAGATGCTGGACTATGCGTTGCGGCGGCAAGGCGAGATGCTCTTCGATCACTACTACGGTGAGGTGCATGCGCTTGGCGGTGAGCTGCCGATCTCGCAGATGCTGACCGAGACGACGGCTGCACTACGCGAGTTGGCGGAGCGTTCGCCGGATCGCTCACCGCATCGGCAGGACGAGCCCTGTCGCCGCGCGCTGACTGGCGTGTTCGCACGACTGGTGGCGACCGCCGAACGGCTAGGGCTGTCGCGCGAGCATCGTCGCGCCATCGGCGAGGCGGCACCTTACCCGGCTGCATCGGATTTCCTGGCGGACCTCGATGTGATCGACGAGAGCCTGCGTGAGTGTGGCCTCGCCGTACTCGCAGATGGACGACTGCGTGAACTGCGCCAGGCGGTGCGGTCATTCGGATTTCATCTGGCAACACTGGACCTGCGGCAGAACTCGGATGTGCATGAAGCGGTGATCGCAGAACTATTTGCAGTGGCCGGCGTGACATCGGCGTACATGGACCTGAATGAATCCGCCCGTCGCAATGTCTTGCTCGCAGAGCTCGCGACCGCGCGGCCGCTGCGTTCGCCGCATTGCGAATATTCGCAGGTCACTGTGGGCGAGATGGCAATCATGGAACGTGCGGCCGCCGCACTGCGTGCGCTCGGCCCGGACTGCATCCGCCAGGCGATCATCTCGAAGGCTGACAGCGTGTCGGACATGCTCGAACTCGCCGTGCTGCTGAAGGAAGCAGGCATCGTGACGGCCGGTGCATCCCCGACTTCACGCCTGCAGATCGTTCCGCTCTTTGAAACCATCGACGACCTGCGCCGCGCACCAGCGACCATGCGTGACTGGTTTTCTCTGCCAACCGCGATGAGTCTCGTACGGTCGCTGGGTGGCGTGCAGGAGATCATGCTCGGCTACTCCGACAGCAACAAGGATGGCGGATACGTGACGTCCAACTGGGAGCTCTACAAGGCAGAGACGGAGCTGGTGCAGGTATTCAGCGCGGCTGACGTGCGACTGCGCTTCTTCCATGGCCGTGGTGGCACGGTGGGTCGCGGCGGTGGGCCGAGCTATGAGGCGATCCTTGCGCAGCCCGCCGGCGCCGTGCAGGGCGAGCTGCGTCTCACCGAGCAGGGCGAAGTGATTGCCAGCAAGTACGCCAACGCCGAGATCGGTCGACGCAACCTCGAAGCGCTGGTGGCCGCGACAGCACGGGCGACGCTGTCCACCAGCGAGCCGAAGAACGCGCCGCAGTTTGCCGCTGTCATGGAGCAACTCAGCGCCGCTGCGTTCCAGGACTATCGCAAGCTGGTCTACGAGACCCCGGGCTTTGTCGAGTTCTTCCGCGCCCTGACACCGATCCGTGAAATTGCAGAGCTCAACATCGGCTCCCGTCCCGCTTCGCGCAAGGCGTCACAGCGCATCGAGGATCTGCGCGCCATTCCCTGGGTGTTCTCATGGGCCCAGTGCCGCATCATGCTGCCGGGCTGGTACGGCTTTGGCGGTGCGGTTGCAGCATGGCGCACACAGAATCCTGACGCGCTACCGCTGCTTCAGGAGATGTGGGGCAAGTGGCGCTTCTTCCAGTCGCTGCTGCTCAACATGGACATGCTGCTCGCCAAGACCGACATGGCCGTGGCCGCACGCTATGCCGCGCTTGCCAACGAGCAGCCCGAGGCACGCGCCATCTTCGCGCTGATCGAGGCAGAACGCCTGCGCACGCTGGATACTCTCTTTGCCATCACCGGCCAGACTGCGCTCTTGGCCAGCAACCCCGCGCTGGCGCGTTCGATCCGCAACCGCTTCCCTTATCTCGATCCGCTGAATCATCTGCAGATCGCGCTCATCAAACGCTATCGCGGCGGCGACACTGCCGAGCGGGTGAAGCGTGGCATCCATCTATCCATCAACGGGCTGGCAGCGGGGTTGCGGAACTCGGGGTGAGTGCGAATATTCGCACGCAGCCCGTCAACCGATGACACCCGCAGCCCGCAGTACCGACCGCGCCGCATCGTCATATCCCAGCCCTTCCAAAACACGGTCCGTATGTTCACCCAACTTTGGCCCCACCCAGCGCGTGGCGCCCGGCGTATCGGAAAGTTTGGGCACGATGCCGGGCAGCAGGATGTCCATGTCATCCGCCAAGCGGTGCGTCTCGATCATGCTGCGCGCCTGAAACTGCAGGTCCGCCACGATGTCCTCGATGGAGAATATTTTTCCCGATGGCACCTGTGCTGGCTCCAGCACCGCAAGCACCTCGTCCAGCGTGTGCTGTGCTGTCCAGTCGCCAATGACGCGATCCAGTTCCTCCGTTCGCTTTACCCGGCCCGCGTTATCTGCCAGCGACGCATCATCAGCGAGATCAGCGCGACCGATGGCGTTCATCATGCGCTTGAAGATGGCATCGCCATTCGCGCCGATGACGACGTACTTGCCGTCGCTGCAAAGATAGGTGTTGGATGGGACGATGCCGGGTAGCGACGCGCCGGTGCGTTCTCGCACGAGGCCCGTCATGCCGAACTCCGGCAGCATGGACTCCATCATGGCGAACACGGCCTCATACAACGCGACATCGACAACCTGACCCTTGCCGGTGCTGCTGCGGTGATGCAGCGCAGTGAGCGCGCCGATGACGCCAAACATCGCGGCGAGTGAATCGCCGATGCTGATGCCGACCCGTACAGGCGCGCGGTCGGGATAGCCGGTGATGTAGCGCATGCCCCCCATGGATTCGCCGATGGCACCAAAGCCGGTACGATCTTTGTAGGGCCCGGTCTGGCCGAAGCCCGACAGGCGAACCATGATGAGCTTCGGGTTGTCGGCTGCAAGCGCCTCGTATGCCATTCCCCACTTCTCCATCGTGCCAGGGCGGAAATTCTCGACGACGATGTCGGCCTCGCTGATGAGCTTTTTCACGATGGCCTGGCCTTCCGGTTCGCGCAAGTTGATGGCGACAGACTTCTTGTTGCGCGCCTGGGCATACCACCAGAGGGAGTTGCCCTCGTGCAGGATTCGCCACTTGCGCAACGGATCGCCTTCTCCCGGCGATTCGATCTTGATCACGTCGGCACCGAACTCGGCCAGGAGGCGCGCGCAATAAGGGCCGGCGATGAGCGTGCCGAGCTCAATGACCTTGAGATTGGCGAGGGGCTGAGTGGGTTCCATGCAGTCAACTTTCCATGTAATGCCGACCAGGCGGTGTTCAGCGGCATGAAACGAACGCGGCGCACTGGTTTCCCGGTGCGCCGCAGAGGATCCACCGATTGTTCAGGGCAATGCCGGCGCGGTATACGGCTCGTCGCTGGTGAGCGCCGTCAGGAAGGCCACGATCTGCTTGATCTCCTGATCCGTCAACTTGGTATCGATGATCTGCGCGGACTTGTTGGGGTCATTGCCGCCGCCGCTTGCCATGTAGCGCACCGCTTCCTCCAGCGTCTTCCTGCTGCCGTCGTGGAAGTATGGCCCAGAGATGGCGACCGAGCGCAGCGTGGGGGTCTTGAACGCACTCATGTCTTCCGGCTTCTTGGTGACATTGTTGCGGCCGATGTCCGGCTTGGCCTTGCCCGCTTCAAGACCGATGTTGTAGAAGTCGAAGGTCGAGTACACCGGCGGCGTGTGGCAGATGGCGCAGCGGCCCTTGCCCATGAAGAGCAGGAAGCCCGCTTCGGCATCGGCGGACACCACACCTTTCTGGCCCTTCTCGTGACGATCCCATGGCGAGTCGCCGCTTACTTTTGCGCGCAGATACGCAGCCAGCGCCTTCGAGATCGTGTCTGGCGTGGGCGGGCCACCAAAGACTTTCTGGAATTCCGCAGCATAGGCGGGGATGGCAGCGAGCTTCTCTGCGACCTTGGGTGGATCACCGTAGATCTGCAAGCGCCAAGCGGCGAGCACCTGACCCTCCAACGTGGCAGCGCGACCATCCCAATAGAAGTTGGGCGAGTAGCCTACGTTGTACATTGTTGGCGAGTGACGCGTATTCAGATCGCCATTGTCTTTGCGTGAGAGTGTCTCGCCATCGGTCCAGCCCTTCGGCCGCACATGGCAGGTGGTGCACGCCATGTTGCCGGTGCCGGACAGGCGCTTGTCGATCCACAGCTTGGCGCCCAACGCCACTTTGTCCGGCGTGGTGGGATTGGCCTCTGGGCTGACCACGGGCGGTAACTGCGACAGCCGGGATTCAGCGGGCTTCGAGGGTTTGCTTGCCTGCTCTTGCGTGGCGCAAGCAGCAATGGCCAGCACCATGGCGGCCATCAATACAACACGTGTGCGGTTCATCGGTCTCTCTCCTCAGTACGGCATTGGATGGTTTGCGCGCTCGGCGCGCCACAGTCTTGAGCGTGCTGCCTGCGGTCTTGTCACGATCACGCTTTATGCTGCACTGGAATAGCGGCAACCGCAAGCGCCGCTGTCCGTTGGTCACGGTCAGAACACGACGACCTGGCGAATGGCCTTGCCCTCTCCCAACAGATCGAAGCCGTGATTGATGTCGTCCAACGTGATGCGACCCGTCAACAGCCGATCAACCGGCAGCCGTCCTTGCTTGAAGAGCGCCATGTAGCGCGGCACATCGCGTGCCGGCACACACGTGCCGATATAGCTGCCCTTCAGCGTGCGCTCCTCGGCCACGAGATGTGTGGCGGGCAGGTTGAATACATGAGCGGGATTGGGCAAACCTGCGGTGACCGTCATGCCGCCGCGGCGCGTGATGCGATAGGCCAGTTCCAGCGCCTTTACCGATCCGGCAAATTCGAACGCGTAGTGCACGCCACCGTGTGTCAGCGCCTTCACCTTGTCGGTGGCGTCTGCATCCGCAGCATTCACGACCGCTGTGGCACCCAGCGCCTTTGCCATGGCGAGCTTGTCTTCGGCCAGGTCTATGGCAATGATCTCCGAAGCACCCGCCGCTACAGCGCCCAGGATGGACGCGAGCCCGACACCACCGAGACCGATGACCGCTGCGGTTGCACCCGCCTTCAGCTCCGCCGTGTTGACGATCGCGCCAACCCCCGTGAGCACCGCACAGCCAAATAGCGCCGCATGCTCCAGCGACACATCGCGATCCACTTTCACCAGCGAGCGGCGTGATACCACGCAGTGATCAGCGAACGCGGAGACACCCATGTGGTGATGCACGGGCGACCCCGCATTGAAGAGGCGCTTGAAGCCGCTCAACAACTCACCCTTGGTGTTGGCCGCAGCACCGGGTTCACACAATGCGGGCCGTCCTTCCATGCACGGCAGGCAGTGGCCGCAACTCGGCACGAACACCATGACGACATGGTCGCCCGCCACGAGATCGCTGACACCTTCACCACACTCGACGACAACGCCTGCCGCCTCGTGACCCATCGCCATCGGTGTGGGCCGCGGGCGGTCGCCATTGATGACCGACAGATCGGAGTGGCATAGTCCCGCCGCCGCCAGTTTCACCAGCACTTCGTCACGACCTGGTGGGGCAAGCTCGAGCTCCTCGATGCGCAAGGGACGGGATGTGGCATACGGGAGGTCGGCTCCGATTGCGTGGAGGACGGCAGCACGGATTTTCATTGGGCGGGCTCTGTGGGAAACGCTGCCGCGAGTCTCACGCGAATAGTCGCAATGCGCAAGTCAGACCGAAAGCAGGAATGCCGTATAGACCAGAGTAGATCGCGGCATGGCGCTGCCTTCACGACTGCGGAGCTGCCGAAGCGGAGGAGCAGGTCTTGTACTGGCAGCACACCATAACGTGGTCTATTCGACCGTCACGCTCTTTGCCAGATTGCGCGGTTTGTCTACATCGGTCCCGCGCTTCAGGGCCGTGTGATACGCCAGGAGTTGCACCGGGATGGCATGCACCACGGGCGACAGCACACCGGCATGGCGTGGCGTGCGGATGACATGTACACCTTCACTTTCGGTGAAGTGGCTGTCTAGATCGGTGAAGACATAGAGCTCGCCACCGCGGGCACGGACTTCCTGCATGTTGGACTTCACCTTCTCCAGCAGCGTGTCGTTGGGTGCGATGACCACCACGGGCATGTTGCTGTCGACGAGTGCCAGCGGGCCATGTTTCAGCTCACCCGCCGGATAGGCTTCTGCATGGATGTAGGAAATTTCCTTCAGCTTCAATGCCCCTTCCAGCGCGATGGGGTAGTGGATACCGCGTCCCAGAAAGAGTGCGTTTTCTTTCTCTGCAAAGCGTTCGGCCCAGGCCTGGATCTGTGGCTCCAGATTGAGTGCATGCTGCACGCTGCCAGGCAAGAAACGAAGTTGTTCCACCGCGTCGGCTTCTGCATGCGCGGTGAGTCGGCCCCGGGCCTTGGCGAGCGCCATGGCCAAGGTGAAAAGTGACACGAGCTGGGTGGTGAAGGCTTTGGTGGAGGCGACTCCGATCTCCTGACCGGCCCGGGTGTAGTACACCAGCGACGATGCCCGCGGAATGGCACTTTCCTGCACATTGCAAATGGAGAGCGTATGCGTATGGCCCAGCTCCTTCGCACGCTTCAGCGCTTCCATGGTGTCCAGCGTTTCGCCAGACTGGGAAATGGTGACGACAAGTTGACGAGGGTTGGCAATGGATTCTCGGTAGCGGTACTCATGCCCCAGCTCGACGGTGCAGGGCACACCCGCAAAGGTCTCGATCCACTGGCGGGCGACCATGCCGGCATAGCTGCTGGTGCCTGAGGCAAGGATGAGTACCGCATCGACTTCAGCGAATATTCGCGGAGCATCGCGGCCGAAGAGCGCTGCGTCCATGCCGCCATCAATCACGGCCTCCAGCGTGTCGGCAATGGCGCGCGGCTGCTCGTGAATTTCCTTCTGCATGTAGTGCTGGTACGGCCCCAGATCGGTGGCGGCAGCACTCAGGCTGGAGACATGCTCAATGCGCTCAACCGGTTTGCCGGTTCGATCGACCACACGCACACCCTCCCGCGCGACGGCGACCACATCGCCATCCTCCAGGTACACGACGCGGTTGGTGGCGCTGATGATGGCTGACATGTCCGAGGCAATGAAGTTCTCACCCTCTCCACGCCCGACCAGAAGCGGGCAGCCCATGCGCGCGCCAGTCATGATGCCTGGCGAGGACAGCGCAACCACCGCAATGGCATACGCGCCTTCCAGCTCACGCGCGGCGCGCTGGGTGGCCAGAAAGAGATCGCCGGTCTGGCGCAGGTGGAGATGAATGAGGTGGGCGATTACCTCGGTGTCTGTCTGGGACTCGAACACATAGCCCGCTGCCTTTAGCCGCTCCCGTTGCGCCTCATGGTTCTCGATGATGCCGTTGTGAACAACGGCGATTTCATCCTTGGAGACATGCGGATGCGCATTGGGCTCTGTAACGCCGCCGTGAGTGGCCCAGCGAGTATGGCCGATGCCCAGCACGCCTGTCAGCTTCTCGGCGGTGATGGCGGACTCCATCTCGACCACACGGCCCACGCGCCGGACCCTGCGAATGGTCGCGCCGACCACGGCAACGCCGGCGGAGTCATAGCCCCGATATTCCAGGCGCTTCAGACCTTCGGTAATGAGGGGGACAACATTGCGCGCCGCGATCGCGCCGACGATGCCACACATGGTGTTTGTTTTTCCTTGGATGAGTCTTGATGGTTGCGGGGGTAGGGCTGGGGGGTAGGGCTGGGGTGGAGCGCTCAGTCGGGCGCGCGGAAGAGACGCGCGGCGACAGGCGAATCCACTGAGCCGAGATACTTGAACTTGGCTAGCAGACGATATTTTTCGAGGTACTTGAGGAACATTTCCTGCGGCGGCAACGGCTCGCGGGGCATCTTCGCCTCCTGCCCGTCCGGCATGTAAGGAGCGATGATGTCCTTGATCTCGGTGGTTTCCATGCGATCGTGAATCACGATGACCTGATCGCGGGTGCGCTCCCACTCTGCAGCCTGCATGCCGCTCTCCTTCAGGAAGTTTGCAATGCAGGCCTCCTGGATGAGCCCTTTCAGGTTTGCGGCGTGCTGCGTGATCGTTTGCTCGATGAGTGCATCTGTCAGCTGTCCCTTTGGATTGGTGACCGCTGCAATCTGACGAACATAGGCTGCCGAGACGGTCCCGCGCCGGATCTGGAAGTCCATGCTGCGTGCATACGCATCCTCGATCGCCAACACGATATTCTCGCGCTCCAACGTCTGCCAGTTGCCTTCAGGGCGCTCGGTGCGCATACGCTTCACTGCATCCTGCACTGCGAGCCCAGGGGCAATGATCATGTGATGGCCGGGCGGCACATTGTCTGGATGCGAAAGCGGGCTGGTTGTGATGGTGAAGCCATGGCCTCCCATGTCCATCGCCGTTACATCGTAGAAGACATTGAAATTCGGATGGTCGTAGATGGCCGCAGCGAGCTCTTCCTCGGGCTTGACAAGCGCATCCAGAATCAGACCCTGCAGCGCATCCACGCGGAAGTGACCGGCCCGCTGAAATCCGAGTGCCTCGAAGTGGGACACCATCGCCGCACTGTCATTGGCATGAGCGCCTTCTTCTTCGGTCTCGATGAGTCTGATGCGCGCAGCCATCCCGCCACCACTGTCAGCCATCGCACCTTTGACGATGCGAAAAATCTTGAATCCGAACCAGGCGATGCCAAGCACGATGATGCCGACGAAGATGAGTGCGGCGAGTCCCAGGCCTTGCAGAATGCCGCCACCGGGAATGGTGCCGCTGGAGATCATCCAGACGCCAGCGGCGGCGAGGGCGACAAACAGGATGGCCAGACGAAGAAGAAACCTCATGTGGCGTCCTTCTTTTTCTTGATGGGACGAATCCAGTCCGTCTTTTCAGTTTGCTGCTTCGGGTTTAGCGTCAACGCACCTGCAGGGGCATCCTTCCAGACTGTAGTGCCCGCTGCCACGGTGGCCCCATTTCGAATCGTGACGGGCGCGACCAACTGGACATCCGAGCCAATATGAACATTGTCTTCGATCACGGTTCGGTGTTTGTTGGCGCCATCGAAATTGCAGGTGATGGTACCGGCGCCGATGTTCACATCGCGCCCGATGCTGGCATCACCCAGATAGCTGAGGTGATTGGCTTTGGATCCTGGCCCGATATCAGAAGCCTTGACCTCCACGAAGTTGCCAATATGCACCTCGCTGGCCAGTTGCGTGCCCGGCCTGAGTCTCGCGTAGGGACCTACCCGCGATTGCGCGCCGACGTCAGCACCATCGATGTGGCAATGTGCCTCGACTTGGGCACCCTCGCGAATGGTCGCATTGCGGATGACACAGTTGGGGCCGATGCGCACTCCATTGCCCAGCGTTACGCTGCCTTCAAAAACGCAGTTGATGTCGATCGTCACGTCTTTGCCGACCTTGATCGTTCCGCGAATGTCGACTCGCGCAGGATCCATGAGCGTTGCGCCGGCTTCGAGCAACTGTTGCGCACGATACGTCTGCAATGCACGTTCCAGTGCAGCCTGATCGACACGACTGTTGATGCCTTGCACTTCCCATGCGTTGTCTGCATGGATGGCAGAGACCGGGACACCATCTGTGTGGGCGAGCGCAACCAGATCCGTCAGGTAGTACTCGCGCTGCACATTCTGGTTGGTCAGACGCGTGAGCCAGCCTGCAAGGTGCCTGTAGGGCACGGCCATCGTGCCGGTGTACCACTCACGGATATTCTTCTCTTCCGCGCTGGCATCCTTGAACTCCACGATTCTGCGAATATTCGCGGTGACATCCCGAACGATACGGCCATAGCTTCCGGCATCATCCATCTCGTGCGTGAGAAGTGTAAGCGTACCTTCCTCGGCGGAAGCGACCACAGCCTGGAGTGCATTGGCGTTCACCAGCGGCACATCTCCATTGAGCACCAGGACCACGCCGTCTGCTGCAGTCTTGATCTGCGGCAGAGCCTGCATGACAGCATGTCCTGTGCCGTGTTGCGGCATCTGCAGTGCGAACGTGATGTCGCTTCCTTCACAGGCTGACTGAACCTGATCCGCGCCATGCCCGACGACGACGACGATCTGGGATGGATCGAGGTGACGCGCCGCCTTGAGTACATGGCCAATGAGGGTTTCGCCGGCAAGGCGATGCAGGACCTTGGGGAGATCGGAATGCATGCGCTTGCCGAGACCGGCGGCCATGATGATGATGGATAGATTTGAAGGCATAGCCGTCATTTTAGGCGACTTGGGCGGTGTCATCCCTGCGCTTGTTGGCAATTTTCGGCAAAAAAAAAGGCAGCCGGTGAAACCGCTGCCTTAATTGTGTTGCGCCTCTAAATCTTCTCGTAGGACAGATTACTTCCTGCGAAGTTTCTGAATCGCCTGAAGCTGGGCCATGGTTTGAGCCAATTCAGCCAGCGTACGAGCACGATCCACATCAAATTTGTTGCTGGCAAGCGACTCTTCCAAGTTGCGCTTTGCCTCCATCACCTTGGCCTCGTCCAAGTCGTGCGCCCGAATGGACGTATCGGCAAGGATGGTCAATGCTCTTGGTTGCACCTCCATCATACCACCGGAAACGTAAATAAGCTCATCTTCCAGGTTTCCGGGCTGCTTGATCTTGACCGTGCCTGCCTTGATCCGGGTGAGTAACGGGGCGTGGCCGGGGAGAATACCCAACTCACCGGTCTCGCCCGGCGCCACCACCAACTCTGCCTCCCCGGAAAAGATAGCCTCTTCCGCAGACACAATGCTTACTTGAATTGTATGTGCCATATTTGCTTTCCGGTAAGCGTATGCTTACCTTCCATTCTTATTGCAGGGTCTTGGCTTTCTCAAAAGCTTCTTCGATCGCGCCCACCATGTAGAACGCCTGTTCCGGTAGCGCGTCGCATTCGCCATCGACGATCATCTTGAAGCCTTTGATCGTGTCCTTGAGCGACACGTACTTGCCTGGAGAGCCGGTAAAGACCTCCGCAACGTTGAAAGGCTGGGATAGGAAGCGCTGGATCTTGCGGGCACGCGCCACGGCCAGCTTGTCTTCCGGTGCCAGTTCGTCCATTCCAAGAATCGCGATGATGTCGCGCAGCTCCTTGTAGCGCTGCAGCGTGGCTTGGACTCGACGAGTGGTGTTGTAGTGATCTTCGCCCACCACGTTCGGGTCGACCTGGCGAGATGTGGAGTCGAGCGGATCCACGGCGGGGTAGATACCGAGTGACGCGATATCACGCGACAGCACGACCGTTGCATCGAGGTGGCCGAAGGTTGTCGCGGGCGACGGGTCAGTCAAGTCATCGGCCGGGACGTACACGGCCTGAACGGACGTGATCGAACCTTTTTTGGTGGAGGTGATGCGCTCCTGCAGACGGCCCATTTCCTCAGCCAGCGTCGGCTGGTAACCCACGGCGGATGGCATGCGACCCAGCAGCGCAGATACTTCAGTACCGGCCAGCGTGTAGCGATAGATGTTGTCGACGAAGAACAACACGTCGCGACCTTCATCGCGGAAGAACTCAGCCATCGTCAGGCCAGTCAGCGCCACGCGCAGACGGTTACCGGGCGGCTCATTCATCTGGCCGTAGACCATGGCCACCTTGTCGAGCACGTTGGAATCCTTCATCTCGTGATAGAAATCGTTACCTTCACGAGTACGCTCACCCACGCCAGCAAACACCGAATAGCCCGAGTGCTGCTTCGCGATGTTGTTGATGAGCTCCATCATGTTCACGGTCTTGCCCACACCCGCGCCGCCGAACAGGCCGACTTTGCCGCCCTTGGCGAACGGGCATACCAGATCAATAACCTTGATGCCGGTTTCAAGCAGTTCCTGTGAAGGCGACAGTTCTTCGAATGACGGGGCATTCTGGTGGATGGAACGCAGACCCTTTGACTCTACGGGACCGGCATCATCGATGGGACGGCCCAGCACGTCCATGATGCGGCCCAACGTGCCGGTACCGACGGGCACGGAAATGGGCGCGCCGGTGTTGGCCACCATCATGCCGCGCTTCATGCCGTCGGTGGAGCCCAGCGCGATCGTGCGGACGAGTCCGTCACCGAGCTGCTGCTGAACTTCTAGCGTAAGGCCGATCTCGTCCTGCTTCAATGCGTCGTAGATGTGGGGCATGGCTTCGCGGGGAAACTCCACGTCCACCACGGCACCGATGATCTGGACGATTTCGCCCTGGGTGATTGCGTTCATCGTGTTTTCCTTTTCAATGCTCTCAAATTCTCAAAACTCTTCATGCCGGCTTCGCCGTCACAATTGTGGATTCTTGTTTCAGACCCGCTTCAAAGCGCTGCAGCACCGCCAACAATCTCGGAAATTTCTTTCGTGATCGCCGCCTGACGCGCCTTGTTGTAAACCAGCTTCAATTCGTTGATCACGGTCTTGGCGTTGTCGGTAGCGGACTTCATGGCAACCATGCGGGCAGACTGCTCGGAAGCAATGTTCTCGGCGACCGCCTGGTAGATGAGCGCTTCCACGTAGCGGATCAGCAACTCATCCAGAACTGCCTTGGGGTCTGGTTCATAAAGGTAATCCCACTGCGTTTCCGGTGCGCCAAGCCTGTCACCCGTCAGCGGCAGCAATTGCTCGCAACCGGGCTCCTGCTTCATCGTGTTGATGAAACGGGTGTAGCAAATGTAGAGCGCGTCGATTTTGCCTTCGGTATAAGCATCCAGCTGAACCTTCACCGGACCGATGAGCTTGTCCAGATGCGGCTTGTCGCCGAGGCCCGTGACATGTGAAACGACTTCCGCGCCAAAGCGCTGCATGAAGCCGAATCCCTTCTGACCGATTGCTGAAGCCTGAATCTTGTTGCCGGCACTTTCCCATTCCTTGATCCGGCCGGCCGCCAGACGCAGCACGTTGGTGTTCAACCCGCCGCAAAGACCCTTGTCGGAGGTCACCACGATGATGCCTACCTTGCGCGCACCATCATGCTTCACCAGAAACGGATGGCGATAGTCGGGATTGGCGTGTGAAAGGTTGGCCGCAACCGTGCGGATCTTCTCGCCATAGGGACGCGCCGCGCGCATCCGCTCCTGCGCCTTGCGCATCTTGGATGCCGCGACCATCTCCATGGCCTTGGTGATCTTGCGCGTGTTCTCGACGCTCTTGATCTTGGTGCGAATTTCTTTTGAGCCTGGCATTGAAACTTCCTAGCTGAGTTTGCCGTGGTGGCCGGCGCGATGAACAGCGGCAAGGCCGTCTGTTCCACCGCGCCAACTTATTGCGGCGCCGAATGCACGTCCGTCAATAGGCGCGTTCGTCAATAAGTCCCGTTCTTCTTGAAGTCCTGGATTACCTCGGTAAGCTTGTCTTCATCTTCCTTGGTCAAGTCCTTGGTGCTCTCGATACGGTCCACGAGATCCGCGTACTTGCTCTTCGCATGATCGCGAAGACCTTTCTCGAAGGCGAGTCCACGCTTGACTTCAACATCATCGAAATGCCCGTTGTTCACAGCGAAAAGCATCACGGCCATTTCCCAAACCTGCAGAGGCTGGTATTGCGGCTGCTTCATGAGCTCGGTCACCATGCGGCCGCGCTCCAGCTGCTTGCGAGTGGCTTCGTCGAGATCAGACGCGAACTGCGCGAATGCGGCCAGCTCGCGATACTGCGCGAGCGCCAGACGCACACCGCCGCCCAGCTTCTTGATGACTTTGGTCTGTGCCGCACCACCCACACGCGACACCGAAACACCGGCGTTGATGGCGGGCCGGATGCCTGCGTTAAACAAATCGGTTTCGAGGAAGATCTGCCCGTCGGTGATGGAGATCACGTTGGTCGGCACGAAGGCAGTCACGTCACCGGCCTGCGTTTCGATCACGGGTAGCGCGGTCAGCGAACCGGTCTTGCCCTTGACAGCCCCCTTGGTGAACTTCTCGACATAGTCCTCATTCACGCGGGCAGCTCGCTCCAGAAGACGCGAGTGCAGGTAGAACACGTCGCCGGGATACGCTTCACGGCCCGGGGGGCGGCGCAACAACAGCGAAATTTGGCGGTATGCCCAGGCCTGCTTGGTCAAATCGTCATAAATGATCAGCGCATCCTGACCGCGGTCACGGAAATACTCGCCCATGGTGCAGCCGGAGTACGGTGCGATGTACTGCATTGCTGCGGACTCTGCGGCAGTGGCAGCCACCACGATGGTGTACGCCATCGCGCCCGTCTCTTCCAGCTTGCGGACAACGTTCTTGACTGACGACGCCTTCTGGCCGATGGCGACGTAAATACAGATCAGATCCTTGCCCTTCTGGTTGATGATGGCGTCGATCGCGACAGCGGTCTTGCCGGTCTGGCGGTCGCCGATGATCAGCTCACGCTGGCCGCGGCCGATCGGCACCATGGAGTCGATGGACTTGAGACCGGTTTGCACAGGCTGGCCCACGGATTTCCGCGCCATCACGCCTGGTGCGACCTTCTCGATCACATCGCGCTCATTGGTGTTGATGGGGCCCTTGCCATCAATGGGCTGCCCAAGCGCGTTAACCACGCGACCGATCAGTGCATTGCCCACCGGCACATCCAGCACGCGGCCCGTGCACTTCACGGTGTCGCCTTCGGAAATGTGCTCGTACTCACCCAGCACCACGGAACCAACGGAATCGCGCTCCAGGTTCAGCGCGAGGCCAAAGGTGTTGCCCGGGAATTCCAGCATCTCACCCTGCATCACATCGGACAGGCCGTGTACACGGCAAATGCCATCGGTCACGGAAATTACCGTGCCCTCGTTGCGCTTCTCGGCGGCAACCTGAAGGTTTTGAATCTTGCTCTTGATCAGTTCACTGATCTCGGAGGGGTTGATCTGCATTGCAGGAACTCCGGTTGGTTTTCGTAAATTCGCTTGGGGGAAATCGCTTAGCTACAGTCAATCACTCGGCCAATGCCACAGCCATCTTGTTTAGCGTGTCACGCACCGAGCCATGGATGACTTCATCACCTATCTCGATATTGACGCCACCAATCAGCGCAGCATCAATGACCACTTCTGCGTCCACTTTCTTGCCGTACTTTTTGGCCAGGACCGCCACCAGATCGTTCTTTTCGCCGTCGGTCATCGCGAAGGCGCTGACAATGCGCGCCTGAAGCACGCTCTCATGTTCATGCTTCAGCTTTTCAAAAAGCTCACTGATTCCCTTCAGCAATACCGTCCTGTGGTTGTCCACAAGCATGGTGACCAAATGCTTGATGACTTCGCCCAGCTTTCCTTCCAGCACGCTGTGAAACAGGGCCACCTTCTGCTCGGCGGCCACTTTCGGATTGGAAAGCAGTGCGGACATCTGCGCATCTGAAGCCACGGAGGCAGCCAGCTTCAGCTGATCGGAAATGCCCGCCAGGTCTTTGGCTTCCAATGCCGCGCGAAACACGGCTTCCGCATAAGGGCGCGCAACGGTGATGAGTTCAGCCATCTTGAGTCCTTAGAGCTGCGCCTTGAGCTGGTTGAGCAGATCAGCGTGCGCCTTGGCGTCGACCTCGCGTTTCAGGATCTTTTCGGCTCCGGCAACGGCCAGCGCGGCAACTTGTTCGCGCAGGACGGCCTTAGCCTTGGTGATCTCCTGCTGGGCCAACTCATGCGCAGCGGCTTCGATCTGCTTCGCCTTTGTCTCGGCAGCCACCTTGGCCTCCTCGACAATCTGGTTGCCACGACGCTCGCTCTCGACAAGCAGCGTCTGCGCACGGTCACGGGCATCCTTCATAGAGCTTTCGCCCTTCCGCTCAGCTTCGACCAACGCTTTCTTGCCTTCTTCGGCGGCGTTCAGGCCGTCGGCGATCTTCTTGTTGCGTTCATCGATGGCGTTGATCAATGGCGGCCAAATGAACTTCCAGCAGAAGAGGACAAAGAAGAAGAACGTGAAGCCCGAAACGAGCAACGTCGCGTTGATGTTCATGGCGACGAACCTTTCTGGTCTGGATTAGGGCTTGATGACGGAAAGCAGCGGATTGGCAAAGCCGAAGAACATGGCGATACCCACACCGATCAGGAATGCTGCGTCGATCAGACCTGCCAGCAGAAACATGAATTTCTGCAGCTGGGGGATCAACTCTGGTTGACGGCCGGCGGCTTCCAGAAATTTGGAACCCATGATGCCGATGCCGATACAGGCGCCGATGGCGCCGAGGCCGATGATGATGCCAATGCCCAGCGCGGTGGAGGCCTGGATGGTCGCGAGATATGCTTGCATGATGCTTCCTTTCTTTCGATCAGATGGTGATAAACGGAAACTGTTAACGCTCAGTGGTGCTCATGCGCCATGGCGATGTACACCGTGGACAAGACCATGAAGATGAACGCCTGAAGAACAATGATAAGAATGTGAAATACCGCCCAGCCCCAGGTCAGCACACCTGAGGCGGCGCCTGCGATCATGCCACCCAGCGAAAAGCTGGCGATGGTTCCCAGCAAGCCGAGCAACATGAAAATGAGTTCGCCAGCATACATATTGCCGAAGAGTCGCATGCCCAATGAGATCGGCTTGGCCAGCAATTCGATCATGTTCAGCGCGAAGTTCGGTATCCACAGCACCGGGTTCCCGCCAAACGGGGCCGTAAACAATTCGTGCGTGAAGCCGCCGAAGCCTTTGGCTTTGAAGCTGAAGTAAAGGATGAGCAGCAAAATGCCGAAGGACATACCGAAGGTTGTATTCAGGTCGGTAGTCGGCACAGCCTTCCATGCCGTAGCACCGAAACCATGAGAAATTGTGGCAACCCAGTCAATCGGCAGCAGGTCCATGAAGTTCATCAGGAAGACCCACACAAATATTGTCAGCGCCAGCGGGGCGAGAAACTTGCGATCACCCGGGAAGATGTCCTTCACGGTGTTGTCGATAAACTCGACCATCATTTCGATGAACGACTGCAACCGCCCCGGCACACCCGTGGTGGCCTTTCGGGCAACCAGCCAGAAGAGGCCCAGGCCAATGATGCCCAGCGCCCAGGACATGACAATGGTGTCTACGTTGATGTTCCAGAAGGCACCATCACCAATCGGCTTGGTCAGATTGGTCAAATGGTGCGAGATGTAACTGGAGGGAGTCAGCGCTTCGGAAGCCATGCTTGTATTCCAAGTTCTATGTCTTAGTGAGCAGCGCCAACCACGAACCGGTCAACGCCAACACGAAACCAGCAACCATCGGTCCTGCTTCTCCTGCCAGGCTCGGTGCTTTGAGCAGCCAGAAAAGCCCACCAATGGCAATTATCCATTTGACTGCTTCCGCGAAGAGCATGGTGCGCAATGCCCGTCCCGGATTACCTTTGTCTCTTGGGCTGCGCCAGAAATAGGCGCCGCCGAAGGCCGCCGTCGACGCAACCACCACCATTCCTCCAGCAAGTGCTGCGCCGGCACTGTTCGCCCCTAGAAAGCTGCCCGCGACGACTGCGCAAACCATCGCTATGGCAATCTGAACCAGGACAACTTTGCTAATGGCAGTAAACATGGCGGCGGGGTTGGCAAGTGCCACATGAATCCCTCTACCACCCGGGTTCGTGCCCACTTGACGGCGACAAACCGCAAGATTTTAGCCCGAAAGCCCTATCCGGGTCAAAGCCATGTTGCACTGCACACTCAAGCAAACCGCCTTGCAGCACTTTGAGTCAGGGTTGCGGTGGGCGCTGTTTGAGGCGCCGGATCAGCTCTTCCAGTTGGTCCAGGCTCCCATAGGATATTGACAGAATGCCCTTCCCCTTGCGCCCCGCCTTGATGGCAACCTCCGCACCCAGTACTTCAGCCAGCTCATTCTTTAACCGGCGCACATCGGGATCTTCTCTGCTTGCCGGCCGAGTCGTTGAAGGTGGCTGCGTGGCCAGTCGAACGGCGCGCTCCGCATCCCGCACTGACGCGCCCTTCTCGGCAAACTGGTGCGCCAGCTCGACCTGCTTGGCTTTGCCGACGCCCAACAGTGCGCGGGCGTGCCCCATTTCAATCTTGCCCTCCATCACCATTTGCTGGACTGGCTTCGCAAGCTCCAACAGACGCAACAGGTTTGAAACGGCGCTGCGTGAACGGCCCACGGCCTTGGCGGCATCTTCGTGCGTGAGCTTGAATTCATCGATGAGCCGGTGGATGCCAGCGGCCTCTTCCATGGCATTCAGGTCTTCCCGCTGGATGTTCTCGATGAGACCGATGCCCAGCGCTGCCTCATCCGGCACCTCACGGATGATGACGGGCACATCCGTGAGCCCCGCCAATTGAGAGGCGCGCCAGCGCCGTTCACCAGCAAGAATCTCGTACTTATCCTTGCCGATCGGCCGCACCAGAATGGGCTGAATCACGCCGCGTACGCGGATCGAGTCTGCGAGTTCCGCGAGCGCCGTTTGGCCCATGTGGGTTCGCGGCTGATACTTGCCCGGTTGAAGCTGATTGATTTTGAGCGCGCCAGTTTGATCGACGGCGGGCGCAGCGGTCTTGTCGCCTCCGAGCAGCGCATCCAGGCCGCGGCCGAGCCCTTTGTGCTTGATCATGCGCGTGACTCCTTGGTTGGCAACACCTGTCGATCCAGCAACTCACGAGCAAAGGCCAAATGGGACAGGGCGCCCTTCGATTGTGGGTCGTGCAGCAACACGGGCTTGCCAAAACTGGGGGCCTCGGCGATTCGGATATTGCGCGGGATGACTGTGTCGAATACCTTGTCCCCATAATGCTTCTTGATCTCGTCCGACACTTGCTGTGTCAGTGTCGAGCGCGGATCAAACATGGTTCGTACCAGCGCCTCAATCTCGATGCGGCTGTTCAGGTTTGCCTTGACCTTGCGCAGCGTGCCGACCAGATCGGACAGCCCCTCCAGTGCGTAGTACTCGCACTGCATGGGGATGATCACGGAGTCTGCGGCAGTGAATCCGTTCACCGTGAGCATGTTAAGGGCGGGGGGTGAGTCGATCACGATGTAATCGTAATCTCCACGGACGGCATCCAGGGCATCCTTCAGGCGAAACTCGCGGCGTTCCATGCCAATCATTTCGATTTCTGCGCCAGCGAGGTTTCGGTTGGCAGCGATGACGTCATACCCGCCCTCGGTGCGAACTCTGGCCTCTGCCGCGCCCGTGTCGCCGAGGAGTACTTCATACACGGTCTGCTCGACAGCAGACTTGTCCACGCCGCTACCTGTGGTGGCATTGCCCTGGGGGTCAAGATCAACCAGCAGCACCTTCTTGCCGTAGTGGGCCATGCTGGCAGACAGGTTGACGGCAACGGACGTCTTGCCGACGCCGCCCTTCTGGTTGGCAATCGCGAATATCTTGGACATCAGGCGGCTTTCAGGGTGACTAGGTGGCGCTTGGCCTCGAGCAGCGGGACATGCAGCTCATCAACCTTGCTGACAACATGGGTGTTGGGCAATCGGGAAATTTCGTCGAACGGATAGACACCCTTCATCGCGAGCATCACACCCTCCGGGGCGACGAGATGGCGGGCTTGCGTCACAAAGTCGGACAGCTCCGAAAAGGCTCGCGAGACCACAACATCAAATGGACGCGATGGCCGATACGACTCGACCCGACCGGTTTCAATGCGAATATTCGCAAGCCCGAGCTCTGCCTTGGCCTGCGCCAGGAATGTTGTCTTCTTGTGATTGCTGTCCAGCAATGTCACTTCAAGTTCCGGCATGGCGATCGCCAGCGGAGTCCCAGGTAAACCGGCACCCGTGCCCACGTCGAGCAGCGTGGTCTTGCCTGCGATATGGGGATACACCGAAAGACTATCCAGCAAGTGCAGCACAACCATTTGCAAGGGCTCGCGCACCGCCGTCAGGTTATGGACGCGATTCCACTTTTCAAGCAGCTTGATGTATTCAATCAACTTCGTCTGCGCCGAAGGAGGCAATGAAAGACCAAGGGCGGATAGCCCTTCGGCCAGGCGTTGTTCGAGCATCAGGCGACCTGTTCTGTTGTGGGCGTTGCGGGTTTGGCTGGCGTGCCGAACAGCACGTGGCGCCGCTTGAGATGAACCAGCAACAGTGAAATGGCCGCTGGTGTAATGCCTTGAATTCGGGATGCTTGCCCAAGGGTTTCGGGCTGATGCTGATTGAGCTTGCCTTGGACTTCCTTGGACAGTCCCCGGACAGCGCCGTAGTCAAAATTTGCAGGCAACCGTTCATTTTCCTGGGCCAACTGGCGCGCCACTTCATCCTTCTGGCGATCAATGTAGCCCGCGTACTTTGCGGCAATCTCTACCTGTTCGGATACATCCCCTTCAACTGATTTGTTGCCAAACATGGGAAACGTTGAAAGCGAGCGGTAGCTTACTTCGGGTCTGCGCAGGAGATCAAACAGCGAGTGTTCATGCTCAAGGGGTTTGCCCAACACGGCAACCTGAATCGCCTCCGGCACGCGCGAAGGCTGGGCCCATGTGCTTTTGAGGCGTGCCATTTCAAGCGCCACCGCCTCTTGCTTGGTGCTGAACTTCGCCCACCGGGAATCATCAACCAAACCCAATGCACGGCCTACTTCCGTCAAACGGGCGTCCGCATTGTCTTCTCTCAATTGAAGACGATACTCGGCTCGGCTGGTGAACATGCGATAGGGCTCGCTGACACCGCGTGTGGTGAGATCGTCAACCAGGACGCCCAGGTAAGCTTCGTCCCGTCGGGGACACCACGCCTCTTCACCGCGCGCGAATCTTGCAGCGTTGATGCCTGCCAACAGTCCCTGCGCCGCCGCCTCTTCGTATCCAGTTGTCCCATTGATCTGCCCGGCAAAGAAGAGCCCCTTGATCGTCTTGGTTTCCAAAGACCGCTGCAGGCCACGCGGGTCGAAATAGTCATACTCGATTGCATAGCCTGGCCTGAGGATGTGAGCATTCTCCAACCCGGGAATGGACCGAACCAATGCCCACTGCACGTCAAACGGAAGGCTGGTTGATATGCCGTTGGGATAGATCTCATGGGTGGTCAGGCCTTCCGGCTCGAGAAAGACCTGATGACTGGACTTATCAGCAAAACGATGGATCTTGTCCTCAATCGAAGGACAGTACCGGGGGCCCACACCTTCAATCACCCCGGTAAACATGGGTGAGCGGTCGAGGCCCCCGCGGATGATTTCGTGCGTCCGTGCCGACGTATGGGTGATCCAACAAGGTACTTGATCCGGGTGCATTTGACGATCACCCATGAATGAAAAAACCGGCGCCGGCGAATCCCCGGGTTGTGCCTGACACCGGCTGAAGTCGATGGTCCTGCCGTCAATTCTCGGCGGTGTACCGGTCTTCAGTCGACCAACAGGTAGCGCAAACTCACGCAGCCTGGCGGCAAGCGAAATAGATGGCGGGTCGCCCGCACGACCACCAGAGTAACTATTGAGGCCGACATGGATCTTTCCACCCAGAAACGTGCCCGCGGTCAGTACCACGGTGTCTGCAAGCAGTCTAAGTCCGATGGCGGTCACGGCCCCAGCAACCCGGTCGCCCTCCAGCACCAAATCATCGACTGCCTGCTGAAAAATCCAGAGATTCGGCTGATTTTCCAACCGACGACGGATGGCTGCGCGGTATAGAACACGATCGGCCTGCGCCCGCGTCGCACGTACTGCAGGGCCTTTCGAGGCGTTGAGCGTACGAAATTGGATACCCGCTTCATCCGTGGCAATGGCCATTGCGCCGCCCAAGGCATCCACCTCCCGAACCAAATGCCCCTTGCCAATGCCACCAATGGACGGATTGCAGGACATCTGACCGAGCGTTTCGATCGAGTGGGTCAGCAACAGGGTTGTGGCGCCTGAACGAGCAGCGGCCAGGGCCGCTTCCGTGCCGGCGTGGCCGCCCCCAATGACAATGACCTGAAAACGCGCTGGAAACTGCATGTTGCCCTTTCTCGCAAGGACGCGAATTTTACGGGAATTGGCCCGAAATGCCTACGCGAATATTCGCTATCCGAGGCGATTGTTTCACGTGAAACACCCGCTTTCCACCCTAAACCGGATCAGCATCTTCCGCGCTACTTGCTGCCGATCTATCGCGCTTTGGTTGCTAGCTGGGCGGTCAGCACACCACCCGACAAACCCAACGAGAGTGCTCGCCAGCGGTCAAGCCGCAACCATCCCCAGCCCGGCGCAGGCATCGTGGCCTGACCGGCGTCCTCCGGGGTTTAGTATCTCTGCCATGGGCAGGTTGGCTATGGCGACGCGGCTCGGCGCAGAGCAGTCACGGCGCGGGGTTTAGCCCCCAACCCTCAGACTCTTCTCGCACGTCTGGCACGGTCCGGCAGAGCCGCCTTGCAGCGCCACAATTCACAAGGCCCTATGTTTCACGTGGAACATAGTCACTTCCCGATGCAAAAGCTGCCAAAAATCTCGCCCAGCAAATCGTCCGCACCAAACTCGCCGGTGATTCGGCCCAAAGCTCTCTGCGCCAGACGCAAGTCTTCGGCCACTATTTCAAAGGGTTTGCCCGGGACCTTGGCGCCTTCCAACGCCCGACCGGCCTCATCCAGCGCGACCAGGTGTCTTGCTCTTGCCATGAACACACCCTCGCCATCAGGGCGCCACCCCGCCACAGTCAGGAGCCATTCCTCCAGCGCTGCTACGCCTTCGCCCGTGAGTGCAGAAACCCGGAAGCTCGCTTGCCCCCCTTCCTCGCTGGTTCCCGCCTCCCAGCCCAACACATCAATCTTGTTTCGGACCCAAGCCATAGGCAGGCGTTTGGGCAACCGCGCCACGATCTCCGCCTCTGCAATGCCAAGCCCCTCTCCTGCCTCGGTTAACAACAGCGCAGCCCCCGCCCCTTCAACAGCGCGCCACGTCCGCTCAATACCAAGCCGTTCCACTTCGTCGTTGGTCTCGCGAAGTCCTGCTGTATCGATCAAATGGATGGGGACCCCTTCAAGCGTGATCATTGCCCGCACCAAGTCTCTGGTTGTTCCAGGGATGGGGGTCACGATAGCCAGATCTTCTTTGGCCATGCAGTTCAGCAGGCTGGACTTGCCCACGTTGGGTCGGCCAATCAGCGCCACGGTCAAGCCATCCCGCAGGACAGCGCCCTGCCCCGCCGCCGCCCGCAGGCTGACCATGGCGTCCCCGAGCGCCGCGAGCTGCGCTCTGATTGCCTGCAGGTCGGATGTCTCGATCTCTTCTTCGGGGAAGTCTATGCACGCCTCGACATGCGTTCTGACCCCGACAAGCGCCTCAACGATCCCGTGGATGCGGCCCGAAAACTCTCCTACCAGCGAGCGGGCTGCTGATAACGCTCCTTCCGCGCTGGCCGCCCCAATCAGGTCGGCGACACTTTCTGCCTGGGCAAGGTCAAGTTTGTCATTGAGAAACGCCCGTTGGGTAAATTCTCCTGGGCCTGCCAGCCGGGCTCCCAGCTCCAGGCATCGGTTCAAGAGCAGACCCATTACCGCGCGGCCACCGTGGCCGTGAAGCTCCAGCACATGTTCACCAGTAAAGGATCGGGGTGCTTCAAAATAGAGCGCCAACCCCTGATCAATAGGATGACCTGCTTTATCAGTGAAGGTCGCGAGCGTTGCGCTTCGCGGCTCTGGCAGCCTTCCCAACAAGGAAATCGCCAGCTCCGGCGTCATTGCCCCGGAAATTCGCACCACCCCCACCCCGCCCAAACCGGGCGCGGTGGCGATGGCAACGATAGTGTCATTCTCCGCCATCGCTAATGGCGAAAGTCAGCGCTTCCCGGCGTTCTTTTGCAGCGTTTGCTTCTCTACGGTCTTGTTGATCCACCACTGTTGGGCGATACCAATCAGGTTCTGCACTGTCCAGTACAGCACCAGACCGGCCGGGAAGAAGAAGAAGAAAATGCTGAATATCAGCGGCATGAACAGCATGACCTTGGCCTGGACCGGGTCCGGCGGCGGCGGGTTCAGCTTGGTCTGGACAAACATCGAAACCGCCATGATCAGCGGCAAGATGTAATAGGGGTCCGGTGCGGACAAATCAGTGATCCATCCCATCCATGGGGTGTGACGCAGCTCCACGGCAGCCAATAACACCCAGTACAACGCGATGAACACGGGGATCTGCACAACAATGGGCAGGCAGCCGCCAAGCGGATTGATCTTCTCCGTTCGATAGAGCTCCATCATCGCCTGATTCAACTTGGCTCGGTCATCCCCATAGCGCTGCTGCAATTGCTGAATCCGCGGCGCAACCGACTTCATGTGCGCCATCGACATCCCCGCCTTTTGATTGAGCGGATAGAACACGGCCTTGATCAGGATGGTGAGAAGGACTATCGACCACCCCCAGTTGATCACGAATCCCTGGATGAACTGCAGGACCCAAAACAGCGGCGCTGCGAGGACGGTCAACCACCCGTAGTCCACCACGAGCTCCAGCCCGGGTGCCAAGGCTTTAAGCGTGTCCTGAAGCTGTGGTCCCAGATACAACGACACACTCAGCGCACCAGTCTGTCCCGGGGCAATGGTTCCCGCGGCTTGTATGAGGCCGACGCTGTAGAGCTTGTCTGTTACTTTGCGGGTGAAGTACTCGCGCTCGACACCCTGCTTGGGCAGCCAGGCGGAGACAAAGTAGTGCTGTACCAAAGCAACCCAACCATCTGCCGCCTTGACCGGATACTCCTTCTTGCCCTTGTCAACATCCGAGAAAGCGACCTTGATGAACTTCTTCTCGTTCGTATAGACGGCCGGGCCGGTAAACGTTGCTACGCCGGTCATGGGGTTGTTCTGTGCGGCCTCTCCTTCTGGCGGGTTGCCATCCCTCACGAACTGGAAGTAGCCCTGCGGGCTGATCGGAACGTCGCCTTTGTTGCGGATGACTTGGCTGACCTCAACCACATGGCTGCCCGGCTTGAATTTGTAGACCTTCTGCACATCCACAGCTGGGTGGCCCGAATGGGTAAGCGTCACTTCCAATCCGCCCTGCCCAGGTTTCAGCTCAAACTTGTCTGCTTCCGCTGTCCATACCGCCGTGTGGTTGGGCAGCTTGTCGAGCAACCCGGTCTGGGTAACGAAATAGTGGCCTTCTTTAGGCTGCAGCAGTGTTAGCGGCTTGGTTCGATCTGTTGCAGCGAAATGCTTGAGCAGTGTCACGCGCTGAATGTCACCGCCCTTTCGCCCGATCTCCACATCCATCGTGTCGGTACGCACGATGATGCCAACGCTGCCAGCCTCTGCCGTGCCCACAGGGGTTGATGGGGGCAGCGTCTGATTCTGGGCATCACCTGGCTGAACAGGCGCCGACGCCTTGAGCGCCGTGCTTGGGGTAGGTATCGCAGCGGACCCATCACCCTTCGCCGTTGCCAATTGCGCCGTCTGCGCTTCGGTCGCGGTCACTTTCGGGGCGTTGTGCTTTTGCCACGCATCCCAAAGCAGCAAGGTCGAAAAAGAAAAAATGATCAGTGCGATGAGTCGCTGGGTGTCCATATTGATCCAATGATTTGCAATAGTGCGGCAGGCAGGATGGTGCCACAGGCCGATCTTTCGATGCTTAGGGTACCGGGTCAAACCCGCCGTTGTGCCAAGGATGACACTTGCACAGCCTGCACGCCGACATCCAGGAGCCACGCATTGCGCCGTGGCGGGAAATCGCCTCGACGGCGTAATGCGAGCACGTTGGGGCAAATCGGCATTGGTGTCCGACAAACGGGCTCAGGAAATATTGATAGCCACGGATAAGCCTGACAAGCAGCCGGGCCATCAGCGATCCATTGCCGCTGAAGGCGGTTGCATGCGCAACCACGCGCGTTCTAAAGCGCCGTCAGCAGCAGCCCGTAGCTGGGCCCGTGCCTCACCACTCTTCAACACAGGCTTCTTCGCCAACATAACCAGAATGTCTGCATTCCTGAAGTCAGCCGCCCGAACCCTGTAGGCTTCCCGAACAATCCGCTTCACCAAATTACGGTCCGTAGCGTTCTTCAAGAGCCGCTTTGCAATGCTCAACCCCAATCCCCCCGTCTTTTCTGCGGGGAGCACCCTAACCACGATCGGCTCCTGCAGGTGACGGCGACCGTTTCGAAGCAAAGCCTTGAATGCGGCCCCATCCACCAACCGACGGGGCCGACCCAGCGGAAGGGTTTTCATACAAGCCTGACGTTTGGTCGGTCTGTCAGACAGCCAGACGAGCGCGACCTTTGGCGCGGCGCGCGTTGATGACTGCGCGGCCACCCACGGTTTTCATACGAACGCGGAAACCATGGGTTTTCTTGCGACGTGCTACGGAGGGCTGATATGTGCGTTTCATGACGTTTCCTGAATGGTTAGGCTGAACAAAGCCGGACATTATCTCGACTTTTCAGCAATTTAGTCAATCGCCAAGCAACATCCCTTGCCTCTCTCTTGGCCTGAAGTGACGCTGGCTGCCGGCGTCTCTATCCCACATGGTCTGTGGATAACTCTCGATGAACGCGATACAATCGAAACCTGTACCCGATCCTTCCAGGCCCCCGTCTTTGCTGTTCCGGCTCCCCCTTCAGGCTCAACGTTACCCCCGCCTTCAGGACTCACTTTTTCCCCATGCACGCGTCGTTGCACCCATTTTGGACAGCCTGCCTGGCGGACTTCCAACGAGATCTGTCGCAGCACCAGTTCAATACTTGGGTTAAACCCCTGCGATTCGAACAGGATGGTGATGGATTCACCCTTGTTGCGCCCAATCGCTTCATGCTGCAGTGGGCCAAAGACCGCTTACTCAACCAGATCGAGCAAGCCGGTGAGCGCTTCTTTGCGAGGCCCATTGTGGTGGGGCTTGCCCTTGAAGATGACAGCGAACCGGCTGCGCCAATATCCGTAAATCAGTCTCCTGGTGCGCCCGCCGCCACGACCGAACCAAAACTCGAACTCACCGGCGCCATCCGGCCGGCACCAGGAAATAGGCTCAACGCTTCGTTTACCTTTGCCGCGTTTGTCGGCGGCAAGGCCAATCAGTTAGCGCGTGCTGCCGCCATTCAAGTTGCCGAAAACCCCGGTTCTGCCTACAACCCTCTATTCATCTATGGCGCCACGGGTCTCGGCAAGACTCACCTCGTTCAGGCTATCGGTAACACTGTGCTGTCCCACCACCCGCGTGCGCAGGTCAAATACATCCATGCCGAACAGTTTGTGACCGCTGTAGTGCAGGCCTACCAGCACAAGTCATTCGAAAGTTTCAAACGGGCATACCACTCACTTGACCTGCTTTTGATCGATGACATCCAATTCTTCGGCGGCAAGTCGCGCACACAGGAAGAATTCTTCTACGCCTTCAATGCGCTCATTGAAGCCGGCAAACAGGTTGTCATCACGAGCGATCGCTACCCCAAGGAAATCTCCGGGATTGAGGATCGACTGATCTCACGCTTTGGCTGGGGACTCACTGTATCTGTCGAGCCGCCAGAACTGGAAATGCGCGTCGCCATTCTTATCAAGAAAGCAGAATCAGAGGGCGTAGCATTAAATGAGGACGTCGCGTTTTTCATTGCCAAGCACATACGATCCAATGTTCGCGAGCTTGAGGGCGCCTTAAAGCGCGTGTTGGCATTCTCGCGATTCAATAATGTCCCCATTTCCGTCCCTGGCGCAAAGGAAGCGCTAAAGGACTTGCTGGCCGTACTGAACCGCCAGATATCCATAGAAAACATTCAGAAAACTGTCGCGGATTACAACAAGATCAAGGTGTCCGAGATGTATTCGAAGAAGCGCGTACGCTCTCTCGCTCGCCCCAGACAAATCGCCATGGCATTGGCAAAGGATCTGACACCACTATCTTTACCGGAAATCGGTGATGCCTTTGGCGGCCGAGACCACACCACCGTTCTGCACGCATGCAGAAAAGTGCGCTCCTTGGTTGAGACAGATAGTGATATCGCAAGGGACCATGCTCTGTTACAACAGATCCTCAGAGGATGAACCAGTGGATAACCCAATGATGAATCCTGAACAGATGTGGATAAAATCCGTCCACCGACTATCGCTTTGGCCAATTTTGATTTCATCCACAATCTGCTCAGCATCACCGGCCAAGTTTTCCCGTGCCAAAACTGGCTATTCCACCTTTACCAATCAATCAGTTAAGCATTTATCCCGGCGTCAAGACCACATTAACTAACTATTACCAGGTTAAATAGACATGCTAACGATCAAAGCTAAAAACAGCACGCTGCTTGGCCCGCTGCAGCAAGTCACGGGAATCGTCGAACGTCGTCACACCCTTCCTATCCTGTCCAACGTACTGATTGAAGTGGAAGATGCATCCATTCGCGTGTTGGCGACGGATCTCGAAGTACAGATCCGCGCAACCGCAAAGCTGGAGACAAGTCAGAAGTCGGGTGCGTTGACCGTGGCGGCCAAGAAGCTGCAGGATATTCTCCGCGCCTTGCCGCCGGATGCCGATACGGTTCTTGAGACCAAGGACAATCGTATGACGGTGAAAGCGGGAAAGAGCCGTTTCACACTGCAGACGCTCGCCGCAGCAGATTTTCCAAAGATATCTGAAGCACGTGACCCGGCCGCGACATTGTCTTTGCCGCAGAACGAGCTGAAGCGAGTGCTCGGTCTAGTACAGTTCGCCATGGCCGTACAGGACATTCGCTACTATCTCAACGGCGTACTGTTGTCGGCCGAGGGCAGGACGCTTCGTGTTGTCGCAACAGATGGCCATCGGCTCAGCATGGCTTCCTACCAACTGCCGGAAGATGCTCCCAAGGTCGACGCGATCCTACCGAGGAAGACAGTCATTGAACTCATCAAGCTTCTCAATGAAAGCGATGATCCGGTCTCGCTGACAGTGCATGGGAACCAGGTGAAGTTTTCATTTGAGGGCATAGAGATAGTCAGCAAGATCGTGGAGGGGAAGTTTCCCGACTATCAGAAAGTCATTCCGACCAATTACACCAACCATATACAGGTCAGTCGCGTCACACTCCAGCAAGCGTTGCAGCGCGCATCCATTCTGTCCAACGACAAGATCCGCGGGGTACGACTAGTGTTCGCCAAGGATGCGTTATCCATCATCTGTACCAACAGTGAACAGGAAGAAGCAGAAGAGACCGTGGTGATCGACTATGCGGCAGAAGCGCTGGACATAGGCTTCAACATTTCGTATTTGCTGGATGTGCTCAACCATCTTTCCGGCGAGACGGTTCAGCTCTCCCTGGGAGATGTTCATACGAGCGCGTTGTTCACCGTACCTGGAGGAGAGGAATTCAAGTACGTCGTGATGCCTATGCGCATCTGACGCAAGCAAGCAGAAACCAGAGACTCCGACAATTCAAGCACATGAAGGCATGGCATGACCGACAAGCAGCAAAGTAACTCACAAGACTACGATTCTGACAGCATCAAAATTCTTAAGGGCCTCGAGGCCGTTCGCAAACGCCCAGGCATGTACATCGGCGATACGTCCGATGGCACCGGCCTTCACCATATGGTGTTCGAGGTGGTGGACAACGCCATTGATGAAGCGTTGGCGGGACACTGCGATGACATAAAAGTCACGATTCACACGGACAATTCCATTTCCGTAATCGATAACGGCCGCGGCATCCCAACCGGCATCAAGGAAGACGACGAATTCAAGCGATCTGCAGCAGAAATCGTCATGACCGAGCTGCATGCGGGCGGAAAATTCGATGCCAACTCCTACAAGGTTTCTGGTGGATTGCACGGCGTGGGCGTATCCGTCGTGAACGCGCTGTCGGAGTGGTTGAAGCTCAGAATCTGGCGCGATGGCAAAGCACACCAGATGGAGTTTCGCCATGGAGATCGCGTGTTGCCATTGGCAGTGGTGGGCACTTCGGAGAAGCGTGGAACAGAAGTGCACTTTCTGGCGGCGAAGGAAACTTTTACGCACATAGAATTCCACTACGAGATCTTGGCGAAGCGTCTCCGCGAACTGTCGTTCCTCAACAACGGCGTGAAGATTGAGCTCATCGACCAGCGCACGGGCAAAGGCGAAAACTTCGCCCATTCAGGCGGTGTGAAGGGGTTCGTGGACTACATGAACCGCTCGAAGAGCGTGCTGCATCCGAGAATCTTCAGCTCGATCGGGGACAAGGAGGGCATCACTGTAGAAGTTGCCATGCAGTGGAATGACAGCTATGGCGAAAACGTACAGTGCTTCACCAACAACATTCCCCAGCGAGATGGAGGCTCCCACCTGACGGGTCTGCGCACGGCAATGACCCGCGTTCTCAACAAATATATTGAAGAAAACGAGCTGGCAAAAAAAGCCAAGGTCGACACCGCTGGCGACGACATGCGCGAAGGATTGACCTGTGTCCTCTCAATCAAGGTGCCTGAGCCGAAGTTCTCGTCTCAGACCAAAGACAAACTGGTGTCATCAGAGGTCCTGCCCGTGGTGCAGGAAATCGTTGCCGCCAAGCTTGGCGAGTACCTGCTTGAGAACCCAGCAGACGCGAAGATCATCTGCGGCAAAATCGTAGAGGCTGCGCGCGCGCGCGAGGCAGCGCGGAAGGCTCGAGAGCTCACGCGTCGAAAAGGTGTCATGGATGGCGTCGGCCTGCCCGGAAAGCTCGCCGATTGTCAGGAGCGCGACCCCGCGAAGTGCGAGATCTATATCGTCGAGGGTGATTCCGCGGGCGGCTCCGCCAAGCAAGGGCGTGACAGAAAATTCCAAGCCATCCTGCCGCTGCGCGGCAAGGTGCTCAATGTGGAGAAAGCCCGCATAGACAAAGTCATTTCCAGCGAGCAGATCGCAACATTGATCACCGCACTGGGTGCCGGTATCGGCAAGGATGATTTCAACCACGAGAAGCTTCGCTATCACCGCATCATCATCATGACCGATGCCGATGTTGACGGCGCACACATTCGCACACTATTGCTGACTTTCTTTTATCGGCAGATGCCGCAGCTCGTCGAGAATGGCTATATCTATATCGCACAGCCGCCGCTTTACAAGATCAAGATGGGCAAGGAAGAGCGTTACGTGAAGGACGAGCACGAACTCCGCCATGCGCAGCTGAAAAAAGCGCTTGCCGACGCAGAACTGCTGCCCGCCTCCAATGCTCAACCGTTGCGCGGCGACGCGTTGAGTGATATCGCAAATGATTTCCTGACGACTGAAGCAGTCATCGACCGGCTGTCGCGCGTCATGGATCCGGATGTGTTGCATGGCCTCCTCGATACGCCGCGACTGGACCTTTCGACGGCGGAAGGTGCCACCAAGGCAGCCGCGTGGTTAACGGATGCGCTCACGGAGAAGGTTAGAACGGCAGCCGGCATTCGCATTGAAGTTACCGTTGAGCAGGACGAGGCGCACGATGCCTGGAAACTGCGCGCAAGGAAAATGCTCCACGGTAATTCCCGCGAGACCCTCATCGACGCAAGCTTCATTGAAACCGGCGATTACGAACAGATCGTCAAGACGGCGCACACCCTGAACGGGCTCGTGGGCGACGGCGCGCAGATTCGTCGCGGCGAAAAGAGCCTGGCAGTACGCACGTTTGCTGAAGCGCTGAACTGGTTGCTTGACCAGGCGCGCGATGGCATGCATATCCAGCGCTACAAGGGTTTGGGCGAGATGAATCCGGACCAGCTTTGGGAAACAACCATGGATCCAAAGGTTCGCATCCTGCACCGCGTCCAGATCGAGGATGCCATCGGAGCAGATGAAATCTTTATGACTCTGATGGGTGACAATGTGGAGCCAAGGCGAGCCTTCATTGAGGCGAACGCACTCGTGGTGCAGAACCTGGATGTGTGAGCATTGTCGGCCCGTGTAACGTCATGGTGACTGCATCAAGACCACAGAGCCCGGCACGTTGCCGGGCTCTGTGCGTTTGGGGAACCGGATTGCGAATATTCGCCCGGGGTGGTTACGGCAGGACTGTCAGAAACTATAGTGAAACGTCACCTTGTCCCGCTTGATCGACAGGCTTTCGCGTTTCATGCCGGAAATCTCTGGCATCAGGTTGCGGGCGGGCCGGTAGACAGCGCGACCGGTCCGGTAGTCGTAGCAAAGTGAGTTTCCGGAAGCGGAACAGGAGCCGGGAATCGGGGAGCGGTCGAGCGCGGCATTGAGCGTCAAGCCAGGTATGTCGTTGTCCGGCTCAGGGCGAAAGGGTCGATTGGTTGCGGCAGCGGACGGTTGCGAACCGATAGACGCTTGCGCCAAAAGCTTCGGGCTCACCGTTGCCGTTGAGGCTTGCGCGTCAGCGCCCAAGCTCCCAAGGCTCAAAGTAGCCAGCGCAACCAAAACACAGATCCCGCCGAGTCGTCTGATCATGTCCCGTATCCTGATGCTACGTCCTGACATGAGTTGAGCAAGGATTGGGCCACCCAGGAAGGGGCTTGGGCCCGGCGGGGCTTAGCGGCGATGGCAGCCGCGATAGCAAGCCGAATGGACAGCCTTCGAATGTCGTCCAGAAGCGACGAACAGAGCCGAAACTCGTCAGTGGTGTCCGGTCAGCGGCGCCCTATTTGGCGGTTGCGCGTTTTTTTGGTGCTGCCTTGGCACCCTTTGTTGCCTTGACCGTTCGCGTCTTGCTCACACCAGCCTTGGCGTCGAGAAGCTCGATCGCCTCGTCCAACGTGATCTTGTCGACACCATCCTTGTCTGGAAGTGTGGCGTTGGTCTTGCCGTGTTTGACGTAAGGGCCGTAGCGGCCGTTCTGAACGGAAACCTCCTGGCCGTCTCCAGGGTGCTTGCCAAGCACGCGCAACGCTGCCGCAGCTGCGCCAGCCGCTGCGCGCCCCTTGCTCTTTGCCGGATCGCGCGCCTCGAATTCAAAGCCGATCTTTCCGTCCTTCTGTTTGACCAGATAGGCGGAGAACGGGCGGCCCTTTTTGGAAATGAATTTGTCGAGCAGATCAGTCTTGCCCGTCGCCAGCAACTTGGCCATCTGCTCCCGCTCGATGGGTCGTTTCAAGATTGTGCGGCCGGAACGGAAGTCGCAGGTACGAGCGTTGCCAACAGCCTTCTCGCATACGTAGGCATTGGGTGACTCGAACACCCCGTTTGTGCATTTCGGACAGGGTCCGATGGCTTCCTGTCCGCTGAAATCTGGACCCTCTTCATCATCGTCGCCGCCCTCTCCCCAGGAGAATTCAATGCTGAAATCATCCTTCATGACGAGGTTGGCGCTGAATGCCCGACCGATACGACTGCGAAAGCCATCCAGCGGGCCAATGTCGCGCTTCTCGATGAGTGCGTCAGCCTCGCTGGGCTCGAGCTGGCGCCCGGCCAGAATTTTCCAGAAACCGAAATCGCAGGTCTGGCACTGAAACTTCTTGTAGTTCTCATGCACTTCGCCGCCACACTTGGGGCATGCATGGGCCAGCTTGCCAAAGTCACCGGGAATCGTGTCCAACTCGTAGTTCTTGGCCTGGCCAACGATGTGCTGCGTCATCTTGACGATCTCGGCCATGAACTTCTCGCGCTTCAACTTGCCGCGCTCCATCTGCGACAACTGATACTCCCAGTTTGCGGTCAATTCTGGCGTGAACAATTCCGGCACACCCAGCCCGCGCAGCAGTGTCATGAGCGAAGCAGCCTTGGCGGTGGGCCACAGCTCCCTGCCCTCACGATGTACATATTTTTCGAAGATCAGACCTTCGATGATGGCCGCGCGCGTCGCCGGCGTGCCCAACCCCTTTTCCTTCATCGCCGCGCGAAGATCCTCATCTTCAATGAGCTTGCCTGCGCCTTCCATGGCGGATAGAAGCGTCGCTTCAGTAAGGCGCGCAGGGGGTCGTGTCTGGTTGGCGACCACCTTTACTTCTTCGGCCACCACCTTCGCACCAGGCTTCAACGGCGCCAAGGTTGCTGCACCCTCCTCCTCGGCCTCGCGACCATACACAGACAACCAGCCTGGCTCGATCAGTACCTTGCCTTCCGACTTGAAGGGCTCGCCTTCAACACGGGTGATTCGCGTGGTCTGGGTGAACTCTGCGGTGGGATGAAACACAGCGAGGAACCGCTTGACGACGAAGTCGTAGAGCTTCGCTTCCAACTCATTCAGCGACTTGGGCGGCTGCAGCGTGGGAATGATCGCGAAGTGATCCGAGATCTTGCTGTTATCGAAGATCCGCTTGTTCGGCACCACCCACTTCTTGTCGAGAATTCGCTTGGCAAAGACGTTGTAGTTGCTGTCCTTCAGGACCTCCAACGTCTCCTTGACGGTCCCGATGTAGTCCTCGGGCAGCGCCCTGGCGTCTGTTCTGGGATAGGTCAGCACCTTGTGCTTCTCGTACAGCGCTTGCGCAAGCGATAACGTGGTCTTCGCGGAAAAACCAAACCGGCCATTGGCCTCGCGTTGCAGCGAAGTCAAATCGAAAAGCAGCGGCGGCGCTTGCGTCGACGGCTTCGACTCCTCGGTGACGATTCCTGGCCTGCCATGACACTTGGCCTGGATCGCTGTCGCAAGCTTTTCTTCCCACAGGCGATCTGCACGAAGGCCCTCGTCATCGCCCTTCTTGAATTTTTCGTCGAACCACTTGCCGACGTAGTTGACGCCAGCGCTCGCAAATGTCGCTTGAACCTCCCAGAAGTCGCGCGACACGAACGCCTTGATCTTCTCTTCGCGCTCAACCAGGATGGCCAATGTCGGCGTCTGCACGCGTCCGACCGTCGTGAGCTGAAAGCCACCGCTCTTCGAGTTGAAGGCGGTCATCGCACGTGTGCCATTGATGCCGACCAGCCAGTCTGATTCCGACCTGCAGGTGGCTGCAGCAGCAAGCGGCAACATGTCTGCGTCTTCGCGCAGCGACTTGAATCCGTCCTTGATGGCCTTGGGCGTCATCGACTGCAACCAGAGTCGCTGAATGGGTTTCTTGGCCGCCGCGTACTGGACAATGTAGCGGAAGATGAGTTCGCCCTCGCGGCCCGCGTCGCAGGCGTTGATGAGCCCGGTGACGTCCTTGCGCTTGATGAGCTTCAGCAGCAGCTTGAGGCGTGACTCGGTCTTCTCGATGGGCTTCAGCGCGAACTGGGTTGGAATCGCAGGCAGATGCGTGAACGTCCACTTGCCGCGCTTGACCTCTTCCTCTTCCGGCATGCCGATCTCGACCAGATGACCCACGGCCGAAGAGAGCACGAAGTCATCGCTCTCGAAGTAGTCATCCTTCCGCGCGAACCCCCCCAACGCTTTCGCAATGTCGTTGGCGACTGATGGTTTCTCCGCGATGATGAGGCTCTTGGACATGCGCTCCTGTGCTTGATCTGGTAAGGGTGGGGCGGCAGAGGATAGGCGAATTCAGCGCCAACATGCAAGCTGCATCGCCGCACAAACCCTGCCGACTGCGAATATTCGCAAGGGGAATGCTACTGCATTCGCTGGAATTTGCCGCCGGGCAGCACACTCACGGCGCCCTGAATTTCCAGCTCCATCAGCCGCGCAGAGAGCACATCGGCAGCCATGCCTGTCCTGGTCATCAGCTCATCCAAGCTTGTCGCATCGTAACCGATTGCCGTCAGAACAGAATCGTCCTCGTGGGCATTTTTCTGTGCGCGCCCACCCGCTGGCGTGGTCTCGCCGAGCGATAGACCCAGCTCGCACAGGATGTCCTCGGCAGAATCCACCAGTTTCGCGCCCTGCTTGATGAGCAGGTGGCAGCCCTTTGAAAGCGGTGAATGGATGGACCCCGGAATCGCGAATACATCCCTGCCCTGCTCTCCTGCCAGCCGGGCGGTGATGAGAGAACCGCTCGCGATGGCTGCCTCGACAACGAGGCAGCCACGAGACAGACCGCTGATCAGGCGATTGCGACGTGGAAAGTTGGCTGCAACTCCCGGCGTACCCAGGGCGAACTCCGACAGAATCATGCCGTGCGCCGCGAGCTCGTGTGCCAGCCCACGGTTTCTTGCCGGATAGACGATATCCAGGCCTGTTCCGACGACAGCAATGCTCGACCCCCGTCCTCGAAGCCCGCCGGCATGGGCGGCAGCATCAATACCCAGCGCCATGCCGCTCACGATGGTCAATCCGGCTTCAGACAGGGATTCCGAGAATTGTTCGGCGTTCTTGATGCCCTGCGGGGTGGCATTGCGGCTTCCCACTACAGCAAGACCGGCGGCACCCAGCAACTCGCGCCGCCCCTTCAGATAAAGCAGCAGCGGCGGATCGGAGATCTCAAGCAGCGCTCTGGGATAGTCGTCATCGGCAAGCGTGACAATGTGGTTGTCGGCAGCCTCCAGCCATTGCATTGCCGCCAGGACACGGGGCGAGTCCCGCTCTGCAATCAAGGCATCTGCCTCTTTGGCAGACGCAAGCGTCATCATGCTGGCGCGCGATTGCTGCAGTACGGAGTCTGGCGTGCCGAATCGCGCCAAGAGCTTGCGCGCCAGCACCGACGAGACACTACGTGCGAGGCTGAGAGCAAGCCAGGCTGCGGGTTCGCTGGATGTGGGAGGAACGGGCATCATCGACGTCCTGAAGTGCAGCGCGGGCCCGAAGGCCCGCGCAATGAATGATCACCAAACGCAGCCGGAGAGACTCAGGGGGTTTGCACCACGTCACCGATGTTCACAGGGCGGCGCGTCTGCATGACCAGCGCATAGGATACCCGGTCAAACACGCGAAACACGAAGATCAGCCCGGAGCGCTCGTTTGGAAGCTTCACATCACGCGCATTGCGGGCAGCCACACGCGGATCCGGGCTGATGACAACGGCATCTGGAACCCGGTGTTCGGGGTCCTGATTGTCAGGCAAGATCCCTTTGAAGCGTGCGGCCAATCCTACTTGTTCCATAGGGACGGTTTCTCCGAACCGCAAAGTAGCCAGCACATGACCGACCGCGAGACCATCACGCTTACCGCGATTGAGGGTGATGATGGCGAACTGTCCGGCTTCCGCAACGCCCTGGTTCAAGCTGATGATCTTGCCGCTGATCTTGGTCTCGGGCGCGCGCGGCGAGTAGGACGGGATCGCCGCCTCGCGAACGGGCGTCAAACGGTCGCCCCGGTTGACCTCCTGAGCCGATTTGACGATTTCAAGTGTCGAAGGCGCGCCGAAGGCGGTGACGCGCGCTTCTGCTATGTAGGTGGACTCGTAGCCCAGGATCTCTTTGGTATCCGGATCAATGATCGGGTTACCTTGGCGATACACCTGCCACTTGACCCCTTCCTTGCTGTCCAAGTAGTCGACGTACACCCGATTGCCCGTGCCGACGATGACTCGGCTGTCTTCCGTCGCCACGATTTTGGGCGCTTCCGACAGGTTCTTTTCATCCAGAACCAACGGTTGGGACAAGAGGGGGGTGATGGCGGCGCCCGGAATCGACGGAATCGCCTGACCCAGTGCCTGTGACCGGACTTTCGGGGAGACGCGAACAGAACCGTCTGCCTGCGTGGCACCAGCCATCTTGGAGCCGTCAAGCGTCAATCGCGGCTTTCCGTCTGCCGTGAACTCAAGGGTGATCACATCACCGGGATAAATCCAGTGGGGGTCCTTGATCTGTTCCTTGTTCATGCTCCAGATTTCCGGCCAACGCCAGGGCTCTTTCAGAAACTTGCCTGAAATACCCCAGAGGGTGTCGCCTTTGACGACCGTATAGGAGGACGGCGCATTCTCGGCCAGCGCCTGGGCCCGTGCGGAGACGGAAACCAGTGCGGGAACCGCGCAAAGCGACGACAGGACTAACGCTATAATCTGTTTTCTCATGGCCGCTCTCGCAAATTAATGTCGGCGATGCTGACGGAAGGGTGCCAAATTGTTTGGTTGACCCGGCACTTGTAATCGAGTTCTAGTGCCCTAATACTTCAAGTACTCTCATAGATTCTGCACCTAATTAATTCAATTTGCAAGAATATTGGCCCAACATGGCCCTCCTGCCTATCCTGACATATCCCGATCCCCGCCTGCATACGGTTGCAAAACCGGTGGCCGAGGTCAACGACAGAATCCGCCGTCTCATCGATGACATGGCGGAGACCATGTATGCAGCCCCCGGCATAGGGTTGGCTGCCACCCAGGTTGACGTCCATGAATGCGTGATCGTGATCGACATGTCCGAAGAGCGAAACGACCTGCTGGTTCTGGTCAATCCCGAGATTGTCGCTGCCGAGGGCCATGAGATCTCGGAAGAAGGCTGTCTATCTGTGCCCGGCATCTATGACAAGGTGGAGCGGGCTGCCCGCATCACTGTCAAGGCGCTGGATCGGAATGGAAAACCATTCACCCTGACAGTTGAAGATTTGCTGGCCGTGTGCGTGCAGCACGAAATGGATCATCTGCAGGGCAAAGTCTTTGTCGAGTACCTCTCCCAACTGAAGCAGACGCGCATCAAGACCAAGCTCCGCAAGCGCGACCGCGCCCCCGCCTGACCGGCCATGCGCCTGATTTTTGCGGGCACCCCGCCATTCGCGGCGGCAGCGCTTGAGGCGCTCCATGCCGCAGGGCATGACATTGCGTTGGTGTTGACCCAGCCTGACCGTCCAGCTGGCCGCGGGATGAAGCTCACCGAGAGTGCAGTCGGACAGACGGCGAGGCGCCTCGAGCTCGCGGTCGCGAAACCCGTCAGCCTGAAAGCACCGGATATACAGAAGCTATTGGCTGACCTCAAGCCCGACATCATGGTCGTTGCGGCCTATGGACTGCTGCTGCCGCAGGCCGTATTGGATATCCCCGTCAGGGGATGCCTCAACATTCATGGCTCTCTCTTGCCGCGCTGGCGCGGGGCGGCGCCTGTGCAACGCGCCATTCTGGCTGGTGACAGTCATACCGGCATCGACATCATGCGCATGGAGGCCGGGCTGGACACAGGCCCGGTGCTGCTGCAGAAGGTGCTGGCCATTGAGGCACACGACACCAGTGCAACCTTGTTCGAGAAGTTGACCCCCCTCGGGGCGGCAGCCATCGTGGAGGCGCTGGACAAGCTTGACGAGCTGGCGCTGAAGCCTCAGTCAGAGGTTGGTGTGACCTACGCCCAGAAGCTCACGCGCGCCGAAGCGCCCATCGACTGGACCCGCCCCGCCGCGGAGATTGATCGTCAGATCCGGGCATTTGATCCCTTTCCGGGGACAGAGGCATCCTTTGCGTCCGAACCACTGAAAGTGTGGGCCGCCGCCCTCACGCTGGCGGCTGGCGGTGTGCCGGGAACTGTTTTGGACGTTTCGCCAACCGGCCCGCTAGTCGCCTGTGGGACGGGTGCCCTCCGACTTGAGTCGGTTCAGAAACCAGGGGGACGCCGTCAGCCAGCCGCCGAGTGGGCGCGCTCGGTGGGTCTGGCGGCAGGACAGACCTTTCGCTGACCGAAGGACCGGCTGCCAGTTGTCAGATTGCAGCCCGCTCAGCCCAGCTTTGGCAGGACTCTGTCTGCAACTTTGCGCGCCAGCTCGGGTACGCGCTCATTTTCCTTTAGCGGCCCTGCCGTGATGGTGAGGATCGCGGTGCCTTTGCTGACTACCAAATGGGCCAGCTTCGGGTGCCAGTACGCATCCTGGCCGTTGATGATCAGCGGCCTGCCCCGGCCTTCCAGGCGCGCCTCCTTCAGGGCACCAAGGGCATCTGCAGGGGCCTTGAAGAAGCGGAACTGAATGCCGAGCGTCACTGGCGCGCCATCAACGGTGCTGGTGTACAGGCAATTTGGCACAACCTTGGGTGGTTTCCCTTTCATGACTTCGGGCACGGCCGTGGCACCCAGCAGCGTGGATGCCTCCTCCACGGTCAACAAGGCACAGGCATTGAAGTCCTTTCCCGTTTGCGCAGGGGCCAGCGCAAAGGAGCCCACAGCAAGGAGAAGCAACATCGCCCGCATGCCTGCCGTCCGGATGCTGCGACGTGATGTCCTGAATGGCCTGACTTCCACGTTCATGATCTGCCTCCTTGTGATGTCGCGGGCCGCAGGAAGAGATTCCCACCCGCACTATTTGGACGAGCGGAACAGCTCTTTCAACATGTCGATTGCACCCTCAACGCCGCGCTCCATCAACTGCCCACCTGTCAGGGCCTTGGCCGCGATGCGAAGGAGCAATGTATGCGTCACGATGCGAGCTGCCTCGCCGCCGGTGACGCCGCGGCCATCGTCGCCAATGCGGCGCAGCGTCACATCCGGCAGGGTGAAGTCGAGTCCAGCATCGTTCAGCAATGGATTGATGACGTGTACTTGTGCCTTGCGAATATTCGCAGCATGAATCGTGTATCGCCTTTCGACTTTTCCCGTATTGGAGGGGTTGGTCTTGCCCCCGCCACGCTCCGCAAGGTAGCGGTCGATATTGCCCTGGATGACTTCGAGATTCGATTTGCCACCTACCAGCTCGAAATTGATACTCGGTGCATCAATGTTGATTTCGCGAATGACCACGAGGTCGGATCGAAGTGACTTCACGTCGATGGCCACGGATGCTTCGGCGATGCGCATGGCGTGCTCACCCGCGTATCCGGAAGGACTGCCGATCACCAGGTTTCGGATGACGCCACGTCCGTTCTCGGTCGAGATCTCGACCGCGCCAACTGAGACGTTGACGCCCAGCGCCTTGGTGCCATAGTGCTCCAAACCCTCCTTCACGATGCTGTCCAGAGAAGACAGCACCCACCAGGCCACACCGCCAACGAGGACCAGCAGCAGCGCGAAAGCAATCAGGAGTTTTCGTATCATGCGATCAAGAGTTTTCGTATCATGCGAGGTGTTCCTTCAGCGGCCTTGTGCCATGGCCTCGAGTTGTGGTTTGTGTCGTTCCAGCAGCGCAAGGCGTTCTGCATCTTTATGCGTGAAGTGCGCCACGATCTTCACTCCAGGCCCGGTCTCGGCATTCACAACCTCTACGGCCAGCTCGATCTCGTTCTGCTTCGCGAGTTCTGGGGAATTCCACTTCCCTGGCTGTGAGTAAGGCAGCCGAATGTCCTTCGTCTCGCCGGGCAGGAGACCCGTGGGAAGCTTGTAGTTGATGTCGTCAACGAACAACACCTTGGACGATCCGGGGTCGATGGCGCTGCCACGCAAAAACAAGGAGGTAAGTTTCTGCTCCGTGTTGTTCGTGACCTTGAATTCCAGCATCGCGAGCTTGCCTGTCGGGGTCGGCTGGTAGCCGAATCGGGGCAGGTGTACCACGATCTTGTCCAGCACTTCCTTGCCTGCTTCACGCTCCGAACCCAGTTTCGACAATTTGGCGAGTTCCTGCTCCAGGATCGGCAGGTCGCGGGCTGCCTGCTCCTTCTTGCGCAGCGCCGCCGCAGCGATGATGGCGCGGCCGGACTTGCCCTGCACAATCGGCTCGAAACGGTCGCGTAGCTGAGTGACCGGTTGTGCGCCGAGTTTCTCCAGCGCGCCGACGATGCCGCCTTCATAGCCTATGCTGACATCCGTGACCGCGAGGACCTTAAGCGCCGCATCCAATGCCGCTACCTCCTCTGGCTTGGCGCTGGCGTGAATGGTTGCAAGGCTCGCGACCAGAGCGCTGTCGCTGGACGCATCAATCTTCTGGTCGATGCCTTTGGCACAGCCCGCTAATAGCAGTGGGCCCAGCGCACAAACACTGGCCGCTACAAGAAACATCCTTTTCATGCTTTGCTCCCGTCGTGATTCACGATTTCCCCGGGATGTGTTGGCAGACGGCTTGTCGCAAGGCAGGCCTCGATCGCATCGCAGGCCGCCCCGGCACCATCTTCTTGTTGCAGCCGACTGCGAATATTCGCAGCCGCCTCAAGATACCGCACGTCAGCAAGTAGCGCATGCAATTCCCTTGCCACATTTTTCGCTTTGTACTGGCCGGGCATCAGGACTCGCGCAGTTCCCAAGCGCGCAGCCCGCCAGGCGTTGTCCGGCTGGTCGTTGGCATGCGGCACGATGAGCGTGGGGCGGCCCGAGTGCAACCCTTGCGCCAGCGTACCCATTCCAGCCTGATGAACGATGGCCAGCGCCCTTGGAAAGACCGCTGCATGGGGGGCGAACTCTACTGCCAGCATGCCATCGGACAGCAACGGCTGCACGCGTGCGAGATGGTCCGGGCCGGTCAACAGCAATGTGCGCTTTCCCATCTCCCGTGCGGCCAGAATGCTCTCCTCGTAGAAGTCACCCGCCACGAACACAGCCGAGGTGCCGAGCGTGAAGACCAGAGGCGGTGGGCCGTCATCCAGAAAGCGTTGCACGTCTGGCGCCAAGGGTTCGCCGCCGTTGTAGTCAATGAAGCCTGTCGCAATCGAGTGCGGTGGCCAGTCGGGCTGCGGCGCGCCGATGGACGGTGAAAACAGGGCGAGCGTGCCCAGTGGTGAGAACTGGCCGTCGAACAACGCATGACCCACAGCAGGCAAACCGAGATCACGCCGCATTGCATGCACGGGGGCAAACCACGGCGCCGTCATACGATGGGCCAGCCAGCGAAACGATTTGCCCCACAGCAAGCCCCGCTCGAGCAGATGGCGCAGCCAGGGCGCACCGGGCGGCGCGGAGGGATCGTGTGCGGAGAGAAACGAAATCGGTGCCAGGGCCGAACTCAACCACGGCAGACCGCGTTCCTCCGCCACCATCCGCGCGGTAAAGGTCACCGGATGTGAAACGATCAGGTCAGCCCCTTCCGCCGCAGCGCGCATGTCCGCCAGTGCACGCGGGAGGGCCGGAATGATGCTCTCCCTGAAGATTGCCTCCGCCCCCCGCCATGGGTCCATCACCCGCGCAGCGAAAGCCTTGTCATTCGGGTCAATGTCTGGTGCCAGCGGAGCAAAACGCACGCCGCGCGCTTCGACCATGTCACGGTAGTAGGCACAGGTAGCCAGGACCGGGTCGTGGCCGCGCGCCTTCAGCCGGAGTGCCATACCCAGCGCCGGGAAAACATCGCCGTAGGTACCCCAGGCGGTGAGAATGATGCGGGCCATTGAAATGACCAGCGGTTAGCGGTGATCTTTCAGCAACGCGAACGCAGCACGCAATCCCATCGCCTCGCCGCCCGCAGGACGGCCGGGACGCGACACATCGTTCCACGCGAACGTGTCCAGGTGGATCCACGGCAGATTTTCCGGCACGAAGTGATCGAGGAACAAAGCCGCCACCACCGCACCGGCGAACCCGCCCTTGCCAGCGTTGTTGAAATCCGCCACGTCGGAATCGAAGAGACGGCGATAGTTGCGCCAGAGCGGCATGCGCCAGAGCGGATCGTGCACGATGTTGGCGGCGGTCTCCAACTTTGCGGCCAACACATCGCGGTTGCAGAACATCGCCGGCAGCTCCGGGCCCAGTGCCACGCGCGCGGCGCCGGTGAGTGTCGCAAAATCGATCAGCAGCCCGGGCTTCAGTTCCGTCGCATAGGTCATCGCGTCGCACAGAATGACGCGGCCCTCGGCGTCAGTGTTGCCGATCTCGACCGTGAGTCCCGCACGGGTGCGGATGATATCGCCGGGGCGGAACGCATTGCCGCTGATGGCGTTCTCCACGGCGGGGATGAGGAGCTGCATGCGCACCGGCAGCTTCTGCTGCATCACCAGATGTGCCAATGCGAGGGCGTGCGCAGCGCCACCCATGTCCTTCTTCATGAGCCGCATGCCCTCGGCCGTCTTGATGTCGAGCCCACCGGTGTCAAAGCACACACCTTTGCCGACGATGGCCACGCGTGGATGCTTCGGGTTGCCCCAGGTGATCTCAAGCAGCCGTGGCTCGCGGTCCGCCGCACGACCCACGGCGTGAATGGCGGGAAAGTTTTCGGCCAGCAGCTCGTCGCCTATGATCTCGGTGAACGTGCCGCCAAAGAGCTCCGCCTGCTCGCGCACCAGGTCCGATATCTCCTGCGGGCCCATGTCTTCGGCGGGTGTGTTGACCATGTCCCGCACCAGCACCACGGCTTCCGCCTCGGCCAGTGCCGCCTTCACCTTCTGCGAAACTTCGCATTGCAGGTCGGCGGGTTTGCGCTTGGCTTTTTTGTAGCGGGTGAACTGATAGCCGCCCAATGCCCAGCCGAACGCGGCCTTCTCGGTCGCGATCTTCACCGTGCCGGCAGCCTGTGCCAGTTCGTATCGCCCGCGCGGCAGCTTCAGCGGCAGTGCGGCCAACGCCCAGGAGTCGCTGCCATCGCGCACGCCGACTACAACAAAGTCGATTTGTCCCGATTTACCGGGCACGAGCGCGCAGGCATTCGGCGCAGCATCGAAGCCACCGGCCTCCAGCCACTTGCGGGCAAAAGGCGTCAGGCCGGCAAGGAAAGCAGGAAGACGCTTGGCATCCGTTGCGAATATTCGCGTGGCGGCGGTGAAGGCTTTCTTGTCGGTGATGACGCTCATGGCGGGCTCGAAAATCGGAAAGCCGAAAGTGTACCCGTCCGCGATTTCCCCTGCCGAGGCACGCGAACGCCCTCGTTGTGGGTCTGGTCAAGCCTGGAAACCACAAAAAGTTGCAAAAAACCGTACAAGACCTTCAAGGGTTGATGGGGTCTTTTGTTTTCAGGTCGGGCAGACTTCTCCTCGAAGTCCCCGGAGGTGAGAGCCCCTGTTCTCCAGCAGCAGCTTGGGGCCCACTCCGGTGGGCGCTCTTTTATGGCGCCGCCAGCCTGGATGCGGCACCATGACGCCCATCTGCCGGAGCCTGCGCCATGATCACCAATGCGAATATTCGCAACCTGCTTCCTCTCGATCTGCCACTCATCCAGGCGCCCATGGCCGGGGTGCAGGAGAGCCAGCTAGCCATAGCCGTGCAGAGTGCAGGAGGGCTCGGGTCGCTGCCGGCCGCGATGCTTTCGCCTGAGCGGCTTGATGTAGAGCTGGGCAAGTTGAAGATGGCAGCAGGCGAGTCTTTCAACGTCAACTTCTTCTGCCACGTCGAGCCCGCACCGGATGCGGAGGCTGAGGCACGCTGGCGCGAAGCGCTGGCACCGTACTACGCAGAGTTCGGGATTGACGTTGCGAGTATTGGCACCGGCCCCGGCCGCGCGCCATTCAGCCATGCCATTGCCGACATCGTCGAACCGTTTCGTCCCGCCGTCGTGAGTTTTCATTTCGGTTTGCCACCCGATGACCTGCTCGCGCGGGTGAAAGGCTGGGGTTCACACATTCTCTGTTCCGCCACCACGGTTGAGGAGGCGCGCTGGCTGGAAGCGAAGGGTGTTGCCGCCATCATCGCGCAGGGGCTGGAGGCAGGCGGTCATCGTGGGCAGTTCCTCGCGCGCGACCTCACGCGCCAGCAAGGCACGTTTTCCCTGTTGCCGCAGATCGTGCGGGCCGTGAAAGTGCCGGTCATCGCGGCGGGCGGCATCGCCACAGCGGAAGGCGTTGCCGCCGCGATGGCGCTGGGCGCTGCGGCCGTGCAGGTGGGTACGGCATTCCTGCTGTGTGATGAGGCCAAGACTTCGGCGCTCCATCGTGCCGCGTTGCAAAGCGAGGCTGCGCGCCACACTGCACTCACCAATCTCTTCACCGGTCGGCCCGCACGCGGCATCGTCAATCGCCTGATGCGGGAGCTTGGTCCGATCAGCGCTGCGGCGCCTGCATTCCCGATGGCCACGTCGGCACTCGCGCCACTGCGCGCAGCGGCCGAGGCAAAGGATTCGGGCGATTTCTCGCCGCTGTGGAGTGGGCAGAACGCCAGCGGATGCCGCGCAGTGTCGGCGGCGGAGCAGGTGCGTGAACTCTGCAGATTGTTGTAGCGGGCCTCTGACCGACTCAGCGCCGCACGCCCGGCGCGTTGAGGGTTAGCCCTTCAGCGCGCTTCGCCAGGTACAGCTCCAGCGCCACCAGATCTTCAGAGCCGAACGCCGGTTGCTCGGCACGCACGCCAAAGAAGCAGGCTCGCAGACGGCGTTGCAGCGATCCCTGCGTCTGCCATTCCAGTCGATACGCCGGCCACCCATCGGGCTGGCCCTGGCTGATGGACTCGGCAAGCAGGGTCTTGCCCCAGCTTTGGTCGTGGCAATGCGTGCAGGCGAGATTCATTTGGCCGATGCGCTGGAAGTAGAGGGATTTGCCGCGCTCGTAAGCGGGCTTTGCGTCGCCGTCCACGCGCACCTTGATCGGCTGGCCCTTCGATTGGTGCGCGACATACGTGGAGAGCGATAGCAGCTCGCGGGATTCGTGTGGGAAAGCAGCGGCTTTCTGGTTTTCCGACGCGCAGAGGTTGATGCGCTGATCAAGGTTCAGCACTCGATCTGCCTTCGCATCGTGCTTCGGATAGCCCGCAGCCACGCCGCGCAGGGATTGTTTCGCATCACCGTGACACGTGGCGCAACTCTTCTTCGCATCGCCCCGCGTCTCGCGCCACAGCTTCGCACCCTGCTCCACCCACAGCATGCCCGGGTTAGCAAAGTCGTCAGCTTCGAGCGCGCGGTTTTCCCTGCTCTGGAAATCGTTGCCGGGTTTGGGTGGATTCGTCTGCGCGAAGGCGAAGGGCATTGCGCACAACAGGACAAGCAGCGAATATTCGCGAAAGCGCCTCATGCCACATTCAACACTGCTGCCGCACTGCCCCTCACGCCAGCGGTGTCGACCCAATCCAGCATGACCTCGCCACTGTCTGTTGCGCGGATGAAAAAGGAGAGATACGGATTGGCAGAAATTCCCGAGCCCAACTCGGCGCGGAACACCGTGTTGCCTGCATACATGGCGCGCAGATCCTGGATGACATTCGTGGGCACAGCGCGTCCCTGCATGTCGCGGCGAAAGCCCGTTTCCATGTCGTGCTGGATGAGAATGCGCACTTCCACCACTTCACCCGGCCGTGCGGTGTCCGGCAGGCGCAATCGCGCAAGCCCGCTCATCCGAGCGCCTCGTCGAGACAGGCGGCGGCGGTGACCACGATGTTGACTTCGCCGGACCAGAAGCTGCCGTCGGACAGGGCCGCGATGGCAATGATTTTCTGCGTGCCCGCTAGCCGCACGCGTGTCGTCACTTCTGCCTTGCCTGCGTGTGGATCAAAGTGAAACGTGGCGACTTGCGGACGCGGATTGCGCGGCGCAAAAATGTGCACGCTTTTCACGTGATCGGCGCGCGTCATGGGGCTTGTCACGCGCAAGGTGAAGGGAATGCTGTTGCCGTTCTCGGCAATGGCGGGCATTTCCATTGTTACCCTGCCCGCACGCACCGGCGCGCCGCCGGTGAGCTTGTCGATGAAGGGACGCAAGTCCTGGGGCGGGAGAAAGTTCTGCGCTGACGCATTACGAATATTCGCAAGGGGAATCAGCGCAGCCAACAATCCCAGGAATGGTCTGCGCTTCATTTGAGTGTGGCCAGATAGGCGACCAGATCTTCCACCTGCTCGGCCGATAGAATCGTGCGCTGCGAATATTCGCGTGCCACGCGCTCAAGATTGTCAGTGCGATGGAATGCCGGCATGACGGCATTCGGATTGACGCGCGTGATGTCGACGATGCGCAGCCGTAGCTGTGCCGGTGAGAGACGCTTCCCCACACCAGCCAGCGCCGGACCGATGTTGCCTGCGGTGGTGATGCCAGGAGCGGCGTGGCACAGCACGCAGTGACCACCGTCGCGGCTTGCGAATATTCGCAAGCCGCGTTCGGCATCGCCCGGGGCCGTGGTGAGGGGCTGCTCGATGCGATCAGCCGTCACGAGGGGCTGCGCGCCAGCGCACATGCTGCCCGCCATCAACGCAACCCCCAGCATCCTTGCCCGCTTGCGATCCGTCACCCGTCACCTGTCACGCGGCACCTTCATTCACGCCCGCTTCAAATCCCCCGCCTTCAGCGGCAGCGTGCGGATGCGCTTGGCCGTCGCGGCGAAGATGGCGTTGCAGATGGCGGGTGTCAGCGCCAGAATACCCGGCTCGCCGTGCCCACCCCAGAATCCACCGGTGGGCACCAGCACGGTTTCCACCTTCGGCATGTCGGTGAGCTTGGGCAGGGGAAAGTCGTTGAAGTTGGACTCCTGGATGCGTCCATCCTTCACCGTGTTCTGCTGATACAGCAGGCCGCCCAGACCATAGATCACATTGCTCTCCGCCTGCGCAGCACAGGTGTCGGGATTGACCACATGACCGGAGTCGATGGCGAACACGATGCGGTGAATCTTCAATTCACCAGCAGCACTCACCGACACTTCGGCCACCATCGCGCTGAAGCTGCCGAAGCCATCGGCCTGCGCGATGCCGCGGAACACGCCAGCAGGCAGGGGCGAGCCCCAGTTGGCGGCTTTGGCGGCGGCTTCCAGCACCTTCCGGTTCTTGTCATCCGGCTTCATCATCGCAAGGCGAAACGCCAGCGGCTCCTTGCCTGCGGCGTGCGCCAGCTCATCAATGAAGCACTCGCGGTAGTGCGCGTTCTGCAGCCCCGGTGCGCGCCAGAACCCCACCGGCACGTGGGGGTTCCGCATCGCGTAATCCACTTGCTGGTTGGGGATGGTGTAGGTCATGTCGTTGAACGTGCGCACGGCCGAGAAGTCGATGCCCTTCTGGATACCCTCGGGGCGAACCAGCGCCAGAATGGAGGGGCAGGCGATCCTGGTGTGCAGCGCGATCACGTTGCCATCCTTGTCGAGCCCGGCCTTCATCTGCACCAGACTCGCAGGGCGGTAAAAGCCGTGCTGCATGACTTCTTCACGCGTCCACATCATCTTCACCGGCGTGCCGGGCATCTGCTTGGCGATCGCCACACCCTGGCGCACAAAGTCCTGCGGCGCGCCGCGGCGGCCGAAGCCCCCGCCCAGCATGGGCTTGTGTACCTCGATCTTCTCCTGCGGAATGCCGGCTACTTCGGACGCCGCAGCCATGGAGGCTTCTGCATTCTGGGTGGAGGTCCACACTTCCAGCGTGCCGTCCGGCTTGAACCAGGCGGTGCAGGTCTGCGGCTCCATGGTCGCGTGGTTGAGATACGGCGAGGAATATTCCGCTTCGATCACCTTGGCCGCACCGGACAGCGCCGCCGCGGTGTCGCCGATCTTGCGCGCCTCAGGCAGGTTGGTCGCGGCCAGGCCCTCGCGAAACAGCTTCTCGATGCTCGCATCAGACACGTTGCCATTGGCACCAACATCCCACTCGATTTTCACTTGCTTCAACGCCTGATTGGCGCGCCACCAGTTGTCCGCCACCACGGCGACGAAGTTCTCTTCACGCAGGATTTTTTTCACGCCGCGCATCTTCTCTGCCGCCGCGCTGTCCACGCTCTTTACTTTGCCGCCGAACACAGGGCATTGCGCAATGCTTGCGTGCAGCATGCCGGGCACCTGTACATCCACGCCGAACACGGGCTTGCCCAGCACCTTGTCGGGGATGTCCAGCCGCTTCATCGGCTTGCCAGCAATCTTCCAGTCCTTCGGGTCCTTCAGCACGATGTCCTTCGGCGGTGCGTAGGTCGCGGCTTTGGCAGCCATCTTGCCGAAGGTGGTGGAGCGCTTGGACTCCGGGTGTGTGATGACGCCCTTGTCCACTTTGCATTCAAACGTCGGCACGCCCCACTCGACGGAGGCTGCCGTCACCAGCATGTGGCGCGCGGCCGCACCGGCCTTGCGTACATAGTCTTGCGACGCCCGCACACCGGCGCTACCGCCCGTGGACATCGAGCCCCAGATGCGTTTGCGTCTCACGTGTTCATTGGGCGAGGCGAACTCGGCCTTGACGCGGGCCCAGTCGCACTCCAGTTCCTCGGCCACCAGCTGCGCCAGCGCGGTCATCGTGCCCTGGCCCATTTCCGAGCGGGCGATGCGGATGGCGACGGTTTCATCAGGATGGATCACCACCCAGGCATTGACCTCGGTGGCGGCAGCGGCTACACCGGGTTTGGCCAGCAGCGGGAAGGAAAACTGCAAAGAGAGTCCGCCGCCGACAGCAGCAGAGGCCTTCAGAAATTCGCGGCGGGAGAGTTCGATTGTCATGTCAGGTCTCCTCAGGCTTTCTGCGCGACGGGTTTGGCTGGCTTTGACTTAGCCAGATCAGCGGCAGCAGCGTGAATCGCCGTGCGCACCCGTGCGTATGTGCCGCAGCGGCAGAGGTTGGTCATCGCCTCGTCAATATCCTTGTCGGTCGGCTTGGGCTTCTTTTCCAGAAGTGCCGTGGCCGCCATGATCATCCCCGTCTGGCAGTAGCCGCACTGCGGCACCTCATGGGCGATCCAGGCCTTCTGCACGGCATTCATGCCCTTGGCCGAGATGCCCTCGATGGTGGTGATCTTCTTTCCTGCCACGGCCGACACCGGCATCACGCAGGAGCGCACCGGCTCGCCATCCACCTGCACCGTGCAAGCGCCGCATTGCGCGATGCCGCAGCCGTACTTGGCGCCCAGCATCCCCGCGCTGTCACGCAATGCCTACAACAACGGCATGTCCGGTTCCACATCGAGATTGAGGGTCTTGCCGTTGACTTGCAGCTTGATCTTGGGAGGCTCCTGGCAGATTGGACTTGTGGCGGGGATTGTGATCTGGCGCGCGGATAACTGCGCTTAGTCGATGGATTCTGCACTTGGTTCGAAAGCGTGGCAACCAGCGATTCGCCTAGTTGCTATTGCCGGAAAGTATCAACTGCGCCCCCTTCTCCGCAATCATGTAAGTCGGTGCATTGGTGTTCCCCGACGTGATGCGCGGCATGATGCTGGCGTCGATGACGCGCAGGTTGGTGACGCCTCGCACGCGCAGCTCATCATCCACTACAGCCAGTGAATCGTGGCCCATCTTGCAGGTGCCGACCGGGTGGAAGATGGTGGTGCCGAGATCGCCTGCGGCCTTGATCAGTTGCTCGGCAGTTTCGATGGCTGGCCCGGGCTTCCATTCCTCTGGCGAATATTCGCGCAGTGCGTCGGCGGCCATGATGCGGCGGGTGAAGCGCATGCCGTCGGCCGCGACTTGCTGATCCTCAGGTGTCGCGAGATAGTTCACGCGGATGTCGGGATGCGCGGCGGGATCGGGAGATGAAATTTCAACCTGCCCGCGCGACGTCGGCCGCAGATTGCACACCGACGGCGTGATGGCGTTGAAGCGGTGCAGCGGCTCGCCGAACTTGTCGAGCGAGAGCGGCTGCACATGCCATTCGATGTTGGCCGAAGGCTGTAGGGGGGCGCTCTTCGTGAACGCGCCGAGCTGCGACGGCGGCATGGTCATGGGGCCGGTCTTGAAGAGTGCGTATTCCAGACCCATCGCGACTTTTCCCCAAAGACTGTTGGCACGCTGGTTCAGCGTGACGGTGTTGTGTACCTTGTAGACCATGCGGATCTGCAGATGGTCGTGCAGGTTGGCGCCCACGCCGGGAGAGTCATGCACTAAGGGAATTTGATGCCGGGCCAGCAGGGATTCAGGGCCGATGCCGGACAGTTGAAGTATCTGTGGCGATCCGATGGCGCCGGCCGCCAGAATGGTTTCGCGTCGGGCCTCGACAAAACATTCGCCAAGCTTTGGGTGAACGAACTCGATGCCCTTTGCGAATATTCGCCCTTCGCGGGATTCGGTCCTGACACGTTTCACCATCGCGCCAGTAATGACGGTGAGATTTGGGCGTGACAGCGCGGGCCGCAGGAATGCGCGTGTGGCGCTCCAGCGCTTGCCGCGCTTCTGGTTCATGTGAAAGTACGCGCAGCCCGCGTTGTCGCCTCGATTGAATTCGGGAATGGTGGCGATGCCGCACTGCGCGGCCGCGTCACGCCACGCGTCGAGTATTTTCCATTGCACGCGTGGCGGCTCAACGCGCAGCTCGCCACCCGCGCCGTGAAAATCATCCGCGCCGGCGAAGTAGTCCTCCATGCCCTTGTAAAGCGGCAGCACGTCATCCCAGCCCCAGCCGCGATTGCCCAGCGCTGCCCAGTGATCGAAGTCGCTTTGCTGGCCGCGCATGTAGATCATGGCGTTGATCGATGAGCATCCGCCCAGTACGCGACCCCGCGCGTAGCCGAGCTGTCGCCCGTTCAGGCCGGGCTCGGCGGCGGTCTTGAAACACCAGTCCGTGCGCGGGTTGCCGATGGTGTAGAGGTAGCCCACGGGAATGTCGATCCAGAACCAATCGTCCTTGCCGCCTGCCTCCAGCAGCAAGACGCGAATATTCGCATCGCGTGACAGGCGATTGGCCAGCACGCAGCCTGCACTGCCGGCGCCGACGATGACGTAGTCGTAGGGTTCGATGGACTGCACGCACGCTCCTGCCGGGCGCTGTCTGTCTCCCGGATGGGGCAGTTTATCGCTACCGCGTAAAATCGCCGGATGCTCGCTACCCAACTGACCGCCTCTCGCGTCCTGACCCAAGTCCTCGACGGTCGCAATCTCAACGAGGCGCTGGATGCCGCGCTCGCTGCAGACCCATCCCTGACCCCCCAACAACGTGGTGCGATTCGTGAAGCGTGCTTCGACACGCTGAGGCACTACGGACTCATCGAGGCGGAGTTGCGCGCGCTGGTGAAGACGCCCGCGCGACAGGACATCGACAGCCTGCTCAAGATCGCACTGGCCCAGCTTCAGTTCGGCCGGGGCAAGCCTTATGCCATCGTGGACCATGCGGTGAAGGCCGCCGTGGCGCTCGGCCACCCGCAAGCCAAGGGCCTCGTCAATGCGGTGCTGCGCAATTTCCAGCGGAAGCAGGACAACCTGCCGGACGAGATGCGCGCCATCAGTCGGCCTGCGCGCTACAACTTGCCCGCGTGGTGGGTGAAGCGCCTACAGCAGGAATATCCCGACCACTGGGAATCGATGGCGGTGAACGCGCTGTTGCATCCGCCACTCACACTACGTGCGAATATTCGCAAGACCAGCGCGGCGGAGATGGAGACCGAACTGGCGGCCGCAGGCTTCACGGTCACGCGACTGGGCGACAGCGCGTTGCGTATCGATCCACCGAAACCCGTTTCGGAGATTCCGGGATTCACAGAGGGAAAAGTCTCCGTGCAGGATGCCGGTGCGCAGTGTGCCGCACACTGGCTCGGCGTCGCACCGGGCATGCGGGTGCTGGATGCCTGCGCTGCACCGGGTGGCAAGACCGGGCATCTGCTGGAGCTGGCAGACATCGACCTGGTGGCACTGGATGACGATCCCCGGCGCGTACCGCGCATCACCGCCAACCTGGATCGACTGGGCCTCGCGGCGACGGTCAAGACCGCTGATGCATTGAAGCCCGGCACCTGGTGGGACGGCAAACCGTTCGACCGCATCCTGCTCGACGCACCCTGCTCCGGCTCCGGCGTCATCCGCCGCCACCCGGATATCAAGTGGTTGCGCCGCGAAAGCGATCTGCTCGGCTATGCAGCGCAGCAGCTCGCGCTGCTCACTGCGCTATGGAGTTGCCTCGCCAGCGGTGGTAGATTGCTGTACATCACCTGTTCGGTCTTCCGGGCAGAGAACAAGGGCGTCGTCGAGACATTCATGGCCGCCCAGGCAGCATCGGGGAACGTGGTGACACTGCTGCCGCTGCCGCAACAACCGACCCACGATCAGACGCCGCCTGCACCCTGCTTGCAAGACGGCCAACTTCTTCCCGATGCCCATCACGACGGTTTCTACTACGCGCTGCTTGCCAAGCCCTGAGCCGTCCGGCGCGGGGCAACGCTGGCTTGGCTGGCTTGGGCTGCTCGTGGCGTGCTGGCTGACGCTGCTCGTGCCGCAGGCGCGCGCCGCCGACCAGGGCATCTCCGTCAAGGAGGCGCGGCTGGAGTTGGCCGAAGACGGCTGGCAACTCTCGGCAGATTTCGACATCCAGTTCACCGCAACGCTGCAAGAAGCGATAGTCCGCGGCGTGCCGCTCTATTTCTTGATCGAGTTCGAGGCGCGTAGCCCGCGGTGGTACTGGTTTGACAAGCGGGCGGTACAAGTCGATCGCGAGCGCAAGATTTCCTATTTGCCGCTCACCGAGCAATATCGTCTGTCAGTGGGCAACTTCTCGGAATCGATCAAGACATTTGATGAGGTGAAACGCAAGCTCTCACGTGTGCGCGGCTGGGCCGTGACCGGTCGGGACAGCTTCAGGCCGGGCGAGAAATACGATGTCATGGTCCGCATGCGACTGGACACGGCGCAGCTACCCAAGCCCTTCCAAATCACTGCATTTGCTTCGAAGGACTGGACGCTGGCTTCCGACTGGTACCGCTTTACGCTTTCTCCGGAGGTGAAACCGTGACCTCACCCGGAAGTGAAGCCGCGTTGAGGCCGGAGGCGAAGCCGTGATTGCGACCGGCGGCTTCAACATCATGCGCGGTATCCGCGTGATCACTTTTGTGCTCGTGGCGGCCGGCTTCGCGCTCATTGTGCTGCTCTCGCGTGCGAGCGCGAACAACTCGCAGTTCTCGCAGAATCTGCCATGGCTAATCGGCTCGGGCATCTTCGTGGCAACAGGCCTCCTTGGCCTCATCGGCTATCAGATCGTCGTGCTCTGGCGGAAGCTCAAGGAGCGCGTGTTCGGCGCCAAGCTGGCTCTGCGGTTGATGTTCGTGTTTGCATTGATGGCAACTGTGCCGGGTGGGCTGCTCTATGCCGTCTCGCTCCAGTTTTTTGAGCGTTCCATCGAGTCCTGGTTCAATGTTCCCGTGGATCAGGCGCTGGAATCAGGATTGAAGCTCGGCAAGTCGGCACTCGATCCGCTGCTCAACGAGCTCGGTCAGAAGACCCGCACGGCGGCGCTACAGCTGACGGACGTGAATAGCGGCGAACAGGCTTTGCTCGATGCGGCCAGGACCGAGTTTTCGTTCACGGAGCTGACGTTGTTCTCGGGCACGGGAAAGGCGATCGCGCACAGCGGCAGCACGCCGACCAGCGCACTGCCCGAATTGCCGCCTGTGGACATGTTGAAAGCGTCTCGTCCGGTGCTGACGCGGACCGAAGCCGTGGCCGATCGAGGTCTGCTGCTTCGCGCCGTGGCGCCCGTGGCCATTTACACGGGCGACGATGAAACACGCTGGCTGCAAGGCTTGAAGGCACCACCGCCACAGCTGGCTGCGGATGCACAGCGTGTCGAGTCGGGCCTGCAGGACTACCAGGCGCTGGCGCTGGCGAGGACCTCGCTTCGCTGGATCTTCCGCTTGACCCTGACGCTGGCGTTGTTGCTCACACTCTTTTCTGCGGTCGTGCTGGCGTTCCTGTTGGCCGAGCGCTTGTCTGCTCCCCTTTCGGCGCTCGCGGAGAGCACGCGAGCCATCGCCAAGGGTGACTACACCAAGCTGAACCCGGTGAAGAGCCGCGATGAGTTTGGTGTGCTGACCCAGTCGTTCAACACCATGACCCGCCAGCTCGCCGAGGCATCCGACGCCATGAGTCGCAACCAGCAACAGCTGGAGAACGCCAAGACGTATCTCGAGTCGATCCTGGGCAACCTCACCTCAGGCGTCATCACGCTGGATGAACGCCACCACCTCACGACGCTCAATGCGGCGGCGGCAGACATGCTCGCTGTGCAGGCAGAGAGCCTGCGCGGCCTGCGCGCTGCGGAATGGCCGCAGCAGGTGCCCGCGCTGAAACCGCTCATTGACGAGGCGCTGACCCAGTTCGCCAGCAACCGCGAGCGCGCCTGGGAACGCCAGATTGAGTACGCCCGCACCGATGGTCCACGGACACTGTTGGTGCGCGGGACGCGGCTGCCGGTCTCCATCGGGTCCGGCTACGTACTGGTGTTTGACGACATCACGCATCTGATCCAGGCGCAGCGCGATGCCGCCTGGGGCGAAGTGGCGCGCAGGCTCGCACACGAAATCAAGAATCCGCTCACGCCCATCCAGCTCTCCGCCGAGCGGCTGCAGCACAAGCTCGCTGCCAATCTGCCGCCCGCCGAGGCTGAAATCCTGCGTCGCTCCACTCAGACCATCGTGGCCCAGGTAGCCGCCTTGAAGGGCATGGTCGACGACTTCAGCATCTACTCCCGCAGCTCGCGGCTCACCGAAGCCGATGTCGACCTGAACGAGTTGGTGCGAGAGGTGCTGGTGCTGTATGAATCCATGCCCGTGACGCTGGTCGTGGATCTGGATGACACCGTGCCGGTGCTTCGCGCCGATGCCGCCTTGTTGCGGCAGGTGCTGCATAACCTGATGCAGAACGCGCTCGATGCACTGACCGGCCAGCCATCGCCAAGAGTGACCATCGTCACCCGGCGCGCGTCCGGCGGCATCGTGCTCAGCGTTGCTGACAGCGGCACCGGCATCGCTGACGGGCTGCTTACGCGAATATTCGAGCCCTATGTGACGACCAAGCCGAAAGGCACGGGGCTCGGGCTTGCCATCGTGAAGAAGATCATCGAGGAGCATCACGGACGCGTCGCCATTGAAAATCTGCGGCCGCAGGGTGCATGCGTTTCCATTACACTTCCCCTCCCGGTTGGCACCCCTGCGCCGGGATTGGAGACTTCTTGAGGTATCGTTAGATCGACATGGGTTCCAATCAAATTCTGGTGGTAGATGATGAGGTCGGCATCCGCGAGCTCTTGTCCGAGATTCTGAAGGACGAGGGGTTCACGGTGCGTGTGGCCGATAACGCCGCCAGCGCCCGCGCTGTGCGCAAGGAAATCCGCCCGGACCTCGTGCTGCTCGATATATGGATGCCGGATACGGATGGCATCAGTCTGCTCAAGGAGTGGGCCGTGTCGGGCCAGCTGACCATGCCCGTGGTGATGATGTCAGGCCATGGCACCATCGAGTCGGCCATGGAGGCGACGCGCATCGGCGCGGTCGATTTTCTCGAGAAGCCCATCAGCCTGCCAAAGCTCCTGGCAACCGTTGGCAAGGCGTTGTCTGGCGGGAGCGTGTTGCCGCGTCCCGGCCTTACCTTCGCGCACCTTGGCCGCGCCCGCATCATGGTCGAGCTGCAGCAACGGCTGGAGCAGGCAGCGAGATTGAAGACCCCGATACTGCTGACGGGGGATCCCGGTTGTGGCTTCGAGCTCTGTGCCCGTCAGCTGCACCAGCGCAATGCGCCGTGGCTGGCACCGTCGGATCTGGCCTGGCTTGCCAGCAATCCCTTCGAGCCGCTCAACGACGTGAAAGATGGGGTGCTGTACCTGTCAGAAGTACATACGCTGCTGCGTCCCGAACAAAAGGGTCTCCTGCAGCTGACCAGCAAGCTGGAGAAATTCAATGTGCGCCTCGTGTGTTCTGCCAGCCAGCCATTGGTGTCGCTGGTGGAGCAGGATCGCTTTGATGCCCAGCTGTTCTCGCAGATCTCGGCGTTGACACTGCGGGTGCCTGCGCTCAAGGAACATGCCGAGGACATTCCCGACATCGCCACCACAATGCTGTCGCAGATGGTCGAGGCAGGCGAGGTGCCACTGCGCAATCTCAGCGTGGCCATCCTGAACATCCTGCGCAATCTGTCGTGGCCAGGCAATTTGCCCGTGCTGCGCAACGTGATCAAAACGCTTGCGCTCACCGCCACCCAGGCCGACATCGCCGCCGAAGATGTGCATCGGGTGATCCATGACTTCGGGCTCGACACGCAAGAGGCAGCACCTGCTTTTGCCGGTGTGCCGCTGGACATGCCATTGCGGGAAGCGCGCGAACGATTTGAGTACCAGTATTTCCTGCATCACATCCGCCGCGAGGACAGCAACATGTCCCGGGTCGCCGACCGCGTGGGCCTCGAGCGCACACACCTTTATCGAAAATTGAAGCAGCTCGGCATCAAGCCATCCGGCCGGACAGAAGATCCCTCAGCCTGATCGGAGGCCCCCCTGGGGCCTGGAAGCATGGGGTTGTCCGTGCAGTCAGCCGTTCTCGATACGGCCGAGTCGAACTGCCGTCAAGCCTTGCTTCACATGGATCAGCGTTGGCATGATCAGCACGCATTGATCATAGGGCGCCGTGACCGGTACGCCACCATCGGTGGCGATCAGGTCACCCGCCCGGCTCACGACGCTGAGACCGTTCAGCCCATCGGTGAACTTGAAGTCCGACGAGTTGGCGATGATGGCATCCGTGACCTTCACGACCTTCTGGGTTGGCTGGCGTGTTGCGGCATCAATTTCAACGTCGCACAACGCTGCATCCATCACCCCGCTCTCCCTCAGAAACCGCCAGGTCGACTGCCATGACACCTCGGCAGCGGCAGACTCCCAATGCTGGCCACACTCCACGAGCAGCGCATTCTTCGGGCTGTCGGGATCGCCGAACCCGCCGAAATCCCGCATGCGGGTGCCGTTGGCATGGCCCTTGTCGCTCACGATAAATTCCGGAACCCCGACGGCGCGGGCGAGATCGATGCCCTTCTGCAGCGGACCGCAAATCATGACTGGGCCGTGGGGATTGTGCATGGAATGGATGTCGTAAAGCAGATCAACTGTCTCCACCACAGGCCGCATGGCGCGTGCGCGCGTCAACTCCACGCTCTGGCGCGGACCGTCCAGCGTGTCTGGCGCCCACACCCGATTGAAGTCCTCGTCGACAAATCGATTGGCGTGCGGGTTGTCCGGGTTCCAGTTTTCGAATGCGCGAATATTCGCAAACGACAAGGTCAACTTCCCGCGCGCGGGGCGCATGCCCTCTGCGGCCATGCCGAGCAGCCGATCGACCGTGATCGCGCCACATATCTCGTTGCCGTGCGTGATGGCATTGACCATGACATGCGGCCCGGGCCGGCCGCTGTCAAGCGTATGGATGTACTCGATACTACCGGTCCCGGTTCGCCAGCGGCGGATATCGGGGGGCGTCAGTTCAATGCGAATGCTTGCGTCCATGATCGTGTCCGTGATCGTGTTGCGGGGCCGGCTCGGGCTTTCCGCCGTGTTCATGGCCCTGTGCATGGCCGTGAGCGTGCTCAGCGTTGTTTTGGTGACCATGATCATGATCGCAATGATGATGGTGATGGCCAGGCGCATGGGCCACGCCGTAGGCACAGAGATGCGCGACCAGCTTGTCGATATGCGCCTTCAACACCGGGAAGTCGGCATTGTGTTCTCTGGTGTTTTCATCCATGTACAGACGGCGATTGATCTCGATCTGCAGGCTGTGGCGGTGTTGTGCCGGATCGGAGTAGGCGCGGACCAGCTCGACGCCCTTGTAGGGATCGTTGATCTTCACGTCGTAGCCGAAGCCCCGAAGAATCTCCGCAACCCAGGCGGTGAACTCGGGTGACGCGCTGGTGCCATCGCGGTCGCCCAGCACAAAGTCCGCGCGCGGTTTGCCCGGGCCCTCCTCGGCGACCTGGCCGCCTACCGCAGGCATGGAGTGGCAATTGAGATGCCATACGGCACCATAGTGTGCGACGGCCTCATTGAGGGCATCGCGTACGGCTGCGTGGTACGGCGCATGACAGGTCTTGATACGCGCCATCACCTCTTGAACAGAGAGCTTGCGGTCATAGATGTCATTGCCGCTGTCGAGCCTGCGCCAGACGAGGCCAATGCCCTTTTCCGTTTTGCGCGAAGGGTTCACCGGTCCGGGCCAGGGCGATTCCAGCAGCGCATTGTCGATGTCCAGGAGTGCACGGTTGGCGTCGATGTAGCTGCGCGGGAAGTTGGCGGCAATGAGGGTGGCGCCGTGGCGTGGTGCCGCATCAAACAGTGTTTCGACATGCGTGTCCTCAGCCATGCGCAACAAGGCATGGTCCACCTTGTAGCGGAAGTCATCCGGATACCAGGTCCCGCTGTGCGGAGAATCAAACACCACCGGCACGGCGTGGACAGTGGGTGGCGTGATGGTGATGGGTGTCTTGCTCATGACTCACTCGATGTTGCGGGATGGAGGTGGCAGGCTACCATGCGCCCCGGGGCGACTTGTGCCAGGGGCGGTGCGATCTCTCGGCAGCGGTCCATCGCGTGCGGACAGCGGGGATGAAAGTGGCAGCCTGAAGGCGGATTGATTGGCGAGGGAATCTCGCCCTTGATGGCCACGAAATCCTTGCGTCGCTGATCGAGTCGCGGCACCTCGGCGAGCAGCGCCTGGGTGTAGGGATGACGTGCATCGCTGAAGACTTCTGTGGTGGGCGCAGACTCCACGACACGACCGAGATACATGATCACCACCCGGTCCGAGATGTGTTGCACGACGCCCAGATCGTGGCTGATGAAAAGATAGGTGAGCCCAAGCTCCTGACGCAGGCGAATGAACAGGTTGAGGACTTGCGCCTGGATCGAGACATCCAGGGCGGCGACGGCTTCGTCACACACCAGGAATTCCGGTTTGACGGCCAGCGCACGGGCGATGCCAATGCGTGCGCGTTGACCGCCCGAAAACTGATGCGGAAAACGCCGCATCAGTCCTGCGTCCAGCCCGACTTGCTGCATGAGATTTTCCACATAGGCTGTCTTGTCTGCGGCGCTCACCAAGCCATGTGCCACCGGTGCCTCACCAATGATGTCGAAGATGCGAAGCCGCGGATTCAGCGACGCGTAGGGATCCTGAAAGATCATCTGGATGGCAAGCCGCGCCGAAAGATCGTTCATTTCCACGGTGCGGCCCTTCCAGCGACGCTCGCCCGCACTGGCCTGGTGAAGGCCTGCAGCGACGCGACCGAGTGTCGACTTGCCGCAGCCGGACTCTCCAACGAGGCCCACGACCTCCCCCTTTGTGATCGCCAGATTCACCCCATCCAACGCGTGAACCACGGCAGGCGGTGTGCCCGCGCCCAGCTTTGTTGCAATGCGTGCGGCGATATCCTGTGATGGCGAGAATCGCTTGCTGACATTCACAAGCTCCAACAAATATTCGCTCATGCCGACACCCCAAGTGGATGGTGGCACCGAACCGCGTGCAGGCCGGCGTCGAGATCAGGCATGGCCGCGCATGCTGCCGTGGCCCTTTCGCAGCGCTCGCGGAATGCACAGCCAGCGCCCAGCGCCAGCAGCGAAGGTGTCATGCCAGGGATCTGCTTCAGCGGCTGGCCGCGCGGATTGCAGGCAGGCACTGAGCACATCAGTCCATGCGTATAGGGATGGCGGGAACGATCCAGGACATCATCGACGGTGCCTGATTCGACAATGCGTCCGGCGTACATCACGGCCACCTTGTCTGCCAGACCGGCGATGACGGACAAGTCGTGCGTGATCCAGATCAGCGCCGTCCCCGACTCCCGGCAGAGCTTTTGCATTTCAAACAGGATCTGGCCCTGGATGGTGACGTCGAGCGCCGTGGTCGGCTCATCCGCAATGATGACATCCGGCTTGTTGAGCAGCGCGATGGCAATGGCAACGCGTTGGCGCATGCCGCCGGAAAACTGGTGCGGATAAGCCACGAGACGCTCGTCGGGAGAGGGAATGCCAACCTGCACCAGCGCCTCGCGGCAACGCCTGACTGCCTCGTCGCGCGAGACATCATGATGCGCCTGTACGGCCTCGATCATCTGCGTGTCGATGCGCAGCACAGGGTTCAACGTCATCATCGGATCCTGGAAGATCATCGCGATCCGGTTGCCGCGAATGCGCTGCCATGCCGCCTCGCTGCTTCCAATCAGCTCCTCACCCTTCAAGCGGATGGAGCCTCCCATGATGCGGCCCGGCGCATCGATCAGCCCCATGATCGAGTAGCCGGTCATGGACTTTCCAGAACCCGATTCGCCAACCAGGCCGAGGATCTCACCTGCGGCCAGTGAAAAGCTGATGCCTTCCACGGCCTTCACCACACCAGCGCGGGTGAAGAAGTGGGTGGTGAGATGGCTGATGTCGAGAACAGTGCTCATGCGAATCTTCGGCTTCCTACTTCTGCAGGCGCGGGTTCAGCACGTCACGCAGTTGATCCGCCACCAGATTGATGGCAACGATGGTGAGCAGCAGGGCGAGGCCTGGATAGAAACTGATCCAGTACTTGCCGCTCATGAGGTACTGAAAGCCATTGGAAATGAGCAATCCGAGCGATGGCTCCGTGATGGGCAGGCCGAGGCCGAGGAAAGAAAGCGTTGCCTCCAACGCGATCGCATGCGCCACCTGTACCGTGGCGACAACAATGAGCGGTGGCAATACATTCGGCAGAAGGTGGCGAAACAGTATGCGCGCTGACGATAGCCCCAGCCCGCGCGCGGCCTCGATGTATTCCTTGGACCGTTCAACCAATGCCGCTCCCCGCACTGTGCGGGCGTAGTAAGCCCACTGAACGGTCACCAGCGCGATGATGATCTTGTCCACGCCCTGTCCCAGAACGGCCAGCAGGATGAGCGCGATGAGGATGGCGGGAAAGGAAAGCTGAATGTCACAGACCCGCATGATGAGCGTGTCGACCTTGCCGCCAAACCAGGCTGCGGCGAGCCCGAAGGCAATGCCCAACGACAACGCGAGCACCGTGGACAACACGCCTACGCCCAGACTGATGCGTAGCCCATAAAAAATGCCGGAGAGCATGTCGCGACCCTGATCGTCCGTTCCCAGCCAGTAGGATTTGCCCCCCATCGACTTTTCGCCTGGTGCCAGCTTGCTGTCCATCAGGTCGATTTGCGCGAGATCGTACGGATTTTGCGGTGAGAGGATGGGGGCGAACAAAGCGATGGTCATTACCACGGCCAACATCGCCAGCCCCACCAGTGCGACCTTGCTGGTGGCGAAGTCACTCGCGATGCGCTGGAAAGGTGTTTGCACAGCCACTGTCATCAGTGCGCTCCCTGAGTCTGTCCGAGGCGCACGCGGGGATCCAGAACGGAATAGAGGATATCGACCACGAGGTTGATGAAGATGAAGAGCGTCACGATGATCATCAGGTAGGCGACGATCACGGGCCGGTCAAGATTGGTGATCGAGTCGATCAGCAGCTTGCCCGTGCCAGGCCAGGCGAAGATGGATTCCGTGACGATGGCAAATGCGATGACCGATCCAAACTCCAGGCCAATGACAGTGATGATGGGGATCAGGATGTTCTTCAGTACATGCACGCCCACGACGCGCGATGCCTTCAGCCCCTTGGCGCGGGCGAACTTCACGTAATCCTGCAACAGGGCTTCCCGCGTGCCCGCACGGGTGAGGCGGATGATGAGTGACAGCTTGAACAGCGCCAGGTTGAGTGCGGGCATGAAGAGGTGCGTGAGGCCATCCAGCGTCAGGAAGCTCACGTCGAGCCCCAGTACGTCGACAGTGTCGCCGCGACCGTTTGAGGGAAGCCAGCCGAGCTGAACCGAGAAGAACATGATGAGTAACAGGCCGACCCAGAATGTGGGCAGGCTGAACCCCAGGATCGAGCCCGCCATGATGGATTTGCCGGCAATCGAATCCGGCCGCAGCCCAGCCCAAAGCCCCAATGGAATGCCAAACAAGATCGCGATGGCCATGGCACAGAAGGCCAGCTCGATGGTGGCGGGAAGCTTTTGCAAAATGAGCCCTACAGCGGGCACGTTGAAGACGAAGGACTTGCCAAGGTCGCCTGTCAGGGCGCCCTTGAAGAATACGAAGTACTGCTCCCACAGCGGTTTGTCCAGGCCCAGACTCGCGATGACGCGCGCGCGTTCGGCATCGTCGGCCATGGGGTTCACCAGAAGCTCGATCGGATTGCCGATGGCATAGACCCCAGCGAAGACGAGCACCGACATCGCAACCAGAACGAGTCCGCTCTGCATGAGGCGTCGGATAATGTATTCGGTCATGCTGCGAATATTCGCATGAATGAAAGAGAGCTCGCCGGATCGGTTGGCGAGCCCTTGGTGAGATCGACTACTTGGACGGCTTCAGGCCGACGGCTAGCGTGTACTGGTCGGTGCGCGGCGTGTATTTGAATCCCTTGGCCGCCGCCCAGGTGCTGACTTCGTAGTGCAGCGGGATCAAGCCGACATCTCCCATCACCGTCTCGGCAGCCTGCTGAATCAGCGCTTCTCGCTTCTTGTCATCCATCGTCACGAGCGCCTGCTCCAACATCTTGTCAAAGGCCGGGTTTGTGTAGCGGCCGCGATTGTTCACGCCCATACCCTTGGCTGGATCGCGTGTTGCCAGCAGCGAACGCATGGCCGAAGCCTGTTCACCAGACTCTGTTCCCCAGCCCAGCACCATGTAGCCGAACTCCAGATTCGTCGCGCGGTTGAAGTACACGCTGGCCGGGAAAGTCTCGACCTTGGTGTCAATGCCGATGCGCGAATAAAACTGCGCCAGTGCCTGGATGACCTTGTCGTCATTGATATAGCGACCGGCGGGGCCGTGCAACGTCATGGCGAAACCGTTGGGGTACCCGGCTTCAGCCAGCAACTTCTTGGCACCTTCCGGGTCGTATTTAGTTGGCTTCAGCTTCTTGCTGGTGCCATAAAAGACGTCGGGCAACAGCTGTGCCGCCGTCACGGCCTTCTTCTCCATTACGCGGTCCACGATGGCGTCGCGGTTGACGGCCATGGACAATGCCTTCCGGACACGCACATCGCGGAACGGATTCTTGTCCAGCGGCTTGCCGGCTTTGTCGAAGATGAACGGCGGTGACTTCTCGGTGCTCTGGTTCAGGTGCACGTAGATGACCCGATTGGACACCTTGGACACCACCGAGAGATTCTTGTCCTTCTCCATTTTGGTGATATCGGAGGTGGGCACGGTCTCGATCAGCTGGACATCCCCCGAAAGCAGTGCGGCCACTCGGGCGGAGGCGTTCGTCAAAATCTTGAACGTGATCTTGTCCCAAGGCTCTTCGCCGCCCCAGTAGCCGTAGTTGGCCTTGAGCACGACTCGTTGGTTGGGTACAAACTCTGCGAACTTGTAAGGGCCGGTGCCAATGCACGCCTTGCCGGAGTTGTAGTCCTCGGTTGCAGCTTTTTCGCCATGCAGCTTGGACACGATCATCACGGACGCCAGATCCGACGGCAGCAGCACATGTGGCGTGGCGGTCTTGAAGATGATGGTATGCGAGTCAACGATCTTCACGTCCACGATGGGCTTGGTGAACGTGGCAAAAGAGGAAGGACTGTTGGGCACATTGGGGACGCGTTTCAGCGTGAAGACGACATCCTCAGCCGTGAAGGGAGAGCCATCATGGAAACGCACGTTCTTCCGCAGCTTGAACTCCCAGGTCAGGTCGTCGACCGACTTCCAAGAGGCAGCGAGCGCCGGAACAAGTTTCTGATTGTCGTCGCGGCGGATCAACCCTTCGAACACATGTTGCATCATGCTGTTGTTGGGGGAGAGATTGTGATAATGAGGATCCATCGATGTGATGGCGGACTGCAGGCCGATATTGATGTCGCGGGCGGCGTGTGCGAGCGTGGCGCAAAGCGCCACTAGGAGAATAGCTAGTTGGCGGATGAATCGCGAGTTCATGATGCAAGGCTCCCTGAATGTGTCGTGCAGGCCAGAACTATCGCACACAATGGCGGAGACGAAAACGGGAGGACGAACGATGTCGATGATCGACCAGTTTGAGCGCATGATTCTTGAGGGAAAGGACTCTGCCCTGCTGCGGTTTGGGCTCGGCACTGAATATCTCCGCGCCGGCCTTCATGTGGACGCCGCGACGCACCTGGCAGCGGCCATCAAGCTGGACCCGGGTTACTCCGCAGCATGGAAACTTTTGGGGAAGGCGTGCGAAGCAAGCGGCGACTCTCGGCGCGCCGGGGAAGTGTGGCGTGCGGGCATTGAGGCGGCACTCGCCAAGGGCGACAAACAGGCGGCCAAGGAAATGCAGGTATTTCTGCGTCGACTTGACAGGGCCGTACCGGGTTAGGCCGATTGTGTCTGTGCAGAGCGGGTCAGGAACTCTCGAAGGTGCTCCCTGCTCACGCTTTTGTCGATGTAGGCATCTCCGAGCTTGCGCAGCAGAATGAGTCGAATCGCGCCCCCTTCATTCTTCTTGTCGATATCCATGAAGCGAAGCAGTGTCGCGGCGGGCAGGGCGGGGGGTTGCAGCGGCAGCCCCGCAGCTTGAATGAGGGCCTTCACGCGCATCACATCATTCGCATCAAGGTGTCCGAGCGCTTTGGAGAGCTCAGCAGCGAGAATCAGGCCGACTGCTACGGCCTCGCCATGCAGCCAATTTCCGAAGCCAAGCGCGCCCTCGATCGCATGCCCAAAGGTGTGGCCCAGGTTGAGCAACGCACGGTCGCCGGTCTCCAGCTCGTCGTTCGCGACCACTTCGGCCTTGTTCCGGCAGCTTTCGTAGATTGCGTGGTGGAGCGCGTCAACATCGCGGTGACGCAAAGCGGCCATATTTGATTCCAGCCACACAAGAAGCTCAGGATCGCGGATCAATCCGTACTTGATGACTTCAGCCAGTCCTGCATTGAACTCGCGGTCCGGGAGCGTCGCGAGGGTCCCGGTATCAATCACCACAGCGATCGGCTGGTGGAATGCGCCAATCATGTTTTTGCCCATGGGGTGATTGATGGCTGTCTTGCCACCCACAGAAGAGTCGACCTGTGCCAGCAGGGTCGTCGGGATCTGGATAAAGGGAATGCCACGCTGAAAGGTGGCGGCAGCGAAGCCGGCCACATCGCCCACGACACCGCCGCCAACCGCGATGATGCAGGACTTGCGGTCAAATGCACCTGCCAACAGCGCGTCGTAGATCAAGTTCAGGCTCTCGTGATTCTTGAAGGCCTCGCCATCCGGCAGCACAATGGTCTGGACGGCATGGCCGGCATGCTCGAGGTCTTGTGCAAGGCGATCTGCATACAAGGGCTGGACGACTGTGTTGGTGATCACTGCAAGCTTGCGAGGTCCTGCAATCTCCAAGACAAGACCATCCTGAAGAAGCCCCGAGGCAATGTGGATCGGATAGGCTCGCCCGCCCAATGGGACGATGAGTGAGGGGGTGCGGGTCATGATCGTGGAGTATTCAAGAGTTCTCTGTGTCTTGCCTGAATGGCAATTGCAATGGCAGCAGCCAAGCGGGATGGGCTTTGGCGTCCCGTCTCAAAGGTCATGTGGGCGGTTTCCTGATACAGGGCTTCACGTTGTGACAGAAGCGCAGCAAGCTTTTCGCGATGATTGCCTCCATTCAGAAGTGGGCGCGAAGAATCTTTCTGGGTGCGTTCGACAAGCGCATCAATTGTTGCCCGAAGATACACGACGAGAGCGGCGTTACGCATCAGTTCGCGATTCTGATCCGACAGAATCGCGCCACCACCGGTAGCCACGATGATGTCCTCCGATTGAAGCAGCTCTGCAATCAATGCAGACTCACGCCGACGGAACCCGGCCTCACCCTCGATTTCAAAAATGGTGGCAACGGACACACCAGTATGTGCTGCCAGCTCCCGATCCGAGTCCTTGAAAGGCAATCCAAGCAGCCTCCCCAACGTCTTTCCGACCGTTGTCTTCCCCGCTCCCGGCATGCCGATGAGAATGATTCGTGCCATGCAGTCATTCTAAATTATTGAAAAGGGCGTTGTTGCTGTCCGGAAATAGAAACGGCGCCAGAGGCGCCGTTTCTATTTGGTTGGGGTTGCCTTACCGTACGGTAAGGCTGTCCTTGATGATCTTCGGGGTAATGAAAATCAGCAGCTCTGTCTTGTCTTCCTGCTTCTGCGAATTTCTGAACAATACGCCAATAAAGGGAAGATCCCCAAGAATCGGAACCTTGGTGATGTCTGTGCGGCTGATTTGTTCAAAAATTCCGCCCAGCACTACCGTGTCACCGTTCTCTACCAGTACCTGTGTAGTGACTTTCTTGGTATCAATGGAGGGGACGCCTGCGAACACTTGTCCTACCGAGTCCTTCTTGATTTCCAAATCCATGATGATTTTGTCATCCGGCGTGATCTGCGGCGTTACGGCCAGCTCCAGTACAGCGGGCTTGAACTGCACCGTCGTGGCCCCGCTGGCTGATGCGGTCAGGAACGGAATCTCCGTACCTTGACTGATGAACGCCTTGCGTTTGTCAGAGGTGATGACGCGGGGGTTGGAAACAACTTTTCCGCGGTTGTCCGCCTCAAGCGCTGAAAGCTCTATGCTGACGAGATTCCCACTTCCCAGGTTGAGGAATGACAGGGCCAATTGTCCGGCGGCGCCAACCACGGGCAGGTTGACATTCAATTGTTCCGGCTGACCGCCACCGCCAGTGGGCGACGGACTATTGGTTGCCGCACCGGCCGAACCTGCAGATATGGCATTGTTGGTGAGGGGCGCGACGGTGTTCCAGATTGTGCCAGACGATCCGACGTTGATGTTGCCGCGCTGGAAGCCGCTCTGCTGACCAAACCTGGCACCCAGCTGGCGACCGAACTTGTCGTCTGCAATCACGATGCGGGCTTCGATCTGGACTTGGCGAACCGGTACATCAAGCTGGTTGATGAGTCGTCTTGCTTCTTCCAGACGTGCCGGAACGTCCTGTACAAACAGGGTATTGGTACGCTGATCCACGGTCGCCGAACCCCGCTTGGACAGGATCTTCTGATCTCGATCAGCGAGCAATGCGCGGATATCCGAAGCTTTGGCATAGGACAAAATGAAACTCTCGGTCCTGACGGGCTCAAGTTCTGAAATCTGCTGGCTGGCTTCAAGCGCGAGCTTTTCTTTGGTTGCGATCTCGTCAAGAGGCGCAATCACGACAACATTGCCGTTCTTGCGTTTCCCCAGTCCCTTGCTTTGCAGGATGATGTCCAAGGCTTGATCCCAGGGCACGTCCTTCAGGCGGAGTGTCAAACTGCCGCCCACAGTATCGCTGGTGACAATATTGAGTCCGGTAAAGTCAGCGATGACTTGCAGCACGGCCCGAACTTCCACGTTTTGAAAATTCAGGGAGAGCTTCTCGCCTGCATATCCAGGGGTGGAGCCTTGCACGAGTTTGTTGGGATCTTCCTTGACGGGCTTCACTTCAAGAATGAACTGGGTGTCAGTCTGATAGGCCGAATACTCCCAAAGACCGCGCGGCTCAATAGTCATCCGGGTATTGGCACCCTGATCAAGGGTGTCAACGATTCGTATCGGCGTGCCGAAATCCGCAACATCAAGGCGACGGACCAAGTTTTTCGGGACCGTGGTGTTGATGAAGTCGATCAGGATGGACTTTCCCTGCAAACGGATGTCAATCCCGGTGTTGGCGCTGGAAAGATCAACCACCACACGGCCTTCACCGCCATTGCCTCTGCGGAAATCGATGTCCCGCAGACTCTGCCGAATTTCTCCTGGTGCCGGCTCGGCGAACTGGGTGACCTGGCCTGATGGCTTGGTCGTTGTCGGAACAAGGCCCTCAATGGCGACCAAGAGCGAATTGCCTTCAAGTGTTGGTGTGTAATTGAGGCTTCTGCCGAGATTCAGGACGACACGTGTGCGATTGTTGACTTCAACAATGCTGACGCTCCTGACCTCACCTTCAGAGACATCCATGGAGCTCTTGCCCAAGCCGTTGGTGACATTGGGCAGGTCCAGCGCTATGCGCGGGGGGTTGGTCACGGCAAATCCGGGCGGTACAGCGGACAGCGGCTGCTTGAAGTTCAGCTTAACAATGACTTTCCCGCCCTGCATGCTCGTGGATGTGATGGATTCCAGCACGTTTTTCGCCTGGGCCGCCGCCAAGCTCGGCAGCAGGACCAGCAAGCCCGCCGCACTTATGGCTAGAATCGCCTTAAAGCTGCGGATGATGGATGAAGTTCTGCGAGTCACTTTCTGCCTCCCTTGTCGGCCTCTTCCAGCAACGGCAATGAACTGATGCGTTCTGCCCAGTCCCCCGTCCCATCCTGCACAATTTCTTTGAGCTTCACTTCGGCCTCTGTAATTTCTGTGATCAGGCCGAAGTTTTGGCCCATATAGTTGCCCTTCTTGACGCGGTACAAGGTCTTGTCGGCCCGTACCAGCGCGTAAATATCACTGCCCTGTTGCAGCGTGCCAACCATCTTGAGTTGCTCCAGTGGAAACGCTTCCAATGGCTCTTTGCGCCGATTCATATCCGGCTGAAGCCCGCCACCGTCGTTTTGCTTGATGGCGAGTTTTCGCGGCTTGAAAGGGTCGGGAAGATCAAAGCCCTCGTATCCAAACGGCTCGAATGGCTTCACATCAGGAAGCGAATCAATACGTCTCGGCAGGGATTTTTCCTGCTCCGTAACAAACCTCTTTAGGTCTGAAGGCTCATCAGAACAGGCGACCAGCAAAGCTGCTAATGGCAGCAAGGTTGTCAGCCGCTTCATTTGCCGGCTCCCTTCGCAGGGGCAGGCTTGGCCTTGTCTTTGGTAACCTTCTTCTGTTTGGCCAGTTCTTCGGAATCCAGATACCGATAGGTCTTTGCGATGGCTTCCATGCTCAAGGCACCCTCACGCAAATTTGTCACGTTCAGGTCATTGAGGAGAACAATCCGGGGCAGCTTTGCCACGTCACTCGCGAACGCGCCGAGGTCGTGATAGTTGCCAGTTACCTTGAGGTTGACAGGAAGCTCTGCATAGAACTCCGTGAAATTCTCGTTTGGCGATGGCTTGAAGAGCTCGAACTGTAGCCCTCTACCCAAGCCCGCCTGATTGATGTCGATGAGCAGGGCGTCCATCTCTGACTTGGTCGGGAGCTGCTTCAGCAGGGCACCAAAAGACTGCTCAATCTCCGCACGCTGTGCCTTGTATGCGTCAAGGTTGACGGCGAGCTTCTTCTTTTCGACGAACGTGTTCTTGAGGGTATCTTCCTGGCGCTCGGCCTTTTCCTTTGCCTCAAGTTGTCCTTGGTAGAGGAGAAAGTAGGCACCAATCAGAATACCTGCAAAGATCAACAGAAATGACGCCAACTTTGCTACCCACGGCCATTGCCCGGGATTTTTTGGGTCTAGATTCTTGAGGTCATCAAGCTTCATGCCTTCTTACCTCCTGCGGCAGGTGTGGTGCCTTTGCCAGGCTTGGTCTCCGGCTGGGCGCGCTTGATGAAAAAGTCGAGGCTGAACTCGTTGGCTCGCTGCCGATTCACATCGACAGCCTTGATCTCGACCAGATTCGGATTTTCCAGGTAAGGAGATGCCTGGATATTCCGCATGAATGCGGAGACCCGGGCGTTCGACTGGGCGTAGCCGGTAACGTTGATTTTGGTACCGGTTTGCTTGATCGTCTTCAGATACAGCCCTTCTGGCAGTTGCCTGAGCATTTGATCCAGCAACTGAACGGGCTCTGATCGGTTTGACTGGAGCCCTTCCACAACTTGCTTCTTTGACAACAGGGCTTGCGTCTCTTCGCGAATCTTCTTGATTTCATCAATCTGCTTGTCGAGCTTGACGATTTCGTCACTCAGATATTTGTTCCGGGCATTTTGGATTACAACCGCTTGATCGAAGCCAAACCAGATGAGTCCGGAGATTGCCAAAGCGAGGACTGCAGTAAGGCCCACCAGGACAGCGAACTGCTTCTGCTTCAGCTTTCGCTTTTCCTCGCGGTGAGGGAGTAGGTTGATGCGAATCATGATGGATCAAACCTCCGCATCGCCAAGCCACAGGCGACCATGAGGGAAGGTGCATCTTGCGTCAGCTGGCGCGGCTTTATCCTCGATGAGAGCGCCATGTTGGAAAAGGGGTTCGCAACGAGCGTGTGAACTTGAGTCCTGTTTGCGACCATCTCCTCCAGGCCATCCAGCATTGCTGAACCACCAGAAAGCAGGATGTGGTCAACCTTGTTGAATTGTGTCGAGGTGAAGAAGAACTGCAACGCCCGCTGTATCTCCATCACGACCTTCTCATTGAAGGGTTGGAGTACATCCGGGCCGTAGTTTTCAGGGAGCCCACCGGTCTTCTTCGCGATCTCGGCTTCTTCCGACGGCATGTCAAACTGGCGAGCGATGTCCTGGGACAGCTGAGCCCCGCCGATTTGCTGTTCGCGAGTGTAGACAGCTTGATTCTGGTGCATCACCGTAACGCGAGTGATCTGAGCACCAATATCCACGATGGCCGTGACGTCTTCATCCTGAATTCCGCTGGTGGCACCCTTGATCATGTCAAAGGCAGCCAGGGCGGCAAAGGACTCCACATCAATAATCTGGGTCTTGAGTCCGGCAGCCTGCGCAACGGCGACCCTGTCTTCGATCTTCTCTTTTCTGGACGCCGCAATAAGGACTTCAACCTCTTCCTCGTTGGTTGGATTGGGGCCAACTACGTGAAAGTCGAGGTTTACTTCGTCCAGACTGAAAGGAATGTATTGGTTGGCCTCCGCCTGGACCTGAAACTCCATGTCCTCTTCGCGCTGGTTTGCCGCGAGGGTGACCTTTTTTGTGATGACGGCCGCCGAAGGGAGAGCCATGGCCACATGCTTTACCCGCGTGCCCATGTTTTTCCAGGCCCGCTTGACGGCTTCGGACGCTGCCTCAATATTGGCAATGTTTCCGTCGGAAACAGTATCTTTAGGCAACGGCTCGATAACGTACCGCTCAATCCGGTACAAGCCTTTGCCTGCGTCAGCCAGCTCAACCATCTTCACAGAAGACGAGCTGATATCCACCCCAATTACGGGAGGAGCTTTCGCCTGCAAAAAATCAAACTGGGAAGCCAGTGATTCTTTAAGCATGATGTTAGGTTACGTCCCATAACGCATAAATTACATTAAATGCTAGCAACAACCCCCCACTGTGTAAAGCCTTTTGTTTTTCCGGGATATATTTGCCCTGCAGAAATCACTCCACAGCTTTTTGACATGTTTGCGCTCCTTGGGCTGCTTTGGGCCCGGCTATAATCACCCATCCCTCCTTGAAAGCTTCTCTGGTGACAGCTCGTTGGTGGTCTTACCCTTTGATTTTGTTGGTTTCCTTGTCGCTTGTCGCGGTAGGTATAGTAGCGCTTACTATTGTCTTGCTTTACCCCAGCCTTCCGTCGGTAGAGGTGCTGACGGACTACCGGCCGAAAATTCCACTCCGTGTCTATACGGCTGACGGTGACTTGATTGGCGAGTTTGGAGAAGAGAAGCGGGCAGTCGTCGCGATAAAGGACGTTCCCGAGATGTTGAAGCAGGCCATCCTTGCCGCAGAAGATGAGCGCTTCTACTCCCACAGCGGGGTGGACTACTGGGGCGTAGGCCGGGCCATACTCTCGAACTTGTCGACGAGGGCGAAGACCGAGGGGGCATCCACGATCACCATGCAGGTGGCGCAGAACTTCTTTCTCACCAAAGAAAAGACCTTCACCCGAAAAATTTCCCAGGCATTGCTGGCATTCAAGATTGAACAGAGTCTGACTAAGGACCAGATCCTCGAAATTTACGTGAACCACATCTTTCTCGGACAGCGAGCCTATGGATTCTCTTCTGCATCACAGGTGTACTACGGCAAAGATCTGAAGGATCTGCTTCCCGCAGAAGCCGCCATGCTGGCTGGTCTGCCCAAGGCGCCATCGCGATTCAATCCTGTGGTGAATCCCAAAAGGGCAATCCAGCGACAACAGTATGTCTTGAGGCGGATGCGCGATCTGGGCTACCTGAAGGAAGACCAATTCAAGCTTGCAGTCGCGACACCGCTGAGACTGAATCCAGCCCAGCAGCAGTTTCCTGTGCCTGCTGATCACGTCGCAGAAATGGCTCGCAAGGAGGTCTTCGATCTGTATGGTGACACGGTCTATGTAAGCGGTATGAAGGTGTATACGACGCTTCGATCCGCAGAGCAGATTGCTGCGGTCGAAAGTCTGCGGCGCGGGGTCATGGACTATGACCGTCGACATGGCTATCGAGGCCCAGAAGGGCGATTGACGCTGCCCGATGACGCTGCCAAGCGCGATGAGGCTATCGAGGAAGCTATTGGCGACCGTGAAATCGTGGCGGATCTGATGCCGGCAGTGGTCGTGGAAGCCTCTCCCAAACAAATTGTCGCCATAAACAAGCGCGGCGAAAGCCTCACGGTCACTGGTGATGGGCTGAAGCAGGTTGCGCGTCTGCTGTCGGACAAATCGTCCCAGCTCAAACCCGCCCCAGGTACGATCATTCGACTTGCGAAGGACGAGAAGGGGGCTTGGATGGTTGCCCAGCTGCCGCGAGTCGAGGCTGCATTTGTTTCCCTCTCGCCGCAGGATGGATCAATTCGCGCATTGGTCGGCGGAGTGGACTTTGGCACCAACAAATTCAACCGAGTCACACAGGCATGGCGCCAACCCGGCTCCAGCTTCAAGCCATTCATCTATTCCGCAGCGCTGGAAAAGGGGTTCTCGGCGGCCACCGTGGTCAATGACGCGCCCGTCGTGATTGACCCGGGCAGAACGGGCGGCCAGATTTGGGAGCCCAAGAACTATGACGGCAAGTATGAAGGACCGATGCGTCTTCGAACGGCCCTCGCCAAGTCGAAAAACATGGTCTCCATCCGGGTACTTCAGGCGATTGGCCCAAACTATGCGCAGGAATACGTGACCCGGTTCGGCTTTCCTGCAGAGAATCATCCGCCCTATCTCACGATGGCGCTGGGCGCGGGCTCTGTCACGCCCATGCAGATGGCGGGGGGATACGCTGTCTTTGCAAATGGCGGCTATAAAATCAAGCCCTACCTGATCACAAGAATCACCGATGATCGCGGGGGCACGCTCTTTACGGCCTCCCCCGAAAAAGCCGGCGAGGATGCCGAACGTGTCCTTGATGCTCGCAACGCTTTTTTGATGACGTCACTGATGCGCGATGTTGTCCGTTCGGGGACCGCCGCCAGAGCGATGAGCCTGGGAAGACAGGATCTGGCTGGCAAGACGGGAACAACCAATGACCATAACGATGCGTGGTTCGCCGGCTTCAATAACAGCTTTGTTGGCGTCGCCTGGATCGGATTCGACAATCCTACCGACCTCGGGGCCAATGAAACCGGCGGACAGGCTGCGCTGCCCATTTGGATGGGCTACATGATGAAAGCGTTGAAGGATGTGAAGGAAGTGGAGTTGGAGGTTCCGGAAGGAGTCATCTCCGTCAATATCGACCCTGCTACAGGAGGTCGGGATGGCGGTTCAAAGGATGCGATCAAGGAATTCTTCTACGCTGAAATGGCACCTGCTTCGTCGGATCCACAAGCAGCACCGAAAGAAAAGGCCAAACCGACCGAAGAAGTGAAGAATCAAATCTTTTGATGTCGACAGTCGGCACCTTGAACGATCGCACCAGACAGGAATTGGCACTGCTCACTGCCCGCATCATGACGGAGAGTGGTCTGCACTGGCACGAGGCGCGCACAAAGGCGGCGCGGCGACTGGGTGTCAACTTGTTGACCCGAAACTTGCCCGACGAACGTGAGATCAAAGCTGCACTGACCTCGCAGCAGGCGCTATTCGAGCCGGACCATGACGCCAATATTGCCCACCTCCGAGCCGCAGCGCTACAAGCAATGCAATTGCTGCGGCACTTCGAACCGGTGCTGACCGGGTCTGTCGCGGATGGCACTGCCACAGCCCATGCGGACATTGAATTGGTCTTGCGCGCTGACAGTGAAAAGGACGTGGAGCTGGTGCTGTTGAATGCGGGGGTTGGCTACCGTGCCATCAAGGCAAGCCCAAAGGGTGGGGCGGTCTTCCGATGCGAAGACCGCGATCCAGTCGTTGAATTGACAATTCTGGGGCCGGGCAGGCCCCGACAAACGGGTGATGGCAGACAGCCTTCCAGCGCGAGGTTGGGCCTGGCCGAACTCAATGCTCTCCTTGAGGCAGAATGACTCTCAGCGGCTGTCCTGAAGCCAGGCCGCGGCTTCCAGCGCGTAGTACGTCAAAATACCATCTGCGCCTGCGCGCTTGAAGCCCTGCAATGACTCCAGCGCACAGGCTCGCTCGTCGATCCATCCCGCAGCCCCGGCTGCCTTGAGCATCGCGTACTCACCACTGACCTGGTAGGCGAAGGTAGGCACTCCAAAACGGGCCTTCACACGCTGGACCACGTCGAGGTAGGGCATGCCTGGCTTTACCATGACCATATCGGCACCTTCGGCAAGGTCCAGCGCCACTTCATGAAGTGCTTCTTCGCTGTTGCGAGGGTCCATCTGGTACTGTTTCTTGTCGGACTTGCCCAAGTTTGCCGCCGAACCTACGGCGTTACGGAACGGACCATAAAATGCAGACGCATACTTGGCAGAATAGGCCATGATTGCCGTGTGAATCTTGTCGGCTCCATCCAATGCCTGTCGTATGGCCCCGACCCGCCCATCCATCATGTCGCTTGGCGCCACGATGTCTGCCCCGGCAGCAGCGAGGGCCAATGCTTGCTTGCATAGCGCCGCAAGGGTCTCATCATTGAGAACGTATCCATTTTCATCGATGAAACCATCCTGGCCATGGCTGGTATAGGGGTCCAGTGCAACATCTGCAACAATGGCCAGCGATGGAATCCTGGCCTTGATCTGGCTGATCGCGCTGCAGGCAAGACCCCGGTCATTCCAGGCTTCGGAGGCATCCAGAGACTTTCGCTCCGCTGCTATAACCGGGAAGAGTGCGACGGCAGGCACACCAAGATCCACCGCCCGCTCCAAAGCCGGTAGCAGGAGGTCAATTGATAGCCGCTCAACTCCCGGCATGGACGCAACAGGCTCCCGCCTTGCTGCGCCCTCCAGTACGAATACGGGGTAAATGAAGTCGGAAGATGACAGCGTGGATTCCGCAGACAGCTGGCGCAACGCTTCAGTTCGGCGCAATCGCCGCATTCTTCTGGCAGGGTACATCCCAATCCGAGGGGTCATGCTGCAACGCTCCAGGAAATTTCTGTTGATATTGAACTTTGTCTTGAAGGCCACATCTTATATTGTGAAGGGCAAGCCCTTCCCCGCTTCTCCTCCCTGAGCGGGTGCCTTAATCCTGTTAAGGCTGTTCCAGGCCCGGGGCATCCCCTTTCCCCGGGCCTTTTTCTTTCCCGGCCGCGAATATTCGCCCGATGCTCGTCTCCGCCGCCTCCACACCTTGCTTCGACAGGCTGGAGAACAGCTGCGCTGTGGCATGTGAGCCCAATCCTGCCAGCTCCTTACGGACCTTCGCCAGCGTCTGGGCGGCATCGTTCCTCGACAGTTTGTCCGCCTTTGTAAGCAAGGCATGTACCGGCTTTCCAGTATCCGCGAACCAGGCCAACATTTGCTTGTCCAGGGGTTTCAACGGATGTCGCGCATCCATGATGAGGACTAACCCGGCCAAGGACTTCCGTTGGCCGACATACGTTGAAAGCAGTTCTTCCCAATGGCGTTTAATGTCGAGCGGCACACCGGCGAACCCATACCCTGGCAGGTCGACCAGATAGCGATCATCCCCGATGGAAAAAAAATTGATGAGTTGCGTTCGGCCCGGGGTCTTGCTCACAAAGGCGAGCCGGTTCCGATTGGAGAGCGTGTTTATCGCACTCGATTTACCTGCATTCGAGCGACCCACAAATGCCACCTCTACAGATCCTTCGGGTGGCAATTTGTCAAGGTCATGAACGGACAGGGTGTATTGAATTCGGTCAAACAGGCCCATTCAGGCTCCCCGGCAGTTGAATTGGTGGTGCACGCACGTTGCTGGCATGAGAAGCCGCGCATGCGATAGAATTCGCGTTTTGCAAACGAGCAGGCAAGGCAGGCACATGAACCCGACAGAAATGATTGAAGAGTCCCAACGCCCCGCCTCTGGCAAGAGATCCGTCCGCCAGTATGCTGTCGTGGCCGCGGCTCTGCTTGCTTTTTCACTGCAGGTCGCTGCGCAGGCACCGGATCGTGACGGACAACAAATAGCCGCTACCGTGTGTGCCGCGTGCCACGGGATCGATGGCAACAGCCCGATCACAGCCAATCCCCATCTTGCCCAGCAGAGCGAGCAGTATATCGCGGCCCAACTCGCCGCATACAAATCCGGAGCCCGGGTCAATCCCATCATGCAGGGCATGGCAGCTGGCCTTACCGCGGGGGAAATGAAAGCCGTCGGGGCTTACTACGCCAAGCAGCGACTGACCAAGCCCGCCACCGCCAAGAACAGGCAACTCGCGGAGGACGGTAAGCAAATTTGGCGCGCGGGCATCAAGAAACTCGATATCCCGGCTTGCGCGGGTTGTCATGGCCCGGCTGGGGCAGGCGTTCCTTCACAGTACCCAAGGGTGGCCGGCCAGTGGTCAGAGTACACGGTAGACGCACTCAAGCAGTATGCCGCCGGATCCCGCAAGAACGTCATGATGCAGCCGATCTCACAGCGTCTGTCCGAGAACCAGATGAAGGCCCTCGCTGAATACATGGCGGGTCTGCGCTGATTGGGGACGTGGCAGCAACCTTGTCGCCGAAGAGGTTCAAGCCGTTTCAAAAAAGCCCGCTGATGCGGGTTTTTTTGCCGGGTATGTTTGCTTAGCGAATGTTTGAAAATACAGCCTTGGCCGCTGCAAGCGTGTGCTCAATTTCGGCCGGGCCATGTGCTGCGGATACGAAGCCGGCTTCATAGGCTGACGGTGCCAGATACACACCACGTTGCAGCATCCCGTGGAAGAACCGATTGAAGCGGTCCTTGTCGCACTGCAGGACTTCGCCATAGTTGGCAGGCGGGCTCGCTGAAAAGTACAAACCAAACATGCCACCCAAGCTCTTCGCTGAGAACGGTACGCCGGCAATTTCAGCTTCATGACATAGACCGTCCAGCAGTTCAGTGGTGGTTGATGTCAGCCGATCAAAGAAACCGGGTGCGCTGACTGCGCGCAGTGTGGCAATCCCCGCAGCTACGGCGACAGGATTGCCGGAAAGCGTGCCAGCCTGATACACAGCCCCCAGCGGCGCCAGGCAACTCATGATTTCTTTTCGTCCGCCAAATGCGGCGGCAGGGAGGCCCCCGCCCATCACTTTGCCCAGCGTCGTGAGATCCGGGGCAATGCCAAAGTACGCTTGCGCGCCTCCCAACCCCACGCGAAACCCGGTCATCACTTCATCAAAGATGAGCACAGCGCCATGCGCCGTACACAATTCACGCAGACGGCTCAGGTATTGCCGGGAGGGCATCACAAAGTTCATGTTGCCTGCAATGGGCTCGATTATGACTGCCGCGATATCGCTTCCCATTGACGCGAATAACGCCTCGAGTGGGTCGATGCTGTTGTAGTCCAATACCATCGTGTCCGCGACCACTGGCGCAGGCACGCCCGCCGAGCTCGGGTGGCCAAAGGTCAGCGCACCAGAGCCTGCCTTGACCAGAAGTGCGTCACCATGGCCGTGGTAGCAACCTTCGAATTTCACGATCTTGCTTCGTCCGGTGAACCCGCGGGCAACCCGGATCGCGCTCATGGTCGCCTCGGTCCCGGAGCTCACCAGGCGCAACATCTGCATGGAGGGCACCAGTCTGGAAATCAGACCAGCCAGTTCAAGTTCGAGACCTGTCGGCGCGCCAAAGCTCAGTGATCGCGCTGCAGTCTCCTGGACTGTCCTCACCACATCAGGATGAGCATGTCCAAGAATCATCGGTCCCCAGGAGCCCACATAGTCAACATAGCGATTGCCATCAACATCCGTGAGCCAGGCACCGAGGCCTTCACGGAAGAATATGGGCGTGCCACCGACGGACCGGAATGCCCGAACAGGCGAGTTGACGCCGCCTGGAATGAGCACCTGTGAATCATTGAAGAGTTTTTCGCTTTGCGTGAAGTTCATGTCAATCCCACATGCCTGAAAATTTTCTTGCCGTGCTTTCCACGGAGCTTGATGTGAAGAGCGCGTTGATGACGGCGATCATGTCAGCACCTGCGCCCCTGACCTGTATTGCATTCCCCAGATCAATCCCGCCAATGCCGACGAGCGGTAACCGGGTCAGTTCCCGGGCAGAGGAAAGCGTCAGCAATGTCGCAACGCTTGCGGCCGGTTTCGTTGAGGAGGGAAACAGGCTGCCTATTGCAATGTAATCCGCACCGGCGCTCTCTGCTTCCCTCACCCGGTCGAGGTCACCGTAACAAGACACGCCAATGATGCCGTTCTTGCCCAACGTAGCCCTTGCTGATGTTGCCCCCCCATCCTGCCGTCCAACGTGTACACCGTCAGCGCCGCAGCGTTTCGCAAGTTCCGCATCGTCGTTCACGATGAACGGGATGCCGAACTGGCGACACAGCCCGACAAGCTCGCCAGCCTCACTTCGGACCTGCTCTGCGGGCAAGCCCTTGCGCCGCAACTGAAGCACACTCGCCCCACCTCTCAGGGCGGACTCCACTGCTGTCAGCATGGTGAGGCTGTTCGGCCAGTCGGGTGTGATCACATACAGACCGCGCAGTTGCACTAGTGCCCACCCGTTTCGGTGCCGGTTACGGATTCATCATCCGGATCCTCTCTTGCCCAAAAGAGTCGGTCCGGCAGGTATTGGCCCATTCCGATCCGATAGCCTGCCTTCAGCGACTGCCAGGTATAGTCCTGCGCCTCACGGACGGCATCGCCAATGTCAAGCCCGCGAGCCAGCGTGGCCGCGATCGCTGAAGCAAGTGTGCAGCCGGAGCCGTGGAACGATCCGGGCAGCCGTGGCCAAGCGTCGCGACGATGCTCGCCATCCGCATGGAAGAGAATGTTGATGACTTCCGGCGTCGAAGCATGTGTGCCGGTCACGAGCACATACTCGCAACCGAGGTTGATAAGGTTTGCGGCCATGGCGGCCATGTCGATCGAATCATCTTCGGCCAAGCCAAAGCCGTCTTCGTCAAAAAGGCGTCGAAGTTCCATCGTGTTCGGTGTCAGGATGGTTGTCTGCGGAATGAGCAACTCGCGAATAGCCTCAATCAGCTCATCCCCCGCCAGCTCATCGCCTCTGCCCGACGCCAGAACGGGATCAAGGATAAGGGGAATGTCGGGATAGTCGGCGATGATTTCTGCAATGGCGCTGGCAATCTCCACGCTCCCCAGCACACCCACTTTGAACGCGGCGACGGGAATATCCTCGAGTATGCAGCGTGCTTGGTCAGCGACCCAGTCGGCGTCCAGCGGAAGGAGCTCCTCCACCCCGGAAGTGTTCTGGATGGTGATCGCGGTCAGCACCGAAAGGGGATGGCATCCCATGCTTGCCAAGGTCAGCAGGTCGGCTTGAATGCCGGCACCACCACTGGGGTCCGAGGCTGCGATCGCCAGCACGGCCGGCGGCGCCTGCGGAACTTGTGAATACATGGCAATGTGTGGGGAGTGAATTTGGCGGCTGTCGGCAAGACAACGAGGCAGCAGCCACAGATGGCAAAACTAACAATGAAAGGATTGTAGCCGATGACCGCCGTAGAGAGCGCTGTTCCGCCGTATCGGACCTGGATGTGTCTGGTGTGTGGATTCATCTACAGCGAGGAAGAGGGCTTGCCGGAGGAAGGAATTCCGGCCGGCACGCGCTGGGAAGATATTTCGATTGCTTGGGCGTGTCCGGATTGCGGCGCAAGAAAGGACGATTTCGAAATGGTGGAAATCTGAACGGCATACCGGCCAGGGCCACAGTTACCCTTCAGCTTTAGCATCTGCGTGTTACTGCTTGTTTTAACATGTCAAACAGGCTACTCTGGCTACTATTTTTCGGGCTGTCGTGCGTCATCGTCGGTATCATGGTAGGTTCCCAAAAATGAATTTGCATGGCAGGTTATTTCACTGCCCTGATTGAGTGGTAGCGTGCACGAAACAGACGGAATTCGGCGGGTCACCAGTGTTGGCCAGTCTTGTTCCACAATTACAACAAGCTGGAGGGAGCGGAGTTCGCGTGGCTGAAGCCAAGACACTGTCGAGCGCACGGGTGATGGTCATCGACGACAGCAACACCATCCGTCGCAGCGCCGAGATCTTTCTCACGCAAGCTGGGTGCCAAGTCATCCTCGCGGAGAATGGATTCGACGCGCTCGCCAAGATCGCGGACCATCAGCCCGACCTCATCTTCGTTGACATCATGATGCCGCGTCTGGACGGATACCAGACGTGCCAGTTGATCAAGAAGAACGCCAAGTACAAGGACACGCCCGTAATCATGCTGTCGTCCAAGGATAGTCTGTTCGACAGGGCTCGAGGGCGAATGGTGGGCTCTGACGAATACCTGACCAAACCGTTTACAAAAGAGAGCTTGCTGAAGGCTGTTGAGGCACATTTGGCAAATCGCAAGGCGGCCTGAAAAAGGCCGGCGCATTCAAAACTGACCGCATCCGGAGACACCCATGCCTGTCAAGAAAGTACTGATCGTCGACGACTCTCCCACAGAGCGCGCATTCATGGAGTCGACCCTAACCAAGGCGGGTTACCAATGTGTAACCGCCAACAGTGGGGAAGAGGGAATCGAAAAGGCGAAGGCCGAGATACCCGATCTCATACTCATGGACGTTGTGATGCCGGGGCTTAACGGGTTCCAGGCTACACGCGCCATCACCCGCGAAGAAACGACCAAGCACATCCCCATTTTCATTTGTACGACCAAGGATCAAGAGACAGACAAGATCTGGGGCATGCGCCAGGGTGCAAAAGACTACCTGGTGAAGCCGCTCACGGCAGCCGATCTGCTTGCCAAGATAAAGTCCCTGGGCTGAGGCCTGCGACATGGCAAGACGGACCAGTCTTCGTGAATTCCAGATGTCCGTGGCCAATCGGCTGCGCGACCTCGCGTTGCGAAAGACGGTCGCCTCCAAGCTTGGCTTTCAGGTCGGCGGCGAGAATTGGATCGTCAATCTCGTGGACGTGAGTGAGGTTATACCCGTGCCGCAGATCTTGCAGGTGCCATTGACCAGACACTGGTTTCGGGGTGTGGCAAACGTTCGCGGCAATCTGTACAGCATTGCCGACTTCGCGGCGTTTCAGGGTGGCGAGACCACCTCACAAGGTACCGAGCGTCGCGTGGTGCTGCTATCGGAGCGGCGCATCGCAGGGTCTGGTCTGCTCATCGGCCGCATGCTGGGGTTGCGAAATCCGGAGCAACTTACGCGTGAGCCGGATCCGGTGGACAAGCCGGCTTGGTTGGGTGGGTTGTTTCGCGATCCTTCCGGGACCCTCTGGAGGGAGCTGGATGTGCCAGCACTTGCCGAGGATGCCCGGTTTCTCGAAGTGGGCGTTGCCCAAGTTGCATAACAGATACTGCTAGTGGAGATCACGACATGGCGAAAATAAACCTGCCTGGTGTGGGCGATAAAGCCAAGGGACCAAACATCGCTTCACCGTCGCAGAAAAAGTCTGGTTTCAGCTTGGCCGGACTGTTCGGCAAGAGGCCGGCGAAAGCGGCGGACAAGCCATCTTCCCAGCAGACGACAGCGCAGACGAACCTGAATGCAGCGGGGCCGGTTTCCGCCAGTCCGGTCGGCAGCAAGACGGTTACGACGCCCGCCCTTGGCGCCAGGGGGACGATGAAGGGCGCGGTGAAGAAGGAGCGAGGCGCATTCAAGCTACCGATCATCGGCGACAAGCCGATTGAAGTGCAGCTGCAGGTGCTTGGCACAGCCGCATTGGCTAGCCTGTTTTTTGCAGCTGCTGCCGTGGGTCTCGACACTTACCAGCGGGGCAACAACTCCACTTACGTCAACATTGCTTCGCTGCTTCAATATCACACCCAGCGTCTAGCGAAGTCCGCTGGCCTGGCGGCTCGCGGCGATGCCAACAGCTTTGCCCAGCTTCAGGACAGCCGCGACGAGTTCGGCAACTACGTGAATGTGCTCAACAACGGCGGCCAGGTGTTCAACAGCTCGGTTCCGGCGGCAAGCACAAGTGAGGAGCTCCGCTCGAGACTGCAGGAGCTGACCAAGCGCAATGAGGAAGTTTCTGCCTATGCCTCCTCCATTCTGACTGCGCGCGATGACTTGACGGCGCTGTCTCGAAACATTGCCCAGGTGCGTGCCGGCTCCGAGGAGCTCGCGGCCCTGTCGCAGGAAATCACCGGGCTCATGCAGCAATCCGGCGCGGCACCTGGACAGGTACTGCGCGCCAACCGGCTTACGTTCTTCTCAGAGCGGCTTGGTCGCGGCGCAGCGGAGATCCTGGGTTCCGACACGATCGATCCCGAAGTGCCGTTCCTGATGGGCAAGGATACGAACGATTTCCGCGAATTGCTCAAGGCTCTGGATGTAGGAGGTGAGGCCATTGGTGTGGTTGCGGTCAGGGATGCCGACGCGCGCAACCGTATCGCATCGCTGAAGGAACAGTTCAACAACTTCGAGCAAAACGTTTCGCCAATTCTTGCGAACGTGCAGAAGCTGGTGTCTGCGCGCCAATCCGCGCGAGCACTCACAGCGGGCTCGGAACAGTTGGCCAGCAATGTGGAGAAGCTGCAGGAAGCCCTGCAGGTCGAGCGCACCAATGTCATGGTCTACATAGCGGTCGTCCTCGCAATCTTTGGCGTACTGGTTTTGGGCTTGATGGCGATCCTGTTCGGTGCAGACGCCCGTCGCCGCGCAGCGGAGTCCGAAGCAGAAAACAAGCGAAACCAGGAAGCCATTCTGCGATTGCTGAACGAGATGGGCGACTTGGCCGACGGTGACCTCACCATTCGCGCCAAAGTGACCGAAGATATTACGGGCGCTATCGCGGACTCGATGAACTACACGATTGACGAGCTCCGATCGCTGGTGACCGGGGTAAACAATGCCTCCACTCAGGTGTCGGTCAAGTCCCAGCAAGCCCAGGCCGTGGCTGTGCAGCTGCTCGACGCAGCCGAAAAGCAGTCCAAGGAGATTCAGGAAACGACGCAGCAGGTGTTGGGTGTGGCCGAAACGCTGGCGCAAGTGTCGCGTGGTGCCGAAGAGTCCGCGCAGGTCGCCATGCGCTCTCTTGCCGCATCAGACAAGGGGCGGCTTGCCGTGCAGAACTCCATCTCGGGTATGAATGACATCCGAGACCAGATCCAGGAAACATCAAAGCGGATCAAACGTCTTGGCGAAAGCTCGCAGGAAATCGGTGAGATTGTGGAACTGATCACCGACATTACCGAACAGACGAACGTGTTGGCGCTGAACGCAGCCATCCAGGCAGCATCTGCCGGCGACGCAGGTCGCGGTTTCTCGGTGGTTGCGGAAGAAGTCCAGCGACTCGCTGAACGTTCCGCCGAGGCGACGAAGCAGATCGGCGCCATTGTGAAGACAATTCAAGCGGACACTCAGGATGCGGTGGCCGCCATGGAAAAGTCGACACAGGGCGTGGTGGAAGGAGCAAAGCTGTCCGATGCTGCCGGCCAGGCGTTGTCTGAGATCGACTCGGTAACGAAGAACCTCTCGACGCTGATTCAAAAGATCTCCTCTGATACCCAAACGCAGGCCGCATCGGCAAACAAGGTGGCCAAGAACATGCAGGACATTCTTGAGATCACACGCCAGACAACGGTAGGTACCCAACAGACCGCAAGCTCCATTCAGGACTTGGCCTCTGTTGCAAATGACCTGAAGGCTTCCGTGTCCGGCTTCAAGCTCTAATCCCGACAAACAGAAAACACGCGGATTCAATTCATGGCAGCTGCGGTCGCCAATACGTTTGATGTCGGTCCCCTGTCATGGGTAAAGACAGAGATCGACCATTCACTGTCCGAGGCGAGACAACATCTGGACAAAGTGGCTGCCGATGCTTCGGATGCAAAGGCCCTCAAGTTCGTGCAGACCCACCTTCATCAGGTGACTGGCGCGTTGTCCATGGTCGGCCTCGGCACCGCTGCGAGGTTCAATGAAGAAATCGAGAAGGCAGTAACCCTCCTGGCAGATCCCGGCGTCAGCGTGGGGGCAATCATCGTCACGGCGAAGAAGGGCATGTCTGCCTTGTCTGGCTATCTGGACAGCTTGCTGGGTGGGTCGCCGAACCGGCCGATGGCGTTGGCGCCAGCCTATGTGGAGCTTGCCAAGCTGCGCGGCGCGACAGATGCGTCAGAAAGCGACCTGTTTTTCCCCGACCTGACGGCTGCACTGCCGCCGCCTGAAGATACGGTTGTCGTACCGACCCGCGAAATGCTGGAGCATTCCCTCAAACTGAAACGCGGTTCGTTCCAGGCAGGCTTGCTGAAACTTCTCCGCGACAAGGACTTCGACAACGGCGTACGTCTCATGAAGGAAGCCGTGCTGGGTGTCGAGGCGCTTCAGTTGCATTCGGCGTCGCGCACGTTCTGGTTCACTGCCAGCGGTTTTCTGGATGCGGTTGCCCAGAGCAGCGCTGATCAGCGATCGATTGCCGTCGCATTGTTTGGCAAGATCGATCAGCAGATCAAGATGCTGCAAGAGGGTACGCAACGAGTACCGGAACGTCTGTTCCGCGATCTTCTTCTCGTTGTCGGCAAGAGCTCGGCCAACTCCGATCGCATACGTCAGATTCGTTCACTGTTCAGTCTCGAGGATTTGCTGGCACAAGATGAGCAGGCCCGGGGCGATGCCGCGAACGAGAGCGTCAAGAGCGCGTTGCGAACCTTGCGTGACCAGACCGCACAGCTCAAAGATGCATGGCTCAAGTTTACCTCTGGCAACCGCAGCGTCATCGAGGGGTTTGTGAAGCAGGCAGAGCTGTTGGTGCAGACCAGCACAAAGGTGGGCAATCCGGACATCACGCTGGTGTTCCGCGCGATAGGTAGCGTGGGGGCCAGCCTGCGCTCATCCTCATTGTCGGCTTCAGAGACGGTGGCCCTTGAAGTCGCCACAGCCATGTTGTTCCTGGAGAACTCGCTGGAAAACTTCTTCCGGCTTGGTCCCGAGTTTTCTGCGCAGGCGCGCAGTGTTGCCGGTCGAGTGACATCCGCACAGAGTGGCGCCGTGCTGCCGGCCATCGACCCGGCTGCTGCTGGGCTTATGGATGACATGAGTCGTCGCGCCCAGGAGCGCCTGCTGATCTTCCAAGTGGGGCAGGAAGTTCAGGTCAACCTGCAGCAGATTGAGCAAGTGCTGGACGGATACTTCCGGGATCCGCTCAAAGCGGGCGAGCTGAAGCCGTTGGCTTCGTTGTTCAACCAGGTCCAAGGTGCGCTGGCGATTCTGGATCTCAACGAGGCGGCTGCGCTGAATCAGCTCATTGCAAGGCGCGTGGCGGATTACGCCAGCGGTGCCAGCAAGGGAGAGGGAGAGGACGCCGAAAGTGTTGCTGAAGGTGTGTCGGCACTGGGGCTATACATAGGCGCGCTGCAGCAGGGCACCGCCCACCCGCTTGAGTCCCTGATGCCTGCCTTGTTCCGTTTCGGGCTCGCCGAGAAGCCGCAAGAAGTCAAGCCAGCCGTAAAGTCTTCCGTATCGGCAGCGGATGTGGAAGAGCAGAAGCAAAAAGCGCAGGAGCTCTATCAGGAATGGAAGAGCCAGCCTGAACGCACGGCTACGCGCGACCAGCTGAAGCAGGCGGTGGAAGATATCCGGCGTGACGCCGAAGTTGTTGCCGACAAGGACACCATCGAACAGTCATCCAAGGCGCTCTCTTTGCTGGAGACGGCGGCGGATCCCGGAAAGACCGGTTTGCACGAGGCGCTCAGCATCATCGCCCCAACAGCGCCCACGAATATGCCTGAGCCGTCGGCGCAGTCGGTGCAGCTACTGGACAAGGAAGGCTCCGAGGTCGATGCCGAGCTGCTGGAGATCTTCCTTGAAGAGGCCGACGAAGTTGTCGCCACCATCGAGGAGAACCTGGATAGCGTCAAGGCATCGCCCGGTGACAGAGAGGCGCTCACCACCATTCGTCGTGGGTTCCATACGCTGAAGGGAAGCGGTCGGATGGTTGGACTCACCGATCTGGGAGAGGTCGCGTGGCAGGCAGAGCAGGTCATGAACAAGTGGCTCAAGGAGGACAAATCCGCCTCGTCCAGCCTGATGAAGTTCATCGGCTTCTCGGCGCGGTCCTTCTCGCAATGGGTGAATGATTTGCAGCAGACGGGCCGCGCTGCGATAGACGGCTCGGTCATTTTCGGGCTCGCAGAAGCGATCAAGAGCGACAAGGAGCCTGTGTTCCCGGGAGACGCCGCCCCGGTTGTGCCGGAACCCGTGGTGGCTGCACTCGACATGGCTGTGGAAGAGCCTGCCGAGCCAGCAATGCCAGACGACCATATCGCCATTGGCGACATCATCATATTTGCCCCGCTTTTCGATATCTATCTCGAGGAGGCACAGGATCATCTGCAGACGCTGCAACGCGAATGCGCTGCGCTGGAGGCGGATTCGACGATTGCGGTCTCCCATGAATTCATGCGCGCTGCGCACACGTTGACCGGCTCTTCCAACACCACGGGAATCTTGACGCTTTCAGAGCTTGCTCATGCGCTGGAAAAGTGGGCCAAGACAGCGATAGAAATTCCGACGACGCGCCAGCCTGATGAATTGGCGAAGGTGCGGAACGCGGTTGATGTGCTTGGACACATGATTGCGTCCTTGAAAGATCGCGCTTCACCCTTGGGGCGGCCCGACCTGGCAGCCGAGATCGACGGTCTGAGTGAGCGCATCTTGCAGTCGGAGCGACAGGGCGAAGATACGATGATTCGCACGGGCCGCTTTTACGGCCTGCAACCGGATGCGCCAGTTGAGGCAGCGGTATCGGCCGAAGCCCCAGCCGCTGCAGAAGTGATGGCGTCCGACGCTTCAACGACATCACCTGCCGAAGATGGGGGTCCGATCGATGTTGCTGCGTTCGATTTCCTCACAGCCGCTGTGCCGGAGGTCGAGGCTCGCACAAACAGCCCAGCCGAACAAGCTGTAGCGGCTCCTGTTTCCGATCTGCCTTTTGACCTGGCGATGCCGGCGCTGGAGCCAGCCCCGGAAGCTCCTGCAACGGCGGCAGAGATGAAGTTCGACATGCCCGCGTTGGATCTGGGCACTGCGCCACCGCCGCTGCCACCGCCTTTGCCTGCTGAGGCGGCACCAGACTTCAGCTTCCTCGACGCGCCTGTGCCGACAACGGTCGAGCCCGCACCGCCGGCAGAGCCTCAGCAAACCGAGTCACCCGAGATCGCAGCGTTCTTTGACGAGCCGTCCCCGGCGGAGCTGCCGGCAGCGGTGGACCTGACTGTGCCAACGCCTGACGAGGAGGTTATTGGCCTGTTTGCGGCAGAGCCAGCAACCGCGCAAACCGATGTGGCAGCCGAGCCGGTTTCCGTAGTCGAATTCTCGGCGGAACAAGCCCTCGCGTCGGATGCCGTACCGCCGCTGCCTGAAGCAGAACCGCTGCCGCTGTCTGAGGTTGTCACGGAAGTCGATGCGGCATTCTTTGATGAGCCGCCCTCAGTCGAGACAGCGGCACTGGTTGTTCCCCCCGTGGATGCGCCTGAACCGGCGCTCAATTTCGGCAGTATCGTGGGGGGTGTGGTCGCCGGCCTTGCTGGCGCGGGTGTGGCCGCAGCCGGATTCGTTGCGGCCGATGAGCAAGTCGCTGTTGATGCCCTCGTTTCGTCGACGGCTGCGCCGGAGCCTGCTCCCGTTGCAGTCGAAGCCCCCGTGGTCACGGCATCTGCGCCGACCCAATCTGCCTTCGCGCCACCACTTACATCTCCCGCAATGGCTGTCGGCGATGTCCCGGCAGCACCCGACGATGCCTCTGCACCATTTGAAGCCGGCAAGGACAAGCGCCGCATTCAGGATGACATTGACACCGACCTTCTGCCCATCTTCCTGGAAGAAGCAAAGGAAATCGTCCCAAGTGTTGGTGAGAGTCTGCGTGCATGGAAGTTGACGCCGACAGACCACTCACCTGTTGTCGAGCTGTCCCGGCACATGCACACGCTCAAGGGCAGTGCACGCATGGCCGGCCTCATGCGGCTGGGGGAACTTGCCCACGTCATCGAAACCCAGATCGTCGAGATGGACGCCGAAGGTGCGCCAGCAACGGGCCGATTCGACCGCGTCGATGAGTACTGGGACCGCTTTACCGGCTCCATAGATCGCCTTGATGCGGGCAAAGAGTTGCTGCCTGCGATCGAAGTGCCGATTTCTGATCTGTTCGAGCATCAAAAGGACAAGCCGGGCGCCATTGCCGTCATGGCCGCCGCCGCGGCAGCCATGCGCGAGGAAGTGCAGATCGAGGGCCGTGAACGCCAGGCACTGCTGCGCGTCAATGCGGACCTCATTGACCGCTTCGTGAACGAAGCCGGTGAGCTGGCCATTACCCGTTCCCGGGTCGATGGCGAGATGACCACCTTCAAGCGCAGCATTGCCGAACTTGCCGAGAACGTGACCCGCATGCGGGTTCAGCTTCGCGAGATCGAGATCGAGGCCGAGTCGGCGATGTCCTCGCGCATCAAGGAGCGTGATGAACACTCCGAGACTTTCGATCCCCTTGAGTTCGACCGGTTCTCCCGCATGCAGGAAGTCACCCGATTCCTGGCCGAGAGCCTGTATGACGTGGTTACGTTGCAGCAGAGCTTGCAGAAGAACCTCGATGAGGTGGATGCAGCGCTGACGCACCAGGGCCGCCTGAACCGTGACCTGCAGCAGGGGTTGATGGGCGTGCGGCTGGTGCCGTTGGGCAACCTGCAGGATCGCCTCTACCGTATCGTTCGCCAGACCGCCAAGGAGCTGAACAAGAAGGTCAACCTCGAATTCCGCGGCGCACGCGTCGAGCTGGACCGCTCCGTGCTGGAAAAAATCACTGCGCCGTTCGAGCACCTGATTCGCAATGCCGTTGCGCACGGCCTGGAAACACCGGAACGGCGCGCGGAGTCGGGCAAAATCGAAATTGGCGAAATCAGCATTGACGCCAACCAGGTCGGCAACGAAGTCGTGTTGACCGTGCGTGACGACGGCGCCGGCCTCAACTATCCGCGCATCCGCACGCGCGCCATCGAAGCGGGACTCATGCAGGCGTCTGACGACCTGCCCGAGGATCAGCTCGCCCAATTCATCTTCATGCCGGGCTTCTCCACCGCCAGCGAAGTGACCGCCATCTCCGGCCGTGGTGTGGGCATGGACGTGGTCAAGAACGAAATCGTTTCGCTTGGTGGCCGGATCGAGATGTCGTCGATCTACGGCAAGGGCACCACGTTTGTCATCACCCTTCCCCTCACGCTTGCGGTCACCCAGGCGGTCATGGTCCGCGTGGGCGAAAACATGTACGCCATCCCCTCGGTGATGGTCGAGCAGGTCCAGGAATACAAGGGCAAGAAATACGACGGCATGCTGTCCATGACCGGCATCGACTGGAAAGGAAATCGCTATCCCTTCCGCTCGCTGGAGGCCCTGCTGGGCGGCATTCCGCAGCAGTCGGTGCTGAAGCGTGCCTACGCCATCCTCGCCAAGAGCGGCCAGCAACGCGCTGCGGTGCAGATCGATGAAATCATTGGCAATCGCGAAGTCGTGGTGAAACAGATCGGGCCGCAGCTCGCCCGTCTGCCTGGCGTATCCGGCGCCACGGTGCTGGGTAATGGTCAGATCGTGCTGATCCTGAACCCGGTCCACCTCATATTCCGCGAAGCAGCGGGGGCTGCGGTCGCCATCGAAACTGATGTCCTGACCACACCAGAGCCGCAACCCACTGTGCTCGCACGGACCACGATGGCCGGCGATCCGGATGGCCCGGAGGCTGCCGAGCCCGTTATCGCAGCACCGGCCCCGACAGTGCCACTCGTCATGGTGGTAGACGATTCACTCACCGTGCGCAAGATCACGAGCCGGATGCTCACGCGTGAAGGCTACGAAGTGGCCACCGCCAAAGACGGCATCGACGGGTTGAAGCAACTGCAGGACATCCAGCCCGCCATCATCCTGCTCGACATCGAGATGCCGCGCATGGATGGTTTCGAATTCGCGCGCAACGTCCGTGCCGATGCGAAATTCGGCAAGATTCCCATCATCATGATTACCTCGCGCACGGCTGACAAGCATCGTAACCATGCGATGGAAATTGGCGTGAACGAGTACATGGGCAAGCCCTACCAGGAAGACCAACTCCTCGCGCTCATCCGCCAGTACATCGGTGTTGCGAGGCATGAATCGCCCTGATCCTGTATGAACGCCCGGTACCAGCGCCTGGTGTAAGCAACGGCAACTGCGGGAGACACATCCTCATGGCCCATTCCACATTATTCCCGTCTGACCGATTCCCTGCCGAGCCGGTTGAAGACGGCCCGCATCTTGGACAAGTAGCCGGTGTGTCCCACCGCGCTGCCCGCCGCACATTCCTGTTGGCGTCAGCGGCACTTGCGGCAAGCGTCATGGCACCAGCCAGCGGACAGATCAAGACAGAAATCCACGACTTGCGCGGGACGGTGCTTGTCAACGGCCAGCTTGCAACACGCGCTACTCGTATCAGGGTCGGCGACAAGGTCATGACCGGCAGTGACGGCTACATCGTGTTCATTGTCGGTGAGGACGCCTACATGCTGCGTAGTCGCAGTGAGCTATTGCTCACGCCGAGCGACGACAACAAGGATCGTATTGGCTTGTTGCGACTGGTGACCGGCGCCTTCGGTGCGGTTTTTCGGCGTGCGTCAGGCCAACGTCGCTTGAGCGCAGGCACCATCACGGCAGGCATCCGCGGCACTGGCGTGTATGTCGAGACCCGCGGTAACGGCACCTATTTCTGTACCTGCTGGGGCACCGTCGATCTTGCGTCGAACGACGATCCCAAGGATCGCGAGACCATCGAATCGCGCAACCACACGCCTCGGCTCGTTGCCCTGCAGGCAACCGATGGCTCGCGCTTCCGGCCTGCCCCGTTTGAAACCCACACCAACGAGGAGATGGACATCCTGGAGAAGTGCGTGGGTCGACGCTCTCCGATCCTCGTGCCGGAGTGGTTCACAAAATAGCCAGGCCCCGTTACGCGAATATTCGCATCCGGGTCATGGCCCCAACGCTCAAGTGATGAGGTGGAAGTACGCCAGCACCGCGACACCCAGCACGATGCGGTACCACGCGAATATTCGGAAGTCATGCGTCGCCACGAATCGCACCAACGCGCGCACCGCAATGAGTGCCGCAATGAAGGACACAACAAAGCCGACTGCGAAGGGCGCAATGTCGGCGGCGACAAACAGATCGCGATACTTGACCAGCTGATACCCCGTAGCGGCAAACATGATCGGCACCGCGAGGAAAAAGGAGAACTCGGTTGCAGTCTTTCGTGACAGACCGAACAGCATGCCGCCAATGATCGTCGCGCCGGAGCGGGATGTGCCGGGAATGAGCGAGAAGCACTGCGCCAGGCCCACCCTCAGTGCGTCCTGCCACGTCATGTCGTCGACAGTCATCACTCGTACAGGCGCATCCTTGCGACGCTCCACCCAGAAGATCACCAGCGCGCCCACGATCAGCGCGATCGCAACGGCTGTGGGGTTGAACAGGAACTTCTTGATGTGACTCGCGAAGGCGAGACCGAGAATCGCCGCCGGCAGGAACGCCACGAACAGGTTCAACACGAAGCGCTGCTGCTTCGGATCATGCGTAACACCAGTGAATGCCGCCATGAAGCGCGCACGGTACTCCCATACCACCGCCAGAATCGCGCCCAGCTGGATCACGATATCGAATATCTTGCCCTTCTCATCATTCACGCCCATCAGGTCGGAGACGATGATGAGATGGCCCGTTGAGGAAACGGGGAGGAATTCGGTCAGTCCCTCGACGATGCCGAGGATGAACGCCTTGAAGAGGAGGATGGGATCCATGCGTGGGCTGAATTATACGGTGCGACGCGGCCCGGTCCTGCTGATGCATCGAGCCTGAAAGCGGGCAGGAATCTGACGGCGTGTTCTTGCCCCAAGCCCATCGGCGGGTCAGCGGCGCAGCGTCAGCACCAGCGCATCGTTACGCACGCTCAACCCCAGCGGTTCATAGCCGATGCCAAACTTCGTGAAGTCCTCTTCGCGAAATGTGTGAAAGGGTTTCTCTTCAAACTGGGTCTTCACGAGTTGGGTTGCCAACCGCGCCAGGGCCACGGACAAGGCTTCGGGCATACGGCCCAGATCGACGCGATCCACCCTTGCGTCCTTCAGGAAGAGTCCGCGCACAGAGGGGTCGTAGTGCGGTATTCCCGACAATGTCAGCGTGCCCTCGGCCAGGCTGTTGGACATGAGCATTCGCCCGCTCACGTTCAGGCGCGTCATCATGCGTGGTGAGGCAAAGCTCACCACGGGCTTCGAGAACGTGACATCGACCAGGCCACCGGCAGTGCGCTCGACCGGGAATCGCTTTTCCATGCGCGTGGTCAGCTCCACGGCAGACATGGAAAGCTCCTTTGGCAGTAGCGCGTTGGTGGCGCAGCCTGTGAGCAGGGCGATGGAAAGCACGCAGACGGCACCAACACGGGCAAAGACTTGATAGGAGTTCATGCCCCGCAGTGTAGCGGAGCGGATTGCCTTGCGAATATTCGCAAGCCCGCAGTCAGGCCAATTTGAAGCAATTCACTGGCTCCGGCATATTCTTGAATCGTTGCGCTCCGGCCGGCTCAAGGGCAGCGACATGTTGAGGCAGCATGGCTGTCAAAGCTTCGCTCAGGACGATCTCGCCCGCCTTGGCGAAGTCTGTAATTCGCGCGGTCGTGTTCACGGTCTGGCCATAGATGTCGCCGTCGTGCAGCTCCACCACTTCGCCCCAGTGAAGGCCCGAATGGAGGCTTAGATTGGGCAAGTTCAGCGCATCGCTGCCCTTGGCATAGCCATCATGAATCTCCCTGACAGCATGGACAGCCTCTTCCGCCGTTTCAAACGCGAGTAACGCACCGTCTCCGGTGGACTTGATGACACGGCCATTGCGCAACTCCGCAACGCGGCGGCATTCCTTCTGCAGAAGGGTGGTCGCGATCACGGCCGCAGACTCATCCTTCGCCGAGAGGGCCGTGTAGCCCGTGATGTCGATCAGGGCAACAGCAACCTCCTTGCGCTCTCCCGAGGCCAGCAACGCGGTTGGCATCAACCGCTCCACCAGGCGACGTATCCATGTCTCCATGAAACGGCGAATGGGCATGAAGGTCACCGCGACCACGGCACCGGCCAGCACGGCACCGGATTCTGCGGGCAGCGTCAGCCACGCGACGAGTTGCAGCGCCAGGGCGCGCTCGGTCAGCACGAACAAGAACGTCAGCACCAGGCCAAGCAGGGTCCACAGCGTGAAGCGACGCAACGCAAGCCGGGGGTCAACGGTCCCGCGGGCCAGAATCGATGCGCCCAGCGCAAGCAGATAGATCAATGGCGTCGACATGAACGTCAAGAGCAGAGCGTGCAACCACTTTTCAAGCACTGCATGCTTGATCAACCACATGATCACGGGCTCGCCGCCTACGTAGCCGATGGCCACGATCAGAGGCAGGGTGCACGAGGGCAGCAACAGCATCACGAAAATCGCCACATAGGCCGCCCGAATCCACTCGACCTTGCGCACATCTTCCGGGCTGCCGTGTTCGCGGTGAAGGCGAATCAGATACGCGACCTGGATGCCTGGCATGAGCAGCAGCATGTAGATCGGCACGATTGCGAAAAAGGAGACCAGAAGTGGGTCGCTTGACCAGGCATGCACCCACGGTCGCCACAGCAGTGCAACGACCATCGCGACGGTCAGCTGAATCATGAGACCACGGTGTGTAGTGAACAGGTCGAACGAACGCGCCGCCAGCGGCGCCGCGCGCGCTCTCTCGTGCGCGACCCATTCCTCCTCGGTCCGGTTCCGCAAATACCAGCGCTTGCGCCATCCTTGAACATTGCGCATCTGCCGCTCAGTGATGCGCCAGTTGAAGTCAAGGACCTCCTCGCGAGTTACTGCGCGGGGATGTCCGAGCCAGAACCGCAGATAGAAATGCGCGGCACAGAAGACCGATGCCAGGGATGCGGCGTCCAGCAAGAATGCAGCAGGCCATGCTGCGATGTGAGGCGCGAGCAGCGGCGTGAGCGGCGCGAGGAAAACCATGGCCAGAAAAAACGCGACCAGACCCAGGGCCAGCGCGAGGTCCAGCGCGGCTTGCTCCAGTCCGCGACGGAGCGCAATCAGCAAGCCCAGCGCGGCGGACAGTGTGGCGCTGCTCGCGAGCACCACGAAGAACGGCGTTGCAATCCAGTCGCTCTTGCGCATGAATCGAAGCACCAGCGCAAGGAGGGCGTTGCTGTCCAGCTCGGACACGATCAATCGTGTCGGCAAGCCGGCCGCGAGCCACATGGCGATGAGCAACAGGGCCATGCCACTGGCCGCAAAGATGATGGATTTCTTGATGTTCACGAGAACATTTCCTCACCGCATTATGCCAAGCGCGGGCTTTGGCGGGCGACTTTCCTTACAATCGGCAGATCGCCCGACGAGAAGCCTACGCAATGGAACGCATTTTTGTCATGTCACTTGTGCTGTTTTTTACCTCTTGGATTGCGGCCGGCCCGGCCCACGCCCAACTCGCTGCGCAACCGCCCACCCCCACATTCCGCCTCGGCGACATCGCCAAGCCGCTGAAGTACGAGGCCCGTCTTGCCATCGACCCGCGTGAGAGCCGTTTTGAGGGCGAGCTTCGCCTCACCTTTGACGTGAAACACACCGCGCCCACCATCTGGCTCAACGCCACCAACCTCGCCATCGAGTCGATCGAGGTGAAGCAGGGTGCGCGCACGTATCAGGCGCGTGTGCGCAAGATCAACGACGACATCATCGCGCTCGATGCTTGGGCCGAGGTGCCGCCGACGAGAGCGGCGCCGCCTGAGTCATCCGGCGAATTGCCCGTGCCAACGCCGCCGCCGAGTGCCGCGAGCACACCGCCCGCGCCCCCGGCCGAGCAGCTTCCCATGCCACCGCGTTCTCCACCGGCGCCAATCTACGAGCCATCGCATTTCGATCCCGGCATCGCCATTGCGAATATTCGCTATCGCGGCGAACTTGAGCCGCTATCCACGCGTGGTCTGTTCAAGCAGGAAGAAGCCGGCAACTGGTATGTCCTCTCGCAATTCGAGGCGCTGTTTGCGCGGCGCGCGTTTCCGTCGTTCGATGAGCCGGGCTGGAAGACACCCTGGCAGCTCACGCTTGATGTGCCGCCCGGCAACCTCGCTGTCAGCAACACGCCGATCGTTGCCGCCTACGATGTGCCGGACAAGCCCGGCTGGCGCCGACATGCGTTCGCCTGGACCAAGCCGCTGCCCTCGTATCTCATCGCGCTGGCCGTTGGCCCCTTCGATGTCGTGGATGGTGGTACGGCTGGCAAGAAGAAAACCGCATTGAAGTACTACGTGCCGAAGGGCCGTGGGGGCGAGCTCGCCTGGGTGAAGGAAACCACGCCGAAGATTCTGGAGCTCATGGAGGATTACTTCGGCTCGCCCTATCCGTTCGAGAAGCTCGACAGCGTCACCATCCCGCAGGCCATCAGTTTCGGCGCGATGGAGAATGTCGGCCTCATCACCTACAGCGCCAACCTCATGCTTGCCAAGCCACATGAGGAGACGACAGCGTTCAAGCGTCGCTATGCCAGCGTCGCTGGGCACGAGATTGCGCACATGTGGTTCGGCAATCTCGTCACGCCGGTCTGGTGGGACGACATCTGGTTGAACGAAGCCTTCGCCACCTGGATGGGCCAGAAGATCCTGTATCAGTTCAAGCCCGAGTGGGACGACGGCTTCTTTCGCGCCTATGCGCGGAGCCAGGCCATCAACGCCGACAAGCTCGCCTCCACCCGCAAGGTCAAGAATCCTGTCGAGGCCAAGGGCGATGTCATGGCTGCGTTCGACCGCATCACCTACCAGAAGGGCGGGCAGGTGCTCTCCATGTTCGAAGCTTGGCTCACACCCGAGCAATTCCGCGAAGGTGTGCGCAACTACATGAAGCGTCATGCCTATGGCAACGCGACCTCGCAAGATTTCTTCCGCGCCCTCGGCGAGGCCGCAGGCAAGAAGGACGACGCGCTGAAAGCCTTCACCGCCTTCATCGAGCAGCCCGGCGTGCCGCTGGTCGATGTGTCCCTGCAATGCGCGGGCAAGAACATCGCGGTGAAAGTGTCGCAACAGCGTCTGCGCCCTGTCGGCTCGCAGGCGGCGGATATGGACTGGACCACGCCCGCGTGCTTCAAGTTTGGCCAGGGTGCCAAGGTCGATACGCAATGCATGGAGATTTCCAACGCACCCAAGCTCGTCCCGCTCACGACAGCAAAAGCGTGCCCCGACTGGTTGCTGGGCAATGCGAATGGCGTGGGCTACTACGTCACGCGTTACGACGCCGCACTGGAAAAGAAGCTGAATACCCATGTCCTGCGTCTGCCGGAGCAGGAGGCGGTGGCGCTCTTGTCCGACGCCGCGCTCCGCGCAGAGTCCGGGCTCATGCCCATCGACGCTGCGCTGGAATGGGCAAGTGCGAATATTCGCAATCCTTCTGCCGTCGTGAAGCGCCAGGCCACGCTACTGCTGCAGTCCCAGCGAGACGCCTGGCTCAACCCCAAGCAGCAGCGCCGCACGCAGGAGATCGTGAAGCGCGACATGCTGCCCATCGCGCTGAAGCTCTCCTGGCAGGAAAAGCCAGGCGAGGACGACCGCACGCGTAACCTCCGCGTCACCCTGCTGCCCGTCGTTGCGGAGCTGGCGCGCACGAACAAGGACGGCGAGACGCTGCGGCTTGACGCTCGCTCGCTTGCCTTGAGGTGGCTGGATGACCGCACCGCCGTATCGCCCTCGATGGTGGAGCCGGTGTTGCAAACCGCGGCGCGCTTCGCCGACCGCGCCACCCATGAGCGGCTCATCGCAGCGCTGACGGCGAATCAGGATCGGCGCGAGACACGCATGCTCGGCAACGCGCTCGCACTGGTGCGAGACCCTGCGCTTCGCCGCGCCACACACGAATTGCTCGTGGCAAAGCAGGGCAACACGGACCGGATGAACGGCCGCGATGTGCTGCTCTTCCTCAACGATGCGTTGGAGGATGAACACAACCGCGCGGCCGCCTTCACCTTTGTGCGCGCCAACTTCGACGCCATCGCCGCCAAGGTGCCGCAGGACACGGCCGGCCAGACCATGACTCCGCTGGCACGGCTCTGCACGAAGGATGATCGTGTGCAGTTCGTGAACTTCTTCAAGGATCGCGCGGCGAAATTTCTCGGCGGCCAGCGTCGCTATGATCAGGCGCTGGAGCGCATCGACCTCTGCATCGCCGCGCGCGACATGGCGCGGCCGGTGGCGAGCGTGCAGCCGGGCCGGTAGCGTGCGGGGGAATTTCGAATAGTGGCAACAGCGGTTTTGTAGCCCGGATGCAGTGAAACGAAATCCGGGAACGTGGTGAATGGGGGAGCCCGGATTCCGCTGCGCTGCATCCGGGCTACATGACTGGATCCCGGCTTTCGCCGGGATGACGGCTCATTCTTTGTAGCCTTGCGAATATTGTTGCTGAACCGCTTTGAGCGATCCCCTGGGTTCGCTGCATCGAACCCAGGCGGCTGCAGGCGAATCGCATGCGATTCTAATTCCCTTTGCCGTCCCTTCGGGACCGCCTTCGGCGTCCATGCGAAGTCCACTGGACTTCGCATAGTCGCAATCCCGCTACACCACCTCCCCCGCCGCCACTGCAGAGCTCCACGCCCACTGGAAGTTGTACCCGCCCAGCCACCCGGTCACGTCAACGACTTCGCCGATGAAGAAGAGCCCGGGCACGGCTTTCGCCTCCATCGTCTGCTGAGACAGCGCATCCGTATCCACACCGCCCAATGTCACTTCGGCTTTTTCATAGCCCAGCGTGCCGGAAGGTTGGATGCGCCACGCCGTGAGAGTTGCAATCATCTCGCTCACCACCACGTTGGAACACTCCGCCAGCGGCAGCGTCCAGCCATACGCGATCGCAAACTGATCCGCGATACGCTTCGGCAATACATCGGCCAGCAGTTGCGCCAGCGTGTTGCGACTCTGCCGATGCGGCGCGAGCCATGCCGCCACATCCACGCCAGGCAGCAGATTCAGCGCAATCGCGCCGCGCCCGCCCTGCTGCTGCCAGTACGAGCTCACCTGCAAAATGGACGGGCCGGAGAGCCCGCGATGCGTGATCAGTGCGGACTCGCGAAAGTCAGGCAGTCGGTCACGCTTCGACTTTGCCAACCCGGCATCCGCCACACTCGCGATGGTGTCGAACGAAGAACCTGACAGCTCGCCGAATTTCTGCAGCCATTCAGGCGGCAAGGCGAGCGGCACCAGGGCGGGCTTGGGTGGAATGATCGGCAGGCCGAACTGCTCTGCGACTTTGTAGCCGAAGGGCGTGGCGCCGATCTTGGGAATGGAGAGGCCACCGCAGGCGATGACAATCGACTCGGCGCTGAACTCGCCTTTCGATGTTGCCACCACATACCGAACGGTCGCGTTGTCTTCAACGCGGGCAATCCGCTCCACTGTCGCCGGCATCGCCCATTGCACCTGGCCGCGATCACACTCCGTCTTAAGCATCTGGATGATCTGCTTGGCACTGTCGTCGCAGAAGAGCTGCCCCAGCGTCTTCTCGTGCCACGTGATGCCATGCCGCTCCACCAGCTTGATGAAGTCGTGCTGCGTGTAGCGAGAGAGTGCGGATCGTGCGAAGTGCGGATTTTTGGAAAGAAACGCCTCCGGCCGGCAATGCAGATTGGTGAAATTGCAGCGCCCGCCGCCGGAGATGCGGATCTTCTCCGCGAGCTTGGTTGCGTGATCGATCAGCAACACCCGTCGCCCGCGCTGCCCCGCCGTGGCCGCGCACATCATGCCGGCGGCACCGGCGCCGATGATGATGACGTCGAAGTTCAACGACGAGCACCTCGATCGACGTTTGCAATCGATCCATCGTCACCTACCAGCCAGATTCTGGGAGATTGCCACACCTGCTTCACAAATCCGTCCTTCGCCTTCAGCTTCATGGTGAAGTCTGCAGGTTTCATCACGGTGGGATTGATTTCTCGCCCGATGCGTTCACGGGTGACCGAGAGTGCTGCCACCACGTCGCGCAACGTCGCCGTGCCAATCACCATTACATCCACATCGCTCTCCGGCCGCGCTGCATCGGCGGCCACGGAGCCATAGATGAAAGCGGCCTTCACCTTCCCGCCTAACGGAAGCAACGCTGCTGCGAGTACGTCCGCAATGCCAGCAGTCTTGGTGAAGATTCCGGCAAGCTCGCTGAAAATGGGATGCGCCATGTTGGCGGAATAGAACACTTGCCGCCCTACCTCCTCGCGGTTCAACAAACCCATCGAGTGCAGTGCAGTCAGCTCCCGGTGCAGCGTACCCGGCGAGCCACCTGTCAGCCGTGACAGCTCACGCCCATGCAGCCGCGCCTCAGGCCGCGTGAACAGGGCGGCCAGAATCGCGGAACGGGTGGTGCCGAAGAGTTGTTGAGCAAGCATCGCGCGGGCTTTAGTGATCTCAGATTGAAAACAAATGTAGCTGATTTGAGAACGGACTACAAGGCCGATCAACCTGCATTGCGCTGATCACCCAATGTCGCGGGTGTCTCAAAACATTGATGCGTCAAAGATGCGTGCGGAGGACAGCAACGCAAATGCACAATCCGCATCCGATTTGGCCATCATGGACCGGCCAGCACTTTCAGGAATGCTTCAGGCGCAAGGATCTGCAGCGGCGCCTTGGGCACAACGGCCAGCAAGTCCTTGTCTCCAGAGACGAGATAGCGCGCCTTCGCTGCCACAGCGAGCTGCAGGAACATCAAGTCATCGGCATCCCTGCACGGCGGTACGCCCTTGAGCACCTTTGGGACCTGCCACGATTCGCAATACGGCAGGAAGTCGGCCAGCAACTCCTCTTGCTCGGCAGCGGTCAACTTGAATTTCGGATACGCCAGAACCCGGATCAGCTCACCGGCTGTCGCAGTTGAAACGACGGGAAGAAACGCCTTGCTCTGCCATGCAGTACGCAATGGGGCCAGTCTGCCGTGTGTGAAGAGCAGTGCTGAGACAACGGTATTCGTGTCCAGCACCACCCGGCTTCGGGCGTTCACCGTGGAGCTTTCCCGCCTTTGCGCGCCCACGTAACGGCGTTCGCGATGTCGGACTCATCCAGATTCAGTTCGGCCAATTTGGCGCGTACAGCGTCTGCCCGTTGGATGCGCACCGGCGTCAAGATGATTTGCCCGTCCTTCGCCTGCACGTCGAAATATTCAGTCGGCCCAACCTCGTTGGTGACGCTCTTGGGAAGGGTCAACTGATTTTTGGCAGTCATTTTGGCGAGCATGGCGCCTCTCCGACAAAGTAAGGATTCCTTACTTTAGCAGAATGACCGCTCCCATTGTAGAAGCGTTGCCCCAGTGCCTTTTCATGCCAAGCAATACCGCACTGCTCCACCAGCCTGATGAATTCAAGGGGACTCGACATGTGCGAATATTCGTATGATCTGCACTTGCTGCTTGTGCAACGGAACGAATCAGCCTCTTGAGCGCCCAACACAGGTGACCCCAACCACCCCCCGAATCCTGACCGTGTTTTACGACGGCGCTTGCCCGCTTTGCCGTCGGGAAATCGCCTTCTATCAGTCTCTCGAGGGTGCTGAATCGGTGCACTGGGTGGATGTGGCGCGCGCAGAGGCCATGCTGCCGGCAGGGCTGACCCGGGCTGAAGTGCTGGCCCGGTTTCACGTTACGATCGATGGCACCACGCTCGTCTCTGGTGCCCGAGGCTTCATCGCCCTGTGGCAGGCGTTGCCACGTTTCGCCTGGGCGGCGCGGCTGCTCGACATCCCGCCGCTGCCCCAATTGCTGGAGGGCGCCTATCGCGTCTCGCTGGTCGTGCGGCCGTGGCTGCAGCGGCTGGCTCGCCGGGGTGGTACGGGCAGAGCTTGTAGCGACGCCATCTGCAAATAGATTCCAGCAGCTGAAATCCAGCTGCCGGAATCAGAACCCCCTCAATCCGCGAACTGCTCCAGCGACCCCTTGAACCGAGCATAGTCCGCACGATACTTCGCCAGCGCCGCGTCATCCTTGTACTTCATCCCGATCACCCAATGGATCGGCTCGTCCTTGCCTTTGAAGCTTTGGTATGTGCGGGTGTAGCTTTTGTCCTTCGCCGCGATGGTTTGCCAGGTGTACGTGCCGGCCACATCTGAGCTCTTGCCCGCCTCAGTCTTCTTCGCGGTCTCGGTCTCCTTGGCGGCATCCAGCGCGATGCCGGGTGGCGTGCCGTCCCACTGCGGCGAGAAGATGTAAAGCTGCATCGCGCCATCGGGTGATGTGAATGTGGCCGCGTCGGACTCCTTCGGATTCTTCGCCTCCAGCGTCGTCACCTTCCACCCCGGCGGAAAATTCACCTGGAAGCTCTTGCCGCGATAGGCCGGCCATTTCGGTTGCGCATCGGCAGGCTTCTTCGCCTCAGGTTTGGCAACCGGCTTGGCATCCGCCTTGGTGGCCGACGTCTGTGCATATGCCGATGCGGATGCGCCCAGCGCCAGGCAAAGTGTCGCGATGAATACGGCTATTTTCTTCATGTCATTTCCCCAATCAAATAAGGTTTTCGCCCCCGCCAAAACCCCCGTCCCACGACAATTAATATAACCAACCAGGGCCCCCCCGGTAGCCGCGGGGACGACAATTTTAAACACGAAAGGAAAAACCAAAAAACC
>JANNSU010000064.1:0-6808 GCA_031394355.1 Betaproteobacteria bacterium | reverse complement strand
TGTGGCGATGGTCAAATCCTCGGTCACGGCGGCGAGCGGCACCTGCACGCCGATGCGTCGCTCCAGCCCCATGCGCAGTTCCATCCCGCCCAGGCTGTCCAGGCCCAGGCTGGGCAGGGGCGCATCCGCCGGCACCGCATCGGCGGGCAGCCGCAGGATGCGCGCGATCTCCTCCTGCGCCAGGCGGATCAGCGCGGCGCGGGCCTCGCTCCGCGGCATGGCCCGCAGCGTGGCGCGCAGATCGGCCGGCGCCGCGCCCGCGCGCATCAGCGCAATACCTCGGGCTGGAGTCTGAGACAAAGTTCATGGGCAAGGGCGTGTCCGGCTGTGCGACCTGTGATGGCTTTTTCTACAAGAATCAGCCCGTCGCGGTAGTCGGTGGCGGCAATACCGCCGTCGAGGAAGCGCTTTACCTCTCCAACATCGCGAGCCACGTCACGGTGATTCATCGCCGGGACAAGTTCCGCTCCGAGAAAATCCTGCAGGATCGTCTATTCGCCAAGGCAGCGGCTGGCAAGGTCACCATCAAGTGGAACCATACGCTGGACGAAGTCCTGGGTGACAACACCGGCGTGACCGGCATTCGCATCAAATCCACTGCAGATGGCAAGACCGAGGATCTGAGTCTGACCGGCTGCTTCATCGCCATCGGTCACAAGCCCAATACCGACATCTTCGCGGGTCAGCTGGAGATGAAGGATGGCTACATCATCACCAAGAGCGGCTTGCAGGGTGGCGCAACGGCCACCAGCGTGCCGGGTGTCTTCGCCTCAGGTGACGTGCAGGATCATGTCTACCGCCAGGCAATCACCAGTGCGGGCACCGGCTGCATGGCGGCGCTGGATGCCGACAAGTACCTGGAAAGCCTGAAGTAGCCACTGCGAATATTCGCAGTGAACTCAAAGCCCGCCCCGGACGACGACCTGGCTGCGTTCCGTGCGGAGATGGAAGGCGTGAAGCCAGCCGCCCCGCAGAACCGTGCAGCCATCGACAAGCCCAAGCCGCGCCCGGTTGCGGCCAAGCGGTTTGATGATGATCGCCAGGTCATGGCCGATCTGCTGACTGATGCGGGCGGCTGGGATGACTTCAATGAAATGGGTAACGCAGAATCCCACCTGCGCGCGGGCCTGTCCCGCGACATCCTGCGCAAGCTGAAGCGTGGCCACTGGGCGATACAGGATTCCCTGGACCTGCATGGCGCCACGTCCGACGAGGCACGCAGCCTCATGGCAGCTTTTCTCCTCCATGCCCGTCGGTCAGGCATCCGCTGCGTGCGCATTGTCCACGGCAAGGGACTGCGCTCGGCGCCCGGCGCGCCGATCTTGCGTGGCAAGGTGCGAAAGGCACTTTCATTCCGCGACGACGTGCTGGCGTTTTGCGACGCCCCCGCCATGGATGGCGGCAGTGGCGCGGTCGTGGTTTTGTTGAGGGGCTGACGCATGACAGTCCCCGGCACAATCTCCCGATGGGTTCTGGCAGCCCTGACCCTGCTGGTGCTCCTGGTCTGCGTGGACAACATCCGCCGCCCTCTGGCCAATCCCGACGAAGGCCGCTACTCGGAAATCGCGCGCGAAATGGCGGTCAGTGGTGACTGGGTGACTCCGCGCCTCAATGGCATCCCCTACTTCTACAAGCCGCCGCTGCAGTATTGGGCCACTGCCAGCGCCTTCAAGCTTTTCGGCTTCAATGAGGTGGCGGCGCGCCTTTACGTGCTGTTCTGCGGATTGCTGGCCCTTTGCGCCGTAGGCTACACGGCGCGGCGTCTCATCTCGCCAGAGGCGGGCTCCACAGCAATGGGCATCCTCGCAGCCAGCCCGTATTTTCTGGCCTTCACCGGCGTGGTCACGCTCGATACAGGCCTCACCGCGTGGACCACGGTTGCGGTTTGTGCCTTCCTGCTCGCGCAGACGTCCGACTCGACTGCGCGCAGGCCATGGATGTTGTTGGCCTGGGCCGGCATGGCGCTCGCGATCCTGTCCAAGGGGCTCATCGGCATCGTGTTTCCTGCCGCCGCGATATTCGTGTACTGCGTGGTCCGCCGTGATGTCTCGCTACTCGGGCGACTGGAGTGGCTGCGCGGCGGCGGGCTGTTTCTTGCCATCACCGTGCCTTGGCATCTGCTGGCAGCGCAGGCCAACGCCGACTTTGTGCGTTTCTATTTCATCCACGAACACTTCGAGCGCTTCCTCACCAAAGTGCATCGGCGTGAAGAGCCCATCTGGTATTTCTGGCCTATTCTCTTCGGCGGATTCCTGCCCTGGGCACTGGCGCTGGTGCCCGCAGCCTGGGCTGGCTGGCGGAAGAACGTGGAAGGCTTCGACTGGAATTTGTTCGCCATACTCTGGACATTGCTGATCGTCTGCTTTTTCAGTGCGTCCAGCTCCAAGCTGCCTACCTACATCCTGCCGGTATTCCCAATTTTTGCGCTGGTACTCGCCGCGTGGTGGCAGGATTCGCCGGGTGAACGAATCTGGAAGCTGGTGCTGCCAGTAGGCATCGTCGTGTTCCTTTGTCTGCCGCTGATCTGGGGCATGCCGGATCGCGCCAAGGGGGAATGGCTGAAATCCCTTTACAGTGCGGCGCGGCCGTGGATATTTGCTGGCGCGGTTGCGGCGGGGATCGGATTGCTTACTGGCGCATGGTTCCTTCGCGGCCAACGCAAGCAAGCAGCTTTGGGAGCCATTGTGGTCGGCATGGCGTTGTTCATACTCGGCTTCAGCAACGGTTATCGCGAACTCTCGCCACGTCAATCCGCCAAGGGCCTCGCAGCAATTCTGGCGCCGCAGATCACGCCGGACACGCGAATATTCGCAGTACGCACCTATGACCAGAGCTTGCCGTTCTATCTGCAGCGAACCGTGAGACTGGTGGACTACATTGATGAATTCGAGCACGGCTTGAACATGGAGCCCCGGCATCTGGTGAAAACGCTGGAATCTTTCGCCGCCGAATGGAATGCGGATGGGAAGGCCATTGCCCTAGTTCACCCCGATACGCTGCCCGCATTACAGGCGATGGGTCTTCCCATGAAAACCCTGCATGCCGATGATCGCCGTATCATCGTTGCCAAACCCGTCACCATCCCATGAATGCGATCACCTTCTCCCTGATTCTCGCAGGCGTCCTGTTGAATGCAGCGGCGCAGTTGTTGTTGAAGACTGGCACCACACGTATCGGTGCCTTCGAATTCACCAGCGAAAACATTCTCCCTGTCGGGCTGCAGCTCGCCACCCAGCCGCACATCATCGGCGGGCTCGCCTGCTACGTGGTGAGCGTCGTGGTCTGGATCATGGCGCTGTCCCGCGTGCCGGTCAGCATCGCCTATCCCATGCTGTCCATCGGCTATGTTGTCAATGCCGTCGCGGCCTACTACCTCTTCGGCGAGGCGATTACCTCGCAAAAACTTCTGGGCATCGGCTTCATCATCATCGGTGTATGGCTGGTTGCACGGTCGTGACATTCTGGGCGATGGGTCAAGAGTGATGGGTAATGAGCAAAACATTTGCCCCCTCAATCCTTCTCCCATCGCCAATCACCCATTACCCATCACTAAAAATGCACTATCTCCCCTTCGCCCGCCCGACCCTCGATGACTGGATGATTGCCGAGGTGTCAGATACCTTGCGGTCGCACTGGATCGCCTCCGGCCCCAAGGTGCAGGCATTCGAACAGGCGCTGTCTGACTATCTGGGTGGACGACCCGTGCGGGTGATGACCTCTGCCACGGCTGCGATGGAGCTGGCATTCGACATCATCGGCCTGAAGCCAGGCGATGAAGTCATCACCTCTGCCATGACCTTCTTCTCGGTGGGCAACATGATTCACCGTGCGGGAGCGAAGACCGTTTTCGTCGACTGCGATCTGGCGACGCGGAATCTGAACCTGGATCAGGTGGAACGCGCCATCACGCCGCGCACCAAAATCATCGTGCCCACGCATTTCTCCGGCTTGCCCTGCGACATGGACAGGCTGATGGCCCTCGCGAAGACTGCGAATATTCGCGTGGTGGAAGATGCTGCATTGGCCATCGGCTCATCCTGGAAAGGCCGCAAGATCGGCTCTTTTGGTGATATTGCGACATTCAGCTTTCATCCCAACAAGAACATGACCACCATTGAAGGGGGTGCCATCGCATTCGGAAGTGCCGAGGAAGCAAAGCGTGCGGAGGTACTCCGTTTCCACGGCATTCAGCGCCTTCCTGATGGCACGCGAGACATTGTGGAGGCGGGCGGCAAGTTCAACATGAGCGACGTCAGTGCCCGCCTTGGGCTGGCCCAGCTCACGCGGCTGGATGACTGGTGTCAGCGTCGCCAGCATTTGGCGGAGGTGTATTTTCGCCACCTTGAGCCGGTCGCAGAATCGAAGGGAATCCTCCTGCCTGCGAAGGCGCATGCGGGCGAGCGTGCCGGCCACAGCTGGAACATGTTCTGTGTGCTGCTGCCGTTGTCGCGCATGACCATGACCCGCAAGGACTTCGTTGCAGCCATGCACGAGCGGGGCATCGGGATAGGTGTGTCCTACGAAGCCATGCATCTGACCACGCTGTATCGCGGCCTGGGCCATCGGGAAGGCGAACACCCCAACGCCGAGCGCATCGGTCGCGAAACGGTCACCCTGCCACTCTTCCCGACGATGTCTCAGGCGGATGTGGCGCGAGTCTGCGAAAATCTCCTTGCACTCACTGCATGAATCGAGGCTTCATATGAACCTACCTGATGTGAAACTTCCCGATGTGAAATTGCCATTCCACATACTGATCGCCATCTTTGCCTTGCTGCTGGTGGCTTCGCTCTCGGCACCGGCCAGCGCGCAGCCTGTGCAACGCAGCCCGGAAGGAAAGATTGCCGAGACATACATCAAGAAGGTCATGGCTGCCAATGGTGCCAACTCGCCTGTGCCAGTCCCCACGGCAGCCGAGCGTGCCGCACTGAAGACTTTCAACGCCACCGTCAATGCCAACGACGAGCTCGAGATCAAGAACTGGCCGCCCACGGCGCTGGGCACAGTGAAGTCGGTCGGTCAGTTGAACGGCATCATGGGCCAGCTGGAGAATATGGGCATCTACAAGACCCGGGCCGATGCCAATGCCCGCGACGCCACCCGCAAAGAGCAACTCGCCCAGGTGAAGACCCGAACCGAGACGCTCAGCGAGTCTGGCAGCCTCGCGAAGGATGTTCGCATCACAACCACGCAGGAACAGCAGTTCGCAATGCGGCGCTTGGGCTATGCGCTCAATGCCGCCAACGAAATTGCAGTGGGTGACAAGCGCTTTTCACTGGCGGATGCCATCGCGTCCGAGCTGACAGATCTGTCCGAGCCGGGCAGGAAGAAATTTGGTGCCGCCTATGCCAAGGGCGCAGACGCCGTGGACGCCAAGCTTGCCAATCCCAAGCTGGGCTTTGTTGAAAAGAGCCAGCTGGAGGAAGCGAAGCAGGAACGCGATGCCCACATCGCCGCCACGCACAAGCTCCTCACGGAACTCCGCCAGAAGCTGTCGGCGCTGGACAAATCCAACGCCGCACAGCCCGCCAAGAAGAAATAGACGCGAATATTCGCAATGACATCACCAATAGTCTCCTGCGTCATCCCCGTCTACAACGAAGAAGCCGGCCTTGCCGCCCTGTTTGCGCGCCTGTATCCGGCGCTGGACAAACTGGGGATCAGCTACGAAATCCTGTTCATCAACGACGGATCATCGGACCGCTCGGCTGCGCTTCTGCGTGAGCAGTTCCAGGCGCGTCCGGACGTGACCCGCGTCATTCTGTTCAACGGCAACTACGGCCAGCACATGGCCATCATGGCAGGCTTCGAACACGCACGAGGATCGCGCATCATCACGCTGGACGCCGACCTGCAGAACCCGCCTGAGGAAATCGGCAACCTGCTGGCCGAGATGGACAAGGGCCATGACTACGTCGGCACCATCCGCAAGCTTCGCCAGGACTCTGCGTTTCGGCGCTATGCCTCGAAGGCCATGAACAAACTGCGCGAACGCATCACGTCAATCAAGATGACCGACCAGGGCTGCATGCTGCGGGCTTATTCGCGCGGCATTGTCGAGGCGATCAACTCGTGTCACGAGATCAATACCTTCATCCCCGCGCTTGCCTATACCTTCGCGCAGAAGCCGGTCGAGATCGAGGTGGCGCATGAGGAGCGCTTCGCCGGCGAATCGAAATACTCGCTGTATTCCCTGGTGCGCCTGAATTTCGACCTGATGACCGCGTTTTCGGTGGTGCCCCTGCAATTGTTTTCACTGGCCGGCATCTGCATCGCCGCCTTGAGCTTTTTCTTTGTCGCCTACCTTGCGATTCGTCGCTTGTTCCTGGTCGGTCCCGAGGCTGAAGGGCTGTTCACACTGTTCGGCATCGCCTTCTTTCTGATTGGCGTGACCCTGTTCGGCATCGGCCTTCTGGGCGAATATGTGGGCCGTATCTATCAGCAGGTGCGTTCGCGGCCGCGCTACCTGATCGCAGCGGTGCTCGAACAGGAGGCGGTCGAGTCGGGCGCCCAGGTCTCGAAGAAGGTGGTGGTTTGACCCGCGCAGTCGTGTTCGCGTATCACAACGTCGGCGTGCGTTGTCTCCAGGTACTGCTGGATCACGGCATCGACGTACGCCTGGTGCTGACGCACCAGGACAATGCGGCCGAGACCATCTGGTTCGCAAGCGTCGCCGACCTGGCCCGCGCGCACGGGATTCCCGTGATAACGCCGGACGATCCCAATGCGCCGGACATCGTGGCGCAGGTACGCGCCATTGCACCCGACTTCCTTTTTTCGTTTTATTACCGCCTGATGCTTAAGCCTG
>JANNSU010000038.1:0-12390 GCA_031394355.1 Betaproteobacteria bacterium | reverse complement strand
AACGGCAGGCCGTCAGGATCGCCTTCAATGTCTTCTCTCGCAGCATTGCTCACTGAAGTCCGCGCATGCGTGCTTTGCGCGAATCACCTGCCGCTTGGCCCGCGCCCGGTCGTTCAGGTGCATCCGTTGGCCCGCATTCTGTTCGCGGGCCAAGCACCGGGCAGGAAGGTTCACGAAACGGGCGTGCCGTTCAACGACGCAAGTGGTGACAGGCTGCGCACGTGGTTGGGTATCTCGCGCGACGTGTTCTACGACGCCAGGCAAGTTGCCATCCTGCCCATGGGGTTCTGCTTCCCCGGAACGGGCAAGTCTGGAGACCTGCCTCCGCGGCCCGAATGCGCGCCGGCGTGGCGGGCAGCGTTGCTGTCGCACCTGAAGAACCTCAAACTCACGCTGGTGATCGGCCAATACGCACAGGCTTATCACCTTCCGAACGACGCCGCATCTGTCACGGAGGCGGTTCAGGCATGGCGGAAGAACTGGCCCCACACTGTTCCCCTGCCCCATCCAAGCCCGCGAAATAATCTGTGGCTCAAGCGCAATCCATGGTTCGAGAAAGAGCTCATTCCTGCCCTTCAAACCCGAGTATCAGAGGTACTCGCACCTGACAGCTAGCCCGGCACTCAACGTCGCTCCCTTCGGTTGCTGGACGCTGCGCGATGACGTGACAGGTGAGCACCTGCGCGGTGAGCGTGCTGCTGCCGCGCGGTCTACTCCGCCGCCTGCGCCTCGCCCTTGAACGCCAGCCCGCCGCCGTAGCTCGATATGGTCTCCGGGCTGCCGCCCTTCTTCACCTTCACCGCGCAATACTTCAGCTCCGCGATCTTGCCGAAGGGGTCCAGCGCGGGGTTGGTGAGCATGTTGGCGGCGGCTTCGTAGAACGCGAAGGGGATGAACACCGTGCGTCGCGGCGTGCCGTCATCGGCACGCGCTGCCAGCGCGATCTCGCCGCGCCGCGAGGCGACGGTGACCATGTCGCCCGGGACCATGCCGAGCTCATCCAGATCCAGCGGATGCAGCGAAGCTACGGCCTGCGGCTCGATGGCGTCCAGCACCGAGGCTCTTCGCGTCATGGAGCCGGTGTGCCAGTGCTCCAACTGACGGCCAGTGATGAGCACGAAGGGATACTCGGCATCGGGTCGCTCGTTGGCGGGAATGATGTCGGCGGGCACGAACCGCGCCTTGCCGGTAGGCGTGGGGAAATCTTCCACGAACACGACGGGCTGGCCGGGATCGCTATCGTCTTTGCACGGATAGGTGACGGAAGATTCGTTCTCCAGCCGCTCCCAGGAAATGCCAGCCATCGAGCCCATGGCGAGCCGCATTTCGAAGTGCACGGCCCGCACGCCGCTCTCCGGACCCTCGTAGTTCCAGTCGAGCCCGAGTCGCTGGGCGAGTTGCTGGATGATCCACAAATCCTGCCGTGCATCGCCCGGCATGTCGAGCGCGCGACGGCCCAGCTGCACCATGCGATCCGTGTTGGTGACGGTACCCATCTTCTCCGGCCACACGCTGGCGGGGAGAATCACATCGGCCAGATACGCGGTTTCGGTGAGGAAAATGTCCTGCACGACCAGCATGTCGAGATTCGCCAGACCTTCACGCGCGTGATGCGCATTCGGGTCCGACATGGCCGGGTTCTCGCCCATCACATACATGCCCTTGATCGAGCCATCGCAGGCGGCATCCATGATTTCCACCACGGTGAGACCGGGCTTGGGATCGAGTTTGGTGTTCCAGAGCTTTTCGAAGCGCGCCTGGTTTTCCGGGTCATCCACGCGCTTGTAGTCGGGGAACATCATCGGGATGAGACCCGCGTCGGAAGCGCCCTGCACATTGTTCTGGCCGCGCAGCGGATGCAGGCCGGAGCCGGGCTTGCCGATCTGGCCGGTCATCAGCGTGAGCGCGATGAGGCAGCGCGCGTTATCGGTGCCATGCACGTGCTGCGAAATGCCCATGCCCCACAGGATCATCGAGGCTTTGCTGGTGGCATAGGCGCGCGCGACCTCACGCAATGTCTCGGCCGGGATGCCGCAGAGGGGCGCCATCTTCTCCGGGCTGTAGTCCTTCGCGTTTTCCTTCAGCGCTTCGTAATTGGCAGTGCGCGTGCGCACGAATTCCTCGTTGACCAGACCTTCCTCGATGATGGTGTGGATCATCGCGTTCAGCATGGCCACGTCGGTGTCCGCATTGAATTGCAGATTGCGCCAGGCGTGGCGCGAGATCTCGGTCTTGCGCGGGTCAGCCACGATGAGCTTGGCGCCGCGCTTGGCAGCGTTCTTCATCCAGGTGGCTGCGACTGGATGGTTGGACGTCGGATTGGACCCGATGAGGAAAATCACCTCGGCCTTGGCGACATCCGAGACCTGGTTGGACACGGCACCTGACCCAACGCCTTCGAGCAGCGCTGCCACCGAAGAGGCATGGCACAGGCGCGTGCAGTGATCGACGTTGTTGGTCTTGAAGCCGGTGCGCACCAGTTTCTGGAAGAGATACGCTTCTTCGTTGCTGCCCTTGGCGGAACCGAAACCGGCCAGCGCGTTGTAGCCACCGGGTTTGCCAACTCCGTCGCGAATATTCGCAAGGGATTTGCCGGCGAGATCGAGCGCTTCTTCCCACGTGGCCTCGCGGAAAATCTCCTGCCAGTTGTCCGGGTCGATCTTGAAGTCGGCGTTCTTGGGCGCGCCAGGCTTGCGGATGAGCGGCTTGGTCAAGCGCTGACGATGGCTGGCGTAGTCGAATCCGTAGCGGCCCTTCACGCACAGGCGGTTATGGTTGGCCGGACCATCGCGGCCTTCGGTGCGGATGATCGTGTTGTCCTTGACGTGATACGTCAGCAGGCAACCCACGCCGCAATACGGGCACACGGAATCGACGGTCTTGTCGGCCTTGGTGAGATAGGCGTCCTTGGCCGGTGCCAGTGCGCCGGTGGGACAGGCCTGCACGCATTCGCCGCAGGCCACACAGGTGGACTCACCCATCGGATCATCGAAGTCGAACACGATCTTCGAATGATGCCCGCGGTTGGCGTAGCCGATTACATCGTTGACCTGCTCTTCACGGCAGGCTCTGACGCAACGCGTGCACTGGATGCAGGCGTCGAGATTGACCGTCATGGCCGGATGCGAGAAATCGGGATTGGGCTGAAGGCGCGGTGCGAAGCGGGATGCGGTCACACCCAGCTTGTCCGCCCACATGAGCAACTCGTTGCCTTCCGGCTTGTAGTTGACCGGCGGTGCATCGGCCTTGAGGAGCTCCAGCACGATCTTCTGCGAGTGCTTCACGCGGTCGCTGTCGGTGATGATCTCCATGCCGGTCCTGGCATTGCGGCAGCAGGACGGCGCCAGGACGCGTTCGCCTTTGATCTCGACGACACATGCGCGGCAGTTGCCGTCAGCGCGATAGCCGGGCTTGTAGCAGAGGTGCGGAATGTCGACGCCGTTTTGCTTGGCGATGTCGATGATCGACTGGTCCGCAAAGCCGCGCACGGTCTTGCCGTCGAGAGTGAATTCGACTTCCTCGGCTCTCACCACTGGTTCATTCATCAAATTCATTTTTAACCCCTCATGCAAACACAGATCAACACAGATAAACACGGATAGATCCTTGCGAATATTCGCACTTCATTGCGCTTGCCCCATCTGTGTTCATCCGTGTTCATCTGTGTTTGCGTTGGCCTTAACTTATCTCGTGCGCAAAATGCTTGATCACACACCGAATCGGATTCGGCGCTGCCTGCCCGAGCCCGCAGATCGACGCATCGACCATGGCCTGCGACAGCTCTTCCAGCAAGCCGGTGTTCCACTTCGATTGCTCCAGCAGCTTCACGGCCTTTTCGGTACCGACGCGGCACGGCGTGCACTGGCCGCAGCTTTCATCTTCGAAAAACTTCATCAGATTCAACGCCGCATCGCGCGCCTTGTCCTTGTTCGACAGAATGACCACGGCAGCGGAGCCGATGAAGCAGCCGTGCGGTTGCAGCGTGTCGAAATCGAGCGGGATGTCGCCCATGGACGCGGGCAGGATGCCGCCCGAAGCGCCACCTGGAAGGTAGGCGTAGAACTCGTGACCATCGACCATGCCGCCACAGAATTCAGCGATGAGCTCCTTGACCGTGATGCCGGCGGGTGCCAGATGCACGCCCGGCTTCTTCACACGGCCGGACACGGAGAAAGAGCGCAAGCCCTTGCGGCCGTTGCGCCCCTGACCCGCGAACCACTCGGCGCCCTTCTCCAGGATGTCGCGCACCCAGTAGAGCGTCTCCATGTTGTGTTCCAGCGTGGGCCGACCGAAGAGGCCGACCTGCGCGACATACGGCGGACGCAGACGCGGCATGCCGCGCTTGCCTTCAATGGATTCGATCATCGCGGACTCTTCGCCGCAGATGTAGGCACCGGCACCACGACGCAAATGGATGTTGGGCAACGCGTTTGCCAACCCCGCGGGAGGATTGGCCTGAAGCGCAGCGACTTCCTTCTCCAGCATCGCGCGGCAGGCGTGATACTCGTCACGCAGATAAACGTAGATGTCCTCGATGCCCACCGCCCAGGCAGCGATGAGCATGCCTTCCAGAAAACGATGCGGATCGCGTTCAAGGTAGTGGCGATCCTTGAACGTGCCCGGCTCGCCTTCGTCGATGTTGACCGCCATGAGGCGGGGGCCGGCTTCGGCACGCACGATGTTCCACTTGCGGCCCACCGGAAAGCCCGCGCCACCGAGGCCGCGCAGCGCGGAGTTCTCCATCGTGGCGATGACATCGTCAACCTTGCGCGTGCCGGTCAAGCATTCCACCAGCGCGTCGTATCCGCCGGACTGGCGGTAGTTGGCGTAGTTGAAGTGCTGCGGGATAACACTTGCAATCGGGGGCGCCTTCACCTGTTCCTGCTGGATGGCGACAGACACGCTCTCAACGGTGGCATTGCCGAAGGCGTTGTGACCCACGCAGACTGCAGGCGCCTCGGCGCAGCGGCCGATGCAGGGAGCGGCGATGACGCGAATATTCGCATTGCTGCCAAGCACTTCATGCAGTCGCGACAGCAGCTTGTCAGCCCCCGCCATCTGGCAGGACAAGGTGTCGCACACGCGCACGGTTATCGCGGCGGGTACTGTCTCGCCTTCCTTCACCACATCGAAGTGGTGATAGAACGTGGCGACTTCGTAGACTTCCGTCATGCCCATCTTCATCTCGGCGGCCAGTGCGGCGAGATGTGCGGCAGAGAGACTGCCGTAAGCATCCTGGATCTTGTGCAGGAATTCGATCAGCAGGTCAGGGCGTCGCGGGCTGTCACCCAGCAGGGCGACGACTTCGGCGCGAGCCTTGGGGTCGACAGCGCGGCCCTTCAACTGGGCACGCGGTTTCCTGAGAATCTTGTCGACAGGGATCGCGACTGTATTGGGCGCGCGGTCATTCATGCTGTCTCCCGAAGGTTAACTGTAGGTCCGGTCTGGATCGACTGGCCTGGCTGCCCGTCGTGGTGATTGCAAGACCTTGAATCGTCCCAGATTCATTGTCTTTCACAGGAAGGAGCACTTTACAGAAGGCATGCCCTGCCCTGCTTTGATGCGCATCAATCAGGCCTGCAGGTGGCCTTGCACCACTTTGGAACCCTCCTCAGCCGCGTGGGCCCAGGTGCGGGTGAACGTTGGCCGCACAAAGTCGTCAGGAAGCGTTGCTCTTTTCCGACCAAGTTTGCTGTGATTTGAATGACCTGCATCAAGTAGGCACAGTCAGCTTGCAAGGTTGCAGAGATTGCGATGCGTTTCCGCAGGGCTCGGGGCACGGATTGTGCAATCAAGTCATGTAACACAGTCAATGCATCATCGCATTTTACCGACAAAGTGAGTAAGGGAACTTCATGAACTGGCTTGCAACAAGTGTTCGCAACAAGCTTCTTGCCTGTTTTGTGTTGGGTTTGGGTGGAGTCCTCGCTTTCGGGCTGCTCGGATTCCAATCGGCGCGAACCGCTCTCAGCAACATCGAAGGCGTTCGAACCGGCATCCTCAGCCAGGAACTCAAAACGCTTGCGTTAAGCAGCGACTTCAAAGAGCAGGTACAGGAGTGGAAGAACGTGCTTTTGCGCGGGGCCGACCCCGCGCAATTGGATCGCTATTGGGCCGCATTCAAGAAGCAGGAAGAATCCGTTCAGACTCAGGCCGCCAACCTTGCCGCAACCGTCCAGGAGCCCAAAGCTCGTGACCTTCTGAAACAGTTCGAGGCCACTCATGCAGAGATGGGAGCCAAATACCGTGCGGGGTATGAGGCCTTCGTCGCTGCAAAGTTTGACCCTTCAGTAGGCGACAAGGCAGTTCGCGGGATCGATCGTAGACCTGCCGAGCTGTTGGGGGAGGCGGTCAAGATCATGCGAACTGCCGCAGATAAGGAAACCGCTGCGGCGCAGACCAAGGCGGAAACCGAACTGTTGGTAGGTACGATCGTCATGATCGCCGTGGCACTTGGCTCCATTCTGATTTCCGCCTTGCTGGTAGTCAGGATGGTGAGTCAGCCGATTTCCAAGGCTGTCCGGGTGGCAGAGAAAGTGGCCAAGGGCGACCTGAGCTTTGCCATCAAGATCACCGGCAGGGACGAAACCGGCCGCCTGCTGTCGGCGCTGGCAATCATGCGCGATGATCTGGCGCGCGCTGTGCACCAGATCAACGATATTGCCGCACAAGTCAACCAGAGCGCTCAGGAAATTGTTCGTGGCAACACCGATCTTTCCGCTCGCACCGAGGAACAGGCCTCCAATCTTGAAGAGACCGCCTCGTCTCTGGAGGAGCTGACCTCTGCGGTCAAAGCCACGACCGACAACGCCGCCAATGCGAACGACCTGGCCATGAGCGCGCACGAAGTGGCCGGAAACGGCATGGCACTGGTCAATCAAGTGGTCAGCACCATGGGCGAGCTGAGCCAAGCATCACGCCATATTGGTGAAATTACCAGCCTGATCGACAGTATCGCCTTTCAGACCAACATTCTGGCACTCAATGCCGCGGTGGAGGCCGCACGGGCTGGAGAGCAGGGACGCGGATTTGCCGTGGTGGCATCTGAAGTGCGCGCGCTGGCGCAGCGCTCTGCCACGGCAGCAAAGGAGATCCGCAAACTCATCAGCGAGTCTACCGGCAAGGTCGATGAGGGCACCCGGCTCGCACACAGCGCAGGCAACATCATGGGCGACATCGTCGAGTCGGTGAACAAGGTTTCCAGCCTGATTGCCGAGATCGCACAGGCATCGCGTAAGCAGAGCGGCGGGATCGACCAGATCAATCAGGCCATGATGCAAATGGAGGATGTGACTCAGCAGAATGCAGCCATCGTGGAACAATCTGCTGCGGCAGCGGAAGCGCTGGCCAGCCGCTCGGAGGACATGGTGAGTGCAGTCGCCCGGTTCCGCTTGACCGAAAAAGCAGTGGCCAGCGCAACCGGTGAAGCAGGCTCTGTAGCCACGCAAGGTCGGGACAAGAGACATGCAGACGTTCGCACCCGGGCAACGCTACCCGCCCGCAAGCGCAGCGCCCTCCCCCGGCCGGCAGTCGATGTCAATGCGGAGTGGAAGGAGTTCTAGTCAGTTCGACTTTTTTGCATTGCCACTATTTCTGCAGCGAGCATGTCACGGCCCTTGGCCATGACATTGGACCTCGAGCACTGGCGGATTCAATCCGAAAGACCGGCCAATTGCCATGACTTCAAATGCGGATCAACCTACAACTGCGTCGCCAGCCGCGCACCCTGATCGATGGCCCGCTTGGCATCCAGCTCGCCCGCCTCGAATGCACCGCCGATCAAGTGGGTGCGAATATTCGCAGCGTTCAACGGCTCGACCAGTTCCCGCAGCGGATCCTGCCCGGAACAGAGCACGATGGTGTCCACTTCCAATAATTGCGGCTTTTCTCTTTTTTCGCCGAAGCTGATCCAGAGACCATTGAGCTCAATGCGCTCGTAGTTGACGCCGGGAATCATCTCGACTTTCTTTTTCTTGAGTGCGGCGCGGTGAATCCATCCCGTGGTCTTGCCAAGCCCTTTGCCCACCGAGGTCGCCTTGCGCTGCAGCAGATACACCTGGCGCGCGGGTGGATCGATCTCAGGCTTCACCAGCCCACCGCGCGTGGCTTCGGGATCACCCACACCCCATTCCTTCTTCCACGCTTCGATGTTGAGTGACGGCGACTCGCCTTCATGCACGAGATACTCGCTGACATCGAAGCCGATGCCACCCGCGCCGACCACGGCCACGCGCTTGCCCACCGGTTTCTTGTGCAAGAGCACGTCGATGTAGGACAACACGTTGGGGCCATCCTGCCCCGGAATCTTCGGGCTGCGCGGCGTGACGCCGGTGGCGATGATGACCTCGTCGAAGCCTTTCAGATCCTCCGCCGTGACCCGGGTATCGAGATGCAGAACGATGCCCGTTGCTTCGATACGCCGCCGGAAATAGCGCAGGGTTTCGTGGAACTCTTCCTTGCCGGGAATCTGCTTGGCCATGTTGAACTGGCCGCCGATTTCGCTGGCGGAATCGAAGAGATGCACCTCGTGCCCGCGTTCCGCCAATCCGGTCGAGCAGGAAAGCCCCGCCGGGCCTGCGCCAACGACCGCGATGCGCTTCTTCGCCTTGGTCGGGGTAAAGTTGATTTCGGTTTCATGGCAGGCGCGCGGGTTCACCAGACACGACGCCAGCTTTTGCTGGAACACATGATCGAGGCACGCCTGATTGCAACCGATGCAGGTGTTGATGTCGGCGGAACGATTCTCCTGCGCCTTCTTCACGAACTCGGGATCAGCCAGCAACGGACGCGCCATCGACACCATGTCCGCACAGCCATCAGCGATAATCTGTTCGCCGACCTCCGGCGTGTTGATGCGGTTGGTGGTGACGAGCGGAATGCCAACCTGGCCCTTCAGCTTCTTCGTGACCCAGGCGAATGCGCCGCGCGGCACCGATGTGGCGATGGTGGGCACACGCGCCTCATGCCAGCCGATGCCGGTGTTGATGATGGTGGCACCGGCCTTCTCGATGGCTTGAGCCAGTTGCACCACCTCTTCCCAGCTCTGGCCCTCGGGAATGAGGTCGAGCATGGACAGGCGATAGATGATGATGAAATCCTTGCCCACCGCTTCACGCATGCGCGACACAATCTCGACCGGCAGGCGCATGCGGTTTTCGAACGTGCCGCCCCAGCCATCCTTGCGCTGGTTGGTATGCGCAACGAGAAACTCGTTGATGAAGTAACCCTCCGAGCCCATGACCTCGACACCGTCGTAGCCGCCCTCGCGAGCGAGCACGCCCGCACGGACGAAGCACTTGATCTGGCGCTCGATGCCGCCCTCCGACAGCTCACGCGGCGTGAAGGGCGTGATGGGCGACTTGATGCGCGATGGCGCCACCGACAGGGGCGAGTAACCATAACGACCGGCGTGCAGGATCTGCAGCGCGATCTTGCCGCCTTCGGCATGCACGGCATCGGTGATGACGCGGTGGCTTCTGGCTGCACCCGACGAGGCGAGTCGCGAGCCGAACGGCGACAGCCAGCCTTCGATGTTGGGCGCAAACCCGCCCGTGACCATGAGCCCGACACCGCCGCGTGCACGCTCGGCGAAATAGACGGCCAGCTTCGGGAAGTCGCGCGTCTTGTCTTCAAGACCGGTGTGCATGGAGCCCATGAGCACGCGGTTCTTGAGTGTGGTGAAACCGAGATCGAGCGGGGCGAGCAGGTGCGGATACTGCGGATGGGGCTGGGCGGACATCGGCTGCTTTCTGTTCAGGGAACGGGGCTACTTCACCGAGTAGCTGATGAGCTCAAACGTTTCATGATTGAGGAGCTTGCCGGCACTGGTGATGTTTTTCCATTCCTGCCTGACAAGATTCTTCACTGCGGCGCTGTACCAGAAGGTGACCTGAGATTCGCCGACGGAATTGCCGACTCGCGACTTCCATTTCTGCACGCGTTCGACCTTCAGGGTGCGGATGGGTCCGGCCCGGGTCTGCAGAACCTCATCGGCCATCACCTTTTGCGAATATTCGTTATCGAAAGTCTGCAGTCCCTTCCTGTCGGAAAACCGCCCCGAAGCGCTCATTCCCACCGTCATCGGAAAGAGGAAGAAGGACAACGAAGGCGAGTAGGTACGTTTCACCTCGCCATCGCGCCGCCAGAGTATGTTGCCCTGCAGATCGGTGGCGCGGTGCAGTCCGAAGCGCACCTCGTTGCCGACGATGGCGGTGATGTCACGCTTGATGCTGCGCGTCTGCCCGCGCAGATGATCGGTGAGCTGCCACTCCCAACTGTCACCCACGACGAACTTCGGGGCGACACCCGGCTCGGCCTCGGCTGCCTTCACCTGGGTGCCAGATTCGGTCGATTTGGTGGCACCCTTCGCTTCCGGCTTGGCTGGCACACTCGCTGGTGCCGTACGTGTCGCCGCAGCGATCACCGGTGCTGCAGCCTTGAGGTACAACTCACCCTCCAGGGAGGTACTTTCCCACGGCGTCTGCAGCCCGCCGGACTCCTTGCGCACGGCGGCGCGCACCTGCTTGAACGTATCCTCGATGCGCTGGCCCTCCTTGCCGAGATGGGCAAGGAGATGCTTGGTGTAGAGGCCGTTGCGGCCGGTGCCGTCGGCGGCCACCGATCCCGGTGCCGTGGCGAACGCGACAATGGTGCCGGGCGGGGCATCGATCTGCGCGAGTCCCGCATTGGCCAGCTTGAAGCGCGATGCAAACGGATTGTTGCGGCAGGCATCGAGAATCACGAGATTGGTGTGATTGCGCGCCGTGTCCATCTTTTCCATCACCGCCTGCACATCGAATCCGGCAAAGGCGACCTCGTCCTCGCGGGCGAGGTCGGCATCGACAGGAATGAGGATGTTGCGGCCGCGCACCTGCACCCCATGACCAGCGAAGTAGAACACGCCCATCTGCTCGCGTCCCAGCCTGTCGCCGAACTCGCGAAGCGCCAGATGCATCTCCTTCAGGCTGGCGTTCTCGCGCTGGATCACCTCGAAGCCCAGCGATTTCAACAGCGCCGCCATGTCGCGGGCGTCATGAGTGGCGTTGGGCAGCGGTGACTGCGCATACGACGTGTTGCCGATGATCAGCGCGAGGCGCGCGGGTTTGACAGCCGGAACAGGGGGTGATGCCGGCGTCTGCGCGAAGACGGCCGCAGCCAGCAGCAAACAGGTTGCCAGCATCAACTTGCCCCACTGCCCCACACACTTGGTCGTCACCGGCTGTCTCCCCGTCACCCGAGGGCAACAATATGCCACAGTCGGCGCCCCTGGCAGCGCCGGTTCACAGGGTCTTCTCGAACGCCTTGGGCGTGGTGACATGGCGATAGCCGATGCGCTCGTAGAAGGCGTGGGCATCTGTGCGCTGCTGGCCGGAGCGGAGCCGGATGCGCGGCAGGTTGTGGGAGCGTGCCCAATCTTCCACGGCCTGCATCAAGGCCCGGGCGGCACCTTGGCGGCGGGCCGATTCGTCGACGACCAGTCCTGCGACATCGGCATAGCGGGCGACGTGCAGTCGATCCATGAAATGCGCGTGGACCCAGCCGATGACCACCCTCTCGGCATTGCAGGCGACACGAGTGAAATGGTCAGGTCTGTTGCAGAGGGCCGCAAAGCGCGCCCCCACCTCTCCGGCAGTTGCCGGATAGCCGAGTTGGGCGCTGATGGCGGCGACACGATAATGGTCGGCATCCTGCAATGGTCGAGTGGTGATCATGAACGCTCCTGAATGCAACAGGGAGCGCCGCGGCGCCCCCTGCCCCAATGCGAATATTCGCAGTGCATCAACGCTGCCGGTTTACTTCAACACCGACTTCAACGTCTTGCCCATCTCTGCAGGATTGCGCGTCACCTTGATGCCGCACGCCTCCATTTGATGGCTTCTAGTGTCGGCCGCCCTGCGGGCTTAACTTGGATGAAGCCCAAGTTAGCCTCCACTGAGAACTGACCTACTTCAGCACTGACTTGAGGGTCTTGCCCATCTCCGCGGGATTGCGCGTCACCTTGATGCCGCACGCTTCCATGACGGCCAGCTTCTCCTGCGCCGTGCCTTTGCCGCCGGACACGATGGCACCGGCATGGCCCATGCGTTTGCCGGGCGGGGCGGTGACGCCGGCGATGAACCCGATGACCGGCTTCTTCATGTGCTCCTTGATCCAGAGCGCTGCCGTCTCTTCATCCGAGCCGCCGATCTCGCCCACCATGATGACTGCTTCGGTGTTGGGGTCGTCGTTGAACATCTTCATGACGTCGAGGTGTTTCATGCCGTTGACCGGGTCGCCGCCTATGCCGACACAGGTAGATTGACCCAGGCCGATCTCGCCCAGCTGACCTACCGCTTCATAGGTCAGCGTGCCGGACCGCGACACGACACCGATGGGGCCGCGCTTGTGGAT
>JANNSU010000091.1:0-15142 GCA_031394355.1 Betaproteobacteria bacterium | reverse complement strand
GGCATCGGCGAGATCCTGCTCACCATCGAAGAGGGTCTGGTGTTCAGGGGTGCGAAGGCGAAGTTGAACCTTCAGGTGGTGCTCGATACCTGGAAGGAATTGCCCAAATACTGGAAGACTTCTCTGCGCAGCTCCGTGGTCGGCTGCCTCATGGGCATCGTTCCCGGCGGCGCAACGCCCGCGTCATTCATGGCCTATGGCGTGGCCAAGCGCATGTCCCCGGATGGCAAAGATTTCGGCAAGGGCAAGATTGAAGGCGTGATTGCCCCCGAGACCGCAGCGCACGCAGCAGGCACGGCAGCATTGCTCCCCATGCTGACGCTGGGCGTGCCGGGCTCTCCCACCGCAGCGGTGCTGCTGGGTGGCCTGCTCATCTGGGGTCTGCAACCCGGACCGCTGCTCTTCGTCGAACAGAAGGACTTCGTGTGGGGGCTCATTGCCTCGATGTATCTGGGTAACGTCGTCGGTCTCATCATCGTGCTGACCTGCGTCCCCTTTTTCGCCGCCATCCTTCGTATCCCGTTCGCCATCATCGCGCCGGTGATCCTGGTGATCTGCGCCATTGGCGCGTACACGGTGAACAACAACATGTTCGACGTCTACCTGATGCTGGTGTTTGGCGTGTTGGGCTATGTCTTCAAGAAGCTCGACTACCCGTTGGCACCGCTGGTACTGGCGCTGGTGCTGGGCGATCGCACGGAAGAAGCATTTCGCCAGTCGCTGTTGGGAACAGGCGGCGATATGACAGTGTTCTTCTCCAACGGTCTCGTGGGCAGCATCACCACGGTGGCACTTGCCTTGCTGTTCTGGCCGCTCATCTCGCGACTGCTCGCACTCGTGAAAGGCAAGTGAGGCTTGAGTCCGAATGTTGAGCGTGGAGTGTTGAGCGAAGCCAGCAGGATGCGAATATTCGCAAGGGAGTCTTCAGGCCACGAATCCCGACTTGACGCTCAACACCACACGCTGAACGCTCAACGCCGAAAAGTGCTCAACCGAGGTCGCGGTGCTTCAAGCGGGAAAGGGTTTCGGCAGAAAGATTCAGATACGACGCGAGCTCTTTCTTCGGCACGCGTTCATACAGGTCGGGGCGCTTGCGCAGAAAGCGGCGGACCCGGCCTTCGGCATCGAGGAGGTGCAGCGTGATCGTGTGGGCCATGACTTCCGACATCAGATGCATGACTTCATATTCGAAGTCCGACTTGAGTTGCGCATGACGATCCAGAAATGCGCCCCATGCGGGCAGTGGCATGCGCGCCACGCGGCTGCGGCTCACGGCGCGGATGGAATAGGGAGACGGCGTATGCAGCTTCCAGGCGGCATAGCTGGTATCGATGTCGTCCTCGACAGCAAAGCGCAGGATCATCTCGCGGCCCTGCGGATTGGCGACAACACGTTTCAGCACGCCTTCGAGAACGAAGAATTGTTCCATCTCGTGGTCGCCCTGCGAGATCAGGATGTCGCCTTTTTTGCAATCGACCACGGATAGCTGTTTCTCAAGCTCGGCGAACGCCCTGGGCTTGAGACTGCGCAAGACGATGTTGGTCTTGAGCTGCCCCAGGATCTTTTCGCGGTCAGGATGATTGGTGAGTAGCGCCATGGAAAGTTGATCTGCGTCGAGGAATGATACGGAAAGGGGGCCAGCTTGACCCCCATCAAGGCGGCCGAGAACCCGCGTTTTTTAAGATGCCATTATAGTCAGATCAACCCACGCACCAGTGAGTTTTGCGGGTAGATCGGACAAACCGGTTCCGCAAGGCGATTTGCGGTTGAACGGATTTCCACCGATAACAGCACGCAATGCGCGACGAACCCGGTCCCGGATCGCCGCAACATCACGAGGAGGCCAGCATGGGCACCGTTTCCGAACCCGCCATCACAGAAGCCGCGCAGCAACTCACAGACGGCTTTCACCTCGTCATCGACGCGCTGAAGCTCAATGGCATCCACACCATCTATGGCCTGCCCGGAATTCCGATCACGGATCTGACACGCAAGGCGCAGGCTGCGGGCATGCGCATGCTCGCGTTCCGGCATGAACAGAATGCCGGCTACGCAGCGTCCATTGCCGGCTTCATCACACAGAAGCCAGGCATCTGCCTCACCGTGTCGGCGCCGGGCTTTCTCAATGGACTGAATGCGCTGGCACACGCCACCGTGAATTGCTTCCCGATGATCCTCATCAGCGGTTCGTCAGAGCGTGAGATCGTTGACCTGCAGCAGGGCGACTATGAGGAGATGGACCAGCTCGCGATAGCCAAGCCCTTGTGCAAGGCCGCCTATCGCGTGCTGCATGCCGAGGACATCGGTGTCGGCATTGCCCGCGCCATCCGTGCTGCCGTATCGGGACGCCCGGGCGGCGTCTATCTCGATTTGCCGGCCAAGTTGTTTGCGCAATCCATGCCAGCGGATGCCGGCAGGCATTCGTTGATCAAAGTGGTTGATCCCGCACCGCGCCAGATTCCGGCGCCGGATGCCGTGGCGCGCGCGCTGGATCTGCTCAGAAGCGCAAAGAAGCCACTCATCCTGCTGGGCAAAGGTGCCGCCTATGCCCAGGCCGATGCGAATATTCGCAAGTTCGTGGAGTCCTCTGGCATCCCCTACCTGCCGATGTCGATGGCCAAGGGGCTGCTGCCTGACACGCATGAGCAGTGCGCGTCGGCGGCTCGCTCCTTCGTTTTGCCCGAGGCGGATGTCGTGCTGCTCATCGGCGCACGCCTCAACTGGCTCTTGTCGCACGGCAAGGGCAAGACCTGGGGAGGCAAGGGCAACAAGGACTGGGGCGGCCAGAAATTCATCCAGATCGATATCTCTCCCCAGGAAGCAGACAGCAACGTGGCCATTGACGCACCGCTGGTGGGCGACATCGATTCCTGCGTGTCCGCGCTTCTGGCCGGCATGAGCGGCTTGGCCAAGCCTCCCGCAGAGTGGATTGGTGCCATTCAGGACAAGAAGACCAAGAACGTCGCCAAGATGGCCGAGACGCTGGCCAGGGACCCGAGTCCGATGAATTTCCACAGCGCGCTCAATGTCGTGCGCGACATCATCAAGGCCAATCCCGACGCCATGCTCGTGAACGAAGGCGCCAACGCGCTCGACTTCACCCGCTCCATCGTGGATATGTACCAGCCAAGAAAGCGGATTGACGTGGGTACGTGGGGCATCATGGGCGTGGGCATGGGCTACTGTGTGGCCGCTGCCGTGGAAACCGGGAAGCAAGTCATCGCCATTGAAGGCGACAGCGCGTTCGGGTTCTCGGGGATGGAAGTGGAAACCATCTGCCGCTACAACCTGCCGGTATGCATCGTCATCATGAACAACAATGGTGTGTACAAGGGCACGGATGTGGACCCGACCGGACGCGACCCTGCGCCGACAGTGTTCGTGAAGGGTGCCCGCTACGACATGCTCATGGAGGCCTTCGGAGGTGTCGGTGTTCACGTGACCACGCCGGCGGAGCTGCGCAAAGCGATGGAAGATGCCATCCGCTCGAAAAGGCCCACGCTCATCAATGCCGTCATCGACGAGACGGCTGGAACGGAAAGCGGACGCATCACCAGTCTCAATCCTTCAGCTGCGAAGAAGGCCTGATTCAATCCATTTCACCACAGAGTCCACAGAGACCACGGAGAACGGCTGCGAATATTCGCATGGCGCTCCGGCCACTCAGTGGTCTCTGTGGTCTCCGTGGTTCAAGAACTTTCCAGGAGCAAGTGCATGGAAGCATTGAAGGGTGTCCGAATTCTCGACATGACCCATGTCCAAGCCGGACCGACATGCAGTCAGCTCCTTGCATGGATGGGTGCCGACGTCATCAAGTTCGAGCCGCCACAAGGCGATGCCACGCGCGGACAGCTCCGCGATGTGCCGGGTGCCGACAGTCTGTATTTCACGATGTTGAACTGCAACAAGCGATCCATCACCGTGAACATGAAGTCCGCCGAGGGTAAGGCCGTATTTGTTGACCTCCTCAAGAAGTGCGACATCATGATGGAGAACTTCGGTCCCGGCGTGCTGGAGCGTCTCGGCTTCACCTGGGAGAAGATTCACGAGATCAACCCGAAGATTGTCGTGGGCTCCATCAAGGGCTTCGGATCATCGGGCCCCTATGCCGAGTTCAAGGCCTATGAGAATGTGGCCCAGGCCATGGGCGGCTCCATGAGCACGACAGGCACGCCGGACGGGGCACCCTTCGTGACAGGTGCGCAAATCGGCGACTCCGGCACGGGCCTGCATCTGGCGATCGGTTTGCTGGCAGCACTTCACCAGGCCAATCGCACAGGCCAGGGCCAGTATGTTGAAGTGGCGATGATGGACGGCGTGATGAATCTGTGTCGCGTCAAATTTCGCGACCATCAGCGCCTCACTCATGGCGCACTCCCCGAGTATTCGGTACCGACCTACCAGGACATGGGTGACGTGCCCCGTGCAGGCAATGACTCCGGCGGTGGCCAGTTGGGCAATGCCATCCACTGCAAGCCGCACGGTCCCAATGATTGGCTGTACATCGTGGTGCAGGAAGCCGTGTTCGAGGGTTTGGCCAATCGAGTCGGACCAGATGTCGGCATGCCCGGCATGGCGACTGACTCGCGGCTGGCAAAGATATCGGATCGTCGCCAGAATCAGCAGCTCTTGTGGACGCTCATCAACAAGTTTGCCGAGCAGTACACCAAGCGCGAGCTGATGGCCATCCTGAATCCGCTGGATGTTCCTTGCGGCCCCATCATGTCCACCACCGACCTCGCCACCGACGAGCATGTTCGCGGTCGCGACATGTATGTCGAGCTCGATCATCCGCAGCGCGGGAAGTGGTGGAACGTGGGCATGCCCATCAAGCTGTCGGCCTCACCCGCCAAGATCGAGCGCTCTCCGTTGCTGGGTGAGCATACCGACGAAATTCTGTCGCAGGTTCTGGGCTACGACGCAGGCAAGATCGAATCCATGAAGACAGCCGGCGCGTTCTCAGCACCCCCCAAGAAATCATAAGGAGCAGCACATGAAAGTCGCCATCATCGGTCAGCAGGATTTCGGCAAATCCGTACTCGAGGCCTTTCTTGCACGAGGCGATGATGTCGCTGGCGTGTTTTGTGCGCCCGAGAAGGAAGGTGCCCGCCCCGACGCGCTGCGCGTCGCTGCGCAAGAAAAGGGTGTCAAGACCTTTCAATTCCCGTCGCTGAAAGGCCCCGAGGCCGAAGCTGCCTTGCGCGAGTTGAATGTCGACATCGGCATCATGGCCTACGTGCTGCAGTTTGCCCCGCAGGATTTCGTGAACATTCCCAAGCACGGCACGATCCAGTACCACCCGTCCATCCTGCCCAAGTATCGCGGCCCCTCTGCCATCGGCTGGGCCATCATCAAAGGCGAGAAGGAAACCGGCCTCACCATCTTCCGCCCCACCGACGGTCTGGATGAAGGCCCGGTGATCCTGCAGAAGTTCACGCCCATCAGCGATGACGACACACTGGGCAGCGTTTACTTTGATCGCCTCTTTCCCATGGGCGTTGCGGCCATGGTCGAAGCGGCCGATCTGGTGGTTGCCGGCAAGCACAAGGAGGTGGTTCAGGATGAGTCGCAGGCCAGCTATGAAGGCTGGTGCCGCGCCGCCGAATCAAAGGTCAGCTGGAATCAGCACGTCGATTTCGTTTACAACCTGATCCGTGGTTGCAGCCCGGCACCGGGGGCGTGGACCACGCTCAACGGGAAGAAAATCCAGATTTTCGAAGCCCGCAAGCATCTGGTCCGCACCTTCGGTGCAGTCAAGGGCAAGCCGGGTGAAGTCACGCACATCACCGAAACGTCGTTCTTTGTGACCGCTCAGGGTGGTCAGATTGAAGTCATCAAGGGCAAGCATGAGGAAGGCAAGAAGGCTTCCGGGCCGGAGTTGGCGCAGGGCTACGGCATCGCTTCGGGTACGCTGCTGGGCACCTGATTTTCGCAGCGTTGGGGGGCATCATCGCCCGAGCTGCGCCGGCCAGGCTGTGGTGCCGTGTCGGCATCGCAGTAGCCTTGTTGAGCCGGGTACCCACCAAAAAAAGGGGCGCCGCAGGCTCACTCGTAACAGTTCTTGCGGCTTTGCGGCCGGATGCGGGACAACTGAGCCAGTTTCGTAACGGTTCGTTACACTTCACCCCCCGTCGCCGCGCCATGACCGTTTGTCCTTGGCGCATTGACCGGGTAGATTGAGGTCCTTAGCATTCGATTCAAAGTCTCTTTGGTCAAGATGGCCTGATGGCAATAGCGTGACATTCGGGGAAAGGTGGACAAACATGAAGAAGCTGCTGCGAATATTCGCAATGACGGGGCTCCTTGCCGGTTGGCTCTGCGGCATGGCTGGCGCAGTGTCGGCCGCTACGGTCGATGCAGTGGAGTACTACCACGTCGCGAGCAATCACTATCTGATCACGGCCAACCCTGCCGAAGTGTCCTTCATGGACGCGTCGCCAGCCTGGCGACGGTCTGGTGCAAGTTTCAAGGTATGGCCCACGGCAGCAGATGCCCCGAATGGCGCCGTGGCAACCTGCTTGTTCACCGCGCCCAGCATCGGCAATGATGTACGGTTCTACAGCGTGGATCAGGGGGAGTGCAGTTTCCTCGCCTCCTTTGACCTCGCTGTCTACGGTGGCTTGCAGTTTTACGCGATGCCGACCACCAATGGGGCCTGCAGCGACGACATGCAGCCCATCCGCCGCGGCTTCTTCAACAACGGTCAGGGCAGTATCAATTTCCGCTACACCACCACGCTGTCGGCGTCACAGGATTCATTGGACCGGGGCTGGGGCGACAATGGCATTGCACTGTGTGTGCCGGGCTCCAGTACGGCACGTCGCGCCGATATCCACAGATTTCTGCGTCAGGCGACTTTCGGCCCCACTGATGCATTGGTGACCCGGGTTGAGCAGATGGGCATCAACAGCTGGCTGCAGGAGCAGTTCAACGCACCCAAGTCGACCTATCCTGACCTGCCGTATGTCGCGTTCAACCGCCCAGATACCTGCACAGGCACTTGCGCGCGCGACAACTACTCCTTGTTTCCGGTGCAGATTCGCTTCCTGCAGAACGCCATGACCGGCCAGGACCAATTGCGTCAGCGTGTTGCCTTCGCGCTGTCCCAGATCGTGGTGACCTCCGGCATCGAGGTGAATCACGCCTACGGCATGTCCCGGTATCAGCAGATTCTGCTGGATCATGCGTTTGGCAACTATCGCGACGTGCTGTTCCACACCACGCTGTCGCCAGCCATGGGCCGATTCCTGGACATGGCGAACAGCAACAAGCCCGACGTTGCCCGCGGCATTTCCGCGAATGAGAATTTCGCCCGCGAACTGTTGCAGCTTTTCAGCGTGGGTCTCTATGAGATGAATCAGGATGGCACGCTGAAGCTGGATGCCGGCGGCAACCCCATCGCCACATACAGCCAGACTGACGTCGAGAATTTTGCGCGAGTATTCACCGGTTGGACCTATCCGCCGGTCGGCGGCGGCACGGCGGTGCGCAACAACGGTGTGAACTACGAATCCCCGATGCAGGCGGTCGAGTCCAATCACGACACCAATGCCAAGACGCTGCTGGGTGGTGTTGTCGTACCGGGTGGACGTACTGCGCTGCAGGATATCAACACTGCGCTGGACAATATCTTCAATCATCCCAACATCGCACCCTTTGTCTCGCGGCAGCTCATCCAGAAGCTGGTTGGCGGCTCTCCCAGCCCGGCATACGTGGGCAGGGTCTCCGCAGCGTTCAACAACAACGGGTTCTTCACGCGCGGCGATCTTCGCGCGGTGGTGCAGGCGGTCCTGCTTGATCCAGAAGCTCGTGGCGATCTCAAGGCAACGGCTACGTATGGTCACCTCATCGAACCCATACTGCTCGTTACGCAGTTGATGCGAGGGCTGGGTGCCACCACGGATGGTGTATACGAATCCGGCCAGCTTGGCAGCATGGCGCAGACCATTTTCACCTCGCCATCGGTCTTCAATTTTTATCCGCCTGATCGCAAGCTGCCGGCCACCGGATCGATCGCGCCCGAATTTGCGATCCTGAATTCCAGCACGATCTTTGCCCGCGCCAATTTCATCAACAACGTGGTCATGGGCAACCCGATCGCGCCCAACACGACTGTGACCGGCGCAGTGGGCACCAGCATCAACTGGGTACCGTGGCAGTCGCTCGCTGCCGATCCGGCCCTGCTCGTCGACAGGCTCGCCTGGACGTTCACGGCGGGCTCGCTCTCGGACAGCGCGCGCAACATCATCATCACCGCAGTCAATGCCGTCGCCGCGACCGACACGCTTACCCGGGCCAAGACGGCGGCCTATCTGGTGCTGAACTCAAGCCAAACCCAAGTGGAGCGCTGACATGAAACATTCACCCATGATTCTCAAGCGACGCGCCTTCCTGCAGTCGGCGGGCGCCCTTGCCGGTGTCAGTGCACTCGGCACATTCGACAGCCTCGGCATTTCGCGTGCGTTGGCGCAGTCGGCACCCGTGTCGGACTACAAGGCACTGGTCTGTATTTTCCTGTTTGGTGGCAATGACGGAGGCAATCTTGTCGTCCCCCGTGACACGGCTGCCTATAATTTGTATTCCACTGCCCGCGGTGGAACCGCCAACGGGGGCATTGCGATCGACCAATCTGCATTGGTGGCCATCAACCCGAAGAGCCTCACCGCCGGTTATGGCTTGCATCCCCAGTTCGCACCCATGAAGAGTGTCTGGGATGCGGGCAAGTTGGCAGTCCTGTGCAACGTGGGGCCACTGGTCGAGCCGCTCACCAAGAGCGAATATTCGCAGGGGGCCAAGGACCGGCCGGAACAGCTCTTCTCGCATTCTGATCAGCAGACCCAATGGCAGGCCGCGATTTCAGATCAGGCGGCACGGACAGGCTGGGGCGGACGGCTGGCGGATGTGATCGGCGCGCAGAACGGCAGCAACACCATGCCCATGATTGCCAGCATCGCCGGCAGCTCGTTCTTCACCATCGGCAATACGCCGAAAGTGGTCTCGGTCCCGTCCACCGGCTCCTTTGGCTTGTCGGGATTCACGACGTCCAGCGCCTCCACGTCCCGCATGAATGCCCTGCGCGAGCTTCTGTTGCTCAACAGCAGCAATGAGTTTGTACGCGAGGCCGACGATATCTTCGCTCAGGCCATTGATGCCTCCAACGTCCTCAACCCCATCATCACCGGCAACACCGCCTCGCTCAACAGTCTTTTCCCGACCCCGGCGACTGGCCTCAGCAACCAGTTGCTGCAAGTGGCGCGGTTGATCAACGCGCGGAACACCATTGGGCTGAAGCGGCAGATCTTTTTTGTGTCACTGGGGGGCTTCGACACCCACGCAGGCCAGGTCAACACGCAGGATGGTCTGTTCGCGCAGCTGGCGCCGGCAATTAAAGCGTTCTATGACGCGACCGTGCAGATGGGTGTCGCAGACCAGGTGACTTCGTTCACATTGTCCGACTTTGGACGAACACTCAAGTTTGCATCCGGTGGTGGTTCCGATCATGCCTGGGGCAATCACCACCTCATCATGGGTGGTGCGGTCAAGGGCGGAGATTTCTACGGGCGCTTTCCCGACTACACGCTGGGTGGTCCCGACGATGTGTCCACCAATGGACGCTGGCTGCCCACGACGTCCGTGGATCAGTACGCTGCCACGCTGGCCAGGTGGCTGGGCGTTTCAGCGAGTGACTTGCCGCTGGTATTGCCCAACATTGGTCGATTCAGTTCGAACAACCTGGGCTTCATGGCCTGACACGCTTTCCCGTACCGCTTTGCCCCATCCGGCGCGCTGTCACTTTGGCGCGCCTTTTTCTTGTTACAATCGGGCGGTTAAAGTGCGTGTTCTCGGGAGATAAGAATGAAAAAGGGCGGCTTCTGGAAGGCTGACTGGTTTCTGGCGCTGCTGATCGCGATCGGCGTGCTGGTTTTCAGCCGCGTGTCAGAGTTGATACCCAGCCTGGAGCGCAAGGCCTATGACCTTGGGGTCAAGGCCACATCAAAGACGCCCAGCGACAAGATCGCGGTCATTGCAATCGACGATCAGTCCATCGCGAACATCGGTCGCTGGCCCTGGTCTCGCGAAGTGCATGCCAAGATGACTGACCAGTTGTCTGCCGCCAAGGTCAAGGTCATCGGGAACACCGTGTTTTTCTTCGAGCCGCAGCTCGATCCCGGTCTCACCTACATCAACAAGCTGATCGAGACCTACAAAAAGTCTCTGCCGGCAGATTCGGACCTGTCCGCCGTGCCGGCCAATGCCGAGCTCGCGCAGTTCGGCCCGATTCTTCGTGAAGCGGAAATATCGCTGAACACGGATCGCCGATTGGCGGAAAGCTTCAAGAAGGCAGGCAACGTGCTGTTGCCCGTTGTTTTCGAGCTGGGTGAGCAGCGCGGCAAGGCGGACAAGCCGCTGCCCGACTACCTCGCCAAGAATGCCATCCCCGGGGAAGACCTCACGACGCAGTATCCGCCTGCCGTACAGGCCATTGCGCCCATTGCCGTCCTGGGCAGCGTGGTCGCTGGCATGGGCCACTTGAATGCCGAGCTGGATTCCGATGGTGCCATCCGCCAGGAGCCGCTGGTCGTGGACTACTACGGTCAACGCATTCCCTCCCTGTCAGCCATGATCGCCGCCAAGAGCCTGAATCTCGAGCCCAAGGACATCCGCGTGGTCGGCGGCGAGTCGGTTTCGCTTGATCGCCTGAAGATTCGCACCGATCCGAATGCGCGCATGTATACGTACTTCTATTCGGACAAGGATGGCCGTCCCGCATTTCCGGTCGACTCTTTCTACGATGTATACACCGGCAAGATCCCCGCGTCGAAGTATGCCGACAAGATTGTTCTGATCGGTGCCACCGCTGCAGGCGTGGGTGGCAATCAGGTGACGCCGATCCGCCCGGACATGAGCCCGGTGACGACTCTGGCGCACTCGGTATCCTCGATTTTGAAGGAACATTTTTTCGTTGTGCCGACCTGGGCACAGTGGGCGCAGCTCGGCGTCTATTTGCTCGTTGCCCTGTTCCTCATTCTGGTGCTGCCACGTCTTCGTGCCGGTATCGGTTTTGCATTGACCGCCGGCCTTCAGGTCGTGTTGATCGGTACACATTTCGGTCTCATGACGGGCCCCGGTATCTGGTTGCAGCTCATGTTGCCGGCCACGCTCCTGATGGTTGGCTATTTGCTGCTGACCACGAAACGCTTCCTCGTGACCGAGCAGGGCAAGGAGAGGGCTGATACCGATTCTGCCGAGTCCAACCGCATGCTGGGCCTTGCATTCCAGCAGCAGGGTCAGCTCGACATGGCGTTCGAAAAATTCCGCAAGTGTCCGGTAGATGAACAGGTGTTGGAAAACATCTACAGCCTGGGACTGGATTTCGAGCGTAGGCGCCAGTTCAACAAGGCGGAGAATGCTTTCCTGTACATCGGCAAGCACGACCCCAAGTTCCGCGATGTAGGCGAGCGTACCGCCCGTGCCAAGGCCATGAGCGAGACCATCATTCTGGGCGGCTCGGGTTCCGCGCGCTCCGCGCAGGCCACCATGGTGCTTTCCGGCACTGGCGAGAAGCCCAAGCTCGGTCGTTACACGGTGGAAAAGGAGCTTGGCAAGGGTGCCATGGGCGTGGTCTATCTCGGCAAGGATCCCAAGATCGGTCGCGAAGTCGCCATCAAGACAATGGGATTTTCAGCGGAGTTCGAGGGCGATGAATTGCAGGATGTCAAGGACCGCTTCTTCCGTGAAGCCGAGTCTGCAGGCAAGCTGGATCACCCCTGCATCGTCAAGATCTTTGATGCGGGCGAAGAACATGACCTCGCCTACATCGCGATGGAATTCCTGAAGGGCAAGGATCTGGTGCAGTACACCAAGAATCCGAACCTGCTGCCGCTGCCCAAGATGCTGTCCATCATCTCCCGCTGTGCCGAGGCGCTGCATCATGCGCATGGTCTCAATATCGTGCACCGTGACATCAAGCCGGCCAACATCATGTACGACCCCGATACCGATGTCGTCAAGGTGACGGACTTCGGCATCGCCCGCGTCACGGACTCGTCCAAGACCAAGACAGGCATGGTGCTGGGCACGCCGTCGTACATGTCTCCGGAGCAACTGGCCGGCAAGAAGATCGATGGCCGTTCGGATCTCTTCTCGCTCGGCGTGTCGATGTACCAGATGGCCTGCGGCAAGCTGCCGTTCGACGGTGAATCGATGACCCAGCTGATGTTCCGCATCGCCAACGAACCGCATCCCAACATCCTGGAGCACAACCCGGCGTTGCCGGAGTGGATGAAGGATCTGGTCGACCACGCGCTGGCGAAGAATGCCGATGAACGATTCCAGAATGGCCTCGAAATGTCGGCAGCGATCAAGACGTACCAGCAGATCGGCTGAGGCCTGTCTGCTGGGGTTCGGGGCTGGGGCTTCGGGATTCGGGCGGGCGCGCCGGGTCACAGGGGACCCCCGGTCCTTAAAGGTACGATTGGTTGCTCGATGCGAATATTCGCAATGAATGTCGGCAGCTGTCCCCCACAAATCCCAAGCCCCGAATCCCCAATCCCGCGCCTCAAATGCCCCTTCCACCGCCAGCTTTGCCGCGCGAGCCCCTGCACCATCGCGATATCCTGATCCGCGGCTACCGGCGTGCCGATGGTTGTTTCGATATCGAGGGACACCTCGAGGACACCAAGACCTTTGACATGCAGCTTGCCAGTGGGCTCCGGCCAGCCGGCGAAGCGCTGCACTCAATGGCGCTGCGTATTACCGTCGACCGGAGCCTTACCATCATTGATGCCGTAGCCGCCTCGGATGCCCATCCCTACCCGGGCCATTGCGCGGCCATCACGCCGGATTATCGCAAGCTGATCGGTATGGCTATTCGCCCTGGCTTCACCAATCGGGTCAAGGAAATCCTGGGCGGCACTCGCGGTTGCACTCACCTCACCGAGCTGGTGGGCGCGCTGGCCACCGCCGCCTATCAGACCATGGCGGGCCAGGGTGTGCAGGATCCGTCGCAGAAGCCCTTTCAGCTGGACGGCTGCCATGCACTGAGATCTGACCAGCCTGCCGTCGCGCGCTTTTATCCTCGCTGGTATACCGGCCCCTCGCCTGTCGATCCGGGCGCGCCGTCGCTGAACCACTGATGCCAGGCCTGCCTGCTTGTCCATGGTCCGGGGCTGCGGGTATGCGCTGGTAGAATACGGCGAACAGAACAACAAGAATCCCGAAGCCAATCCGACGGTTCCTCCGCCGTCATGCTGGAACCCCAACAGGAAAGCTCAAGATGAACATTCACGAGTATCAAGGCAAGGAAGTCCTGCGCCGCTACGGTGTGATCACACCGCGCGGCATTGCGTGTTTCTCCGTCGATGAGGCTGTCAAGGCCGCCGAGACGCTGGGCGGCAAGGTCTGGGTGGTGAAGGCCCAGATCCACGCAGGTGGTCGCGGCAAGGGCGGCGGCGTGAAAGTCGCCAAGTCACTGGACGAGGTCCGCGACTACGCATCGAAAATTCTGGGCATGACCCTGATCACGCACCAGACCGGCCCGGAAGGCCGCGTGGTGAAGCGCCTCTTCATTGAAGAGGGTGCCGACATCAAGAAAGAGCTGTACGTTGGCATGGTGGTGGATCGCGCAACACAGCGCGTCTGCCTCATGGCCTCCAGTGAAGGTGGCATGGACATCGAGGAAGTGGCTGAGCATACGCCCGAGAAAATCCACAAAGTGTTCATTGACCCGATGGCCGGCCTCACCGACCAGGACGCTGACGATGTGTCCCGCAAGATCGGTGTGCCGGAAGCCTCCATCCCGCAGGCGCGCGTGCTGCTGCAAGGGCTCTACAAGGCCTTTGACGAAACCGATTGCTCACTGGCCGAGATCAACCCGCTCATCTACACCGGCGACGGCAAGGTTGTGGCGCTGGATGCCAAGATGAATTTCGACTCCAATGCGCTGTATCGCCATGACGATATCGTGGCCCTTCGCGATCTGGATGAAGAGGATCCGGCCGAGATCGAGGCGTCCCAGTTTGGCCTCTCCTACATCTCGCTAGACGGCAACATTGGTTGCCTCGTGAACGGTGCCGGACTCGCCATGGCGACGATGGACACCATCAAGCTTTACGGCGCCAGCCCGGCCAACTTCCTCGACGTGGGCGGTGGCGCCACAGCGGAGAAAGTGACGGAAGCCTTCAAGATCATGCTCAAGAATCCCAAGGTAAAGGGCATTCTCGTCAACATCTTCGGCGGCATCATGCGCTGCGACACCATCGCGGAAGGCGTGATCACTGCGGTGAAGCAGGTGAATCTCAGCGTGCCGCTGGTCGTGCGCATGAAGGGTACCAACGAAGATCTGGGCAAGAAGATGCTGGCCGAATCCGGCCTGCCCATCATTGCCGCCGACAACATGGCCGATGCCGCCCAGAAGATCGTGGCCGCGGTACAGAAGCACTAAGGAGAACAACATGGCCATCTTGATCAACAAGAACACCCGCGTGATGACGCAAGGCATCACCGGCAAGACCGGGCAGTTCCATACGCAGCAATGCCTCAATTATGCATTCGGCAAGGAGTGTTTCGTTGCCGGTGTGACACCCAAGAAGGGCGGACAGTCGTTTGAAGGTGTGCCGATTTTCAACTCGGTGAAGGAAGCCAAGGAGCAGACCGGTGCCAATGCGTCCGTCATCTACGTGCCGCCGCCCTTCGCCGCTGCCGACATCGATGAAGCCGTCGAAGCGGGCCTGGACCTCGTGATCTGCATCACCGAGGGCATCCCGGTGCGCGACATGATCCGCACCCGCTACAAGATGCAAGGCAAGCGAACCATCCTCATCGGACCGAACTGCCCCGGTGTCATCACGCCGGACGAAATCAAGATCGGCATCATGCCGGGCCACATCCACAAGAAGGGCCCGATCGGCGTCGTATCGCGCTCCGGAACGCTGACCTACGAAGCGGTCGGCCAGTTGATGGAGCTGGGCCTGGGCCAGTCGTCGTGCGTAGGCATCGGCGGGGACCCGGTAAACGGCCTCAAGCACATCGACGTCATGAAGCTGTTCAACGACGATCCGGCCACCGAGGCGGTGATCATGGTGGGTGAGATCGGCGGCTCCGACGAGGAAGACTGCGCGCGCTGGATAAAGTCGAACATGAG
>JANNSU010000084.1:0-37361 GCA_031394355.1 Betaproteobacteria bacterium | reverse complement strand
CTCCAGAAAGTTCTTCAGCAAGGCATGCCCGTGCTCGGTGAGGATGGATTCAGGGTGGAACTGCACGCCCTCCACCCGCAAGGTCTTGTGGCGCATGCCCATGATTTCGCCGTCATCGGTCCATGCCGTCACGTCAAGGCAGTCGGGGAGGCTTTGGCGCTCCACCGCCAGCGAGTGATACCGGGTTGCACGGAAAGGAGAGGGAAGCCCCTCGAAGACACCAGCACCGGTGTGCGTTACCGCAGATGTCTTGCCGTGCATCAGGGTCATGGCGTGAATCACTTTGCCGCCGAAGGACTGCCCGATTGCCTGATGCCCCAGGCAAACACCGAGGATAGGAATGCTGCCAGCAAATCGGCCGATCAGCGGTACCGAAACGCCCGCCTCATTGGGTGTGCAGGGACCCGGCGAGATGACGATCTTCTCCGGGCTCAGGGCGGCGATGTCGTCCAGAGAAATCTCGTCGTTCCGGGCAACGCGAATATTCGCACCCAGCTCCCCCAGATACTGGACCAGGTTGTAGGTGAACGAGTCGTAATTGTCGATCATCAGAATCATGGCTTCCTCATCCGGCAATCGTATCGAGGCCATCCATCACCATCTCGGCTGCTTTGAGCACGGCTCTTGCTTTGTTCTGGGTTTCCATCCATTCCAGCGCCGGAACGGAATCAGCCACGATGCCTGCTGCCGCTTGCGCATGCAAAGTCTTGTTCTTTACCACCGCCGTCCGGATGGCGATCGCCAAGTCCATGTTGCCATTGAATCCCAGATATCCGACTGCGCCGGCGTAAATACCGCGTTTGGAAGGCTCAAGTGAATCAATGATCTCCATGGCCCTTACCTTGGGCGTTCCCGTGACGGTGCCTGCAGGAAAGGTGGCGCGAAGCAGATCCATGGTGCTGACGTCCTCACGTATCTCGCCCTCGACATTCGACACCATATGCATCACATGGGAATAGCGTTCCACGACGAAGCGCTCGGTAACGCGGACACTGCCCGTGCGTGCGACCCGCCCAATGTCATTACGCCCCAGATCGATAAGCATGAGGTGTTCCGCCCGCTCCTTCGGATCAGCGGTCAGTTCCGCCTCCAGCTCCCGATCCCGCTCGGGCGTATCACCCCGTTTGCGCGTGCCCGCAATGGGCCGGACGACGATCTTGTCCTGCTCTCGACGTACCAGGATTTCCGGCGATGCCCCGACGATGTGAAAGTCATCCAGATCGAAAAAGAACATGTACGGCGACGGATTGATGGATCGCAGCGCACGATACAAGTTGATCGGTGGTGCATCGAAGGGTTGTGAAATACGCTGCGATATCTGCACCTGCATGATGTCGCCTTCGAAGATGTAGCGCTTGCAACGTTCCACTGCAGCGAGAAAGGCAGCTTCCCCGATCTCGGACACCGGCGCCGTGCGGCCGGGACGCGGCACATATACCGGCAGCGGCGCGGACTGTCTCAGCGCAAGCCGAAGTTCGGTTAGCCGCCGCTGTCCGGCAGCAAACGCATCCGGCTCTGCCGGATCAGCATAGACGACAATGAAGAGCTTTCCCGAGAGATTGTCCACCACAGCAAGCTCCTCGGACAACATGAGCAGGATGTCGGGTGTACCCAGCGTGTCTGGCTTCTGCGACTCAGCCAGACGAGGCTCGATATATCGCACCGCGTCATAACCGAAGTAGCCGGCGAGGCCACCGGCGAACCGCAAATTCTCCGGCATCAGCGCCACCTTGAAGCGCGCCTGATACTTTTCAATGAATGCGAGCGGGTCCTGCACGAACTTCCTCTCCACCACTTCCCGTCCGCGCTGAATCAGCACATCCTTGCCTGTGACCTTGATGAACTCCCGGGCTGGCAACCCGATGATCGAGTAGCGGCCGAAGCGTTCGCCGCCGATCACCGACTCGAGCAGGTACGAATACGGGCGATTGGCCAGTTTCAGGTAGATCGACAGCGGTGTGTCGAGATCCGCAAACGTCTCAAGGACAAGCGGAATGCGGTTGAAGCCTTGGCGCGCGAGCGCCTCAAATTCCTGTTCAGTCATGGTTCGGTATCAATCGGGGCTGGGATTCAGTGGAAAAGGACAAGCCGGACGGGACCCTGTTGGGTCAACGCCAGAATTGCCATCGCCACGCCGCGATACCGAGTGTTGTCATGAGTGAATGAATGGTGGTGATACGTTGCAGAGCCGAGATTGTGGTGCAAAGTCGAAGGCATCGCAACCGGCATGCCAGGCCGACCCGCCAGGGCACCGATCAAATGGGCGTGCCGCAATCCCAATCAGCCTGCGCGAGCCAAAGCCAATTCCTCCCGCATCTTGCGGATCGTGCCCGCATAGTCGCCTGAGTTGAAAATGGCAGACCCTGCGACAAACGTGTCTGCACCCGCCCTCGCGACCGCTGCAATGTTGTCGACCTTGATTCCGCCATCCACTTCCAACAGGATGTCGCGGCCCGATGCTTCAATCCGGCGCCGCGCATCCGCTATCTTGGGCAGCGCGGCTTCGATGAACTTCTGCCCCCCGAAGCCCGGATTGACGGACATGATGAGAATAAGGTCGACCTTGTCCATGACATGATCCAGCCAGGACAGTGACGTGGCCGGATTGAATACCAGGCCAGCCTTGCATCCTTGTTCACGGATGAGCCCGAGGGTACGGTCCACATGCTCCGAGGCTTCCGGATGGAAGCTGATGAGTCCCGCACCTGCCTTGGCGAAGTCAGGGATGATCCGGTCCACCGGTCTCACCATGAGATGCACATCAATGGGCACCGTGGCATGCGGCTTCACTGCCTCACAAACCAGCGGGCCGATGGTCAGGTTGGGCACATAGTGATTGTCCATCACATCAAAGTGTATGAGATCAGCCCCGGCAGCAATCACATTGCGAACTTCTTCACCCAGACGGGCAAAATCGGCGGACAAGATGGATGGTGCAATGCGTTGCATGAAAGCCTCCGGAATTTCTGCGATTGTAGCCGAGCCCGCTACCCGAATCAGGACGAAATCAGCACACAATTACGCGTGCTACCATCACTACGCCATGGACAAACCCGACACTTCCATCTACCGCATCAGCGTCAATGCTGAAGCCTTTTTCATTCCGGACCAATCCGACGAAGCACAAGACCGCTATGTGTTTGCCTACAAGATCCGGATCACGAACAAGGGCGAGATCAGTGCCCAGCTCATCAGCAGGCACTGGGTCATCACCGACTCGGACAACAAGATCCAGGAGGTTCGCGGTCTGGGTGTGATCGGCGAACAACCTCGCCTGGCTCCGGGCGAGAGCTTCGAGTATTCCAGTGGCGCCTCGATCGCAACCCAGGTTGGCACCATGCGAGGTAGTTACCAGATGCTTGCAGAAGACGGCACCAGTTTCGAAGCGGAAGTTCCCGAATTCGTGCTGTCGGTTCCGCGCGTCCTGCACTGAAGGTTGCCGACATCTTCTGCGCTGAAACAGCCGGGGTCAATACAGCCGGCCTCAGGCCTTGTCTGAATCATCCGGTGGTGGCTTCTTTTTTTTCGGAAACGTCCACCAGACGATGCCTATGGCAACCGACAGTGCCAGCAATACTTCAAAGAACACCCAGAACATGAAACCTCGAACAAGTGGAAGTTGACTTTCATTATAGGGCGTGTGACTTGCACCACCACAGCCGTACCCCATCCTTGCGAAAAATGCGTGGCGCGCTACTGCTCGGTATAGCCTTGCTCAGCGGATGCGCGCATGAGTCGGTCAAACCACCACCCCTGCCGCCCTCGGTAACTCCCGCAGAAGTGCTGGTCTGCCCCGCAACGCCAGAGCCTTCGGTTTGCCCCGAATTGCCGCCGCCTTCAACCGAACCGTTAGCGCCACCAGAGGATCCACGCGCTTTTCTGAATGCAACAACTACTGCAAAGATTCCCGGTTGGGCGCAGGACAGCTTCAATGATGCATTGGAAGCCTTTCGAAAGGGCTGTCCGGCACTGATCGGACAGAAATCATGGAACCGAGTTTGCGCGCAGGCGGAACTTGCGGCGGGCGACCCAGCTCGAGCCCAAGCATTCTTCGCCAACGAGTTTGACGCGTTTCAGGTGCTGGCGTTCGCCACCGAATCACCCACTGGCACCGTGACCGGTTACTACGAGCCCTTGCTGAACGGCAGCCGCACCCGGACTGCCCGATACAAGTTCCCGCTCTACTCCCCACCGCAGGATCTCATTACCGTTGATCTCTCGGACTTGCATCCCGACCTCAAGCATCGCCGTCTGCGCGGACGGCTGGAGGGAAACCGGCTGGTGCCCTACTTCAGCCGCGAGGACATCGACGGCAGCAAGACACCCTTGAAGGGTCTTGAACTGGTGTGGGTGGATGACGCAGTCGAATCCTTGTTCCTGCAGATTCAGGGGTCGGGTCAAATCCAGTTTGAAAACGGCGAGCGCATGCGCGTGGGCTACGCAGACCAGAACGGGCACCCATTCCGAGGCATAGGGGGCCTGTTGGTACGCCGCGGTGAGTTGCGGCTCGAGCAGGCGTCGATGCAAGGGATCAAGGACTGGGCCCGTCGCCATCCACGCAAGGTGCAGCAGTACATGAATGCCAATCCGAGTTACGTTTTTTTTCGTGAGCTGGCCCCTGACTTGCCTGGCCCGCTTGGCGCGCTGGGTGTCCCGCTTACAGCGCAGCGCTCTGTGGCCATCGATCCCCGGATCGTGCCACTTGGTGCGCCGGTTTTTCTGTCAACCACCTTCCCGGCATCACCCCAGCCATTGCAGCGCCTGATGGTCGCGCAGGACACTGGTGGCGCCATTGCAGGACCGGCCCGGGCGGATTTTTTCTGGGGCTTTGGTGATGCCGCCGGGAAGCAGGCCGGGCGGATGAAGCAAAACGGGCACATGTGGGTGTTGCTGCCGAAAGGCTTTGACGTCGCCACGCTGCCAAAGACCGTTCAAATCAGGAAATGAGGACCCGATGACCTTCGCCATCTGCTGTGTGTTGCTGTCCGGACTGCTGCCCTATATCGCGGTGGGTATGGCGAAGTGGGATCGCAAGTATGACAATCGCGATCCGCGCGGCTGGGAGGAGTCGCTGTCTGGCCGTCAGCGCCGCGCACACAATGCGCACCTCAACAGTTTCGAGGCCTTCCCGCTATTCGCGGTTGGCGTGCTGTTTGCCCAATGGACCCTGGTGCCGCAAGACGTGATCAACGGTTTGTCAGCGCTCTTTGTCACGTCGCGACTGGTGTATATCTGGCTTTACGTGAATGACCGCGCCACGGCAAGAAGCCTCGTCTGGATGTTGGGGCTGGCATCAGCGATCGCCCTGTTGGTGCTGGCGGCGATGAAAGCTGCCTGAAGACGAACCCGAACGAAGACAGTCCGGGCACCTCTGTATTCCCTGGTGGCTACTTCTTGGCGGCGGCAATGGCCACCATTCTCTTCTCGATGATATCGCGGGTCAGCGCACCGGCAACCCGTTCGCCATCTTCAAAGAATGTTGTCGGGGTACCCGTCACTCGCAAGCGCCGTCCCAGCTCCACAACCTGGTCGATCGGGTTGTCGCAAGTCTGCGGCGCCGTCGGGTCCGTATTGCGGAGCATCAGATCCTGCCACGCCTTGACGCGGTCTTTGCTGCACCAGACCTTCTTGGTGACCACGACGGACTCCGGGCGGATGATCGGATACAGGAACGTGTAGATCGTCACATCCTTCAACCCGAGTATGTCGGGCTCGAATCGCTTGCAGTAGCCACAATACGGATCGGAAAAGACGGCCAGCCGACGTGAGCCGTTGCCAATAACCGTCTTGAGCGCCTGCTCCAGCGGCAGCTCATTGAACTTGATCGCGGACAGCTTGCGCATCCGCGCTTCGGTGACATTCTCACGGGTCTTCACGTCGATGAGGTTACCAATTAGGAGGAAGGTCACCTTATCATCGGTGTAGATGACATCGCCACCGGCATAAATCTCCCAGAGATTTCCAAACCCGGCCTTGGTAATGTTCTCAATCTTGATCTCCGGGTAACGGGTCTCGAAGGCCTTCTTGACGGCAGGGTCAGCGGCGACAGGGAGCGCTATTGCCAGCATGAACATGGCAGACAGCAGGGCAGACAGCAGGGACGGCAAACGGGTGACAGAATTCACAACGGCATCCTTGAGACGTTCAGATTGGAAATTGGAGTGTGCAACCGGGGAAACGTTCAGCGCTCGGCATTCAGCGTCCGGCATCAAGCGTTCAACCCATCGCGCGTCGAATGATGGCATGTTTGAGCCACTGTCGGCGGTCTAGCCAGGCCATGCCTGCATTTCTGAGCGCCGGGAGTGGCTTGTCGTCAGACTCAAAGAGTGACTTGAGGCGGTCGGTGAGCAAGGCCATGGCGGCGATGTCTTCCCGCCGGGAGCGCTCGAAACGGCGCAGCAGGGTCGCTGAACCGATGCGCATGAGCGGGCCCCGTGCGGCCAGCACATCCCGAAGCGAGGCCACATCACCAAAGCCAAGATTGACGCCCTGCCCTGCCAAGGGGTGAATGGCGTGGGCGGCGTCGCCCAGCAGCACGAGCCCATCCGAGACCGACACAGGTGCCAGCGTGCGCCGCAGGGGGAAAACGGCTACGTCGGACGTGACCCGAAGCGAGCCCAGCGCAAAGCCGCCTGCCTGCCCCACGGCGTCGGCCAGTGCCGACTTGTCGAGTGCTTGCAGCCGCCTGCCCTCAGCATCCGATACCGACCACACAATCGAAAATACCTGTCCGGGGAGCGGTAACCATGCGAGTACGGACTTACCCTTGAACCACTGCCGGGCAATGCCCTGATGCGGATGTTCGCAGGAAAAATTGGCCACGACCCCAAGAGAATCGTAGGCTTTGTGATGCGTTGTGAGTCCCGCCGCCTGACGCAACCAGGACTGTGCACCGTCGGCACCGATGATGAGCGTCTGTCGCAGCAAGCTACCGTCAGCCAGCGAAAGCTGACTTTCACACGTCGGTCCCGCCGGCACCTGCCAGCAGGTTGCGCGCTGCCCGGACGCAAGCGGAATGCCCGCATCGTCTGCGGCCTCAACCAGCGCCGCAACCAGCTCGTCATGCTCCACCATCCACGCGAGCGGCCTGCGCGCATCCAGCACCAACTCCCCCGGCGCTGCATCACCATGGATGTGCATCGCCCGGATGGGCGTCACGCGGGACTCGCGAATTCTTGCCCAGACGCCGAGCGATTCCAGCAGCGTGCGACTGGCCGGGGACAGCGCATACACACGCAGGTCGATGCCGTCACCAGCCGGTCGGGCTGCCAACTTCTGACCGGCCTCCAGCACGCGAATATTCGCGATATCGTGCAGCGCCAGTGCAGCCGCGAGACCGACCGGGCCTGCACCCATGACCGTGATGTCCGGCCGTTCAATGGCCATAGAGCATCCGTCGCGCGAGAGCCCGACGCAGAGGTGGCAACACATCCAACGCGGCCAGACCCAGACCACGACCCATCGTCAGAATCGGCTGGGCTGTCGAGAACAGCCCAACCAGCGAGTCAGTGAATCGCACCCCCATCCGGGTGTCGTGCTGGCGCTGGTCCGAAAACGTCCTGAGCACAACGTCGCTGCCAGGATCGGAGATATCGGCACGGCCCAGCAGACGGGCCAGATCGTCCGCATCGCGCAGCCCCATGTTGAACCCCTGGCCTGCCACCGGATGCAGCGTCTGCGCTGCAGCACCAATCACCGCCACACGCGTCGCCACCCGAGGTGCCGCAACCCGCAGACGCAACGGAAACGAGGCGCGCTTGGCCACGCCGAGAAATCGTCCTGCCCGTTCACCGAAGTGGGCCGTGAGTTGCACCAGAAATTGCGAGTCATCGAGCGCAAGCAGCGCCGACACGGCATCGGGCGAGGTCGTCCAGACCAGCGAATAGTGACCCTCATTCGCCGCGCCCTTCGGCAGCAGTGCGGCCGGCCCGTCCGGTGTGAAGCGCTCCCATGCCATGCCTTGATGCGGCTGATCCAGTGTCACCGCTGCAACCAGAGCTGTCTGGCCGTAGTCTTTTTCTTCAAGCTGAATGCCCGGCACGCGCGCGAGGTTCGCTCCCCCATCGGCCAGCACCAGCAGGAGTGCATCGACATGATGGGCGATGCCTCCGACGTCATGGCCGATGCGAATATTCGCATCCGATGCAGCAATGTCATTGACCCGCGCACCGCGCATCACTTGCACGCCAGCCGCTGCCAACCGATCATCCATGGCGGACTGCAGTGCCGCATAGGGAATCACATAGCCCAGGGCGGGCACATCGCATTCTTCCGCAGACAGGACGCTTCGTCCGAAGGCACCCTTGTGTGAAACGTGAATATGCGTGATCGGTGTGGACGCTGTTGCTGCAGGCCAAGCACCACACGACTCCAGTACCAGCCGGGACCCGTGTGACAGCGCGAGTGTTCGTCCATCCGTTGCGGCACCTGCCCGCGCCTCCAGCATCTGGACTGAAAAACCGCTGTCGGCCAACAGCAAGGCAAGCGCGGCACCGACCGGCCCGGCACCGACGATGGCGATGTCGGCCATGGCCATGATCAGGCCTTCGACGTGGTGAGGGCCTCGATGTCAGCCACCGACTTGGGACAGGCTTCGGTCAAAACATCCCTGCCCTTCGCCGTGACGAGCACATCGTCCTCGATCCGCACGCCGATGTTCCAGAATGCCTTGGGCACTTTCGGTCCGGGCCGGATGTAGCAGCCCGGCTCCACGGTCACCACCATGCCGGGTGCGAGCTTCACCCACTTGCCATCTTGCTTGTAGTCGCCGGCATCATGCACATCGAGACCCAGCCAGTGTCCCGTCCGGTGCATGAAGAACTGGCGGAAGGCACCGCTCTCGATCACTGCATCGACCGTACCCTTGCAAAGCTTGAGATCGATGAACCCACGAGCCAGAACCTTGACAGCCGCGTCGTGAAAATCCCCAAATGAGGCACCAGGGCGCACAGCCTTGATGGCTGCGAGTTGGGACGCGAGCACCAGCTCATAGACATCGCGTTGCGGCTGCGAAAACCGCGCTCCGACGGGAAAGGTGCGGGTGATGTCGCTGGCATAGCTGCCCAGTTCGCAGCCGGCGTCGATGAGCAGCAACTCGCCCGTCTTCATCTCTGCCGTGTTCTCGCGATAGTGCAGCACGCAGGCATTGGCACCTGAGGCGACAATGGAGCCGTATGCGGCCTTCCCACCGTGGCGCAGGAACTCATGCATCAGCTCCGCCTCCACCTCGTACTCACGCTGTCCGCCACGCGCAAGTTGCATGGCCCGTGCATGCGCGCCGCCGGCAATTTCGCCAGCCCTGCGCATGAGCGCGATCTCATGCCCATCCTTGATAAGGCGCATGGCACCCAGCGTGGTGCGCACGTCCCGAATCTGCGCGGGTGCCTCGATGCCCGCGCGGCTTTGCGCACGCACCGCGTTCAACCAACCGGTCATCCTCGTGTCCCACGCCGCATCAGCACCGATCGGCGTGTGCACGGTAGTCTGATTGGCCATGAGCTCGGGAAGGCGTTGATCCAGCTCGGTAATGGGATAGGCCTCGTCGAAGCCGAATGACTCGGAGGCCAGCGCCGGGCCGAATCGCCACCCCTCCCAGATTTCGCGCTCCAGATTCTTGTCGCGGCAAAACAGGATCGATGTGGGTCGCTTGCCGAGCTTCATCACCACCACCGCCTCCGGCTCACGGAAGCCGGTGAGATAGTAGAAGTGGCTGTCCCATCGATAGTCATAGTGGGAGTCGGCATTGCGATACGCCTCGTGGGACGTGGGCAGCACGACCACGCCCGTCTTGAGGGTTTGCGCCAGCATCGTGCGTCGACGCAGATGCGGCTTGATTGCAGCGGGAGATTCCATCTTCATGAGTGGGCGTCCGTGTCTACCGGGGGGAGTAGCCGCCAGATCGAGCCTGAATCGGGGCGGGTGTTCGAAGCTTGCAGATGCTCATGTTAGGCCGTTTCGGGTTGCGCGGCAGACCCGAGCCAGGCTCTGTTCAGCGCCGCGAGGTCAGCCGGTGTGCCGACATTGTCCCACCAGCCACGATGGTGTTCAGCCGACACCTTGCCCGCACGCACGAAGTCAAATGCCCAGGGAAACAGTCGGCCGTGGTGACCCGAGGGGAAGCCTGCGAATATTCGCGGATGGAACACCGCAATGCCGCCATAGTTGAGTTTTTGTCCCGACATCGCCGCCTTGCCCTCGGCGAGCGCCATGTCACCTTCAGGATGGAAAGGCGGGTTGTCTGTCAGCACGATGTGTCCCACGGTTTCCGGATACTGCGCCGCAACGGCTGCGACACGTCCATGCAGGCTCGTGTAGTCAAAATCCGTGAACACGTCTCCGCTGGTTATGACGAAGGGGCGTTCACCCAGGCGTGGCAGCGCCTTCACGATGCCACCCACCGTCTCCAGTGCCGTGACCTCGGCCGAGTAGCGAATATTCGCACCGAGCGCGCGACCATCCCCCAGCGCTGCCTCGATTTGATCACCCAGCCAGGCATGATTGATGACGATGTCGGTGAAATTCCCCGCGACGAGGCGGGTCACCTGCCACTCGATCAGACTCTTGCCGCCCACCTTCAAGAGCGGCTTCGGCGTCATATCGCTCAGTGGTCGCATCCGCGTACCGCGTCCTGCAGCCAGGATCATGGCAACCGCCCTCATCAGAACGTGTACCCGACTTTGGGCGCTTCCCGCGTCTCCAACTCATCGAGCAGGCGACGTAGCGGCGACAAGGCGTTGTAACGACCTGCCACCGCGCGAATATAGCCGAGGAAGCGCGGCGTATCTGCAAGATACTGCGGCTTGCCATCGCGATAGTTGATCCGGGCAAAAATGCCTGCAACCTTCAGGTGGCGCTGCAGACCCATCCATTCCACATCTTCGAAGAAGCTGCTGAATTCAGCAGGGACAGGAAGGCCTGCCTTGCGCGCCTTTTCCCAATAGCGGATGGTCCAGTCCAGCACCCGCTCCTCGTCCCAACTGATGAATGCATCCTTGAACAGACACGCAACGTCATAGGAAATCGGGCCGTGCAGCGCATCCTGAAAGTCCAGCACGCCAGGGCTGGGATCGGACACCATGAGATTGCGCGGCATGAAATCGCGATGTACATACACCAATTCCTGGGCAAGGTTACGCCGCATGATCAGGGAAAACTGGGCCTGCAGAGTCTCATTCTGTCGAGGGGAGAGGGTCACCCCGAGGTGGCGGGCGACATACCAATCGGGAAAGAGCTGGATCTCGCGATTCAGCACCGCCTCATCGTAGGGGGGCAGCATGCCTGGCCGGCTGGCCAACTGCCAGCAGACCAATGCATCCAGCGCCGGCAGGAACAAGTCATCCGCATTGTCATGCGTAAGCGCCTGCAGGTAAGTTTGCCGCCCCAAATCCTCCAACAGCAGGAAACCGCGCTCCAGATCCATGGCGAATATTCGCGGGGCGTTCAACCCGGCTTCACGCAGCATGGCAGCCACGCGCACATAGGGGCGGCAATCCTCCTGAGGCGGTGGCGCATCCATCACGATCCGGGTAACGCCGCCATCCAGACCGCTTATGCGAAAATACCGCCGGAAGCTGGCATCCGCTGCGGCGGGTGCCAAGTCGAATCCGCCAGATCCCAGGGTCGACGTCAACCATGCCAGCAAAGGCGCTTCGCGCGGATCACCGGGCAGAAAAACCCGGGCGTTCAACTTGCGTTGTGGCGCGGTAACGCGCTGACTGTTCTTGATCTCATTCCGAAATTTTACCATCCGGTTCGACAGGCTCCCTTATCTTGAAATCGAAGCGATGCATCAACCGGACCGGCACCTGCACCCGTCGCAGCACTGGCCTCAGGCAAACAGCCCTGGTGGTTGCAGTCGCCGCAGCGCTGACTGCCTGGCAGCCTGCGCAGGCTGCAGAAGGCGAGCAATCTCCCGTTCTGAAACTCATGACCGGTATTCGTGGTGCCGGGAAGAAAGCCGGGCCGCGCGTCTTCACCGCCAACCGCGTCACGGGTGTCCTCGGCCAGACCGCAACCGCCACCGGCAACGTGATGCTGCAGCAGGATGGCCTCATCATGAAGGCCGAGCAGGTTGTCTATGACGAACCCAACGATACCGTGACGGCGCGTGGCAAGGTGATGCTGGATCGGGATGGCGACAAGGTCGAAGGTGACGAGCTCGAGCTGAAACTGTCAAGCCAGATTGGCACGCTTGAGAGGCCCACGTTCCACCTCCCCGCCAAGGAGGGCCGCCGCCAGGACGCCTGGGCCAATGCCAGTCGCGTCTACCTCGAAGGCGAGGACCGCGAGCGATTCACGGAGGCCAGCTATTCCACCTGCAAGCCGGGTGACGAGGACTGGTTCATGCGATTGTCCGAATTGTCCCTCGACCATGGCCGCAATGTGGGTAGCGGCACGCACGCCCGGGTACTCTTCAAGGGCGTGCCCATCTTGTACATGCCGTACATGACCTTTCCGCTCAACAATGACCGGAAGTCAGGTTTCCTGCCGCCGTCGTTCGGGTCGTCCTCGCAAAGCGGCCTCGAGTATGCGCAGCCCTACTACTGGAACATCGCGCCCAATCTGGACGCAACCATTACGCCCAAGATATTCACCCGCCGTGGTGTCCAGCTCGGTACCGAGGTCCGCTATCTCGAGCCAACTCTGCAAGGACAGCTTGATTCCGAATATCTGCCCAGCGACCGGGAAGCAAGCAGCGACCGCTATTTGCTGGGGCTCCGCCACGTTCAGGATCTTTCGCGTTGGTTGCCCACATTCGGCGGCGCCTGGACCGCGAGCATCAATGCCCAGAAGGTGTCGGACGATGACTACTTTCGTGACCTGTCGACGCGCATCACCAACACGGCACAGACCAACCTGCCGCGCGACATGATGGTGAACTACGGCAATGCGAACGTTGGATTGGGACTTCGCGTGCTCGCCTACCAGACGTTGCAGGACCCGGCGGCGCCGGTGGTCGTGCCGTATCGGCTTGCGCCGCAGCTCAACCTGGGGCTGCAGAAAGACTGGACATCGGGTCTGACAACCCAGCTTGCCTCCGAATACAGCGACTTCCGCCATCCGACCCTGGTCAACGGTCGGCGCATGATCGTGAATCCATCGCTGACCTGGCCCATCACCCGCAGCTACGGATTCATCAGCCCCAAGCTCGGCTACCACCACACCCGCTATGAATTGTCCCGCAATCAGGCCGGGTTTGAAGGGGGTACTCGTGGCGTCGCCATCGCCAGCGTGGACAGCGGGCTGTACCTGGAGCGAGACCTGATGTTCCGCGGCGTGCCGCTGGTGCAGACACTGGAACCGAGGCTCTACTTTCTCTACGTACCCTTCCGGGACCAGACACGACTGCCCAACTTTTCCACAGCCGAAAGCGACTTCAGCTTTGCGCAGATCTTTACCGAAAACATCTTCATCGGCGGCGACCGGGTCGCGGATGCCAACCAGGTCACGCTGGCTGCCACCTCGCGGTTCATCAATCGCGACGACGGCGCAGAACGATTCCGCGCATCTTTCGGTCAACGCTACTTCTTCAATACGCCGCGGGTGACACTGGGTACGGTCACCAATCCCACGCTTGGCACTGTTCGCTCCAGTGATCTGCTGGCCGCATTCTCGGGCCAGGTGTTGCCTTCAACCTGGATCGACACCAGCTTTCAGTACAGCACCAACGGGAACCGGCTGGAGAAGGGCGCGATTGCCGCTCGCTACAACCCGGAGCTGGGCAAGATCGTCAACGTCGCCTATCGCTACACGCGTGAGACACTGCGTCAGGTGGATGTATCCACCCAATGGCCGGTCAGCCCGGGTGTACGTGTCCTCGCACGACTCAACCACAGCCTCAAGGATCGCCGTCTCGTGGAGGGGTTGCTGGGGCTTGAGTATAATCACGGCTGCTGGGAATTCCGCCTGGTCGCACACCGCTTTACCACCGCCACCCAGCAGTACTCCAACTCCATTCAGTTCCAGCTGGAACTGAAAGGCCTCTCCAGATTGGGGATCAACCCGTTGGAAACCCTGCGGCAGAACATACCCGGCTATCGCCGCTCAGACGAGATAACGCCATGAGTCCAGTTTTCCCCCGAAACATGCTGTGCCTGATCGCTCGATTGTCTGCTGCATTTATGGCAGCAACGACGATGCTCGCTGCGGCGCAGTCCCCAATCACCGGCAATGTGCCTTCAATGCCCGTGCCTGCGCCTGCCAGCAAGCTGGACACACGCCTGTCGACCGCGCCCGGCACGTCGCGCGTGCTCACGGTGGACCGCATCCTCGCTGTCGTCAACGACGATGTGATCACCCAGAATGATCTGGCCGAGCGTCTGGCCGTGGTGATCGCGAACCTGCAGAAGCAGGGCACGCCACTTCCACCACAGGAAACGCTGTCCAAGCAGTTGCTCGAGCGCCTGATCAACGACATGGTGCAGATGCAGCTGGCCAAGGAGACGGGCATCAAGGTCGATGACCAGACTTTGGATCGCACCATTCAACGTATTGCGGAAGAGAACAGCCTGCAGCTGCCGGCGTTTCGCCAGTTGCTCGAAAAAGACGGCGTGCGCTGGACCCGGTTTCGCGAAGACATCCGGCAGGAGATGATGACCAACAAGCTGCGTGAACGTGACGTCGAAGGCAGCATCGTGGTCACGGAATCGGAAGTGGACAACCAGCTTGCACTCGAGGCACGCGAGCAGACGACCGATTCGGAGTTTCGCCTTGCACACATTCTGGTGGTGGTGCCTGAACAGGCCAATGCTGCCCAGATCGAGGCGCGTCGCAAGCGCGCCGTACAGGCGCTCTCCGAGCTGCGCAAGGGCGCTGACTTCGCGCAGATTTCCGCGACCTTCTCCGACGCACCCGATGCCCTGCAGGGTGGAAACCTCGGCTGGCGCAGCGCCGCTCGTCTTCCTGCCATCTTCTCCGAGGCGATCAGCAGTCTGCGCGAGGGAGAAGTGAGCGACATCCTGAAGAGTCCCAACGGGTTCCACATCGTGAAGCTGCTGGAGAAGCGTGGCAAGAGCGCCCAGGCCGGAGTGATCCAGACGCGTGCCCGCCATATCCTGCTCCGCACCAAAGACACGCTGACCGAGGATGAAGCCAGGGAACGCCTCTCCCGCCTCCGCGAGCGCGTGACCTCCGGTGCCGACTTTGCCGAGCTTGCCAAAGTTCATTCCGAAGATTCCAGCGCCCAGAAGGGTGGCGACCTCGGTTGGCTCTCCCCCGGCGACACCGTGCCAGAATTCGAGCGGACGTTGAATGGCTTGCGCGACGGCGAAGTGAGCCGTCCGATCCAGACCCAGTTCGGCTGGCATCTGGTGCAGGTGCAGGAACGTCGTTCGGAGGCCATGTCGGATGATCGCCGGCGTGCGCTGGCCCGCCAGACGCTGCGTCAACGCAAGTCCGACGAAGCCTTCCAGGATTGGCTGCGCCAGCAGCGGGATCGCGCATTTGTTGAAATGCGCCTTGAAGACCGCTGATCGCTGATCACACCACGCGCCATCCCCGCCACGCAATCGTGACCGGCGCCGATTCATGCCGAATACGGCGCCAACCCTCCCTCCCTTGATTGCCCTGACCACCGGCGAACCCGCCGGTGTAGGGCCCGAGCTCTGTCTGTCTGTCGTCGCCCAACGGCAAGCGGCGCGGCTGGTTCTCATCGGCGACCGTGACATGCTCTCTGCACGCGCCCGCCAATGCGGGGTGAATTGCGATGTCTCCGCCATCCCCGACTACAACGAAAGTGCGCCTGCCCTGCTGAGTATTGCGAATATTCGCATGCCGCAATCATCCATCGCTGGCCAACTCAATTCCGCCAACGCCCGCTACGTCACCGCACTGCTCGACCGGGCGATTCAAGGCTGTCTCTCTGGCGAATTCGCGGCCATGATCACTGCCCCAGTGCACAAGGGCATCATCAACGACGGCGGCATCCCGTTCAGCGGCCACACGGAGTATCTGCAGGCTGCCGCCAAATCGCCCAAGGTGGTGATGTTGCTGACCGGCGATGTGAACGGTCGGCCGCTCCGTGTTGCACTCGCCACGACCCATTTGCCACTCGCTGCGGTGCCCCACGCTATTACGGCGCCGCTGATTGAAGAATCATTGCGCGTGCTGAATCATGACTTGATCGAACGATTCGGCATCCCCCGACCGCGAATATTCGCAGCGGGGCTCAACCCGCACGCAGGCGAAGGGGGACATCTTGGGCGCGAAGAGATCGAGGTGATCCAGCCGGCGCTGGCGCGTATGCGCGCGGCGGGTGTGGACGTGATGGGCCCGCTACCTGCTGACACGATGTTCTCACCAGCCAATCTGGCGGCGGCAGATGCGTTCCTCGTCATGTATCACGACCAGGGGCTACCAGTACTCAAGTACGCCACATTTGGGGAAGGCGTAAACATCACGCTCGGCCTGCCATTCATCCGCACATCGGTGGATCACGGGACTGCGCTGGATCTGGCTGGTACGGGAAAAGCGCATGTGGGCAGTCTGCAAGCCGCCTTGGACCTGGCGATCAAACTGTCGCACGTTCACGCCCCTCAACGGGGGCCGTGACCCGCATGCTGCCGAAACCGAAGAAGCGGCTGGGCCAGCACTTTCTCACCGACCGGCACTACATCGACCGTATCGTGACGTCGATCGCGCCCGCGCGCGGGGAACACATGGTGGAGATTGGCCCCGGCCCGGGTGCGCTGACCGCACCACTGGCCACGCACTTGGACCACCTGCATGTGGTGGAGCTGGACCGCGGCCTTGCGGCCACATTGCGCGAAACCTGGCCGCCGTCCCACGTCACGGTGCATGAAGCGGATGCGCTGGCTTTCGACTTTTCCACCCTGCCCTCGCCGCTCCGCATCGCTGGCAACCTGCCCTACAACATCTCCACGCCGCTGCTGTTTCACATTGCGGACTTCGCGGAGCGCATTGTGGATTGCACCTTCATGCTGCAAAAGGAAGTGGTGGACCGCATGGTGGCGGCACCGGACGCCCCCGACTACGGCCGCCTGTCGGTGATGTTGCAGTATCGCTTCGCGATGCGTCGGCTGTTCCTGGTGCCTCCGGGTGCGTTCCACCCGCCACCCAAGGTGGACTCTGCCATCGTGCGCATGCTGCCGCTGGGAGCGGATCGCCTGCGCGCCAGAGATGAGGCGCGCTTCAGCGCCGTGGTGCAAGCGGCGTTTGGCCAGCGTCGCAAGATGTTGCGCAATACATTGAAGTCGATGGTGTCCGTGTCGGCATTCGAGCAGACTGGCATTGACAGCCAGCGCCGGGCTGAAACACTGTCGGTCGCGGAATTCGTGGCGCTGTCTGACGCAACGTAGCGTCGCTGTCCAGGCAGGAACTCAGAACGCCCGATACAGCGGGTCCGCCTTCTCCAGTTCATCACGCAGGCGGCGATAGTCCGGGCACATGCGTTCCACCTCTGCCCAGAACGCGGCGGAGTGATTCATGTGCCGCAGGTGTGCCAGCTCGTGGCAGATCACATAATCGATGATCGCAGGCGGTGCTTTCAAGAGTCGCCAGGCCAGACGCACCTCGCGGCGCACATTGCAGCTCCCCCAGCGGCCAAGTGCGTTGGACAGCATGACGCGGGGCACGGGCAGGCCATGCAGCCGGGCGAAGTGGAAGGCACGTTGGGCAAACAGGGGCAACGCCTCGCGTCGGTACCACGCAATCACAAGGCGCGCGAGCCGTTCCGGCGTGGCGGCGCGCACCATCACCAGCAGGTCTTCCCCGGCAAGCTCGACGCCTTCCAGTTTTTCTGTGGCGATGACATGCAGGCGAATAGTCGCACCGAGATGCGGCAACGATTCGCCATCCTGCCACTTCACTACATGTACCGGGCGCGCGGCCCATTCGGCCAGCTTCTTCACGACCCAGCGCTCGTGCTCACGCAGGATGCGGTCGATATCGCATTGCGGCGTCAGCAGGGCAGAAGTGACCGCAAGGCCGCGATGATCAATGCGCAGGCTGATGCCGCGCTTGCCACGCTTTCGCACCAGCAGGTAGTCCACCTCCCGCCCCGACAATGCGATGGCCTTCGGCGTGCCGGATGGCACCGTGGGTTGCGCAGCAGCGCTAGAACGCGGCATCGTCCCCGGCATACAGCTTTGGCGAGATGCGCGCCATCTCGCCTTCTATCCACACCTGCACTTCGGCATTCAGCGTTTCTGCTGTCTTGCCTCGTCCGTCGATCAGCGGCCCGAAGTGCACCTGGATGATGCCGGGACGCTTCAGAAATGCGTAGCGTCCCCAGACTTCACCCGCATTGAGCGCAACCGGCAGAACCTGGGCCCCGGCCTTCGTGGCGAGCAACGCGCCGCCTGCGCCATAGCGTTTGCGCTGGCCCGGCGCCACGCGCGTACCTTCCGGAAAGATCACCACCCAGATCCCGTCGCGCAAGCGGTCTCCACCCTGCTCGACAATCTGGTCGCGTGCCTCGCGACCGCTTGATCGATCAATGGAAATCGCGCGCAGGATATACAGGCACCAGCCCACGACCGGCAGCCACAGCAACTCGCGCTTGATGATCCAGCCGGCTGGTGGCAGATGGGTGAGCAGGAAGAGCGTCTCCCAGGCAGATTGGTGCTTCGAGAGCACCACCACCGGATAGTCAGGGACATTTTCCTGACCTTGCACTTCATGCCGGATGCCGCAGGTGATCCGCACCCAGGCCAGCACCGCGCGGCCCCACGCCTGTGCCATGTTGTACGCGGGCACAAAACCGGCTAGCCGCGCCGCGAATACCGCCACACCGAAGAACGGCGTGAACAGGAGAACGCCCACAAAGAACGCCATCGAGCGGAGAAGAATCATCGCGGATTCAAAGCGTGATCAGATGATCGGTTGCGGCCGCGAGATCGGCGAACACCTGCGTCCTCCTCGGCAACCCGCCATCCAGTTGCGTCTTCTCACCCTTGCCCGTCAGCACCAGATAGGTCTGGCACCCCATCGCAGCACCGGCCTGCAAGTCGCGCAAAGAATCGCCCACGCAAGGCACACTGGTGAGCTTGGTGTTGAAGCGCGCCTCGATCTCCTCATACATGCCCGTTTTGGGTTTGCGGCAATTGCAATTCTCGTCCGCCGTGTGCGGGCAGAAAAACAGCGCATCGATGCGACCGCCCTGGCGGAAGACCAGCTCCATCATCTTGTCGTTGATGGCATTGAGGGTTGCCATATCGAAGAGTCCGCGGCCGATGCCCGACTGGTTTGTGGCCACCACCACGCGATAGCCATTGCGATTGAGTCGGGCAATGGCCTCGACCGAGCCCGGAATCGGCTTCCACTCGGCGGGCGACTTGATATACGCGTCGCTGTCGAAGTTGATGACACCGTCGCGATCGAGAATGATGAGCTTCAAAGGAGAGTTCATGGGTTCATCCAAAAGCGACGCCGGGCCGCCCCAAGTCGCGGAACCTCCCCCAATGGGGGTGGCGAACAAAGTGAGCCGGGGGGCACCTTCCCCCCCGACGCCGGGCCGCCCCAAGTCGCGGAACCTCCTTCAGTGGGGGTGGCGAACGCAATGAGCCGGAGGGCGTCTTCATGCCGATGCCAATTTGGAGAGGTCAGCAACGCGGTTCATGGCGTCGCGAAGTTCACGCAGCAGCGCAAGCCGGTTTTTGCGAATATTCGCATCCTCTGCATTGACCATCACTTGATCGAAGAACGCATCCACAGGATCCTTGAGCGCTGCGAAGGACTTGAGGTAGCCAGCGTAATCGTTCGCGGCGAAGAGCGCATCGGCACTGGGTGCGTTGGACTGTAACGCGGACCAGAGTGCTTTCTCGGCAGCCTCGACCATGCGCGCGGCGTCGGGCGGCGATGTGTCGTTCATCTCGGACTTCTTGAGGATGTTGGCTACACGCTTGTTGGCAGCGGCGAGAGCTGGCGCTTCTGGCAAGGCCAGGAAAACACGCACGGCCTGAATGCGCCGCTCAACTTCGCTGAATAGCGGCTTTTGTGAGAATACTGCGTCAATTTCAAGTGTCCCATAGCCCTTCTCTCGCAGATTTGCAGCCAATCTCTCATAAAGGAATGGTTCCAATTCATTCTGAACTGCGTCGCAAACAACATCTGCAGTCATTTTGAGATCACTACCTTCAACTGGAATTGCAAACTTCCATTCGGTACCGCTCCACAAGCGAGCATCAGCAGCAGCCATAAAGAAATTTCTCAATGGAATGGCCACAGGATCAAGACTAATCAAGATTCGAACAACACCTAGCGCTTGACGTCGCAATGCAAATGGATCTTTGTCTCCAGTTGGCACATTACCGACCCCAAACATCCCTACCAGAGTTTCCAACTTGTCTGCTAAAGAAACCACCAAGCCAACTCGACCGCGTGGCAATTGATCTCCGGCAAATCTAGGCTTGTAGTGGTCTTCAATTGCATCAGCCACCTCTGGCGCTTCACCATCATGCAACGCGTAGTAACGACCCATCGTGCCCTGCAGTTCCGGAAACTCGCCCACCATGTCCGTGACGAGATCGCACTTGGCCAGCAGCGCTGCGCGCTTTGCCTGGTCTGCATTCGCGCCGAGGCTGGTAGCGATTGCACCTGCAAGCTTGGCCACGCGCTCAGTTCGTTCCAGTTGCGTGCCAAGTTTGTTGTGATAGACCACGCTGCCCAGCTTGACCATGCGGTCAGCGAGCTTGCTCTTCTTGTCGGTTTCAAAGAAGAAACGCGCATCCGACAATCGCGGTCGCACCACTCGCTCATTCCCCTGTATGACATGACGCGGATCATTCAGCACCATGTTGCTGACAATGAGAAAGCGCGACGATAGCGTGCCATCGTCGTGAAACAGCGGAAAGTACTTCTGGTTCTGCTTCATCGTGAGGATGAGGCATTCTGCGGGCACTTCCAGAAACTCCGACTCGAAACTGCCCACATACACCGCAGGAAATTCGACCAGTGCAGTGACTTCATCCAGGAGCGGCACATAGTCCTCCAGCGGACCGAGCGAGTTGCCCGTCTCGGATGCGCGCTCACGCAGGAGCTTTTCGATGCGCGAACGCCGATCTTCGAAGCCTGCAATGACATGGCCCTCTTCTTCCAGTCGTTGCGAATACTCGCTGGTGTCCTTCAACTCAATGGGCGCACCGCCCTGAAAGCGGTGGCCGTGCACGGTGCGGCCGGCCTTCAGTCCCAGCACTTCGATATCCAGCACCGTGTCGCCGTGCAGCGCCACCAGCCCATGCACGGGGCGCACGAACTTGACTGTCGTCTCACCATCGGCGAGCTGATAGCTCATCACCTTGGGAATGGGCAGCTTGGCCATGCTGTCGACGAGCGCCTGCTGCGCCGCCACAGCCAGAGTCGAGCCTGTTATCGATATCGAGGCAAATACGGTCTCGGTACCGCCTTCATCGCGTCGCTCCAGTGTCGCAACCGCGTCGGCACCCATTCCTTCCTTCTCCAGCCGCTTCATCAGTGCAGGGGTTGCCTGGCCTTGCGCGTCGAACGCGACCTTGGCCGGCATCAGCTTGCGGGTTTCTTTGCGATCGGCCGCCTTGTCGCGAATATTCGCAAGGCAAACACCCAGCCTGCGTGGCGTTGCGAATATTCGCAGTTCTGTTTCCCCCTCAATCAGTCCGGCCTTCAGCAATCCATCCTGCACACCCTGGGCAAATACCTCGCCAAGCTTGTGCAGGGCTTTGGGTGGGAGTTCCTCGGTGAAGAGCTCGATCAGCAACGGCGCGGTTGTCATGCTGGCTCCTTCACGACCATCGCCTTTTCCAGCTCCGTCCGTCGCTTTCCAAATGCGACTTCTCCGATTTCTTCGCGGGACATCTGCGCCGCTGCGATACGTGCCTCAGCCATGGGATAACCCAATCGCCTGCGCGACTGCTCGTAACTGCTCGCCACCGCCCGCGCCATATTGCGAATGCGGCCGATATACGCCGCGCGCTCCGTCACCGAGATCGCCCCGCGCGCATCCAGCAGATTGAACGTATGCGCCGCCTTCAACACCTGCTCGTATGCTGGCAGCGCCAGTTGCTGCGCCATCAGGTACTTGGCCTGCTTCTCGTGATCGCCGAAGTGCGCGAGCAGCATGGCGACATCGGAGTGTTCGAAGTTGTACGTCGATTGCTCGACCTCGTTCTGGTGGAACACGTCGCCGTAGGTGAGGCGGCGTTTGACACCGTTCTCCATCCACTCGGTCCACACCAGGTCGAAGACGTTCTCTACACCCTGCAGATACATCGCAAGGCGCTCGATGCCATACGTGATCTCGCCGGTGATCGGCTTGCAATCCAGCCCACCCACCTGCTGGAAATAGGTGAACTGGGTGACCTCCATCCCGTTCAGCCACACTTCCCAGCCGAGCCCCCAGGCACCCAACGTGGGATTCTCCCAATCATCCTCCACGAAGCGAACATCGTTTTGTCTGGTGTCCAGCCCAAGCGCCTGCAGCGATCCGATGTACAGCTCCAGAATGTCCGGTGGGCTGGGCTTCAGCACGACCTGATACTGGTAGTAGTGCTGCATGCGGTTGGGATTCTCGGCATAGCGCCCATCCTTGGGACGCCGCGACGGCTGAACGTAGGCGGCACGCCAAGGCTCCGGTCCCAGCGCTCGCAGAAATGTCGCCGTATGGGAAGTGCCGGCGCCGACCTCCATGTCATAGGGCTGCAGCAGGGCGCACCCCTTGCTGTCCCAGTACTTCTGGAGTTCGAGAATGATCTGCTGAAACGTAAGCATGGCGTGGAGTGACCTGACAGGAGCAAACCGCAATTTTACTGTGTTGCCACGCCTCGGGGCAAAAGCGATGACAGCCGACATGCATTCACCCCTTCGAATACGGGATAATTGGGCTTCGCGGACCGTCCCGCCCAACTTGAAGCGCAGCGCCCATGAATGCACCCCTGCCAGCCTGGAAGACACACCTTAGAGTGGAGGATGGTGATGAATCCTTCTACAACCATCTGAATCCTCAGCTCGCTGAGATTTTCGGCGAGGCACCGCGAGTCATGCTGGATGTGGGCTGTGCCACCGGCATGTTCGGCGAGTTCATCAAACAGAAGTATCCGGGTAGCCGCGTCATCGGCGTGGAGCTGAACCGGGCAGCAGCCAAGGCAGCGCGCACCCGACTTGATCATGTGTTCGACAAGGCGTTTGAAGAGGTTGACCTTGCCGAGGCTGGCATCGGACCGCGGGAGGTGGATACGGTCATCGTGGCCGACGTTCTGGAGCACATGTATGACCCTTGGCGATTTCTGGTTGACCTGCGTGACCGCATTTCACCGACCGCACAAGTCATCGCAAGCATTCCCAACTCGCGCCACATCGGGTTGTTGGGTGACGTGCTTGAGAAGGGAATCTGGCCCTACTCGGACAAAGGGCTGCTGGACATCACCCACATTCGCTTCTTCACCAATCTCGAAATCCAGCGCATGTTCTTCGAAACCGGGTACAAGATCGAGGCCATCGGCAGCAACATGGACACGGCCTTCCTGCCGCTGTTCCGGGCGTATCAGGACAAGACGCCTGTGAATCTGCGGGTTGGCCGGATCACGATGGAAAACGTGACGCGAGCCGAACTGGGCGAGTTGTGCACGTGGCAATTTTTTGTGCGGGCCCGACCTGCACCGATCACCCAAGCCATCCAGCCCGCCTGAGTCAGCGCGCCTGAGTCAGCCTGACATCAGGGGCGACGTCGACGCCACAGGCCGGCAAAAGTCAGCAGCACGATTGCCAACACCGGCCAATCACTCCACCTGACAAAAGGCGTGGTACCGCGACGGCCCTGTGCCTCGACAGTCAGCGTGCCCTCCTCATGCTGCGGAATCACGGCGACCGCTCGCCCCCTTTCATCGATGGCACCCGTGACACCGGTGTTGGTCGCGCGAAGCATCCAGCGTGACGTCTCCATGGCACGCATCTGCGACATCTGAAAGTGCTGATCGGCTGCCCATGAGCGCCCGAACCAGGCCACATTGCTGACGTTCACCAGCAGGGTGGCGTGAGGCAGCGCAGAAATGATCTCGTTGCCGAAGCCATCTTCATAGCAAATATTGGCTGCCACCCGTTGATCTGCCACGCTGAACGGCGGCTGCGTTGCATTGCCACGGGCAAAATCAGTGAGCGGAATCTTCAGAATCTTCAGCACCCAGCCGAATCCTTGCGGGATGAACTCACCGAACGGCACCAGATGTGACTTGCGGTAGCGCGCGACATCTGCTCCCCCCACAGCAGCCACCGCATTGAAGTAATCGAAGGTGCCGTTTGCCGCAGTCCGCTCGACAGTGCCCAGCAGGATGCGGCCATCGAGGCGGTTTGCATGCGCTTCAAGTTCGGCCAGGTAATCACGAGGAATCTGATCGAGAAACAGCGGCAAAGCGGTCTCCGGCAGGACGATCAGTCGCGCATCGCTTTTCAGGATCCTGTCCCGGTACTGAACAAGGGTCTGCGCCCGCACTTCCGCCAGCCACTTGCGATCTTGCGGAATGTTGCCCTGCAACAGCGCAGTCCTGAGCGGCTTGCCTTCGGGCTCGGACCACTCGACCCGACCCAGGCCCCAACCGACAATGACCAGCATCCCGAACGCCCCCAGGGCGCTGAGCGCCGCGCGGCGATCCGACTCGCGCCTCATCCAGGCAAGACACAACAATCCCGCCTGCAGAACAATCAACCCGCTGATTCCGAATACGCCCACCACCGGTGCAAATCCAGCCAGCCAGCCGGAAGGTGCCTGCGAATAGCCGATCGTGAGCCAGGGGAACCCGGTGAAAAGCCAGGCACGCAGCCACTCGGACGCCACCCATGCGGCAGGCAGCAGCAACAGGTAAATGGACCCGTCGCCCAGCACGCGCTTGTCCCGCATCCAGACTGCGACCGCGGACGCTGCAGCCGGAAACAGTGACAAGTAGGCTGCGAAAAGAAACGTCGCGAGCAGAGCCAGCGGCAGCGGCATCTGGCCATAGACGTGCAGGCTGACATAGACCCAGCTCACACCGACCAGAAAGAAGCCCAGTCCGAAACTGGCACCGATCCAGACACCCTGCCTCCATGAGGTCGCTCGCGCAGTGGCCATCATCCACACGAGCATGGCGGCCAGCATCAGCAAGGGCAGCCGAAGCGGGGCGAACGAGATTGCGGCAACGCCCCCTGCCACCAGGGGCAGTGCGAATATTCGCAACCAGGCAGGCCCGCCGCGCGACTGCACGGGCGGCGAAGGCGGCAAAGCGACGCTCACTTCGCGTCAGTCCGGGCTGGGCTCGGTTGCCGTTGGCGCAACGGCCGGCTTTGCGCGATCAACCAACAAGGAATGGATCTTGCGACTGTCTGCACGCAGCACCTGGAACGAAAATCCTTCCAGTACACAGACTTCTCCACGCTTCGGTACACGGCCGAACCGCTTGACAACGAGACCACCAACCGTGTCCAGCTCTTCATCGGAGAATCGGCTGCCGAAGTGCTCGTTGAAGTCCGCAATCTCGGTGATCGACTTGACGCGCCAGCGGCCTGACTTGTCCTGCAGGATGTTGTCCTCGGTCTCGTCGAAGTCATATTCATCCTCGATGTCGCCGACGATCTGCTCCAGCACATCCTCGATGGTGATGAGCCCGGAGACGCCGCCGTACTCGTCTACAACAATGGCGATGTGATTGCGATTGGCGCGGAATTCCTTCAGCAGTACGTTTAGCCGCTTTGCCTCCGGAATGAAAACAGCCGGACGCAGCATCTCGCGCACATCGAAGTCCTGCCGGGAGTAATACAGCAAGAGGTCCTTCGCCAGCAGGATGCCGATGACATTGTCCTTGGAGTCCTCGTAGACCGGGAAGCGCGAGTGCGCGGTCTCGATGACAAACGGGATGAATTCCTCCGGACTGTCTGCCACGTTGATCATGTCCATCTGCGCCCGCGGGACCATGACATCGCGGACCTGCGACTCGGACACCTGCAGTACGCCCTCGATCATCGACAGGGCTTCGGCATCAAGAATCTGCCGTTCGAATGCGGAATGGAGCAACTCGATGAGTTGTTCGCGGTCCTCGGGCTCCCGCAGCAACAGGGAGGACAGGCGTTCAAGCAAGGACGGGCGGGGAGACTCTTCCATCAGTGATCATCAGGCAATGCGATGACGCAATCTAGCATGCCGGGGTGACATGTCGCATGGGAAGGCCGAATCAGGCGTAAGGGTCGGCAATACCGAGCCCGGCCAGCAAGGTACGCTCCCGGGCCTCCATCTTCGCCGCATCCCGCTCGTTACCATGGTCCATGCCTGCCAAATGCAGAATGCCGTGCAGGGTGAGATGCGCGTAGTGGTCAGGCAATGCCTTACCCTGCAAACGCGCCTCGGCGGCGATGATGGGCGCGCAGAGCACGATATCGCCGGACAGCCTTTCCGCACGTCGCTCGTGATACACGAAGGTCAGCACGTTGGTCGCGTAGTCCTTGCCCCGGAAGGCGCTGTTCAGGCTGCGCCCCTCGGCTGCATTGACCACGCGGAGCGCAACCGTCGCTGGTCGATCCAGCGCGGAAACTGCCCACTTGCGGAATGCCGCCCGGGATGGAATGCCGCGCAAGCGACTCACGATCTGAATGTCCAGATCAATCCCTGCAGTCACTAGCCGTTCCTTCCGCGAAGCGCGCTGCGCTGTTCGTACGCATTGACGATGGCCTGCACCAGAGGATGCCGCACCACATCCTCGGCCTGGAAGACCGAGAATCCGATGCCACGAACATCCGTCAGCACGTTCTTTGCATCCACGAGACCGCTCATTTTGCCGTGACCGAGGTCGATCTGTGTGACATCCCCGGTGATGACGGCACGGGTACCGAAGCCGATTCGGGTCAGAAACATTTTCATCTGCTCAGGCGTGGTGTTCTGTGCCTCGTCGAGAATGATGAATGACTGATTCAAGGTGCGGCCGCGCATGAACGCGAGCGGCGCCACTTCGATCTGGTTGCGCTCGAACATCTTGTGTACCTTGTCGAAACCGACGAGATCGTAGAGCGCGTCATAAAGCGGGCGCAGATAGGGATCCACTTTCTGCGACAGATCACCAGGAAGGAACCCCAGCCGCTCACCCGCCTCGACGGCGGGTCGGGTCAGCACAATGCGCTTCACCAGATCGCGCTCGAATGCATCGACTGCGCAGGCCACGGCAAGATAAGTCTTGCCCGTGCCGGCGGGGCCGACGCCGAAGGTGATGTCAAGGGTCTGCATCTGGCGGACATAGCGCGCCTGACGATCCGTGCGGGGGCGAAGATCTGGCCGCCGCGACAATATTGCCTGCGCTTCCTCGCCGGCTGGCTGGGGGGATGTGCCACGCATCAGCTCAATGAGACCCAGTTGAATACCCTGAACGGAGAGTGCATCGGGATCACCGCGATAAAAATGCTCCAATGCTCTGACAGCCATGTCGGCCTGGTCGCCATTGCCGGAGATATTGAAACGCTCCCCCCGACGGGAGATGGCCACATCCAACGTCGATTCGATCTGCTTCAGATTCTCATCCAGCGCGCCGCAGAGTGCAGCGAGCCGCCGGTTATCCACGGGTGAAAACGTCACTTCGCGCGAGATTGGCTTCAAGCGGATTCCCGGGAGGCTTCAGCCGTGTCCACTTCACGCATGCAGATATCGCCACGCAGCGTGTGCGACATGGCCTGCGTGATGGTGGCCTCCACAAACTGGCCGATGAGCCGCTCGGGGCCTGCAAAATTCACCACCCGGTTGTTGTCGGTGCGGCCGGACAACTCGCTGGCATCCCTGCGGGCGCGACCTTCGACGAGTACGCGCTGGCGGGTGCCTTCCATGGACTTCGACACTGCAAAGGTCTGCTCTTCAAGGCGCTTCTGAAGCCGCTGCAGACGTGCAAGCTTCACCGAATGAGGCGTGTCGTCCGGCAAGCTCGCCGCGGGCGTGCCGGGCCGCCGACTGTAGATGAAGCTGAAGCCGCCATCAAAGCCGACATCGTCAATCAGCTTCATGGTTTGTTCAAAGTCGGCATCGCTCTCTCCGGGGAACCCAACGATGAAGTCACTGGAGAGGGAGATTTCCGGACGCACTGCACGCAGCCGTCTGACGATGGACTTGAATTCCATCGCTGTATAGCCACGCTTCATGGCGGCGAGGACGCGGTCAGATCCCGACTGGACCGGCAAGTGCAACTGCGAAACGAGCTGCGGGATGCGTCCGTGGGCGTCGATCAGGCGTTGATTGAACTCCAGCGGGTGCGACGTGGTGTAGCGGATGCGCTCGATACCGCGAATATTCGCAACGGCTGCGAGCAAGAGGGCAAAATCGGCGCGTTCGCCATCGGCCATTTCACCGACGAACGCATTCACGTTTTGTCCGAGCAGGGTGACTTCCCGAATGCCTCGATCAGCCAGGTCACGAATCTCGGCCATGACACTGTCGAATGAGCGGGAGATTTCCTCGCCACGGGTGTAGGGCACGACACAGAAGCTGCAGTACTTGCTGCAGCCTTCCATGATCGACACGAATGCGGATGGCCCGTCGATGCGGGCAGGGGGAAGATTGTCGAATTTCTCGACCTCGGGGAAGGACACGTCCACCTGAGACCGGCCACTGTCCCGCTTGGCGCGAATCATGTCCGGAAGGCGGTGCAGCGTCTGGGGGCCAAACACCAGATCCACATACGGTGCCCGCTTCACGATGGCGGCACCCTCTTGACTGGCCACGCACCCGCCCACGCCAATGAGCAAATCCGGACGCGCCTCTTTCAGTTCCTTCAGCCGGCCGAGATCGCAGAACACTTTCTCCTGCGCTTTTTCCCGAACGGAGCAGGTATTGAGAAGAATGACATCCGCCTCTTCCGGCGACGCCACCTTTTCATAGCCCTCGAACGCGTGCAATACGTCGGCCATCTTGTCCGAGTCGTACTCGTTCATCTGGCAGCCGAAGGTGCGGATGAAGACTTTCTTGGCGCTGGGACCGCCCCTTGACTGGGACATGAGGCTCCTGGATCGCGGTGAATAGACCGGGCAAGAGTGAAAAAACCGGGGAAAAGAAATGGTGGCGAATCAGGGATTTGAACCCCGGACCAACGGATTATGATTCCGCTGCTCTAACCACTGAGCTAATTCGCCACGGGTGCTGCGTTCTGCAGAGCCGCGCATTATGCGGGAAGCTGGCTTTTTGCGTCAAGGGCTTAGGCCAAGCCTGATGCATGCGCCGTTTGATTGTGCAGTGCAAAAGACTTATCCTTTGCGCCTCTGCAAATGTCTACCCGTCAACTTGGCAACCCATTCGTCTCCTGAAGCCCCGAGCGCCCATGGCATGCACCAGCAACCCGCCGTGGAGCCCACATGAACACGCCTGACAAAAAGCTCGGCGCACTCACGGTCGGCGCGATCGGTGTCGTGTTCGGCGATATCGGTACGAGCCCGCTGTACGCATTGAAGGAATCCTTCAATCCGGCGCATGGCATCCCCCTCAACGAGGTGACGGTGCTTGGCATCTTGTCACTCATGTTCTGGTCGCTCATGACGTTGGTGATCATGAAGTATCTGATTTTCATGATGCGGGCCGACAACAAGGGCGAAGGCGGCATTCTCGCGCTGACCGCGCTGGCACAGCGCTGCTATTACTCGGGCTCGCGGGGCCGCTGGATGGTGACGGTTCTTGGCATTTTCGGTGCAGCCATGTTTTACGGGGACGCTGTCATCACACCGGCCATGTCGGTCATGTCTGCGGTTGAAGGCCTTTCGCTTTACACGGCAGCCCTGGACAAGTTCGTATTGCCCATCGCCGTCGGCATTCTGATCGGCCTGTTCGCAATCCAGAAGCATGGCACCGGCGCGCTCGGACGATTTTTCGGCCCGACGATGATCCTGTGGTTTGCCGTGCTGGCATTGCTTGGCCTGGTACAGATATTCAAGAATCCGCAAGTGTTGTATGCGATTCACCCTGTGCACAGCTTCCGCTTTCTGTTCGAGCATCAGGTCGCGGCGTTTGTCACACTCGGTGCGGTGGTGCTCTGTGTGACCGGCGGCGAGGCGCTCTACGCGGACATGGGCCACTTCGGCAAGCGGCCGATTCGCATGGGCTGGTTTTTCCTGGTCTGGCCTGCACTGCTCCTCAATTACTTTGGCCAGGGTGCGCTGATGCTGGCAGACCCCTCCACGGTCAAGAATCCGTTCTACCTCATGGCGCCGCCCTGGGCGCTGCTGCCGCTCATTGCACTGGCGTCGGCAGCAACGGTGATCGCCTCCCAGGCCGTCATCACCGGCGCGTTCAGCCTCACCAAGCAGGCCATCCAGCTGGGCTACCTGCCACGGTTCGCCATCAGCTTCACCAACGAGAAGGAAATGGGACAGATATACGTCCCGTTCATCAACTGGTTCATGCTGGTTGTGATTGTCGCGCTGGTACTCGGATTCAAGACATCCAGCAATCTCGCAGGCGCCTATGGCATCGCGGTGACTTTCACGATGCTCATCGATACCTTGCTGCTCTACGTGGTGATGACCCGCATCTGGCGCTGGAATGGTGCCTTCGCGCTGATCCTGACCGGAATCATCATCAGCAATGACCTGATGTTCCTCACCGCATGTCTGCTCAAGTTCGCCGATGGCGGCTGGTTCCCCCTCGCCTTGGGCGTGCTGATCTTCACGCTGATGAGCACCTGGTGCCGTGGACGGGAGATCCTGCGCAAACGCAACAGTGAAGGTGTCATGCCGCTCTCGATGTTCATAGAGGGCATGGCGGAAGATCCTCCCGTGCGCGTCGAAGGGACGGGCGTGTTCATGACAGTGGCTTCGGATGGCGTCCCGAATGCGCTGTTGCACAACTTGAAGCACAACAAGGTCCTGCATGAACGCGTGATCATCCTGTCCATGAAGGTCGAGGACATTCCATACGTACCGAAAGAGGACTACATCTGGATCGAGGAATTGGGCCAGGGTTTCTGGCGAATCATCGGGCACTACGGATTCAAGGAAACCCCGAATGTTCCGACGCTGCTCGCCGACTGCCGTTTGCAACATCTGTCATTTGATCTGATGGAAACCTCTTTCTTCGTCAACCGGGAGACCATCATCTCAACACCGGGCGAGGGGATGGCAGTATGGCGCGAGCACATCTTCATCTGGATGTCACACCTTGCAGCCAAAGCATCCGACTATTTCAAGATCCCCAGCAACCGGGTGGTGGAGCTGGGTACGCAAGTCGAGATCTGACGGGGCGCAAGGCGGAGTGCGTTCCGGGGTGCATTCCGGTGCGCATTTCTGTGCGCACCTAGGGCACGAGCTTCAGCGTTCCGATCGCAGTCTTTTCTACCTCCGCACGACGCGTGATCATCGGCACGCTTTCATTGCGTGCCCAGGGTTCCGCGAAATGGCGATACCAGGGCGACAGAAAATTGCCGGACTGCCCTGTGGAGTGAATGAAGACCGAGCGTTCCGGATCCGAGAGGTCGTAGATGGCCCGGAGGCTCGCCGCGTGGCGATTGGCAAACGGCTGCGCAGCATTGCCGAGACGTATGGCTGCGGCATTCACAGTGAATCCATCTCCCGGTGTCGGTACGCGAATATTCGCAATGTCGCCCAGCCATGGCACGCCGCCTAGCGGCCGGTGTTCGGACCAGGACGGATGGGCGGCGCCCCATCGCCAGCGGGACTCATCCTTGCCGAAACGCTTGTCCAGATCCGCCAGACCCAGCTCCAGCGCCTTTGCAATGTTCGCGTCACAAGTCTCGGCCAGGGCTGTCGTGACGTCATCGCACCAACGAGACAGCGACGTTCCATCGGCTCCTGTGGCTGCTGTGAGCACACCCGTCATGAAGGTCACCCGCGACTCCCAGCCATCGCGGAACAACACCGGGCCGAGCTCATCGGCATAGGTAAGTCGCGTCAGCTCACGCATCCAGGCCCAGTACACCAGAGGCTCTGCGGCATCGGCGGTCATCGTCGCTGGCCAGCGCGCCAACCGGGCATGCCAGGCTTGCGCACGTTCAGAGGCGGCAGCAGGTTTCAGCAGCAGCGGGAGGAGTTGCGTCGTAGCCAAAGACGTTACGTCGCCTTGTGCAGCGGCGAAGCTCGCCACCGTGTGTTGAGGCGTCCGGGCGAGCAGACTCTCGATGCGATCTGCGCGATGTGGCGTGGCCCACTCATGCGTAAGGTGATGCGAATATTCGCGTGGCGTGATCTTGTGATTCGCCGTCACCACCAAGCCCCTTTGAGGATTGAAAGACTGCGGCAGCGCCTCAAACGGGATCACGCCCTGCCAGTCATAGCGCGCATCCCAGCCCGGCGCGGGGGCCAGCCCCTGCAACGCATTGTCCCGATGGCGCACCGGCACTTCGCCGGGCGCAATGAATCCGATATTACCGTCGACATCCGCGTAGACAAAATTCTGCTGCGGCGAGCCGAAGTCTCGCGCCGCAGCGTGGAAAGTCGTCCAGCTGGTTGCGTGCTGCATGCGGTTGACTGCAGTCGCCAGGCGGTCCTCCGACCTGAACGCCGTCCACTGAAAACTGAGGACATGTCCGGCGGGCATGGCGGTTCCGGGCTTTGCGACCACGTCGCTGATCACGGGGCCGTGCCGGGTCTCGCGAACCTTGAGCGTGACTGGCGCAGCATCCTTCACCTTGATCACTTCTTCGCGCAGCACAAAGGGCTGCATGCCTGTCGGCGTTTGATACCGCGCCGGGTCGGATGGATCGATTCGCTCGATGAACAGATCCTGCACATCGGGGCCGGTATTCGTGACGCCCCAGGCGATGCGGTCGTTGCGCCCCAGGGCAACGGCCGGCACGCCGGGAAAAGTCGCGCCGATGATGTTCTCACCCTCGACCGAAAGGTGGGCAAAGTACCAGATGGCCGGTGCGGACAGGCCCAGATGCGGATCATTGGCCAGCAACGGCTTTCCCGTGGTCGTGCGTGCACCAGCGACGACCCAGTTGTTGGAGCCTACGGCGTGATCAGGCTGCGGCGGAAGCACGTTCGCCAGCTTCTCTGCAACCGGTGAAAGCTCCGCATACAACTTGCCGAGTTCAGGAAGGACCTGGTAGCCGTCACCGGGATACGGCGCAAGCAGCTCCGCTATCTGGTGCGGCTTGAGCCGCTCCGCCAGACGCAGACGATATAGCTCGCTGCGCCAGTTGCCGGACAGATCCCACTGCATCATCTTGCCCCATGAGACGGAATCGACGACGGTCCAGGGTTCAGGCTCAACGCCAAGCAGCACAAACTCTGGCGGCAACGGCGCGCTTCGTTGCTGGAGAAACGCATTCACGCCAGCGGCATAGCGCTCAAATACGCGGCGCTCAAATACGCGGCGCGTGGCGACATCCAGAGAGGCTGCATTGCGCTCCGCTACCTTGCGCATGCCGAGGGTCCGCATGAACTTGTCCACTTCCAGCCCACGCTCTCCCACCACCTCCGCCAACCGTCCTGCGGCGATGCGACGGTTCATTTCCATCTGCCACAGCCGATCTTGCGCATGCACGAAGCCGAGTGCGAACCAGGCATCGTCCCAGGACTTGGCGTAGAGGTGCGGGATGGCATGGGCATCGCGCACGACATCCACGGGAGCCGCCATGCCGGCAAGCTTGATCTCGCCTGAATGGGCGGGCAGCGACTGTTGCAGATACGCATATGCTGCGATAGCGACGACCACGAGCACCGCCAGCAGCACGGCGACGGACCAGGCGAAGCGGCGTGCCCAGCGGCGCATGATCAGACGTTGAAGCGGAAGTGCATCACATCACCATCCTTGACGATGTACTCCTTGCCTTCGAGCCGCATTTTGCCGGCCTCCTTTGCCCCCTGCTCCCCCTTCAAGGCGATATAGTCCGCATAGGCGATGGTCTCGGCGCGGATGAATCCCTTTTCAAAATCCGTGTGAATCACGCCTGCCGCTTGCGGCGCGGTCGAGCCCTTATGGATGGTCCACGCCCGCACTTCCTTCTCGCCTGCCGTGAAGTACGTTTCAAGTCCGAGCAATGTGTAGGCTGCACGAATGAGGCGATCCAATCCCGGCTCGTCCAGACCCAGATCCTGCAGAAACGCGAGCTTGTCTTCGCCGTCCAGCTCCGCTATCTCGGCCTCGATCTTGGCGCAGATCGCGACCACCGGCGCTTGCTCTCCGGCCGCATGGGCACGAACCTTGTCCAGCAGCGGATTGTTCTCGAAGCCACCCTCGATCACATTGGCGACATAGAGAATCGGCTTGGCGGTGATGAAACAGAGCGGCTTGATCAGCGCGAGCTGGTCGGCATCGAGACCCATGCTGCGAACGGGATTGCCTTCGTTCAGGTGATTCAGCAGTGGTTCGAGGATTGCAACCAGCTTGATCGCCTCCTTGTCACCGGCGCGGGCAACCTTGTTGTAGCGATGCAGGGCCTTCTCTGCAGACGCCATGTCGGCCAAGGCAAGCTCGGTATCGATGACGGCGATGTCCGACAGCGGATCCACCTTCCCGGCCACATGAATGACATTGGGATCATCGAAGCAGCGGACGACGTGGGTGATGGCATCCGTCTCGCGAATATTCGCAAGGAACTGGTTGCCGAGCCCTTCGCCTTTCGACGCCCCCGCGACGAGTCCGGCGATGTCGACGAATTCGACAATGGCAGGGAGCACCTTCAGTGGTTTGGCGATGCCTGCCAGGGCATCAAGCCGGGGGTCGGGAACCTCCACCACGCCGATGTTGGGCTCAATGGTGCAGAACGGATAATTCTCTGCTGCGATGCCCGCCTTGGTCAGGGCGTTGAACAGAGTGGACTTGCCGACGTTGGGTAATCCGACGATGCCGCATTTCATTTTGAATCCTTCACTGTCTTTACTTTCTTGTCATCGCCGCCCGCCTGCTTGGGCTGCTTGCTGTGCAATTGCATCATGGCGCGCTCCATGTCACCCACCACGAGATGAGGCACCACATCGATGCTGCGCTTGAATACCTCGTCGATGAGAAAATCCTCATCTTTCGCGGGCGGACGCAACACGTAGTCGACCACTTCGGGTGCATCCGCGCCAAACTTGGCCGCGAACTCTCTCGGATGGCCGATACCGATTCGCAACCGCCAGAAATTGGCATCGGACAGTTGCGACTGGATGCTCTTCAGCCCGTTGTTTCCCGCTGTGCCGCCACCCTGCTTCAGCTTGATGCCGCCAGGTGGCAGATCGAGTTCATCATGCACCACGAGAATGGCATCCACATCAATGCGATAGAACTGGGCCAGGCCCTGCACGGCCTTGCCAGTCAGGTTGTAGAACGTGTCTGCCTTCAGCAGGAACACGTCGCCACCCGGCGGTCTCGCGCGCGCAACGTGGCCGGAGAACTTGGACTCCTTCGCCCAGCCTGCACCGAGCGAATCGGCGAGCGCCTCCACCCAGCGAAAGCCGGCGTTGTGCCGCGTCTGCGAATATTCGCGCCCGGGATTGCCGAGCCCGACGATGAGTCTGATGCCGCCCATGGATTTGTCGTGTGGTGGGATGAGTGCCGTGAAAACAAAAATGCCCGTCGCAAAGACGGGCATTTTCGCAGGTCGGCGAACGGATTACTTCTTGTCCTTGCCGGCCTTGTCGTCCTTCTTGGCTTCTTCGTCCTTGACCTTCTGGTTCGCGGCCGGCACATCGGCTGCAGACACAGCCGGCTTGGCATCCTCTTCCGCCGCAACGGCACGCGGAATCACGATCGTGGCAACTGTCGGATCTTCACTGCGGTGAGTCACGGCACTGACACCTGCCGGCAGCTTCAGGTCTGAGACGTGGATCGAATGGCCCGATGCGAGATCCTTCAGGTCCACTTCCACAAACTCGGGCAGATCCTTCGGCAGGCAGCTGATCTCGAGTTCATTGATCACGTGCGATACCAGTCCACCGGACGTCTTCACGCCAGGTGCAATGTCGGCATTGATGAAGTGCAAAGGCACCTTCATGTGGATCTTCTTGTCCGCAGCGACGCGCTGGAAGTCGACGTGCAGCACCGTCGCCTTGAACGGGTGCATCTGGAAGTCGCGCAGCAGAACCTGCTGGGCCGTACCATTGATGTCCATGTCCAGGATCGAGGCGTGGAAGGCCTCCTGACGGAGCTTGTGATAGAGGTCGTTGTGATCCAGCTCGATGTTGGTGGCATCCACACCACCGCCATAAACGATGCCGGGCACCTTGTTGGCACGACGCAGGCGGCGGCTCGCACCCGTTCCCTGCACGCCGCGCACTTCGGCTTTGATTGCAATTTTCATGATGGACTCCGATTAGGGACAGTTCGCGACCAAGCTGTCCGGTTGAAAACACGGCAACAACGCTGCCGCGTGCTACTCCGTGAAGAGCGAGCTGACTGACCCGCCTTCACTGATCCTTCTTATCGTTTCCCCCAGCAGTTCGGCGATGCCGATCTGCCTGATTTTCTTGCATTCCTTGGCGTCGGGACGCAGCGGGATCGTGTCCGTCACGACCAGCTCATCCAGCGCCGACACGGTGATCCGCTCCACCGCCGGCCCCGACAACACCGGGTGCGTGCAATAGGCGATGACCTTGAGCGCACCGTGCTCCTTCAAAGCCTTGGCCGCCTCGCACAGCGTGCCAGCAGTATCGACCATGTCATCCATGATCACGCAAGTCCTGCCATCCACTTCACCGATGATATTCATCACCGTTGACACATTCGCACGCGGACGGCGCTTGTCGATGATGGCCAGATCCGCATCCAACCGCTTCGCCAGCGCCCTCGCCCGCACCACACCGCCCACATCCGGCGACACGACAATCAGATTGTCGTAGTTGTATTTCCACACGTCGGCCAACAAAATCGGCGCCGCATAAATATTGTCGACCGGGATGTCAAAGAATCCCTGAATCTGGTCGGCATGCAAATCCATGGTCAGGACCCGGTCGACCCCGGCCACCTGCAGCATGTTGGCCGCAACCTTGGCCGAGATCGCGACCCGCGCACTGCGCGGGCGCCGGTCCTGGCGCGCATACCCGAAATAGGGAATCACAGCCGTGATGCGGGCGGCGGAAGACCGTTTCAGCGCATCGACCATGATCATCAATTCCATAAGGTGATCGTTGGTCGGCGCGCAGGTGGATTGCACGACATAGCAATCCTTGCCCCGCACGTTCTCCAGCAGCTCCACCATCACTTCACCGTCGCTGAACTTCGAGACTGTGGCACGACCCAGCTGTGTGCTCAGGTTCTTGGCCACCAGCTGGGCAAGCTTCGGGTTGGCGGTGCCGGCGAACACCATCAAGTTATCGAAGGCCATACCTGTCACCCCAGAACGACGGCGGCCCACGGAGCAATCTGTCCGATGACGCCATAATGTTCACTTCAAAACAAAGCCGCAGATCTGTCGACACTGCGGCCTTGTGTGCCTGCTGCCTACTGCCTACTGCCTGCTGCCCGGACTGGTAATCCGTCAAACCTGGCAGGGGAGGAAGGACTC
>JANNSU010000067.1:0-2025 GCA_031394355.1 Betaproteobacteria bacterium | reverse complement strand
CACCTCGCGGCGCAGCCTGGTCTGACAACTACCAGTCGGGGAACCTTGTCGCCGTGATCGCCAGGCGCTGGCCCGTCGATCACGCTGACAAGGCGGATGCGGTCTTTCGACCGCATCGCCACAACACCTACGCCGCGCGCTGGATGCTTTCCATGCGCGAGCGCCATACATCGGCCCAGTCGAGGCCCGGCTGTTTTGGCAGGAACACCTGAATCTGCCTTGGGCCGGTCCCAGCCTCTTCTCGTTTCAGCCGGCGTGCCAGCGCGAACGCGAAGGCCTGACCGTCGTAGCCGGCGTCGGCATCGTTGTCGGCGTACACGCACACACGCGTGACCGTCGCGGGCAGCCACAGCTTCTCGAGGTTGCCGGCATTCAGGGCCGCCCACACCGGCTTGCCGGTGGCCAGGTGCACGGCGAGCGCGGTCTCGATGCCTTCGGTGATCGCAAGTTGCTCGGTCGCTTCGAACAGGCGCACCGCAGCACCGTTGATGCCCGAGGACAAGACCTTCTTCGGGTCGCTCATCGGGGCCTTGCCACCGTCCTTTAGATAGGTGCGGTGCAAGGTCACAGCGTGGCCATCGGCGCCCTGGATGCAGGCCAGCATCGCGGGGTACTCGGCGACCTTGGTGGACTTGCCGGCCGCATCCTTCTCGTAGTACCCCAGCGTCGGGTGAAACCTCAGCACCTTGGGGACGACCGGCAAGCGCAGACCACGCCCGACAAGGTAGCGATCAACCTCATCGCCGGCGGTGACCGGCCGGGCCTCGCCCCAGATTCGCTGCGCGAGTTTCTTCATGCGCGCGGCCGACGGCTCGGTCGACGCTGCCGACGGTGGAGCGTGGACAGCGCCGACACAGGCCTCGACCTGGCGCAGCGCTGTCGCAAAGTCCAGCCCGAGTGCGGCCTGCAGTAGTTTGAAGCCACCACCCGGCCCACAGTGCCGGCAGTGGTAGTTGCCTTCGCCGAACTTGTCGGTGTACTGGAAGCGGTCGGTGCCGCCGCACAGCGGGCAGGGCAGGTTGCGTCGCATCAGGATGCGCTCTTCGACGCCCAGGCTCTGCAGGATCTCGGTCCAGCGGCCGTGGGCACGACGCTTGACCTCGTCGATGCGGGCGGCGTACTCCGGGTTATGCATGGCGATCTCCTCGGGTTGAAGAGCCGCCGGGACGATGGCCTTCCGAACGATCGGTTCGATCGAGCGGCGTGGATGGGTTCGGATTCCTCCTGATCTCCGTGAGGGTGATGCCCACGCGGCATGGCGGGCCTGCGCGTGGCGGGCTCGCTCTCCTGCCTTGCATGGGCGGGTTGTCGATAGGGCGCTGTGCGCCAAAGCAAACTCCTGGGCTGGCTTGCGAACCGGTTCGGGTTCCAGGTCTGTCAGCTACCTGCGGGAACACTCTCCGAAGCGCGCGCATGGCCGGTACAGCACAGCGCGCGCTCTGGAGAGGAAGCACAAGGCTTCCTCCCGATTCGCGTTTTCTCAGTTCACCAGCTCGACCGAGTGGCCGAGCGACACCTGCCCCACGGTCAGACGAAACGTCCTGCCGTGCAGCAGCGGGTACTTCTCCAGCTTCAGCTCCTGCAGCAGCGAGTCCAGGGTGTCTTTGGGGTCCACGGATCGCAGGCGCCGGATCAGATCCGCGAGCGCCTCGCGGTCGGCGTCGAGATCGGCCTCGAGGAACTGCTCGTGCTCGTCGGTGAAGTCCGATGCCTGACGCACCGGCAAGCCCGTCGCCTCGCCATCGGGGATGTAGAGCGTCCCGTCGTGGAACACGCCGTCGTCGGCGATGTCGACGGACTCTTCACCGACCCGCACCTGGACGACCTTGCACAGCACCACCTCGGGCCAAATCCACCGGCCCTCGAGCGTCGCGCGTGCCCGTTCGTCGATGGCCTCGACCTGCAGGGCTTCGTCTTCGGGGTAACGTACATGCCGCTGCACCCAATGCTCATGGTGCAGGCCGATGCTGTTGAAGACGACATGCCGCTTGGCCCGTGCGAACATCCAGCGGCCGATGTTTTCTT
>JANNSU010000053.1:0-1566 GCA_031394355.1 Betaproteobacteria bacterium | reverse complement strand
AAAAGCGGAGTGGCGCGCCCTAACCCTTCGCTCGAGCGGACCTGGAGCTTGCCCCGGTTTCGTTGACACTTTCACCTAACAATGGAAGTGTTCAATGGGTACACCAGGACCACAGAAGATCAGCCGATACGGCATCGCCTTCAAGCTGAAGGCCGTGCAGATGAGCAGCCAGCCCGGCGTCTTGATCAAGGACGTTGCCGAGTCGCTTTGCATTCATCCGTTCATGTTGTCGAAGTGGCGCAAACAAGTGCGTGACGGCGAGCTGGTCGGCAAGCCCCCGCCGATCGAACAGCCGGCCGTCGCCGAGCTTCGACGCCTGCGCGAAGTCGAGCAGCAATACAAGCGACTGCAGCAGGAGCATGACCTGCTAAAAAAAGCTATCCGGTTTGCCTCCGATCGAAAGCAGAAGTCTTTGCCTTCATCCAAGCAAACCGGCAAACCTACCCGGTCAAAATGATGTGCGTGCTGCATGGCGTGTCCCGCGGCGGCTTCTACGCATGGCAAGCTCGCGAGCCCAGTGCGCGCTCGCTTGGCGATGCCGAACTGACAGAACACGTCGCTCGCGTTCACCGCGACAGCCGTGGCTTCTACGGCAGCCCACGTGTCGTGCACAAGCTGCGCCAGCAGGGCGTGAACGTGGGGCAGCGCAAGGTCGCTCGCCTGATGCGCTTGGCCCGGCTACAGGGGCGCAGTGCCAGGCTCTACCGTCGATCTCGGGTGAAGCAGCACGCGTTCTTCGCGAGCATCGCCAACAGCCAGCGCGCGCTCACGCTGCAAGCCACGGACCAGATCTGGGTCGCCGATGTGACCTACCTTCGCGTCGCCGGCCAATGGCGCTATCTGGCCGCGGTGATGGACAAGCACTCACGCCGCATCATCGGCTGGAGCCTGAGCCAGCGGCGCGACGTGGCACTCACGCTGAAGGCGCTGCGTCATGCGGTGGGCCATCGAAAGCCAGCCCCCGGCTGTGTCTTCCACACCGATCGCGGCATCGAATACGCAGCCTTCGACATGCGCGACGAGTTGAAGCGCCATGGTCTCGTTCAGAGCATGAACCGGCCCGGCAAGATGAACGACAACGCCCACATGGAATCGTTCTTCCATTCCATGAAGACCGAGGCGCTTTACGGACTGACCTTCGATACGGACAATGCCCTCAGAAGCGAATTGCGCAGCTACTTCCAGTTCTACAACCAGGAGCGGCTTCACTCCGCACTCAACTACCTCCCACCCGTCGCCTTCGAACGGCTTCAGGCTCAGCCATCGTGTGTCAACTAAAGCGGTGCAAGTTCCCCTCCTCCGGCTTGGCACTTGGCCCGAAAGACTATTCAGGTCATCATCCGCTTTGTGGGCCAAGCGCCACGCCGGTTCCGGCCCCTCATCTCAAACGTTAGGCAGCACAGCCGGACACCGTCGTCGTGCCATTGCTACGTAAATACATCATGCGTACAATCAGCGCATGTCGTACATCCAGTTTGAGTGGGATCCGAAGAAGGGTCAGGTCAATCTTCGGAAGCACAAAGTCTCGTTCGAAGATGCTCAGTCGGTCTTCTCTGACGAACGCGC
>JANNSU010000042.1:0-67203 GCA_031394355.1 Betaproteobacteria bacterium | reverse complement strand
CGCATCAAGCTGAAACTAAAAGGGCTGAGTCCCGTGCAATACAGAACTCAGCCCTTGCATGCCTAACAAACAACCGTCCAACAAACGGGGGTCAGTTCACGCAGGCGCCCTTTTCGTAGCACTACATCAGGCCAGTCAATGATGCTTTACTGTGGCTTGTACTCGACTGCCGCCGCGCGAACCTTGACGTCGGCAGACTTTCGGGTTTGGGCCAGCAGCGCTGCGAGCTCTTCCTGAAGGATGGCCTGCTCTGCCCGTTGACGCAGGCTGGCGATGGTTGCGGCATCTGGCGCGGGAGCATCAATCACTTTGCTGATGCGAACCAGTGAATAGCCTCCCTGTGAGTCAGTGACACCGATGTAGGCCGGCAACTTGCCTACATTGGCCTTCATTGCCTGCTCGAGCACTTGCGGATTGATTGAACCCGTTTTCTGCCGGCTGACAGCGAGCGGAGCGGGCCAGTTCAGCGCTGCATCGCCACCCTCTTTGAGCGTCTTGAGTTTCTTTTCTCCTTCAGCCTTCGCGAGCTTGCCCGCCTCCTGTCGCTGCAATTTGCGCAGGATATCGGCTTCTACCGTTGCGATAGGGCGAATTTGTGCCGGTTTGACCTCTGCAGCGCGTGCTGCGATCAACACATTCGGCGCAATCTCGACGGCTTCAGTATTGCGCTTGTTTTTGAGGACATCGTCGGAAAACAAGGCCTGCGAGAGCTTGGGATTGTTGAAAGGCGGAAATCCCATGCCCTTGCCCATCCACGGCGTTGTACGAATGACGAGCTTCAATTCATCGGCTACGGGCTTGAGCGATCCGGATTGCTCGAACACGCGGTCGCTGAAAATCTGCGCCACTTCGGCGAAGCGCTTGCCGGCACGCTCGCGACGCAAGTCGCGCTCGATCTCGGCCTTGGCTGCTTCAAAGGCTTTGCCTTCCTTCGGCGCGTTGATCAGGATATGGCTGGCTTCGCGCTGCTCAGCGGCGCCATCCTTGCTGGGCTTGATGGCGGCCAGCTTGATGATATGAAAGCCAAAATCGGTCTCTACCAGATCACTGATCTGATCGACTTTCAGCTTGTTGAATACAGCGTCTTCAAAGGGCTTGACCATCGCGCCCCGGCCGAATGCGCCCAGACTGCCACCGGCCTGTGCCGAACCGGCATCCTGCGAATATTCGCGTGCAAGGTCTGCAAAGCGCTTCGGCTCCTTTCGTACTTTGGCCAGCACGTCCTCAGCCTTCTTGCGCGCAGCGAGCTTTGCCTCGTACTTCGGCGCGAAGTTCGCGTCATAGGCGGCCTTGATTTCCTCGGCCTTGACGGACTCTGCCCCAGCCAATGCATCCAGTGACAGCTCGACGTATTCCGCACGAACCTGATCCGGGATGGTGAATTCGGCAGCGTTCTGCGCGAAATAGGTCTTCACTTGCTCAGGCAGAACCTTGACCTGCGCCAAATACTGATCCGGCTGCAACATCACCAGACTGACCTCACGGGATTGATCCATGGCCTTGGCGAACAGCTCGGCAGACACGCCGCTGGCGAAGCCGCTACGGGTCAATGCATCGACAAACAACTGCCGCTCGAGATCCTTGCGGAGCCCCTCCTCAAAACTACGGGGTGACCTGTTGTTGGCCTTGAGAACTGCCGTGTACTTGTCAGCCGAGAATTTTCCGCTTTCCTGAAACTCCGCAATGGTTGCAATCTGGTTCGCAACTGCCACGTCGCTCACAATCGCACCCGCGCGATCGGCAGCGACCGCAACAAGCTTCTGATTGACCAGGTCATCCACGATCTGCTGCCGGGCCTCCTTGGTTTCAAACATGCGCGAATCGAAATTGGCACCCAGCATGCCGCGGAGGCGGTCCTGCTGTTGTCGGAGGGCCTGGTCAAATTCCGCGGTGGTCACTCTCTGACCACCCACTTCCGCCACGGTATCCTGACCGGTTGGCGTACGGACATAGGCCTCCATGCCGACGAATGCGAAAGAGACGACGATGATGCTGTACAGAATGATCTGTACGATTTTTGAGCGCGCGGTCTTGAATATAAATTCTGACATGGTTTACCTGCTTTGCGCGATTCTGCGGCGCAGATAGCAAAAAGGGCGAACCAAGTTCGCCCATGATGTTGGTTGGCGGAGTGGACGGGACTCGAACCCGCGACCCCCGGCGTGACAGGCCGGTATTCTAACCAACTGAACTACCACTCCACACGTTTGAAACTGGTGGGTGCTGACGGGATCGAACCGCCGACATTCGCCTTGTAAGGGCGACGCTCTACCAGCTGAGCTAAGCACCCTCAGGATCTTGCACAAGCACCCTGGCTGCTGTCGCATTCGGAAAATTGCTACCTTCAGCGCCCGCAAAGCACGCTATTTTAAAGCATCCTTGAGCGCTTTGCCAGCCCTGAATCGAGGCACTTTCGTTGGCTCGATGGGAATCGTCTCGCCGGTTCGGGGGTTCCTACCCGTGCGCGCCGCACGCTGCACGGGGAGAAACGTACCGAAGCCGGCCAGCGTCACGTTGTCGCCCGCCTTGAGTGCAGCCACAATGGCCTCAAGCGTCGCGTCGACTGCCCGGCCAGCTGACATTTTCGAAATGTCAGCCGATGTTGCCACCGACTCGATGATATCCATCTTGTTCATGGCCGAGTGCTAGTGCTTGATGACCGCAGGTACATCGCCTGGCGCTGCGGGCTTTGATGCGACCGGTGCCGCCTCATCCTTTACCGGCAAGGGCAATGGCTTGTGCTCCAGTGCCAGGTCCAGCACCTGGTCAATCCAGCGAACAGGATGAATCTCCAGCGCACGCTGCACATCATCTGGAATCTCGGTCAGGTCCTTTACATTCTCATGTGGAATGAGAACGATCTTGATACCGCCACGATGCGCGGCAAGCAGCTTTTCCTTGAGGCCGCCGATAGGCAACACCTCACCACGCAGCGTGATTTCACCGGTCATCGCCACATCGGCGCGAACGGGTATGCCGGTCAACACCGACACCAATGCTGTGGTGATGGCAATGCCGGCGCTGGGGCCGTCTTTAGGGGTCGCACCTTCCGGCAGGTGGATATGAAGATCGCTGGTTTCGTGGAAATTCTCGATGATGCCGAGAACACGAGCGCGGCTACGCACCACTGAGAGTGCCGCCTTGATCGACTCCTGCATGACTTCCCCAAGCTTGCCGGTAGTCTCCACTTTCCCCTTGCCGGCAAGGCGCGCCGCTTCGACCGTCAGCAACTCGCCGCCCACTTCAGTCCATGCGAGGCCGGTAACCTGCCCTACCTGGTTTACCTTTTCAGCAATGCCGTAGGAATAGCGGCGGACACCCAGGTACTTGTCAAGGTTCTTCGCCGTTACCGTGACCTTGCCAGCCTTCTTCTTTGTCAGCAGGGATTTGATGACCTTGCGGCAAATCTTGGAAATCTCGCGATCCATCCCACGAACGCCTGCCTCCCGGGTGTAGAAGCGGGTGATGTCTCGTAGCGCGCTCTCCGCGATAGCGAGTTCGTTTTCCTTCACGCCATTGGCCTTCATCTGCTTGGGCAGGAGGTACTGGCGGGAAATGTGCACTTTCTCATCTTCCGTGTATCCGGAAAGGCGAATGATCTCCATGCGGTCAAGCAAGGCGGCAGGGATGTTCAAGGTATTGGCTGTAGCCACGAACATGACATCCGACAGATCGTATTCAACCTCCACGTAATGGTCGACAAATGTGTGGTTTTGTTCGGGATCCAGCACCTCAAGCAGGGCAGAAGCCGGGTCACCGCGGAAATCCATGCCCATCTTGTCGACTTCGTCGAGCAGGAAAAGCGGATTGCGTACGCCGACTTTCGTCATGTTCTGAAGAATCTTGCCCGGCATCGAGCCGATGTACGTGCGGCGATGCCCGCGAATCTCGGCCTCATCCCGAACACCGCCAAGCGCCATCCGGATGAACTTTCGATTGGTGGCCTTTGCGACGGATTGGCCAAGCGAGGTCTTGCCGACACCAGGCGGACCAACGAGGCAGAGGATGGGCGCCTTCAACTTGTCTACACGACTTTGCACGGCCAGATACTCGACGATGCGCTCCTTGACCTTCTCTAAGCCATAGTGGTCGGCATCCAATATCTTCTCCGCCTTCAGCAGGTCGGCCGATACCTTGGTCTTCTTTTTCCAGGGAAGATTGATGACCGTATCAATGAAATTGCGCACCACGGTCGCCTCGGCTGACATCGGCGACATCATGCGGAGCTTTTTCATCTCGGACTCAACCTTGCCCTTTGCCTCTTTGGGCAGATTGGCAGCCTTGATCTTCTTGTCGAGTTCGTCAATGTCAGCACCGTCCTCTGACTCACCGAGTTCTTTCTGGATGGCTTTGACCTGTTCGTTCAGGTAGTACTCGCGCTGGCTCTTTTCCATCTGCCGCTTCACGCGGCCACGAATACGCTTTTCAACCTGAAGGATGTCAATCTCGGTTTCAAGGAGCCCCAGCAATTGCTCCAGTCTGCCCTGCACACTGACATTTTCAAGAATCTGCTGCTTCTGCTCGAGCTTGAGCGGCAGGTGGGCCGCGATCGTATCGGACAGTCGGCCTGCGTCCTCGATGCCTGACAGTGAAGTCAGGACCTCGGGTGGAATCTTTTTATTGAGCTTGACGTACTGATCGAATTGGGCGAACAAGCTCCGCCGCATGGCCTCGATTTCGGTGTTCTCGGCATCTTCAGGTGCCACCAGCTCGATATGCGCCTCGTAGTTCTCCTTGACGGAGAGCACATGCAAAATCCGGGCACGTTGAATGCCTTCGACCAGCACCTTTACCGTGCCATCGGGCAGTTTCAACATTTGGAGGATGCTCGCGGTACTGCCGGTGTCATGCAAGTCCTCAGGCGCCGGATCATCCTTGGCAGCGGATTTTTGTGCCACCAGCACCACGTTCTTGCCCTCTTCCATCGCGGCCTCAAGCGCCTTGATCGACTTGGGGCGCCCCACGAACAACGGAAGCACCATGTGCGGGAACACCACGACATCGCGCAGGGGCAGAAGGGGGAGGATCAGTGGGTCGGTGTTGGCTTGCAAAGTCGAATTCATGGATTCTCGATGATTGGTCTACTCATTGGAGATGGGTGGCAAACCGGGGAATTCAACCGGTCCGACAACCGGATCAGACGCCGGCAACCTTGGGCTGATCGGCGTAAATCATCAGTGGCTGTCCGTCATTTGCAATCACGCCCTCATCCACCACCACTTTCTGGACGTTCTGCATGGACGGCAGCTCAAACATGACATTGAGCAGCGCATGTTCAATGATGGAGCGGAGCCCGCGCGCGCCCGTCTTGCGGTCCAGCGCTTTGCGCGCAATCGCCGCTAGGGCAGGCTCTCTGAACTCAAGCTCTACGCCTTCCATGGCAAGCAGCTTCTGGTACTGTTTCACCAGTGCATTTTTGGGTTCGGTCAGGATACGTATGAGCGCCTTCACGTCCAACTCATCCAGGGTTGCCACGACTGGCAATCTGCCCACGAACTCCGGAATGAGGCCGTAACGAATCAGATCCTCCGGCTCAACATCATGCAGCAGCTCATTCCTGGCCTTTCGGTCTGAGTCGCTGACGACGTCGGCGCCGAACCCGATTCCGGACTTGTCTGTTCGATTCTGGATGACTTTTTCAAGCCCACTGAAGGCGCCACCACAAATGAACAGGATATTGGTCGTATCGACCTGCACGAATTCCTGATTGGGATGCTTGCGACCACCTTGCGGCGGCACGGAAGCCATGGTTCCCTCGATCAGCTTCAACAAGGCCTGCTGAACGCCTTCACCGGACACATCACGGGTGATGGAAGGGTTGTCCGCCTTGCGAGATATCTTGTCGATTTCGTCTATATAGACGATGCCGCGCTGCGCCTTCTCGACATCGTAGTCACATTTCTGGAGCAACTTCTGGATGATGTTCTCAACATCCTCACCCACGTATCCAGCCTCGGTCAGCGTGGTGGCATCGGCAATGACAAAGGGCACATTCAGAAGCCGGGCCAATGTTTGGGCAAGCAGCGTCTTGCCGGAGCCCGTCGGGCCGATCAAGAGAATATTGGACTTTGACAGCTCGACCTCGCCATCCTTGGCGCCGGTCTTGAGCCGCTTGTAGTGGTTGTACACGGCGACAGACAGGATCTTCTTGGCTTGCACCTGATCAATCACGTACTGGTCTACGATGTCGCAGATTTCCTGGGGTGTAGGCAAATCCCCCTTTGAAGACTTGGCCGCAGGATCGGCTTGAGCTTCTTCACGAATGATGTCGTTGCAGAGGTCGATACACTCGTCACAGATGAATACCGACGGGCCCGCAATGAGTTTCCGGACCTCGTGTTGACTCTTGCCGCAAAAGGAGCAGTAAAGGAGCTTTTCCCCACTGGCTTTTTCTGTCATCGATTCGCTCTATCGTAACGGTCCGCGATCATTGGTAATCGCGTCAACGGAGTCAGGCATCCGAACCGCGTTTGGCCAATACCCGGTCGATAATACCGTATTTCAAAGCCTCTTCTGCCGAAAGGAAATTATCGCGATCCGTATCGCGCTCGATGACCTCATAGGGTTGCCCGGTGTGCAGGGCCATGATTTCGCTCAGACGACGTTTCAGGAAGAGGGTCTCCTTGGCATGGATTTCGATATCCGAAGCCTGGCCGCGAAATCCTCCCGAGACTTGGTGAATCATCACGCGCGCATTGGGCAATGCGTTACGCTTGCCTTTGCCGCCCGCCGCAAGCAGAAACGCACCCATGCTTGCCGCAAAACCGGTACAGAGCGTGGTCACATCGGGCTTGATGAACTGCATCGTGTCGTAGATGGCAAGCCCAGCGGTGACAGAACCACCGGGTGAATTGATGTACAGATGAATGTCCTTGTCCGGGTTTTCGGACTCGAGGAACAACATCTGGGCAACGATCAAATTGGCACTCGAATCATTGACCTCACCCACAAGGAAAATCACTCTTTCCTTCAACAGCCGGGAGTAGATGTCGTACGCGCGCTCTCCCCGGCCGCTTTGCTCGATGACCATGGGAATGTAGCCGAGGCCGGTAGTCTCCGCGCCGCTCATTGCACCGCCAAATCTGACAACGTCATTCATTTGCGCTCAATTCCCATCAGGGCATCAAAAGTAGTCTTCTGCTCGGACGCTTCCATCTGCGCCGCACACCAGTTCACCACGTTTTCTTCAGCAACCACAGCCTCAACCTCCGACAGTCTCTCCGGCTGGGAGTAGTACCACTTGACCATCTGAGTCGGCTCTTCATAGCTTTCAGCCAGTTCCTCGATCATTGAACGAACCTGCTCGGGCTTGGCCAGAAGGCCGTGCTGACGCACCAGATCCGAAAGAATGAGGCCAAGCTTCACACGCTGGGCTGCGCGCTCCGAAAACAGCTCCCCAGGAAGCGACATATCCTTGGTGGTCATGCCGCGTGACTCAAGATCCTGCTTGGCAGCATCCTGCAGACGCGAAATCTCCATGGCGACGAGTGAGCGCGGAAGGTCAACCGTAGTCGTGGCCAATAGCGCCTCCATCACCTGCTCCTTCAGCTTGGCCTGCATCCGCTTCCGTGCTTCGCGCTCCAGGTTTTGCTTGATCTCTTTGCGCATCTGGTCGACGTTTCCATCTGGCACACCAAGACTGCGCGCAAATTCCGCATCAATTGCCGGCAACCGTGCCTCGTTCACCAGTTTCACGGTTACTGCGAATTGTGCGGTCTTGCCTGCCATATCTTCCTTGTAGTCCGCCGGGAAAGTCAGATCAAACGTCTTGGCCTCGCCTGGCTTGAGCCCTTCCAGCGCTGCTTCAAAATCTGGCAGCAAGCGTTTTTCGCCAATGACGACACCAAAGTTCTGCGCAGCCCCGCCCTCAAATGCAACACCGTCGATGGTGCCGGTGAAGTCAATGACAAGGAAATCACCCTTGACTGCCTCTCGCTCCACCTTTTCAAACGTTGCACGTTGCTTGCGGAGCGTATCCAGCGTGTTGTCCACATCGCTATCGGACACATCGACCGTTTCCTTGACCAGATTCTTTCCCACAAGTGAACCCACGACAACTTCCGGATAGACCTCGAAAGTCGCGGTGAATTCAAAACTGTCAGCGTTCTGGCCGGTGTTCGCGGGGGCAAAGTGAGGCATTCCTGCCACGCGGAAGTTTTGGGCCCGGATGGCATCCGTGAACGATTTGTTCACCGAATCCGTCACCACCTCCTGACGGACCTGAAAGCCATATTGTTTCGTGACCATTGACATGGGCACTTTGCCCGGCCGGAAGCCCTGCATCTTGACCGTCTTGGCCAGGCGCTTCAGGCGGGAATTGATTTCTGACTCGATTTCGACGGCCGGGACCGACAGGTTGAGATTGCGCTCAAGGGGCGCGGCTGCGGTGACAGCAGTGGCTGGTTGCATCGGGGTGATCCTTTGACTGCGACAGAGGTGTTCAGGTTGAAGGCGCTGGTGTCGGCCTGATGGTGCGAAAGGAGGGACTCGAACCCACACGCCTTACGGCGCTGGAACCTAAATCCAGTGCGTCTACCAATTCCGCCACTCTCGCAAGGTCAAACTGACCAGAGGGAACCCCTGATCCGCCCAAACTATGGCTGTTTGCGCCACACCAGCAATTTGCAACCGTCGGATTTTACCCCAACCGCCTTCTTCACGTCATATTTGACTGCCAGAGGCGACATTCCGCACCGACCATTGCGAGGCAGGATTCGGGCGCAGGGCTATAATTCGCGCGCTCCTGAAAGCACGCCATGCCTGTCGAACACTACGAAAACTTTCCCGTTGCCTCCCTTTTGCTGCCACGCCGCCTGCGTCAACCAATTGAGGCGATCTATGCGTTTGCCCGGACCGCAGATGATTTTGCAGATGAAGGTGTCCGGTCCGATTCGGAACGCTTCGCCCTGCTGGACGGCTATCGGCAATCATTGCACCAGCTGGAGAAGGGTGAGGCCCCGGACTCGGTCTTGTTCCGGAATTTGAAGATCCACATTGACGCATTCAAGCTTCCCATCGGACTGTTCTACGATCTCCTCGACGCCTTCAGCCAGGATGTCACCACCACCCGCTATGCGAACTTTCACGACCTGCTCGACTATTCAAGGCGCTCCGCCAATCCCATTGGCCGACTCCTGGTGCATCTATGTGGGAGAGCCAGTAATGAGACGATGTCGTGGTCAGACTCGATCTGTTCGGCGTTGCAACTCGTCAACTTCTGGCAGGACATTGCCGTGGACTGGGAAAAGGGGCGTGTGTACTTGCCCCAGGAAGACCTCAATCGCTTCGGCATCACGGAGCGGGACATTGCGGCCGGCCAAACCGGCGATGCATGGCGCTCGCTGATGGCCTTTCAATGCCAGCGGACACGGCAGATGCTGGAAAGCGGCAGGCCGCTAACAAGGGCCATGCCAGGCAGAATGGGTATCGAGCTCCGGCTTGTCCTCGCAGGTGGGAACGCAATTCTCGACAAAATCGATGCAGCCGACGGCGACGTGTTCAGGCACCGCCCCAAGCTCACAAAGCTGGACTGGCTGCGCCACGGCCCTCCTGCCATCTTCGCCTGACTGTTGACCGAAATGAGTCCAAACGAGTATTGCCAGGAAAAGGCGGCCCAGTCCGGCTCCAGTTTCTACTACAGCTTCCTGTTCTTGCCAAAGCCCAGGCGGGAAGCCATTACTGCCATGTACGCGTTTTGCCGCGAAATTGACGACGTGGTGGACGACGTTGCAGATGCCGATGTTGCCCGCGCCAAGCTGGGCTGGTGGCGGGCCGAGGTGGACAATCTCTTCAACGGTCACCCGCAGCATCCGGTGACTCAGGCACTGGCACCGTCGCTCGCTCTGCACGGCATCACGCGCGAACGCATGCTGCTCATCATTGATGGCATGGAAATGGACCTCGTCAAACATCGCTACACGGATACGGCGGAACTGGACCGGTACTGCTATTTGGTGGCTGGCGTAGTGGGTGAGTTGTCAGCGAGCATCTTCGGCTTCCACAACCCGGCGACCCTGGACTACGCCCGTAATCTGGGCATGGCATTCCAGATGACCAACATCATTCGGGACGTTGGCGAGGACGCGAGGCGAAATCGAATCTATTTGCCGCGCGAGGATCTGCAGAAGTTTGGCGTCAGCGAGGACGACATCCTGGCCTGCCGAACTGGCCCAGGCTTCGCGTCGCTGATGAGCTTCGAGGCAGAGCGCGCCAGGACGCATTATCGGGTGGCACATGGTGCGCTGCCAGCGGAAGACCGCAAGAACCAGCGAGCAGGGTTGATCATGTCTGCCATTTACTATGACCTGCTGACAGAGATTGAGAGGGATGGCTTCAAAGTGCTTCACCAGCGCACATCCTTGACGCCGCTGCGCAAGCTCTGGCTGGCATGGAAAACTTGGGTTGCCGGTTGAACTTGATGCCCACTTCCAGCAACGGTTCCGGGCCGCGACATGTGGCAATCATCGGCGCGGGCTATGCAGGCACCGCTGCCGCACTGGAGCTGAGTAAGGCAGATGCGAATATTCGCGTCTCGATTCTGGAATCGGCAAAGGTCGCCGGGGGCCGCGCTCGTGCCGTCCAATTCCGTGGTCATACGCTGGACAACGGTCAACACATGTTGATCGGTGCCTACACAACACTGCTGGACCTGATGCGGACCGTGGGCGTGCCGGAAAGCCACGTTCTGCGCATGCCGATGCGGATGCGGATGTATCCCGACTTCGAACTGGTCACGCCCGGACTTCCCGCCCCGCTGCACCTCGGCTGGGGGTTGCTCACCGCCCGTGGATTGACCTGGGCCGACAAAGTCGCTGCGCTGCGTTTGACCCGGCTGGTTCAGTTGAAGTCCCTGCCCGCCGCGCTACAGAACGCCACCGTTCTGACGTTGCTCCAACACACACGCCAGACACCGCGCCTTGTGCAGACCCTATGGATGCCGCTTTGCATCGCCGCGCTCAATACGCCGGTTGAGTCTGCATCAGCCAACGTCTTCGCCAACGTGATGCGGGACGCTTTGTTCCGGGATCGCCATCACAGCGACTTTCTGCTGCCAACGGTCAGCCTGACAGCGCTCTTCCCCGGACCCGCGCTGGAATGGCTCCGCTCACACGGTGCCGCGGTCCGCCTCGGCACGCGGGTACGCGCCATACGCCAGACTGCCGGCGGGTTCTCGCTGGACGTGGATGGCGATGGGGCGGTGCCGCTCGATTGTGATGCCGTCATTTCCGCAGTTGGCCCGCATCAACTGGAGGCCCTCGGAGGGGAAGCCGGGCGCAGCATTGCTGCGCGGCGTCCGGCACGCTATGAGCCCATCTTCACCATCTATCTTTGTTATGAAGTGAAGGTCCGGATGCCGGCCGTCATGATCGGCAGACAGTCTGGCATGGTGCAATGGTTTTTTGACCGCGAAGCTCTCGGTGGACCGACTGGACTGGTGGCGGCCATTGTTTCGGCTACCGGCGAGCACGAGGCGCAGCCTCTGGCCGAAGTGGCCCAAAGGGCACATCTGGAACTTGAGGAAATCGTCGGCCCGCTTGCCCCGCCATTGTGGAGCAAGGTCATCGCAGAACGCTTCGCGACATTTGCTTGCACGCCCGATGCGCAGCGGCCGCAGACACTGACAGCAGTTGCCGGCTTGTTCCTTGCGGGTGACTTCGTCGATGGTCCCTACCCCGGGACACTTGAAGGCGCGGTGCGAAGCGGCGTGTCTGCTGCCTCCTGCGCGCTTGACTATTTGAGGAGCTGAAGAGAGATGACAGAAGTCATTCCCCGCGGATACACGCCTCGCGACGACTTGCTGGCGGGGCGCGTGGTCCTGATTACTGGCGCCGGCCAGGGACTGGGCCGAATGGCCGCGTGCGCCGCTGCCAGGCACGGTGCCACCGTGGTCTTGTCGGGACGCAGCCTGCCAAAGCTCGAGGCCACCTATGATCTGATCGTGGATGCTGGCGGACCGGAACCGGCGATGCTGCCCCTTGACCTCGCCAAGGCGGACGACGCTGCTTTTCAAGGACTCGCCCAGACGATCCATGACAACCTTGGAAGGCTGGACGGAATTTTCCACAGCGCGGCTCACTTTGTACCGCTGGCACCGCTCGCCATCCAGACGCTTGATCAATGGAATGACCTGATGAAAGTCAACCTGGCGGCACCATTTGCCCTCACGCGCGCCTGCCTCCCCATGCTGAGGCGCAGTGGCGATGCATCTGTTGTGCTGGTGAGTGAAACACACGCCAGCACGCCCAAGGCGTTCTGGGGCGGCTTTGCCGTATCCAAGTCAGGGTTACACACACTGGCCACCATCTGGTCACAGGAGCTTGCGCAAACAGGTGTGCGCATCAATTGCCTGATTCCTGGTCCGATTGCGGTGCCGCAACGGAGGCAGAGCCACCCCGGTGAACCGGTCTCTGCACTGCCACCGGTCGAATCGCTGGCAGCAACCTGTTTGTTCCTGCTTGGCCCTGAGAGTCGGGAAATCAGCGGTAAACTGATAGAAACGTGAGCCGCACTACTGGCGTGACACAAACAGGTTACGCAAGCGAGTTCATTTGTAACCACTCTTTCGGTACACTGAGTGCCTCTGCGGAGAGCAGACGGTCTCCAGCAAACAGTTTTGGCGACCTCGCATGACACCTCCCGCTCCACCAGAAAATTGGACTCCGGCGTTCCACCCAGGAAAATGATTGATCAGGCCAACCGCACTTTCATCTGCAGCGTGGTGTTTGTCGATCTGGTCGGCTACTCCAAAAAATCGGTAGCAGAGCAGATTTCGGTCAAGGAACGATTCCAGACCCTTCTCGCCGAATCCATCAAAGACATCGCAGTCAACGAGCGAATCATCCTCGATACCGGCGACGGCGCAGCCATGAGTTTTCTGGGCGATCCTGAAGATGCCCTCTTTGTTGCCATGACGCTGCGTGACGCCATGAAGACACCTGCTGACACGGAGGGTGCTGCAGGCCGTGATGAGGAAGAAGGCATCATCTGCATTGGCGTGAATCTTGGTCCGGTCAAGCTCGTCCGCGACATCAACGGCCATCCGAACATCATCGGCGATGGAATCAATGTTGCCCAGCGGATCATGAGCTTCGCCAAGCCGGGCCAGGTTGTCGTGTCCCGGTCCTACTACGATGTTGTCTCGGTCATCTCGGAAGCCTACGGCAAGCTGTTTCACTATGAGGGTTCACGCACGGACAAACATGTCCGTGAGCATGAGATCTACATCGTCGGCGAATCAGACATCGCATTCAGCCAGGCCAAGTTGGGCCTTGAAAACCGTGCGGCACAGACCAACCCGAAGGGCCGACCGCAAAATCAGGTCGGTGTCCAGTCCGGTACATATCGTGTCAACGTGCTGCCTGCGCAGGAGGAAGAGCCGCAGCCTGCCAAGGGCTTCTTGCAGGACACGAGGAAAATCATGATGGCCAGCGGGGCCCTCGCCCTGGTGGTTTTGCTGCTGATCATCATTATGGCGACTCGGAAGCCCTCCTTGCCTGCTCAGCCAACTGCAGGAATTGCTACCGCTCCAATCGCCGGTACTGTCCAGAGTCCCGCGCCCGTTGCAGCACCCGAGATTGCCAAGCCGGCGCCCGCTCCAGTGCCCGTCAATCCTCCGGAGGCGCCCAAGATGGAGTCCGCAACGTCGGACGCCAAGACGACGGCACCCGCAACAAGCCCCAGCCCGTCGAAGCCGGATACAGCGAAAACTGAAGCTGCAAAGACGGAAGCCCCCAAACCCGAAGTCCCTCCCGGGAGCCTGAATCTGGCAATCGCTCCGTGGGGAGAGGTCTTCGTGAATGGCCGTTCACGCGGAGTGAGCCCGCCCATGAAGAATCTGAAACTGCCACCGGGCAAGTACCGCATTGAAATCAAGAACACCACTTTCCCCGCCTATTCGGAAACAGTAGATATCAAGTCGCGGGAAGAAGTCACTGTTCGGCACAAGTTCTGAGCTTTGGACAGCGAATATTCGAAAGCGAGCGCAGCCATGCAATCCTCAAAGGTGTCTGTTGTGAATCCGGTGACCAGTCCCGCAACGGTACTGGCAAGCCTTGTATTGCTCCTTGTGCTGGCGTCCTGTGCGCCCATGCCGCAGACTTCCGAGCCGAAGGCCCCTGCGGTTCCAAGCGCCACGGAAGCGCAGTTGAAGGAGCGTGCAAGCCAGAATTTGGCTCTGGGACAGCGCCAGTACGAAGCGGGCAGTTTTGACGACGCCCAGAAGAGTCTGAACGAAGCCTTGGCCCACGGTGTTCTGACACGCGAAGCTCAGGCACAGGCCCGCAAGCTGCTGGCTTTCATTCACTGCGTGTCCAATCGCGAGGATAGCTGCCGTGCCGAATTTCGCAAGGCACTCGAGATCAACGCAACCTTTGATCTCACGCCAGCCGAGGCCGGCCATCCCATCTGGGGACCGGTCTATCGCAATGTCAGGGCGCAATTGACAACGCCCGGCGCACCGACAGAGGCCGCGAAGCCGCTGACCAAGGCTGAACAATTGCTTGCGGATGGCATGGCCAAGTACGAGGCTGGAGAGTTTGATGCGGCATTCAGGATTCTCCAAAGTGCGCTCAAGGAGGGATTGGAAAAGCGGCCAGACCAGTTGAAAGCAGTGAAGCACTCCGCGTTCTCACTCTGCCTGATGGAGAAGTGGGGACTTTGCCGCACTGAATTCCAGAAACTGTTTGATATCGATGCAAACTTCGATCTCACTCCTGCAGAAGCTGGACATCCGTCCTGGACGCGCACCTATGCCGGGGCCAAGCAGCGCTGGAAGGACACGCAAGCCGCGAAGGACAAAGCGGCGAGCGATGCGGCTGCGAAGTCAGCGCCGGCAAAGAAATAAGACTGCCGGAGACCATGTCGGAAAATAAACTCGAGGTCCTTGGGCGGTACAAGATCCTGGACATCGTCGGACGCGGTGCCATGGGCATCGTTTACAAGGCGGTGGACCCGGTCATTGACCGTATCGTCGCGATCAAGACGGTAAACCTGTCCCTCTCCAAGGAGGATCTTGCGGAGTACGAGGCAAGGTTCCAGCAGGAAATCAAGGCAGCCGGGCGGCTGAATCACCCGAACATCGTCACCATCTATGACGTGGGGCGCAACGATGAGCTCGCCTATATGGCGATGGAGTTTCTGGATGGCAAGGAACTCAAGGATCTTCTCGCATCAGGAGACAAACCCAGCGTTGAAATCACGGTTGAGCTGATCTCCCAGGTAGCGGATGGCTTGGCCTTCGCACATGAACGGGAAGTGATTCACCGTGACATCAAGCCATCCAACATCATGTTGGTGAATGTACCCAACGGCGTGTTGGCGAAGGTGACTGACTTCGGGATTGCGCGGATGCCTGCGTCCGCAGTGAAGACAATGACCGGGATGATTCTCGGCAGCCCGCGATACATGTCGCCTGAACAAGTCATCGGCAAGACAATCGACCATCGTTCCGATATCTTTTCGCTGGGTGTCGTGCTTTACGAAACACTCACCGGCATTGCACCGTTCGACGGTGACAATGTGAACGCGATCATGTACGCAACCGTGAATACCAACCCGGTACCGCCTTCCACGCTCAATCCAGCACTGCCCACGATGCTGGATCTCATTGTGGCCAAAGCCCTGGCAAAGCAGGTTGACGACCGCTATCAGTCCATGCGTGACTTTTGCAGTGACCTCCGCGAGGTGAAGCGAATGCTCGCGAACGCAGTGGCTGCGCCGGCGATGGGTGTGAGCCCACCACCTCCACGGATCCAGGTGGCGGATGCGGCCCCTGCCCGTATGGCAAAAGACGCGCCAGCTCTGGAAACTGCGCCACTACAGCTGGACCGGAAATTCGACTCATTCGAAGCCACGATGCGCCTTGCCGCCATCACACAGCAAACAGATGACTTTCGGGAGTTCATCAGCGAGACGCAGAAGCTGCGCGCATACAAGGGAAAGATCGAGCCTCAGCCTATTCAGGCGCCAGCCCCGAAAGCAGTAGTCCAGCCGCCCGTACCCGCTCCAAAATTGGTTGCAAAACCTGCGCCGAAACCGGTGGTGAGCCCCGACACAGCAACGATCAAGCTTGATTCCGGCAGTGCCGGCCCGAGCATTTGGCCCCTTGCCGTGCTGGGCGTGTTGTCCCTCACTACATTAGCCCTGATCCTGATCCTGCTCCTGCGCTGAGAATGCTCCGTCAAATAAGTCAGCCGTCAAGGGCGCTGGCGATTGGGGATTTCACTTTGGCGGACACCACTGCGTCAGCACCCTCATCCGGGAAGTCTGCTCAGTCAGGATTTTTCCTGCAATATTTCTTGAGACGCTGTTTGCCGGATCGACTTCGAGTAATGCTGGTGAGGGCTATGCAGCGCCATTCGCGTCGAGTCGTATCAGGTCTGGCTAGCGAACACTTTTGAGACATTGCTGATCTACCCAACCCAATCCCCTTTTTTTGCCTCCCCATGAAAATCTCTCTGGTTGCCCTCTTCACCACATTCGTGCTCACTGGCTGTGCCATCGGGCCTGACTATCAGCGACCTGCAGCGGATCTCCCGCCAGCCTGGCCCGAAGCGCCCGCAGGCGCGACGTCTGCCAAGAATGATGCACGGTGGTGGCGCATCTATGCGGACCCTGCGCTCGACAAATTGGTCGAGGAAGCGCTGAACCGCAATGCCAATCTGGCGATTGCTGCAGCCCGAATCACGGAGTCCGAGGCGCAGCTCGGGCTGGCGAGGACTGACCTCGGCCCGACCCTCTATTCCGATGGCGGTCGCGGGCGCAACCGTATCTCGGAGAAGAGTGGACAGTTCCAGCAAGGCCTGCCGCTTACGATGACCAGCCATCGCGCCGCGCTCAACTTCTCCTACGAACTCGATTTCTGGGGCAAGTTCCGCCGATCCAATGAAGCCGCACGCGCCGAGCTGCTTGCAACCCAGTCTGCGCGAGACACCATTCGCTTGTCGCTAACTTCACAGGTCGTGCAGGGGCACTACAACTTGCTTGCACTCGATGCCCGGGTCGCAGCTACCCAGCTCACACTCAATCGTGGACGCGAAGCCTTGGGACTGCTTACAAAGCAATTCGAAGCAGGCATGTTTTCTCGTTTTGACCTGCAGCAGCGCAGCGCAGAGGTGGATGCATTGACAGCCCAGCTGCAACCACTGGTTCGGGACCGCGCAGCGCAGGAACGAGCGCTTGCAGCGTTGCTCGGACGGTCACCGAGCGACATCGTCAATGCGAATATTCGCAGGGAAAGTGATCGCATCAGTGCAGCCGCGCTCGGCCTCGCGGCTCCTGCCGGACTACCCTCCGAGTTGCTGCTTGCACGTCCGGACCTTCGCGAAGCCGAGCAGATTCTCGTCGCCGCCAACGCGAGGATCGGCGTGGCACGCGCGGCCTATTTCCCTTCGATCAGCCTGACGGGTGCGATTGGCAGTGAAAGCTCGCAACTCTCCGACCTCTTCAGCGGACCCGCACGTACCTGGAGCTTTGTGGGCAACCTCACCCAGGCCCTGTGGGGCTCCGGCCGGCTGATGCGTCAGGAGGACATCGCAGAGGCCCGACAGCGGATTGCAGTGGAGCAATACAGAGCTGCTGTCATCAATGCATTCCGTGAAGTGCAGGATGCCGTATCAGCACAGGCTGCAGCACGTGACGTGTTCCAGGCTGAAACCCGCCGCGTCGACTCGCTCAAGGATGCCTATGCGCTGGCGAAACTGCGATTCGAACATGGCGTGGCCAGCCAACTTGACCTGATTGACAACGAGCGCGGGCTCATCGCCGCGGAACACAACCGCATTGAAGCCGAACGCGCACTGCGTTCAGCCATCGCAGATTTGTATCGCGCCCTGGGCGCAGGCGGTGAACCCGCCATGTCCGGCAAAGCCTGATCGCGACCGATACAGCTGCCAGTTACCAGTAGTTCTCCACGGCAATGTGGCCCGGAGTGAGCTTCCGGTCATTGGTGAAGCCACGCGCCTTCAGCAGCGCACGGGTTTCTTCCACCATCGCCGGATTGCCACACAGCATGAAGCGGGAGCGTGCGATATCCATGTTCACGCCTGCCGAGCTTTCCAGCCCGCCCGACTTCAGCAACTCGGTTATCCGCCCTTGAGTAAGCGAACTTCCCGGTTCCCGTGTGACAGTGGGGACATAGTGCAAAGCGCAAGCTGTCGAAGCGGATGAGGCGGCCATCGTGCGGAGGCGATCCCCGTAGCCCAACTCTCCTACATGGCGCACGCTGTGCACAATCACCAGACGCTCGAAATGCCCCCACACCGCTTCGTCCTCGAGCATGGAAATGAATGGGCCAAGTCCGGTGCCGGTGGCGAGCATCCACAAGTCGTACTTGCCGTCTCCCCGCCACAACCTGTCTGCGGTGAGGAAACCCTGCGCCGGCTTCTCGACCTGCACCCTCGCCCCCAGCCTGCGATGCTCGATCAGCGGCGTGAACACGCCGTGCTCCACCACCACAGCATAAAATTCAAGGTAATCACGGGACGGTGCGGACGCCACCGAGAAAGCACGCCAGATCATCTCGCCCGCATCATCAGCAACGCCCAGTCGAGCAAACTGGCCCGGCACGAAGTCGTAGCCTTCTGGCCGGGTAGTTCGAAATGAAAACAATCCTGGCATCCACTCGTGCCACCAAATCACTTCTTCAGTGGTGACGCGCGGAAGGGAAGCGGTATCCACAGCAACAGTCATCGGAATCAGGTCCATGCAACGAATCGGCTCATGGTACCCGGCTGAGGTACCGCCCCTTCTGATGCCCCCAGAGCTGATGGGTTCATTGTGCCCCGAACTGCAGGGCAGCCAGTCGTGCATACAAACCGCCTTCCGCGACCAGCTCATCATGCGTACCTGTGGCGACGATCCGACCATGATCCATCACGACAATGCGGTCAGCCGACTTCACCGTCGCCAAGCGATGCGCGATGATGAGTGTGGTGCGGTCGCGCATGAGCTCGGCCATGGCAAGCTGGACCATTTTCTCGCTCTCCGCATCCAAGGCGCTGGTAGCCTCATCGAGAAGGAGGATGGCGCGATCGGCGAGAAAGGCGCGCGCAATGGCAATTCGTTGCTTCTGGCCTCCGGAAAGGCGAATGCCCCGTTCACCCAGATTGGCATCGAGTCCGCCCGGAAGCTGTTCGATGAATTCCAGCGCAAAGGCATGCCCGCAGGCTTCGCGGATTGCCTCGTCACTGGCGTCGGGCGTGCCATAGCGGACATTCTCACGGACAGAGATGCCGAAGATCACCGGATCCTGGGACACCAGGGCAATTCTGCGCCTCGCCTCGGCTACTGCAGTTTCGCGCAGGTCCACACCATCAATTCGTATCGAGCCGCTGGCGGCATCGTAGAAGCGAAGCAACATCTGGAATACCGTGCTCTTGCCTGCCCCGGACGGCCCCACGAGAGCAACGACTTCCCCTGGCGCGATCTTCAGCGAATATTCGCATAGCGCTGCAGTATCGGGGCGCGTTGGATAGTGAAACCGCACCTCATCAAATTCGATCTCCCCACGCGGTGCAGGGAGTGGCTTCGGATGCGGCGGGTCCACAATGCTGGACGAAGTGGCCAAGAGCTCGAGCAGGCGCTCCGATGCGCCCGCCGCCCGCTGAAGATCGCCATAGACCTCTGCCACGACAAATACCGCATTGGCCACGATCACGGCATAAAAGACGAATGCAGATAGCTCTCCGGCCGTCAGGCGGCCCGCCAGTACGTCATGACCGCCAACCCAGAAAAGAATGCCGATTGCGCCGCTTGCCAGTACCGTAATGGACGAAATCAGAAGCGCCAAGGCCCGATTCTTCTCAATGCCAGTAGCTGCCACGGCTTCGGCAAGACGGCGAAACTCGGACCGGTCCTGCTCCTCATGCCCGTACGCCTGCACGGTGCGTACCTCATGGATGCTCTCGTCAATATGCGAACTCACATCCGCAACCCGGTCTTGCATGGCACGGGACAATGTGCGCACCCGGCCACCAAGCATGATCATCGGCAGGATCACAAATGGCAGACACGCCAACGCCAGCAGCGACAATTTCAGACTGGTGAACAGGAGCATGACCGCGCACCCGCACATGGTGACGAACATGCGCGCGGCATAAAACATCGAGCCCCCCATGACGGTCTCGACAATGGTCACATCATTGGTGAGCCGCGAAATGGACTCGCCAGTACGCGTAACCTCGAAGTAAGCAGGTGACAGACCCATCATGTGGTTGAACAGCCGTTGGCGCAAATCTGAAGTGAATCGCACGCCAACCCAGTAGACGTTGAACACGCGAACAAACGTCACGGCTCCCAGTACCGCGACAAGCGCCACCATTGCCAGCGCGGAGAAATCCAGCATCTCCGGGTTGCGCTTCACGAATCCCGCGTCGATGATGATCCGGAGGCCACTTCCTATCGCGAGCACCAGGCCAGCAGAAAGCAGTAGTGCGGCCAGTGCGACCGCGATCCTGCCCCGGTAAGGCAACAACATGGCGAACAGTGGCAACAGCGACTTCAGATTGCGCTTCTCAACAGGAGCATTCATTCAGCTCGTCATTCAGGCTACGGCGGACACAGAAAACAAAACGGGACACCGTCTGGCGTCCCGTGACGGCATTGAAGGAGCAATCGTCAGCCGCCGCGTCTCAGCGTGGGCTTCTGGACCGAGCCCGTAATGGCAAAGCTGCCCCGATCCTGTGCCACGCTGGACCGAAGCTCCACGCCAATGCGGCCGCCAAGCTGATCATTGGCACCAACCACCACCTCGCCATTGGCCAGAATCACACCACCCTGCAGCTTCAACTTGTTGTAGCGCAGCTCACCATTGGCCACCGACAAGCCGCCTGCAAGTTCAGCAAATTTCGTGGCACCGCCTCGGCCGCCACCTTCCGTGCGCATGGCCTGCACGAGATCAACGTTGCTGATAGACCCCTCTTTGACCGTGTAGCTCCCGGCGATGACGGGTGCCTTCATGAGCGCACCCAGCGTGGGCGCTGACGCATTGACCGAGAACGCACCCTCCATTCGCCCGGTTACGGTCACATCCTTGGTGAAAGTTTCAAACAGCGGCGTCAGGTTGACCTCCTTGACCGCGATCTCGCTGTTGACGCTGATTCCGTTCGACCAGTCCGCCTTGAGGCTGCCCGTAAAACTGCCGAAGTATGCCGTGCCTGAAACCTCCGGAAAAACCAACTGGCTGCCTTGAATCGAGCCTTTGGCTTTCACGTCGTCAATGGGTATGGGCGCGCCGACGGGAAGCGGCAACCCGCGGACCGCAAGATCCACCGACCATGCATCCCCTTCCGGCTTCGCGTCAAGACTCCACTTGTTGTCTGTCGCCTGCAGGCTCGCAGACTTGAGTGCTCCGCTTTCAAAACGCAGGTTGGCGTTGAACTCGTTCAGTGCGAATTGCTTGCTTTCGATTTTCACACCACGCAGCACCACACGATTCACGCTCACGTTTGCCGGACGATCCTCGTTTTTCCCCCACAGCCCGATACGCCCTGCGGCGTCCTCGCTGATGTTCACCTGCTGCAACTCCAGTGTGTCAATGCGAACGTTGTCGTCAAACAGGGCACCGATGGGAATCTGGATAATTCCCCTCCCTGCCGTGGCGTCGCGTGCCTTGCCGATTGTCACCGTGTCCAGCTTGAGTCGGGGTGAAGGAAACAGCGCGAAGTGCACACCGGAAATCGACACATCATCATGCAGCCATGCGGACAGACCTCGCTGAATCTTGGCCTGCACCGATCCCAATGGAATCACGTGGATGAGTCCGATAAATGCACCGGAAATCACCACCAGCGCGACGCCAATATAGGTTCCCCACGGCGTCGAACCCTTGAGCCGGACCCGCTGATGCCGTGATGCACCACCGGATTCCAGCGCCTCCTGCTCCTTGCGCGCCCGCTCGTCCGCCTGGGCCTGGAGCAGCTTCAGATGGTCAACCTGATGCTGACGATCCCGCTCTTCCTCTTCCTCACGCGCCCGCGACTTCGCTTCCGCCTTTTCGCGTGCCTTGCGCTCGATCTCCACACGACCTTCCACCTCTGCTGCGAGGCGAGTCTTCTCCTCCGCCTGTTCCACAGCGGCCTTCATGGCGATCTCTCGGGCCTGGGACTCCATGTGGGCCTTTTTCTCGGCCTCCTCACGCGCACGTCGCTCTGCCTCAAAGCGAACATTGGCCTCAGCTTGGATTCGGGCATGTTCTTCTGCCTCTATCTTGATCCGTGCTTCCGCCTCGAATTTGGCGCGCTGCTCTGCCTCCAGCCGCACTTGCATCTCTGTTTCAAGCTTTGTGCGCTGTTCCGCTTCTTCCCTGGCTCGAGCTTCCAGCCGAACGCGATTTCGTGCATCTGCCTCTTTTTGCGTCTGCGCCTCTTCTTCAGCCCTTCTGCGCGCCTCGCCTTCTTTGCGCAGCCGGTCTTCAAGCTCCTGCCGTTCGATGGCCTCACGCTCTGCGCGGGCACGCGCCTCAAGCGCTGCGCGCTGGAAACGTTCGGTTTCCGCCTTGATGCGTTGTTCCATTTCTGCACGCAGCCGGACTTCCTGCTCGGCAAGCATGCGCTTCACCTCTTCCTCTGCCTTGCGCTTGGCCTCGGCCTCCACGCGTTGCAACATTTCCGCTTCCTCGACGAGCCTTCGTTCCAATTCGGCACGCGCTTCCTCGCGTGCGTCTGCCATCACGGCCTGCTCGAGCTCTTCCCGGGCGCCCTCTTCGATCTCGACCCGAAGTTTTGACTCCATCTCCAACCGGATTCGGGCTTCAATTTCTTCCTTCAGTTGCGCCCGCAGATCTCGCTGGGCAATGGCTGCCTCCTCTGCCTGCCGCCTTGCCGCCAACTCTGCCTGTGCGCGGGCAGCCGCCAGCGCCTTGGCTTCGGCTTCAGCCCTGGTTCGCGCCTCACCCAGTGCCTTGGCCTCGGTTTCGGCCTTGGCACGTGCTGCCGCCAATGCCCGGCTGGTTTCAGCCTCTTTAGCCTCTTGCTCCACGCTCAACTTTTCCTGGGACTCCGCAGCGGCTTTCTTGCGCGCAGCCTCTTCGGCCATGCGCGCTTCCAGCTCGAGCTTGGCGCGCTCGGCAGCCTCCTGCATCCGCTTGGCCTCCTCAATTGCGCGCCGCTCCGCCTCGGCTTTGGTCCGGGCGTCCACTTCGAGACGTGCACGAATCTGTGCTTCGCGTTCCGCCCGTGCCCGGGCCTCGGTCTGCGCCTTTTCGCGGGCAGCAGTCAGTGCGGCGGCATCATCACGGGCTGCTGATGGAGAGGACGTTGCACCCGCCGGCCGGGACGCGGATGGCTTGGCCGGCTTGGTGAAGTCAAAGTCGTCGTCTGAAGCTTCGGCTCCTCCAAACTCCGAACTGAAACCCGAGTCCTCACGAGTAGTTTCGAAGACCCGGATGAAGCCCTCTTTGACCAGTTGCTGGAGTACCTTCTCCGTAGTCGGAATCGGCAGATCCGCAGACTTGGCGGTCTGTTCCAGCGTTGCCTTGCCATCCACGAGCTTGAGGACCTTCATCAGGTCCTTGGAAAGAGGCGCTGTCCGTTGCGTGATCTGGGTCACACCTTTGCCGGTTTTGCTATGTATTGTTTTTAGATCCATCCAATGCCTCACTCCGATTTCACGACGATCACGAGTATCACGCACCCATTTAGCGGGCGGCACGGCACATGGCAGCGTTCCGACCACAACACCGGAAGATCATCGCATGAAACTCCCTTCCGTTCCACGTCCGATCGTCCGCATGTCAAGCGCTGTTCCGGAAAGCCCGTAAACTGCCTTCAGCCGGTAAACGGTATGGGTCCCTGGTCCGTTGTAGGTGCAAGGAGAAACAACCATGGAAACAGCAAGGCGTGCGTGGAAACAACTCGTTGCAATTGCGGCGCTCTTCGTGTTCGCTACCCATGCCCTGGCCGACCCCCCGGGTCGGGTTGGTCGCATCACCCTCATCGAGGGAGACGTAAAATTCTATGCCGACCAGGAAGATGGCTGGCAGCCTGCCCGCCTGAATGTCCCGGTTACGTCAGAAAACTCGATCTGGACAGAGGGACGGTCACGCGCCGAATGGAAGGTTGGTCCCACTGCCATCCGGCTCGACCACGACACCGTTGTCGACATACAAAAGCTGAATGACACCGAGTTCGCAATCTACCTCCAGCGCGGTACTGCGAATATTCGCATTGGCTTGATTGAGAAGGGAGAGGTCTATCGCGTCCACACGCCTGAAGGCACGGTGACTCTGCGTTCCAGCGGCAGTTATCGCTTCGAGGCCGACATGGACAAAGGCGAATCCTCGGTGGCCGTTTACGCCGGCCGGGCACGCATTGATTCCCGCGCTGGAACACCGTGGGTTGATGCCGGTCGCATGGCCCTCATGGATCGCAGCGGTGCGCGCATGGAGTCCATCGCCCGGACCAATTTCGATGACTGGGTGCAAGTGCTGGATGAGCGGTGGAATCCGGCCATTTCTACTCACGTGTCCCCCTTCATGACAGGTCACGAAGAACTCGACGCCAACGGCACGTGGGAAGAGGAGATCGAGTATGGCCGGGTGTGGGTGCCGCGCGTGGTCGTGGACTGGGCACCGTATCGATACGGTCATTGGCGCTATGTCCGCCCATGGGGCTGGACATGGATCGACGATGCACCCTGGGGCTTCGCTGCCACCCATTACGGACGGTGGGTACAAGTGCGCGGGCGCTGGGCTTGGTGGCCGGGAACACGCCGCCATCGCCCCATCTACTCCCCCGCACTGGTCGCATGGGTCGGTGGCAGCGATTGGACTGTCAGCTTCGCTTCAGGCAATGGGCACGGCATCGGCTGGTTCCCGCTGGCGCCCTACGAAGCCTTTGTCCCGTGGTACACGCACAGCCCAACGTACGTCTACAACATCAACCACATCCACATCAATCGTCCGGTGCACACACGGCCACCGCGGCAATACGTGAACCACAAACCCGGCGTGACGGTGGTTTCCCCTGCCACATTCCAGTCGGCAGCGCCGGTGGCGACCAACCAGGCACGCATCCGCGGTGAGTCGGCCTGGAACCGTCCAGCCGTTCAGGACGGCGCGATTCTGCCGCCACGACGCACTGAGCCTGATCGCAACACGGGCCGCCAGCCCGGCAGCAGCGGCAAACCGCTCGACGTGGTGGCACCATCACCCCAATCCGTGCCACAGCCGATGCCGATGCCACAGCGAGGCGAAGTGCTGCGACCGAACAAGCCTGTTCCGGCGGACCCACGGCCCGCGGCCAACGTGGCACCAGCACAGGTGCCTGTTGGTTCGCCATCCGACAGCATGGGTTCTCGACCCGCGCCGGAGTCAGTCACAAAACCGGCTTCCAGCCCGGTTCAGATTGTGCAGCCGGCAATTCCTGAACCCCAGCCCCGGTACACCAAGCCCCGATCTGCAGGCGAACCAGCCGCTGGCTTTCCACAGCCTGCACCTTCGCGAAGGGATGCACAAACAGGACAGCGGCAGGACATCAATCGGCCCGACCGGGTGGACCGGGTGGATCGCACTGGCCGCACGGAGAAACCGCGTGTCTCCGAATCTGCAGTGGTCCGGCCGCAACCCGGGGCGCAGCCCACCCCTGCGCCTGTGGCGCCGGCAAAGCCAACGCAAGCTAAGGAACCACAAGCCAAGGAGCCGCAAGCCAAGGAACCGCGTGTACGCGATGAAGCATCACAACCGGATCGCCCCCGCAATCCTGGGCGGACTCAGGAGCGCTAAAGCTGTTGGCGGAACCAAGGGGTTGCGGAAAGTCGTGAACGGACTGACGGCTACACCCGCCGACCGGTGAATTCTTCCTCGATCTGATCGCGAAAGAAGGCACCGGGCGTTGGCGCGTTGATGAGCCGCCGGTAAAGTTCTGGCGCAACGTTGGCGTAGTCGTAGGTGCCCCGCTCAAGCTGCACGCGCATGACATGGTTACGTTCGTCGTAACCCGCTGCACGCAGCACTCCACCCCCATTGAGGCGCTTCATTTCTATCGTCATGTCCGCTTCCCCTCGCTCAATCCCTACCTGGGTGACGCAGCTGCCCGACACAAACGGCACCAAGAGAGCCCCAGAGGGACAGGCCTCCGCGTCGCGTCAGGGTGCACTGCCCCATAACTGCTTCAGCCGCGCATCACGCCCGCATCCAGAACGATACAAGTTATAGCGGACAGGGTTCTTCAGGTAGTAGTCTTGATGATAATCTTCCGCCGCATAGAAGGTCGTGGCCATCGTGATTTCGGTCACGATGTCGCCTGCAAACGGTTTGCTCTTCACCAGCGCCACCTTGGATGATTCCGCAAGCCGCTTCTGCTCGGCATTCAGAAAGAAAATTCCGGAACGGTATTGGCTGCCGCCGTCGCAGAACTGCCGATCTTTGGTGGTCGGATCGATGTTGCGCCAAAAGACTTCCAGCAACTTTTCATACGAGACCTTCGCCGGATCGTAGGTGACCTCGACTGCCTCAGTGTGGCCTGTCGTGCCAGTGCTGATCTGCTGATAGGTCGGGTTGAGCGTCTTGCCACCGATGTATCCCGAGATGGTGGACATCACGCCAGGCAGCTTGTCAAATGGCGCTTCCATGCACCAGAAGCAGCCACCGGCAAATATGGCCTTGGCGACCTTCGGTGGCTGCGCCGATTGCGACGCGGCGGTGAATGCAGCAGTCGAACCCAACATGCATGCGAACACGGCAAGGGAACGAATCAACTCTCGAACGAATAAATGGCCCTGCAGGGGAAAGGGAAACTTGAACACGATCAGCATCTCCAGTTGCGTTGAACGGCATCAGACAGCGTAAGGCAATTTCGGTTTCGTCGAGATTCAGAGGGGACACTTACACAATGCCGGTACACTTTTCGCATGCGCACTGACGCCCCCACCCTCCGCCAAGTGGCCTTCGATGTCTGGCACGAGCCCGTCCTTGAAGAGAAACTGCGCAGGACGGCAGTGTTACCCTCCGCTGGATCGAACGACCCCTTGTGGTCTGTGCCCGACACTGCGCACCATTTGTCCCCAGGCCGCCCGGACCGGCCGTTACTCGTACCACCCACCGCAGTCAAGCGGCGGAGTCTTGCCAGCCAAACAGGCCGGATCGCGCTTCTGCATGCCCTGGCGCACATTGAATTCAACGCCGTCAACCTGGCTTTGGATGCAATCTGGCGATTTGATGGATTTCCTGCCACCTACTATTCTGACTGGCGCAAGGTCGCAATCGAAGAAGCGGCCCACTTCACACTGCTGCGCGATCACCTGCGCGCCATCGGCTGCGAGTACGGCGACTGCGTAGCACATGATGGATTGTGGGATATGGCGAGAAAGACAGTGCATGATGCGCTCGCGCGCATGGCACTGGTACCCAGAGTGCTGGAGGCGCGCGGCCTGGATGTCACGCCCGGTCTGATTGCAAAGCTGACACAGTCCGGGGACCACAAGGCGGCAGACATTCTGAAGGTCATTCTTCAGGACGAAATCGGCCATGTCGCCATCGGCACGCACTGGTATCACTGGCTTTGCAACGCCCGCGGCCTGGAGCCTGTCGAGACGTTTCTCGCCCTGATGGCAGCGCACAATGCGCCGCTCTTGCGTTCGCCGCCAAACATGGCCGCGAGACTCGCCGCGGGCTTCACTGCGGACGAAATCCGCCAAATCAGCTCAATCAAGTTCCCTTCAGGTGGCTCAGAAACCTCAGGCGAGTAGATTTGGACACTTCCGCCTCGTGCTGTGCGTCCAGAAGTTCAATCAGCGTCTCGTAGCTGGCTGGCCGAGCCAGCAAATAGCCCTGCCCCTCATCGCATCCCGCATCGACAAGGAAGTCAAGTTGAGCCTGAGTCTCAATTCCCTCTGCCACAGTTCGAAGGCCAACACTCTTGGCCAGGCCAATGATGCCCCGTGCCAATGCCATGGCGTTGTAGTCGGCGGGAATATCTCGAATGAAACTCTGGTCGACCTTGAGCTTGTCGATGGCAAATTTGCGAAGAAAGCCCAGGTTGGAATAGCCGGTACCGAAGTCATCGATCACCAGGCGCATGCCCTCGACCCTCAATGCCTGCAGCATTCCCGCAGCAGACTCCGATTCCGAGAGAAGAAGACTCTCCGTGATTTCCAGCTCCAGTGCGCCGGGCTGCAATCCATGCTGATGGAATTTCGCCGGCAGCACCTCAAGCAGATGACGGTCACGCAGCTGGATCGCCGAAAGATTTATTGCGATGGGCAACCAAGCGTGCGGTGATCCCGCGAGCGCTTCCTTGCGCTCGCATACTTTACCGATCACCAGGTCGCCGATGGGCACAATGAGACCGGTGTCCTCTGCTATGGGAATGAAGCGCGCGGGCGACACTTGGCCCAACTCTGGATGCACCCAGCGCAGCAGTGCCTCGGCGCTGGTGATGCGGCGTGTTCGCAGATCAAAAACGGGCTGGAACTCCAGATAGAACTCGTTGTTCTGGATGGCCCGGCGCAGTGCGTTCTCCAGCGCAAGGCGCTCATGAACCCGGATGTTCATCTCGTCCTTGAAGAAGCTGTACTGGTTTCGGCCCATCGACTTCGAGTGATACATCGCCATATCGGCCTGGCGCACCAGTTCGGGCAAGTCTTCTGCGTCCGATGGCCATACGGTGATGCCGATCGAAGGCGTCACGATCAACTCATGACCCGCAACGCTGTAAGGGCGAGACAGTTCAGCCAGAACCTGCTCTGCAATTCGCCCCACGTTTGCAGGATGGCCGATGTCATTCAGCAAAATGAGAAACTCGTCGCCGCCATGTCGCGACACCGTGTCCGTTGATCTCACCAGGTCACGCAATCTCTGCGCCGTCTCGGCCAGCAATTTGTCCCCGACCGGGTGTCCGAGCGAATCGTTGATATTTTTGAACCGGTCAAGGTCGATGAACATGAGAGCCAGCATTTGGCCGGATCGACGCGCAAGTCTTTCGGCCAGATCGAAGCGAGTATTCAGCAGACTCCGGTTTGGCAGTCCAGTCAGGAAGTCGTATTCGGCAAGTTCCTTGATGCGCGCTTCATATGCCTTGCGCTGCGTGATGTCCGTGCCGGTACCACGATAGCCGCTGAAGCGACCGCTGCAATCAAACACAGGTACCCCGGACACGCTGATATAGAACAGTCGGCCATCCGGAGAAAGCAACTGGTATTCAAAACTCCGAAAAGGCTGACGCGCGTCCAGCAGGCGACGGTGTTCAATCCACGCTTCTTCGCTGACGCCGGTGAGACCCAACTCCCAGCGCCGCTTGCCGAGGCGTTGGTCGGCATGTACGCCGACCAGGCGCAAGTGGCCTTCGGACAAGCGCGTGAAGCGGTACTCCTCGTCTTGCTCCCAATACCAGTCGGACGACATTTCCAGAAGACTCTTGAATCGCTGTTCGCTGGCTGCAAGCGCAACCTCGGCTGCCTTGCGCTGAGTGATATCCACCCGTAACCCGATGAGCCCGCCATTGGCTGTGCGGTGATCAGAAATGAGGAGCCACTGGCCGTCACGATATGAAACCTCGTACCCCTCGGGGTTTGGTGCCCGATGATTCGCGATCAGCCAGTCAACGTAGCGATCCTCGTCCCAGTCCTTGTGCACGCCCAGCCCCGAGCGAACAAATCGGCGGGCAATTTCAGCGAACAAGGTTCCGGGCACCAGACAATCCGCCATTTCACGATACATCTCCCGGAAAGACGAATTGCAGAACACAAGGCGGTCGACAGAATCGTAGTAGACGATGCCGGCATCCAAAGCCTCGAACGCGCTGATGACTTCAGCATACTGCGCCTCGCAGTGTTGCAGCGCATCGCCGATTCGGGCCAATTCTCGTTCGACTTCGGCAGCCATTTGCGCCAATCAGACCATTTCGCGAAGATCGTGAAGCGCGCCGTGCTTGAAGCTACCGTGCTCCACATGACGCAGGATGATGTCAGCCACTTCCGCAGCGGGGCGAAGCGTACCCTCAGCCATCATGGCCTGGAATCGTCCCAGGTCCGGAAAATCCTCGGAGCGCGAATCACGAATGGCCACCTGCATCGGCGTATCGATGACACCTGGCGCCAACGAGCAGATCACCAAACCGGGCGGCGCCTCCAACGCTGCAACGCGTGTGGCCATGTCGAGGCCCGCCTTGCTCGCGCAGTAGGCGGCCCAGCCTGACACCGGGCGGCGCCCTGCGCCCGATGAGATATTGATGATGAGTCGCTTTCTTGCGCGTCCGTTTGTCGCCTCGATGAACGCCTGCATGACCAGCATCGGTCCGGCAAGGTTGGTGCGCAAATTGAGGTCAAGCAGGCCGGCGTCGATGCGCGTCAGCGGTGCCACCGGTGCCACGACCCCTGCATTGTTGATCAGTACCGCCTCCGCATACTGCGGCAGCGGGCATGCTGCCAGTGCTGCGGTGATGCCAGGCACGATGTCGGCGGGTTGCGACAGGTCGATCTCGACGTTGCGCACGTTAGGTACCGCCAGCGGCCGCCTCGACACGCCAATGACCTCGGTGTCCGGTTGCCGGGCCAGACGATCAACCAGCGCAAGTCCCAGTCCGCTGGTACTGCCGGTGACGAGAAATAGCTTCATGCGTCAATGTGTTGTTCTGGTGGAGACCCCATTATGCATGTCACATGACGATGTCGCGACATGCGCCGGTTGGTCGCCTCGCGAATATTCGCAAGCAGGCAGTCCTGTGCGTAGTCACGGCGGCGGGAAAGCAGCAGATTGGCTGCAATGAATGGCGCTCAGAGCGCCGCGATGCCTGCGTCCGCAATCTGGGCATCCTGCGAGGACTTCACCCCCGACACACCCACTGCACCGACAAACTGACCATCAACCACGATCGGAACGCCGCCTTCAAGATGGGTGATGCCTGGCATGGACAGGGCTGCAGTACGGCCTCCGGCGATCAGGTCCTCATAGGCTTTGGTGGGGCGTTTGCCAAGCAGTGCACTCCTTGCCTTGCCCAAAGCGATGTCGACGCTGGCGAGTTGCGCGCCGTCCAATCGGATGAAATGCATCAGGTGGGCCCCATCATCCACGATGGCGATGCAAACGCTCCAGCCGTTCTTCACCGCTTCGGACTCGGCTGCCGCGGCAATTCGACGGGCATCATCCAAGGTCAAGGCAAGCTTTTGGTGCATGGTGTCTCCTGCTTTCGGGGCGCGTACGACCTGCGCACTCCGAACCGCAAGTGTCCGGCGAAACGCAAGGGCAAGAAAAAAAGGCAGCGGATCGCTCCGCTGCCCTTCGTCTGTTGATACTGCAACCGATTACTTCAGATGGTTGCTGACCAGCTTGGTCATTTCAAACATCGATACCTGCTTCTTGCCACCGAAAATGGCTTGCAGCTTGGCATCGGCGTTGATCATGCGCCTGTTCAGCTTGTCCTGGAGGCCGATTTTCTTGATGTAAGCCCAGATCTTGCTGGTGACTTCGGTACGGGGCAGCGCTGCTGCACCCACCACGGCGGCCAGAGCGGCTGACGGGGTCAGCGGCTTCATGAACGCTGCGTTGGGCTTGCGCTTGACTTTTGGCTTCGCGGCTTTGGGCGCTGCTGCCTTTTTGGCAACGGGCTTCTTGGCGACGGGCTTCTTCGCAGCGGGCTTCTTTGCTGCTGCCGGCTTCTTGGCGGCGGGTTTCTTTGCTGCTGCCGGCTTTTTTGCTGCGGGCTTCTTGGCTGCCGGCTTCTTAGCGGCGGGTTTTTTTGCTGCGGGCTTCTTAGCTGCCATTTAACTTCCTCCTAGCAAGATTGTTGGTCATGTGAACACGAGCGATTCATTTCCCTCTAACCCGATGTTCACGCCCTAACGGGTTTGCTCCGTTCCGGAGACAGACGTGAGAATGCACACCGCTAAAGGAAATGTCAACGGTTTGACACATATTTTCAGAGTGAAAATCGCAGTTCGTTGCGTTTCCTGCACAGAGATGCATTGCAGGCATTGTGCGAACACTCGTTCAGGACCGCTCTGCGATTGCCTTGAGGATCTTCAAACCCGCTTCGAAATCCGGGCCAACCATGCGATCCATGACGAGCGCGAGGTAACCACCAATCGGCTTGGCATCCATCTTGCCTTCATTGCGCCAGACAAGACGAACGCGCTGCCCATTGGGCTCGAGCACCAGCGCTCCGATGGAACCACTCTGGAACTCAGGAAACCACAGCTTGTACTCCAGCACTCGGGGTGCATCCACGCGAGTGAAAGTCATCTCGCCCGAGCCCTCGGTCGCACTCTCCCAGCTCCACTTGGCGCCGGTACCCGATGCCGCACCGGAATAGGTCACCTTCATGGCCGGATCACGCTGATTCCACGCAGACCATTGCTTCCAGGCTTTGGGGTCTTCGAGCAAAGGAAAAATCTTCTCCGCCGTCGCGTTAATCTCCACGGCGCGCTCAACACGATACGTGCCGGGCAGCAAGAAACCAACGATCGCAAGGAGTACGACAAGAGACGCCAGCACCAAGGCAACAATCTTGAGAATCCTCATTTGATCCTCCTCAACTGATCAACGCAATCAGGATCGCGATCCCGCCCGCGACCAGATCGACCGTGTCGATGCCACGATCCGCCGTCTGCTTCCACATGCCAGCATGACCCTGATCCATGCCGGACATGCGCGCAAGTGCCTTGCGTCGCTTCTCGTCCTCTTTCTGCAGCGCAGCAAGCTTTTCCGGGTCTACCTGGCCGCGCTTGGCCTCTGCGGCTGACAGCTTGGCGATCGCCTTCTCCACGGCGTCGGCATCCAGGACGGCAATCGGCGCACGGCAATAGCCGCAGGCGCTGTCGCGGGACAGGTCAATCGGCCCGCCGCAGCTGGAACACTTCACCTGTTTCACGGTGGCCTTCAGCTGATTCAGCTCCAGCGCAGTCAGTGAGCGGATGAACTGCTTCTCCCGCAGAAATTGCACAAAAGACGTAAGCCGACCGTGCCCCTCAGGGCAGCGGTAATAGCTGATCCGTCCGGCCCTGACAAAATCCTGCGCCATGGCGAGGGGTTGGGCGCAACGCACGCAGCCCAGCCGGTCAGCCAGCGGTAGACGCGTGTCGGCATCGTGCTGATGCAGTTTGCGGAACAGTGAGAGAACGCCTGCAGGTGGCAGTCCTGCGCTTTCCATCTGGTCAAACCATATGACGTGGCAGTGATAGCAGATGTCGAGGACGATCTCGCCATGGTGCTCACGCGGTATGGACTCTTCGACCATGTCCTGTTTGCAGCTCGGACACCTCATGGCGCAGCGCCGGACGGCCCCGTTCGGGCTGTCAGGGCGATAATGAGATTCTGATTTTTTTCTTGTGGACCATGCATAGCTGCTCGAAAGCCTAATGCAATCTGATCATCCTGACAATTCAATCCCCTTTGCAGCCCGTCGGCCGGCGCGCATTGGCCATGCGAATATTCGCGGTCTGCGCCATGCCTTCCGGGAGTGGGGCGAGCCGGATGCCATGCCCGTGGTATTGCTTCATGGCTGGATGGATGCGTCATCGTCCTGGCAGTTTATGGTCGATGCCATGCCTGACCAATTTCGATTCATCGCGCCCGACTGGCGCGGGTTTGGCGACAGCGAGTGGCCGCAGGACGGATACTGGTTTGCCGACTACCATGCCGACCTGGATGCGTTTCTCGACAAGCAATTGGGCAGCGCCCCGGTGCGGCTTGTCGGCCACAGCATGGGCGGCAACATCGCCTGCACCTATGCCGGATTGCGCCCCGCCCGCATCAAGAAGCTTGTGTCCCTGGAAGGATTCGGCCTGCCAGACACGTCGCCCGCAACATCTCCAGATCGACTCACGCGGTGGCTGGATGATCTCAAGTCAGACGCTGAATCCCCGTCCATGCTGCGCCCCTATCCCAACCTGAATGCGCTCGCAGCACGGCTTCAGCAGGCCAACCCGCGACTCAGCCTGGGGCGGGCACACTTCCTCGCAGCCGAGCAGTCACGCCAGACTTCAGAAGGATTCACGCTGAAACATGACCCGCGCCATAAATCTGCCGGCCCGATCCAGTACCGGCTGGCGGAGGCCGAGGCAGCCTGGCGGCGAGTGACTGCACCGGTGCTTTGGGTACAAGGTGACCAGTCGGCTTTGCTTCAGCGCTTTCACGGTACAGACGATGCTGACCTGGCCACGCGCGCCGCCTGCTTTGCGAATATTCGCAGGGAAACCCTTTCCCTGGCGGGCCACATGCTGCAACACGATCAACCGGAGGCGCTGGCAGCGCTGCTCACAGCCTTCCTCGACGGCTGAACACTCGCACCTGAAGAAAGGGCCGCCCGAAACACCTTGGCGACCCTTGCTCCCAAACCTGGTTGCAGACGCAATCAGATCTTCAGGATTTTCATCGCCTTTGCCAGCGTGTCGACGGAATCCTGATGCTTGCCTTCCTTGTGGAACTTCTCGCCATCGGCGCGAAGCTTCTTCACTTCATCCGCCTCTTTTTCGGACAAGGCAGGCTTCTTCGCCAACGCCTCATCGATCTTCTTCATGTCGGCTGGACAATGGAATGCAAGAACGTTGCTGCTGGCAAACGTGAAGCCAATGAACAGCAGGCTGGCAAACAATGCGGAAACTTTCATATTCTCTCCTGGCTTGTGGGCTGAAGCGGCCGCCGGATACGGCGCAGCTCGCTCCTGAATCGTACGCCTGGCATGGTCGCGGCGCCAGCCTGTTCATCGATCATTGTCAGGATTTGGTTGACCGTCTTGATACGGCTTCAGCAATCGAACGAATCGCGAGCCTGCATTGGGCTGCCCGACAGGTTCGCCCTCTCGACACAACCGACACAACCCCATCGCAGCGAGTGGACCGCACAGCCTGGATCAGCGCCGAAACCAGCCCGGCTTCAACATCGCAAACAAGCCGAACAGCAGGAGGCCGACAAAACACACCAGCGCCCATTCCGGAATGGAGAGCGCCAGGAATCGCCACTTCACTTCCGAGCACTCGCCTGATCCTGCAAAGATTTTGGGCAATGCCTGTGCAAAGGAGAAGGTATTGACCAGATAGTGCAGGTCGCCCGCGACACAGCCGGCGTTCTCCGGCGGGAAATACTGCACCCAGGTGTGATTGGCCGCGACACCCCCACCCAACAGAGCGAAGAACGCGATGATTCCCCCATAAACGCGCCGTCCACGAAAATCCGGGTTGTGGATAGCCGCAATGAGTGCCGTGATGCCGACCGCGAAGAACCCATAGCGCTGGAGGACGCACATCGGACAGGGGTCGAGATACAGCTTTCCCTGCAGATAGAACACGGCAAACGCGAGCATCCCGGCGCAGACAAGGAAGACACCGAGGCACAGCAGCCTGAAGTGCCTCAGCAGGCTGTCATGTTTGTCCGTGCGCATGGGCAGAGCGCTCATAGGGTAGCCGCCATCAAACCCGTCTTTGATTCTTCGAACCAGCTCGCAAAAGCGGACACCACGGTATCGATGCCCGCCGAATCCACGTCAAGGTGTGTCACGAGACGCATTGTAGGACCCGCAAACGCCAATACGCCCGCCGCCTTGAGGTGATCCCCCAGCCCGGCAATGCGTGCTGGTGGCACTTGAACGAACACCATGTTGGTCTGCACCGGTGCGACCTCTAGTCCCGGAATGCGCGCAAGCCCCTCACCCAGGCGGGCGGCGTTGGCGTGATCTTCGGCCAGCCGAGCCACCTGATGATCAATCGCATAAAGACAACCTGCCGCAAGAATGCCAACCTGACGCATGCCGCCACCGACCATCTTGCGCCAGCGTCTTGCCGCATGAATGTAGTCACGCGACCCCACCAACACGGAACCGGCCGGCGCGCCGAGACCTTTGGATAGGCAGATGGACACTGAATCGAACCCCTCGCAGAGGTCGGCGGGCGCCACGCCGAGCTTGACACAGGCGTTGTACACCCGAGCGCCATCGAGATGCAGCGCAAGCCCCTTTTCCTGGCACAGCGCGACCGCGCGCTGGTGATAGGCCAAGGGCAGCACCTTGCCGCCGATCGTATTCTCCAAAGCGAGCAGCCGTGTGCGGGCAAAGTGGGCATCATCAGGCTTGATCGCGCGAGCCACCTCTGCCAGGTCGAGCGAGCCATCCGGCAGATTGTTGAGCGGTTGTGGCTGGATGCTGCCCAGCACGGCCGCACCTCCGCCTTCGTACTTGTACGTATGCGCATCCTGGCCCACGATGTACTCGTCCCCGCGCTGGCAATGGGTCATCAATCCGACCAGGTTGCTTTGCGTCCCGGTCGGCAGAAAGAGCCCTGCTTCGAATCCGAAACGTTCTGCCAGAACAGCTTCCAGGCGGTTTACCGTCGGATCATCACCAAATACATCATCCCCTACCGGTGCTGCAGCCATGGCGGCCCGCATGGCGGGACCGGGGCGGGTCACGGTGTCACTGCGTAGATCAATCATGTTGTTTCTGCCTGTTCTGTCTGTCACGTCCAGTCGTTCGCCGCGAATCTTACGCCAACGCATTGCAGCAAGCAGGTACCTGCCATGGGCCCAGTGGAATACTGGTTACGCCAGCTCCAAGGCGTGTGCCGTCAGCTCTTCAAGCGAAACAAAGTCCAGCGCGCGTACATGTGTTGCCTGAAGCACGACAGGCGGCGCGATGCCCGCAGCCAGCGCCTCTCGCCAGCGAAGCGCGCAAAGACACCAGCGGTCCCCGGGCTTGAGCCCCGGGAAGCGATATGCCGGGACCGGGGTCTCCAGGTCATTGCCCCGGGCACGGCTGAAGGCCAGAAACTCTGCTGTCATGCGGGCGCAGATGACGTGGGAGCCGCGATCTTCCTCTATCGTATGGCACCAGCCATCGCGAAAATAGCCCGTCAGAGGGGAAAAACAGCAGGCCTGAAGGGGCCCGCCCAGAACGTTTTGGGTGGTCATTGAAAAAGTGCTTTGGAAACGGGGGGTTGCAGAGATATTCGGTCTAGGGTATCTTGCGCGTGCAGTCGATTCAGGCAGTCCTTGGTTCAGCTTCAGTTTACGCACGAATTTGTCGCTATAGCGTTGAGCACGTGCCGTTGCTTTGGTTCCCTTGAGGTGTCTGCGGTTTGCTGTGCGGGTCAATGATCCAATGAAGACCCGGTTTCATTTATTTATCTCAAAGGAATTAGCATGCAACAAGGTACAGTCAAGTGGTTCAACGACGCCAAGGGCTTCGGCTTCATCACCCCGGATGGCGGCGGCGAGGATCTCTTCGCACATTTCTCCGAAATCCAGGCCAACGGCTTCAAGTCGCTGAAAGAAAATCAGCGCGTGCAGTTTGAAGTCAAAACTGGCCCCAAGGGCAAGCAAGCCTGCACCATCCAGCCCGTCTAAGCTGACTGGTCAGAACGCAGAAAGAAAAAGCCACCTTCGGGTGGCTTTTTTGTTGGCCGACCGGCGACGTAATCAATCGCAAGGCTGACTATTCTCGCTCATCATTCAAGTACCTTGATTCTTGAGGATGCACGCCTGTATCGCTACACCAGTAAACGCGGCCATCCTCAATCCAGAAGTGGCTCAAGCAGCCCGCGTCACGCCAAACGCTGGGCAATAAAGTTGGTCGGCTGGCGCGGGAGTATCGTAAACGCCAAGAGGGGCGATGCGCACTTTGCAGCGATAAGGTTACAACGCTCCCACAGCCGCAAGGGCATTTGAAAAGGACCCAACGAGGCTTCTCGCTAGAAGACTTAACAAAGTAAAAGTCAAATTCCCGCAAGTCAGCTTCTTGGGGAGGCGTTAACTGGGCGATTACGGTCGCAAAGCGCACTGGTGGCGCTTGGAGTCCCCTACGCCCCCTTGACTCAGCGCTACGCGGGCCAAATAGCTTGAGAATGTCTCTATATAGCGACATGCGGTTTACCAAGCGCTGGCCGACCGAGACGGTACTTTTCATTCATCATGAAGTAAGTACGCGTTTTGCAGTAAGGGCAAGTTTTATCTCCACTCTCTTGAGCGGAACGAAACTCCATCTTCACGAAGTCCACCATGAAGTAGTCCCAACGAATCTCTGGCGGAAATTTTCTGAATCCAGAGAGTAAGTCATAAAAGGTTGCGATTCCTAGGTCGGCCGTCGCGCTAGTAAAGGGGCCAACACCCGGTGCTTGCTCTCCTCCGCCAACCAAATACCTATCATTCGCCTCTGTAATCGTTAGATCGGGATTCTGCCGTATCGCATATTGGTGCCGGATCCATTCTGGCCGAATTACTTGCTGGCACACGAGGCACTCGCCTTCCTCCGGCAGGACTGTGCTGTTTCTTCCGTGGTGGTACCGAAGTACCGGTTGCCCGTCGGCACCTAAAGAGACCTGCCCTCCTAAGCCGACATCGATCAAGGGAATACCGTACACATAAACACATGAATTCAGCACCTCACGTCCAATCTGGTCGTCGGTACATCCGAAAATGAAATCGCATGTTGAAAGCGCATCGATCGCGATGGGATCCTGATCAATCAACGAGGGCACCGCAACTACGTGTGTTGGCAGCCCCATATCCGACAAAAAGTCTCGCAAAATCGCTGCTTTGGACTTCCCTACATCCTTCGTCCCAGCTCCTCTAACGCGATTTAAGTTGCTCCGTTCAAGGACATCGTTATCAACGATCACTATCTCCCCAACACCCGAGCGAGCTAGTAACGTAATGGTTGGACTGCCAGTACCGCCAGCGCCCACCACACCCACCCGAAGTGAGCGCATTTTGTCCACGAACGGCTTGCCAAACGCAGCCGCCTGCCGCGCCCAATATTCTGGGACAACTTCTGCACCTTCAGCGCTTAAAAAAACACTAACAGGCCGGGCAAGCAGAAGAATGTGCCGGGCAAGAAATGACCGGCCGAAATCGCTAGCCTGCCGAGTTCGAGCAAGCCACTTTGCACTCGTCCAAAGCAGTGCAACAAGTGAAACATCGGGACCGTTTCGATTGGCGATCGCACGCAGGAGCGTTTGTTCATTCTCTTCATCCACCTCCGAGAATTGAGAAAATCCCGTCGGGTGGTTATGAACAAATCCGAAGACTAGCGCCTCCGCTTCGCACCTCTGGAATACAGAACGAAAATGACGAAGCTCAAAAGCCACATGAGAGGCGGATCTGCTTGAAGTCCAGTGTGGCTCAAACTTGATTACCTCAACAGAAACAAATCGATCAGACTGATTCAAACCCTCAACTGGCCGCGCAATTCTGCGGAAGAGAACAATTGCCGCAACTTCATTCCCATCGTGCTCCGCGAATTGCGCTTGCAATTGCGCTTCATGAGATGCATGGAGAGTAATTCTTGGCTGCATTACTTCGCATCCGGATTCTTTAGCGCCCAATCGATGCGCCGAAAGATTGAAACAATGTCATCCTTGCCCGGCCTCCAAACTCCATCACTTGGGGGATTCCAATGCCTCGACCACCGACAGAATTCTTTTCCATTCCAAACTCTATTGTCGCCGCCTCCTGGGCCCATTGCTGCAGGGATCGCTGCCCCATTGCTTCGGATGAGTTGAGGGAATGTCCAGAACATGTCATTGCCAGCTTGATTGTAGTTTGGGGGAATTACCACAAGCACATCGCAGCTGGATTTTGTGTACAGGCCTTCCTGAACTACCAACCCAATAAACACAAAAAAACGCTGATGCTCACTCTCCTCATATGCAATGCCATGATCTTGAAGACTCATATAGTCTTCTTCAAATAGTAGCGGCATCAGCACCGCCCGGCTTGTGATCCTGGTGACTGAGTTGAGAATTTCTCTGGAGCCGGACTTGCAGCCAAATCGACAATAGTATCTTCAAGAATTGGGCGATCCGGCTTTCCTGGCATCTTTTGATATACCTCGGCACCTTGAGGAATGCTCGCCAGAACCCTTAGCTGAGCCCCAGAAATTTGGTTCTCGTCCCAAGAGTACTTTTCATTATCAACAAACAAATCAAACTTTCGCTTCGCGTTCATGATGCATACCTCCGGATAGTTTCGATTACGATTGCGATTAAGTTAAGGACAAATCTCTTTCCTGTCCCATTCATAAATAGCTTCATCAAGTCCCAGCACTAGCTCTCGCTCGGCGAGCGTATAGGTCGCATGCGATAGGCCATGAATATGAATAGGGGAGAGCGCTGTCCGCCGCTCTTTCCATTGAGAAATTGAATGTGCTTTTCTGTGGCTCATGTTGAACAATTGACGAAACTGCCGAGGCGCAACTCCCGTATACGGCATGAATACGACCTTTGTATCGTCGCCTTGGTCAGAGCTGGACTTGAGCCAGATTTCTTCCTCATGTAAGAAACGCGCCCTGCTCTTCGGGTACGGCTCCAAGAAGACAACGCTTTTAATACCTGCCGCAATAATGTGCTTGGCACAGTTGTGGCAAGGAAATGTTGTGACAAACATCGAAAGCCCGCGAATCGAAACCCCTCTTTTTGCACCATCGATAATCGCGGACATTTCAGCATGCACAGGCCTTACGAACTCACCAATATCCATAAACTGCGTACCACGCATCCCATGGAGCAATGTCTCTGCGAGTTTTAGGCTGCCCTGTGTAGCGTCGGTCCCCTCAACTAAGAGACATTTACTTTTCAGGTGCTCAAGAAGCTCGGCTAGTACGCTTGCTTTAATTTCAGTTGCACGATCCTCGCTCCTGTATGCCTTTAACCACTGGTCTCGACCATCCGGAGAAGCATCTTGCTGATAGTAGTCACCTCCCGCCTTCGGGACCTCATTCATACCAGACGCAACCAGGTCTCCATAAGTGATCTTGCCGGTGCTTTGGTCTTTTGAGTTTGGTCCTACTATCACCGCACCGACTTGGCGCCCCGTGTCTGAGGACCGAAGCGCGACTGAGCTAGCATGGTTCATCGCCACTTCATCTGATTCCGGAGTGTGGAATGGGTAAGCAAAAATCAGATCAACAAACCTGCTGATTCCTGGCACCGTTGGCTCACGATTGAGGTCCGAAAAATAGTCCGAAAGCGGGTACGTGTCTCTTGTGTTCTGCCCGTATTCACCCCCTTCATTTTCGTCAAGTGCTAATATCTCCTCCGCCTTATGCTTGTAGTCATCAGACCTGCCAGCCTTCCCATCTTTTTTTGCCATAGTTGCCGCAAGAGTCTCTGCTCGTTTGTTTTTTGGGGCATGTCCGCCAATCAAGTAGAAAGAAGACCCGTATACTTTCCTTAGCACTTCCACCTCGCCTGGGTGCTTTAGCTGATCAAGCAGATAAGCTTTAGAGGAAGTTGGTTGGTCTGGGCTCCCAGAAAGCCCTTTTCTTACGTTCCGGATCGCGATAACACCCGCCTTTGCAAGCGCGGATGAGTCTTTAAGGCGTTCACGCAATTTGTGGCCCATGAGCTGCAGGTGTTTGATACGCGCATGCTCAGAAGGCTCTACCGGCTCCTCATACTCTGAAAAGTTTCTCAACAAGTCTGAGAGCTTGACCACATGCATGTCGTAACCGAAGGTCTTCAGCGCCTGCTTTAATTGATTCGTAAGGTCTTCTCTTCGAACTCCGGCTGGGCCTACCAAGCCAAAGATCAACTCCGGTCTTTCAACGACACACACTGCATTCGAGCTCAAGTCAGCCTCCATCTAGCCACTATAAGTGATGGCCTTCATATATACACCAACTAGCCCAGAATTCCGGCTTACACAAAAGCCTAGTGGCAAAAAGCGTGAGCGCCCTCAACTCATGGATACTCTGGTCAAGTACCTTGGCGCCTTCCGTGCCTTGCTCGCCTGCTCAAACGCATAGGCATAGCCGAGCAGCTTGGCATCACTCCAAGCTGTCCCCACAAACGAGATGCCGCAGGGCAGTCCGTGAACGAATCCCGCCGGCACCGTGACATGCGGATAGCCCGCCACCGCTGCGGGTGAGCTGAACCCACCGCCGCTGTTGTCACCGCGTATGAAATCCGTGAGCCACGCGGGCGAGCCGCTGGGGGCCACGAGCGCATCGAGGTTGTTGTCCTTGAGCGCCTTGTCGATGCCCTCCTCGCGGCTGAACTTGTGATTGTTCGCCAGCGCGTCGAGATATTCCTTGCTGGTGAGGTCGCCCTTGGCCTCGGCGAGGATGAAGTGCTCCTGGCCGAACCAGGGCATTTCCTTCTTCTTGTTGGCTTCGTTGAAGGCGATGATGTCGGCAAGCGTCTTTACCTTGGCCTTCGGCGCGTACTCCGCGATATAAGCGGCCATATCCGCCTTCAGTTCATAGAGCAGCACCTGGTATTCGGTCGCACCGAACTTGCCCGCGCCGGGCATTTCTTTCAGATCCACCAGCGTGGCACCCTGAGCTTTCAGGACTTCCAGCGCCTTCTCGATCTCTGCGGACACGAGATCATTGCGGCCGCCGAACTGAGAGCGCACAACGCCAATTCGTGCGCCTTTCAACGCGTCCTTGTTCAACACCTTGGTGTAGTCGACAGACTTGTCCGATGCCTCTTTGGTCGCAGCATCCGAGACATCTGTCCCGGCCAATACGGTCAGCAACGCAGCCGCGTCGGCCACGGTGCGCGTCATCGGCCCTGCCGTGTCCTGCGAATGCGCGATGGGAATGATGCCGCTGCGGCTCACCAGACCCAGCGTGGGCTTGAAGCCGACGATGCCGTTGATCGAGGACGGCGAAATGATGGAACCGTCGGTCTCAGTGCCGACAGTCAGCGCTGCAAGACTGGCCGCCACCGCTGCGCCAGAACCCGAGCTGGAACCGGATGTGTTGCGATCCAGCGCATAGGGATTTTTCGTAAGTCCACCGCGCGCACTCCACCCGGACGTGGAACGCGTACTGCGAATATTCGCCCACTCCGAAAGGTTGGTCTTGCCTAAAATAACGGCACCGGCGTCGCGAAGCCGCGTGACGATGTGTGCGTCTTTCGCTGCCTGCGCCCCCAACAGCGCCAATGATCCGGCCGTGGTTTGCATCTTGTCCGCAGTCGCGATGTTGTCCTTCAACAATACGGGCATGCCGTGCAGCGGTCCGCGCACCTTGCCCGCCCTGCGCTCCTTGTCCATGCGCGTTGCTATCGCGATGGCATCGGGATTGATCTCGATGACCGCGTTGATGCGCGGCCCGGACTTGTCAATGGCTTTGATGCGCGCCAGATAGGCCTGGGTCAGCGCCTTCGACGTGAGCTTGCCGCCCGCCATGGCCTTCTGCAGGTCAGCCACGCTGGCCTCGACTACGGTGAGGCCACCCTTGCTGGCGGCGGGAGCAGCAACCGCACCGGCTGCAGACGCGGACGACACAGCTGCTGAAATCTTGAGAAAGGTCCGGCGATCCATGGAAGTCTCCTTTGGTCATTGCCGATTCTAATCGGTTGGCGAAAGGCTATCCGCGCGCGCCAGGAACAGTCGGGCCGCAACACTTCTGCTGCATGGGAACAGCCAGGGCTCAACGCGCTGCCAACGTCTCGATACTGACTTGCTTCCACCCCCGGCCCTGATGGCGGACGTGGCCCATTTTCAAATTGAAGATGTCATTGGCAATGATGCAGGTGAGGAGCTGGCCAGTCTGGTAGCCCGCATCCGGCACAATCATCGAGTCGTCACCGCCGTCTGCCTTGATACCGGGTACGAAGATCGCCTTGGTGGCCGTTCGCTGGATACGCTCGCTCACTTCTTCAAGCGTGACGCGCAGTGGCACCTTGCACAGAATGCGAATGCCCACCCCCACGCCAGTTCGGCTGCTGCCGGCGGTCTTCCGCACAACCACGCCCAGTACAGACACTCGGCTGCCACCGATCTGGAGCGCCACCAGCTCATCAATCTCCACCAATGCCGCGTCTTCCTTCACCAACTCCAGCCCGATCCCGGTTTCGCTGATGTCCAACAAGGTGATGGGCTGGCGCGCCGTGTTGAGGACCGCGTGCCGCCCGGTGTCACTCAAACCTGCGCGCAGGCCATCTTGAACATTGCGCATCATCGGGGCACTGTTGGCGCTTGCACGCGTCTGCACGGTTTGCGTCTCCAGCGCCTGGCTGTACACATCATTGAAGCCGGCAAACAGCCGTACAGCAGGGCTCTGCCCCATGGCAAAACGCTTGCTCTTGGCCGAACCCTTGCGGCCTACCTGTTCAAACTCGCGTTCAAGAAAGTGAATGACTGCCACATGCTCGTCGATGCGGAACGATTGACCAATGCCCCAGCCCGGAAACATGACCCCGTCATGGAAGGCCCGCACCGCTCGATCCAGGCAGCGTTGCAACGGATTCATGGACAAGAAGAAATCGGCGCGCACATTGGGCTCATATCGGATCAAGCTGCCTGCGGGATTGTGGGCGTCGACGCAAAGGGACGGCACATCGGCGTCGGGCTCGCGAGTCAGCCAGAACGCATCCATCCAGGCGAGCAGCCAGCTGTCGAGAATCTCAAGCCGGCGTGGCGTGAGATTGCCACCGGCAAAGCGTTCGATGAGCAGTGCGCGAACATACAGCGCTTCAACATGGGTTTCCACGAAGGCGAGGTCGACAGCGGCTGTCCAGACCGTGGTCTCGGCTCCGCACTTGATGGCCCGGCGGAAGAGCTTGTGCAGGCGCGCGCGTGCGCCCTCGTGGTCGGTGCGACCGGCAATGCGGCGCCACTTGCCGGCATGCCCTTCGGCGAGCAAGGCCACCGCATAGGGCGCTGGCGAAATCTGGACGTTTGCATCAGCCTGTGCTCGTTTTGGCACTGTCTTTCCCGCAATACTTGCCAGCTGGTCGTAACGTTCCGACACCCACTCGCACAGTGTCCTGTCGTCCTGCGTTTGCACCAGGCCACCGACCAGCAATTTCTCCCTGTCCTTCCGCGTGAAGGCTTCGAAATCCGCAAGTGCCTTGGCCACGACGGCGGCAGGCGCATCGCCTATCTGACCCGCAAGCTCAGCCTCCAGACCGCGAAAGCGCACCGTGAGCGCATCATGCGCCCTGGTCACGCCGTGGGAGCGGGACATGGTCTCGGTGGATTCAGACGGTGGCATGAAGCTGAAAGGGGCTAGCGCGAAAGGTGGTAAGTCATGGCCTGCACCAGCGCATCATGCAGCTTCTGCTGGGCGGCCCGATTGCGCTTGGCGGCGGGCGGAAGGCTCCAGCCCTGCAAATCAAGTGGCCCCGTCGCAGCGTGCCAGGCAGGGTCGCCGGGTGCCAACTCGCGTGCCATCACTCGCAGGACAGAATCTGCTGCATCGTCGTTGAAATGCCGCTGGAACCGCTCCAGCACACGCATGAAGCGCAGGGCATCCCCTTCGAGAAACAGGACTTCCATGAGGAACAGGTACACCTGCTTGTGGCGCGGGGCCTCTTCGATGGAAAGCTCCAGCAACTCAATGGCAGGTCGATACTGGCTGTCATCCAGAAGCTGGCGAGCCCATGCCATGGCCTGCTCGGGGTTTTGCAGCGCGCTCACCGGATCGGCGAACTGGGCGAATCGTGTCTCGATATAGCGATAGCGCATGCGCCGGGATTCGGCAGTCTTTTCTGGAATGAGGCCGCGTATGAGCCGGTCCGCATCCGAAGACGTCGAGCCATGCTGGGGTGATACGGGAATTTGGGTCATGGCGGATCAGGCGCTAGGTCGTTGTCTGGAACCGCTTGGGCAAAATTGCACGACCCCGATTCTAGCAAGGTAAAACGTTGGCAACGGTGCGCCGTTCGGCAGTTCTCGTTTCAGACATCACGTTGACCAGGCCAGATGCGCCGTTTGGCCGAGTCTCGTACGTCCTGTCGACGCCAAGAAGGCCGAAAACGACGCATCCGTGACAAGCGAGTTGTGACAGCACCCCACTATTCTGCAAAAGCCTCCATCGGAATGCACGAACAGAACAGGTTGCGATCGCCATACACGTTGTCCGCTCGCCCAACCGGCACCCAGTACTTCGTCTCGCGCAGCGACGCCACCGGATAGGCGGCCAACTCGCGCGAATACTTGCGCTCCCACTTGTCCGCCGTCACGACGGCTGCCGTGTGCGGCGCGTGCTTCAGCGGGTTGTCCTCGCGATCCATGCGGCCCTCTTCCACCGCGCGGATTTCCTCGCGGATCGCGATCATGGCGTCGATGAAGCGGTCGAGCTCGTACCTGGACTCACTTTCGGTCGGCTCGATCATGAGCGTGCCCGCCACCGGGAACGACATCGTCGGTGCATGGAAGCCGTAGTCGATCAGACGCTTCGCCACATCATCCACGGTGATGCCAGAGCGCTCCTTGATGGGACGCAGATCGAGGATGCACTCGTGTGCGATCAATCCATCCTGACCGCTGTAAAGCACTGGGTAATGCGGTCCCAGCCGCTTGGCGATGTAATTGGCATTGAGAATGGCGACCTCCGTGGCATCGGTGAGCCCCTTGCCGCCCATCATGGCGATGTACATCCAGGAGATGGGCAGGATGGAGGCCGAGCCGAACGGTGCCGCGGACACAGGCCCGATCTGCCTGCCATCGCCTTCGCGCGTGGATAGATAAGGAGCGGTTCGAGGCAGGAACGGCGCGAGATGCGCACCCACGGCCACCGGTCCCACGCCGGGGCCGCCGCCACCGTGCGGAATGCAGAACGTCTTGTGTAAATTCAGGTGGGACACGTCGCCGCCAAACTGGCCGGGTGCGCACAAGCCCACCATGGCGTTCATGTTCGCGCCATCGATGTACACCTGCCCGCCATGCTCATGCACGATGTCGCAGATCTCGGTGATGCCGGCCTCGAACACGCCATGTGTTGACGGGTACGTCACCATGATCGCCGCCAGGTTCTTCGAATGCTGCGTGGCCTTGGCCCTGAGGTCGGCAAGATCGACGTTGCCCTGTTCGTCACAGGCCACGACCACGACCTGCATGTTGACCATCTGTGCCGACGCCGGATTGGTGCCGTGCGCAGAGCTGGGGATGAGGCACACATTGCGGTGGCCCTCACCGCGGCTCTGGTGATAGGCCTGAATGACGAGCAGGCCCGCATATTCCCCCTGCGATCCGGCGTTGGGCTGCAGCGACACGGCGGCGTACCCGGTTGCGGCGCACAACATCTTTTCGAGCGTCGTGATGAGCTCCTGGTAGCCCTCGGTCTGGTCAGCGGGCGCGAAGGGGTGCATGGCACCGAACTCGGGCCAGGTGACCGGGATCATCTCGCTGGTGGCGTTGAGCTTCATGGTGCAGGAGCCCAAAGGAATCATGGCGCGGTCGAGCGCGATGTCCTTGTCCGCGAGCTTCCGGAGGTAGCGCAGCATCTGGGTTTCCGAATGGTGCGAGTTGAACACCGGGTGGGTGAGGAAGGGGGAGGTCCGGGTCAGTGAGGCCGGAAAACAATCCGGCGCACTGGACTCCAATGCATCGAAGTCGGGCAGTCGGGTGCCTTCCTTGGCGAATATTCGCCAGAGGGTCTGCACGTCGACAGAGGTCGCCGTTTCATCCAGCGAAATACCGATCAGGTCGGCTTCCACGCTACGCAAATTGATGCCGGCCTTGCGGGCGGCCGCCAGAAAGACCGAGGAGTGGGCACCGGTCACGACAGTCACGGTGTCAAACCAGTGGTCGTTCGTCAACTTGAAGCCGAGTTCCCGCAGGCCGGCCGCCAGGACCGTGGTCAGGCGGTGCGTGCGTTGCGCAATACGCTTCAGCCCGGCCGGGCCGTGATACACCGCGTACATGCTGGCGATGACAGCCAGCAGCACCTGTGCGGTGCAAATGTTGGACGTCGCCTTCTCGCGGCGAATGTGCTGCTCGCGCGTCTGCAGCGCGAGGCGATATGCCTTGTTGCCCTGTGCATCCACCGTGACACCAACCAGACGGCCGGGGAGGCTCCGCTTCAATTCGTCCCTGGTCGCCATGAAGCCCGCGTGCGGGCCACCGAACCCGAGCGGCACGCCGAAGCGCTGCGAATTGCCCACCACCACATCGGCGCCCCACTCTCCCGGCGACTTCAACAAGGTGAGCGCCAGCAGATCTGCAGCAGCGATGACCAATCCGCCCTTCGCGTGAACGTGAGCAGCGACCCCGGTGTGATCCGCCACGTGACCCTCTGCACCCGGATACTGCAGCAGCACCGCAAAGTAATCACCATTGCCCGCATCGGCGGCCGGCCCCACCTGCACGGTGATGCCCAATGGCGCGGCGCGGGTGCGCACCACATCCAGTGTCTGCGGGAACACGTCATCCGCGACATAGAAGGCAGTGCTCTTGGACTTGGTGCTGCGAAGGCACAACGTCATGGCCTCGGCTGCGGCTGTGCCTTCGTCCAGCATGGACGCGTTGGCGATGGACATCCCCGACAGATCGCAGATCATGGTCAGGAAATTGATCAGCGCTTCCAGCCGACCCTGCGAAATTTCGGGCTGATAGGGCGTGTAGGCGGTGTACCAGGCCGGATTCTCGAGGATGTTGCGCAGGATGACGCCCGGTGTGTGCGTGTTGTAGTAGCCCTGGCCGATGAAGCTCTTCAGCACCTGATTCTTCTGCGCCATCCGCTTCAGCGCCGCGAGCGCATCAGCCTCGGTCATGCTGCCCGGCAGCGGGATTGCATCTGCCCTGCGAATATTCGCAGGGACCAGCGTCTCGATGAGTTCAGCACGTGAGGCATAGCCCAACGTGTGCAGCATCATCGCCTGGTCCGCATCGTTCGGGCCGATGTGACGGGCAACGAAGGCATCGGTTTGTTCAAGCTCCACAAGCGAGACGCGGGTGGATTGAGTGGAGTTCACGGTGTCGGGCATGGGGACCTCAGGAGAATCTGGTGATGGGTGAAGAATGAATGTCTTGTGGTTCGAACGACTGCGAATATTCGCCATGGCACTTCCCCCTTTGGCAAAGGGGGATTGAGGGGGATTTGCAGTGATGCGTGAGGCTGAGAAATCCCCCCTGCCCCCCTTTTGCAAAGGGGGGATTCAATCAACCCGCCGACGCGGTGTAATCCGCTGCCGACATCAGCTTCGCCACTTCGTCCGCACTGTCCGGCTTGATTTTGAACATCCAGGCAGCGAAGGCATCTGTGTTGACCTGCTCCGGCGCAGTGGAGAGTGATTCGTTCACGCCCACCACCTGACCCGAGATCGGGAAATAAATGTCGGAGGCTGCCTTGACAGACTCGACCACGGCGATGAATTCACCGGCCGTGCCCTTCGTGCCGACCTTTGGCAGATCCAGAAACACGATGTCGCCCAGCGCCTCCTGCGCATGGTCGGTGATGCCGATGCTCACGGTGCCATCGGCTTCGGTCCTCACCCATTCGTGGGTGGCGGTGTACTTGAGGTTGTCCGGTGCGTTCATGTCTTTCTCCCTGGATTAATTGACCAAAATCTTGCCGTTGCGCACGAAGGGAAGCTTCACCACCTTCGCTGCGAGCTGCTTGTCGCGAATCACGACATGGACGATGTCTCCCGGCACGGCGCCAAGGGGCACTCGCGCCAGGGCGATGGACTGCTGCATGGACGGCGAGAACGTGCCGCTGGTGATCTCGCCCTTGCCGTTCGCCGTGATGACGTCCTGATGCGCACGCAGCACGCCGCCCTTCTCCTGCAGGATCAAGCCGACGAACTGCCAGGTCTGGCCGCGCTGCTGCAGGGCAACCTTGCCTACAAACTCCCGCGGGCTTTCCATGTCAACGGTCCATGCGAGCCCTGCATCGAGCGGGCTGACGTTCTCATCCATGTCCTGGCCGTAAAGGTTCATGCCTGCTTCCAGACGCAGCGTGTCGCGTGCGCCAAGCCCGCAGGGGCGAACGCCCGCTGCAACGAGCTGGTTCCACAATGCCTCGACGCTGGTGGCCGGCACGACAATCTCGAATCCGTCCTCGCCCGTATAGCCGGTGCGGGCCACCATGGCCTCATTGGCGAGGTAGCCGTTGAAGGGCTTCATGTGCTCGGTGTCATGGCGAATATTCGCCATCACCGCCCAGACCTTTTCCCGCGCCATGGGGCCTTGCACGGCGATCATCCCGAATTCCTTCCGCGGCGTGATCTCGACCCCCATTCCCCAATCCGCGTTGATACGGTTGAACCAAGCCACGTCCTTGTCCGCCGTGCCCGCATTCACCACCAGCCGGAAAAAATCCTCGGCGAAGAAGTAGACGATGAGATCGTCGATCACGCCGCCGTCTTCGTTGAGCAGGCACGAATACAGCGCCTTGCCCGGGACCTGGAGCTTTGCAACATTGTTGGCCAGCGCTCGGGTGAGGAACTCGCGCACACGCGGCCCTCTGAAATCGACCACCTGCATGTGCGAGACATCGAACATGCCCGCGTCAGCCCGCACCGCGTGATGCTCTTCGATCTGTGAGCCATAGTTGACGGGCATATCCCAGCCGCCGAAATCCACCATGCGGGCACCTGCGGCACGATGGGCGGCGTTGAGCGGCGTGGACTTCAGGGGTGCGGTGGAAGACAAGAGAACTCCGGAGCGTTGAAAAGAAAAAGGGGCAAGGAAGGCATCGCTGCCTTCCTTGCCCCTCTGTCCTTTGTACCTGAGAGATTACAGCCCCCCGGATCACCATCCGGCAACGCCGCTAGCCCCTTCGGTGGGCCATCCACAACATGGCCGCTCTCCAGAGTTCGGACGGAATCCCCATCCGTCTGTCGGTCCTTTTGCCTGAGAGTTTTGAGCCCCTTCGGCGGTCATTGCGAATATTCGCTTCGATATTCGTTTTGACGCTCTCCCGATCAGTGGCGGCGACTATATCGGGATGAGCCGGGCTCGTCAATGCGAGCAGAATCACGCGAGTAGAATCGTACGGGTAGAATCGTGGTCCGCATCACGCCGTTGAAAGCCCCGCCATGAAACGCCCCCGCAGCAAATCTCCTGCCCGTCTCACCCCTGAAGCCGAACGACTTGTCAGCCTTGCATTGGGGCTTGCCGCATCAGGCAGCCGTGCCGAGGATCGTTTCTGGGAGAGCCAGATCGGGCAGTCGGTTGCCCGGCTGCTGGATCACGGTCATGACACCACCGTCAGCACTGCGCTGGATCACCTTTTCCAGACCCAGATCGCCGGTTATGACTCCCTCATGGATCTGGTCGAGGCCGAGGCCGAGACCGTCTCGATCGAGCGAGACGGTGCGGCCTGGGATGTGTTGCTCATCGCCGCACCCATCGTCGCGTGGTCCAAGTACTCGATTCCATCCGGCGCGCTGTCCGCCAGCGCAGCCGCCTCGTTGTCAGCGCACCTCCAGGCGCATGTCATGGCAAGTGGCACCCGGCTGTCGATGTTGCCCTACCTCTACAGCATTGACCAGATGCCGAAACAGTTCTCCGAAGTACGCAAGCTCGCACGAAAGCTCGGACAAGCCGCCGTGGCAGGCACGGCAGTGAAACCGGAGGCCGGCGAATACCCGGAGACTGCAGAGCTGTTGGCTGACTCCCGCTTTCTCATGGCGGCGCTGGCCGTGCCTGCAGGAAAGCCCCTTTTTCGCTGGCAGGAAATCGGCACCAGCAGCCACGCCAGTCGATCCACCTGTCTGGAGCAGTGGATCGCACAGGGCCGCCCGAACATCGCGCCGGTACTTACGGGCTGCGTGTTCGAGTGTCTGTTGCCCGAAGCCTACTTCGTTGCCTGCCGCGAAGCAGATCGCGCAGTGAGGCCCTATGGCATCCGCGCCGCTGCGGCGTTTCTCGAAAGCGCACTCAAGGTGCCCGCGCAGCAACTGACAGCCGTTGTCGGCGGCTTCGGGATCGAACGGGTGGACGAATACCGCATCGGCTTCCAGCCCAAGGGCAAGGAAGACGTCGTGTACGGCGTCATGTGGCCCCTCTTTGGCCGCGAAGATGAAGGTGCTGCGCCCGGTCCGCTGGACGAGGTGCGCACTCAACTGAAGGAAAGCGGCATCACGGATGTCATTGAACTCGATGCGCTGATGACGCCGGAGTTTTGCGACGATTGCGGCGCGCCGCTATTCCCGGATCGGGAAGGCGAGACGCAGCATGCGGAGATGCCGGAAGAGAGCGATCAGCCGGCGGCGCATTTTCACTAACTCATTCTCGTGAGCACCATCAGTCAACTACAGGCTTGGTACCAGAGCCAATGCAACGAAGTCTGGGAACATCGCTATGGCATCAAGATAGACACCTGTGACAATCCCGGTTGGTGGGTCAAGATTGACTTGTGCGATACACTTTTGGCGGCCAAACCATATGAATCTGTGTCGCTAAACGTCGATTCGGATGGTCACCAAACGGCAGAAAGCTGGCTCGACTGCAAGGTGACTGAACTCGTCTGGGAAGGTGCTGGAGATCCGACGCGCCTTGAAGAAATCTTGCGACACTTCCTAGATTGGGCCAACGAGGCTAGCTAGTCCGCTATGGACCCTGGATTGAGAAGCGAACAAACAGATGCAAAGTTCATCTGCGTTCATCCGCCTTTCATCTGCGTTCATCTGCGTTCCCCGCCGTTGACTTTCAAACGCGAATGAACGCCGCCACTTCCGTATCAACGCGCATCGCTTGCAACGCCTCTTCGGAAGGTAACTGCGGCTTGTCCCGCTCCTGATTCACCACGCACAGAAACCCCATCGGCGCATCACCGGTGGCGCGAAACTGGTGCCAGGTCATGCCGGGAATGTTCACGAGGTCGCGTTCCTTCACTGCGAATATTCGCGTGCCCACCATGGCGTGGCCCTCGCCGCGAAGAATCATCACGGCGTGCACATGCTCGTGCCGCTCCAGCGTGGAGTGGCCACCCGCCGCCATCTCGAAATAGCGCACCTGGCACTTGAGGTCGGGATCGTCGAAAAGTGTCTGGCGCGTGATGTCCTTGAACGGCGCGCTGCCCGCTTCCTTGTAGGCCATCACGCCGACACCGTCCCAGCGAAAGGTCTCGGTTTGCGGGCGCAGGGGCGGCACGATGGGTGGAGAATCGTTGAAGTCGGTCATCTTCAATCTCCTTGTGCAGCCACAGGCTGCTTCACCATCTCTACGAATTCACGGCAGCGCGCCAGCAAGTTCTCGCGCGCCGTCAGCAATCCTCCGCCGATGAGAAACATCGCGTCATCACCATAGCTCTGCTTCATGTCGGGCACACGGCCCAGCGTCATGCCGCCAGCGGGCACGGGGAGCGCAGGTTTGAGATGTCCCATCGAGCCAGTGAGATTCGCAGCCGTCGCCTCACACACTTCACGCGGCCAGGTGAAGCGGCCGAGATGGTTCACGAAGATGACCGCGTCTGCGCCGAATATTCGCAACATTTTGCCGAACAGAAGCGGCGGTGCGATGCGTTGCGCGCCGCCGAATCCAGGATGCGCCAGTACGGGCACGTCGAGCCACTCCGCCGTCATCTCCTGAAACACCGGCAGACCGATGATCATGGGGATGAGCAGCACCGCCCCAACGCCTTCGTCCTTGACGATGCGGCAGTAGCGCTCCATCTGACGCGGTCCGCCCACAAGGCTGGGCGCGTAGATGCAGTGGCCACCTGTCTCCCTGTTGGCACGCGCAACGGCGGCCTGGATTCTCGGGACGCGCTCGGCGAACGGCGAATAGGCTTGATCGGCAATACCATGATCGTCCTTGATCATGTCCAAGCCACCGAGTGCCAGTTGATGGGCCAGCGCCGCCAGCTCATCACTGTCCAGGCCCTGCGGCTTCAAGGCGGTGCAGGTCAAGGGGCGCCCGTGGGCATGCGTCAGCTTGCGCAAGCCTTCCATGCCAAAGCGCGGGCCGGGGAAATGAGACAGCACCGCATCGGGCAATGCCACGTCAAGCAGCTGCACATCCTCTGCCAGCGAGATATTGCCGTACACCATGCTGATGAGTTGCGCGGTCTCGTTGCCGATGGTCTCGGCGGCAAGCGAAATCGTCACTTGGTGTGCGCCATCCGGGAGCGATGCGATGTCCTCGACGCGGCCGATGATTTCATCCAGCACCCATTGTTTGCCGATGGCCGCGCACGGCACCTCGACGCTCTGCTCATTGGCGATGGCTTCCGCGCGTTCGCGAATATTCGCATTGCGTTCAACACGGTAGATGACCGGGACACGCTCCACCTACTTCCCCCTTTTGCAAAGGGGGATTGAGGGGGATTTCGAGCGCATCAACACCAGAGCAAATCCCCCCTGCCCCCCTTTTTCAAAGGGGGGTGGCCTACAGGCTGGGGGGATTGGCTCACGTGCCCCTTTTTCAAAGGGGGGTTTCCGCACACCCATCACCCATCGCCAATCGCCCATCACACCACTCACGGCTTCAGCGCCTTGTACAGAAACGGAAAGCTCACATCCATCCGGTAGTCCACATCCGAATGGTTGTCGTCGAACTCCTCGTACACATGCTTGATGCCTGCCTCGGCCAGGCGCTTCGAGAGGATGCGGGTGCCGTAGTGGATGTGATACTGATCGCGCCAGCCGCAGTCGATGTAGATGCCGCGCAACGTGGCGAGATTCTTCTTGTACTTGGCGACCAGGTTGATGGGGTCGTGCGACTGCCATACCTTCCAGCGATCCTTCAGCAACTCGCCGGTTTCCAGATTGAACGGGAGTCGAAAGCCGTTTGGCGCCTTGGGATCTGGATCGTACGTCGCCGCCATGCAAAGATTCATGATCACGTGACCCTCCGCATTGGACACCTTGTCCTTGGCCCATACGGATTTCAGGAAGCGCGCGACGCGGCCGTCATCCAACCCCTTGCCCGCGCCCTTCTCCCGCTTGCGAACGTCCTGCGGCCCTTTCTCGCGCTTCGGCTCCGCGAACTTGGCGAGCTCATTCAGCGTGTTGGGCCAGTCGTGGTAGTAGACGAAATCGAAATAGGCGTCACCAGAGTGGTCGGCGATGGCGCCCCAGTGCTTCGCATACTTCATGCCGTGGATGATGGCACCGTAGCCGCCCGAAGACTTGCCGAAACAGCCGCGATGTTCGCGTGATGCCAATGTGCGGAATTCCTTGTCCACGAACGGGACGATCTCCTGGTTCAGATAGTCGGCGTAGTTGCCGAGTGCCGAGGAGTTGATGTACTGGTTGCCGCCGAGTGCGGTGAAGCAATCCGGGAAGACGATGATGGCCGGCCCCATCTTTTTCTCGTGGATGAGGCGCGCGGCGCGCTCAGGCACGTTCTCGTTGAAGGGCTTCCAGTTGGTGTGCGCGAGGCCAGTGCCGGTAAAGCCCACCATGTCCACGAAGACAGGAAATCGCTGGCCGCGTCCACGCGTGGCACCTTCGTCATACTCACGCGGCAGCCACACCGCCAGCTTGCGAATATTCGGATCGCCGAGCGCATTGTCCTTCAGCACGTTTGACACATGCTCCAGCACCACCACGCTGCCTGGATGTCCCTTGGGTCGCTTGATCGCCATCGCTGTCTCCCCTTACCTGAACGGAATGGCGCGAGGATACTGCAAAGACGTGAATGACTGGTTGGTCTCGGTGGCGTGCGTTGCACAAAACAAAACGGGCGGCCCTCTTTCGAGGCGCCGCCCGCTCCGGGCAATTCTCGTGGCTGACGCTCAGGCCTGCACGGCGCCAGAGCGGGTCGTCAGCTTGGCTGCGGCAACCTGCTGCTGCATCTGCGCTTTGACCAAGTTCTCGGTACGCGAATATTCGCTGTCTGCCAGCTGGGCAATACCACCGAACGTGAGACCGGTTGCCAGCACTGCCAGAGACATCGCAACAACTTTTTCTGCTTCGAAGAATTTGCTGAACATGGTGAACTCCTGTGTGGGTTGAAATAAAGTGATTGCACTTTAAGGCCTGTTGATCACTTCGCAAATGCGATTGCGACAAAGCGCTGAAATTGGGGCGCGAAGCGTTCCTATTGCGGCAGGAAGCGAATGCTGGGTTGCGTCGGCATCGCACTCAACCACTGCTCCCGTCAACGAATTGCACACGCATGCCTTGATGACATTGCTTGCAGAGACAGTGAAAGTTCCTGACTTGCGACACTGCATTCAGGTGCAGCCACGAACAACCAGCGGGCGAAGGCGCGTGCACAGCCCTCCAACAAACCGTGCATACGGCGGCGGGAGATCGTTGAAGGAGATCCAGCAAAAAAATCGGGCGGGCCTTGCGGCACCGCCCGTAACAGGGAGGGAGGAGACAACACGTTCAGGAGCGGGCTTCAGTGCTCCATCAAGGCTTGATCAGCAATCCAATCAGACCGCAGCCTTGACTTGAGTTTGAACACTGGCAGTGAAGCCTGGTTGTGTTGCATTGAGGTCTGGCTCGGCCAGTGCGGCGATGCCGGTGAGAATCAGTCCTGTGGCCAGCACGGCGCCAGCGAGGGCGGATAAACGATAGTTCCAGTTCGAAATCGGGTTGGTCAGCGTCTTCATGTTCTTGCTCCGTTGTGCATTCAGAAAATCAACATGAGTGCAGATTACGGATCGACCTGAAGTCCCGCCATGGGGACGCGACGAAACGCGGAATCGGCCCCCTGAAGCGCTCAGATGGGCCGTGAACGGTGCTCGTGGGGGTGAATTCAGCGGTTGCGGGTACTGCCCGCAGCCGGTCAAACGGGATCAGTCTCTGACGTCCGGGACGCGGGAACAATGAGGTCACGGTAGGCATGCCAGGTCGCGTGCCCAATGAGCGGCACCGTCACCATGAGGCCCACATACAGCAGCACCATGCCAACACCGGTCAGCAGCACGATCAAGCCCGCCCAGACGATCATGGCCGGCAGATTGCGGGCCAGCGCAAGCACGCTCGCTGCGGCTGCGGTCACCGCTTCGGCGCGCACATCCAACAGAAAGGGGATCGACACCACACTGATGGCGAACACCAGCGAGGCGAACAGGAGGCCGACGCCGAACCAGACGAAAATGAGGGCCAGGTTCTCGCCCTTCAGAAGCTGGCCGATCAGTCCGGCTAGCGAAGGCAGCCCCTCGTCATGAAACAGGGCAAAGGTGACCAGCGAGGCCCTTGCCCAGATCAGGAACAGGACCGTCAGCAACAGGACATAAATGCCGATTGCGCCGGGGTTGGAGCGCCAGGCAATGAGGGAAGGCAAAAACCGGGCGGCCCCGTGCTGCTCGCGCTGACGGGACAGGTCATACAGACCAATCGCAAGAATGGGGCCGACAAGCATGAATCCCATCGCCAGCGAGGTCACATACTGCGGTGCCTCACGAAACACCACATGGATGAGACCACCCATGGCTGCGAAGCAGGCACCGTAGAAGATGCTGCCGGCGCCCATGTCCGCCCAGCCTGCGCGCAGCCAGCGCAGCGGGCGGGACGCCTCCACGGTGCGCACTTCGGGAAGACTGAACAATGCGGGTGCTTCACCCTCATGAGGCGTCTCTTCAGCTTGCCGGGGTGTTTCGTCCATGGTGGGTGCTGGATACAGCCTGCTCAGGGCCGATAGGGCCTGGGATAGGCCACCACGCTGTGACGGCCGGACTTGTCGTAGGCCTGTACGCCAAACTGGAAGTTGTCCTTGGATACCCCAATCACGGTCTCACGCGTCACATTGCCCACGTCCTGCGACCATTGCCAGAAGGGAGACGTGGTGTCACGCCAGACGATTCGATAGCCTGCGACATCCGGCTCGGCATTGGCCTTCCAGCGCAGGGTCGTGTTGTTCTCCAGCCGCAGGTTCTCCATTTCTGCGTCCTGGGGTACACCAGGTGCCAAGGCCAGCGAAGCGAGGGCCGCAGTGTTGACCCGGGCGACATTGGCGGTGTACTCGAAGTCCACAAAGTCCGGCAGGTCGCCCAACTGCACGCCCTCTTCCACCCGCACATTCTGGTGCTGGTGACGCCAATTCTCGTTCGGCTCGGTGAAGCGGACCGCGGGATAGCCGGACTCCAGAAAGGGAATGTGGTCGCCGCCACGCAGGTAGCGGTCCCGGCGATAGATGAGGTCGACTTTCATATGTGGCACATGTTGTTCCGCAGACGCCTTGATGTAGCGCGCCAGTTGACGGGTGGGCAGATCGTTCTCGCCGCCGGTGCGCAATGCAGCCAGCACCGCTTCAGGAAGCGGGGTCACCGCAGGCACGCCCTCGGCGAAAAGTCGCACGCGATCCTTCACCACGGTCCCATCAAAACCCTTCGTGTTGCCGACGATATCGTTGGTAATCATGCCCGCGATATTCAACCCCTGCGCCTTGGCCCGCTCGGCCCAGAAGCGGGCACCGATGAGTCCCTGCTCCTCACCCGCGACAGTCATGAACACCAGCGTCGCCTCAAACTCGTACTTGGACATCACGCAAGCCATCTCCATCACCGCGGCGGTGCCGGAGGCATCATCATTGGCGCCGGGGGCATCCATCTCCGGATCGGTCGGGCTGGACGGCATGGAATCGTAGTGACCCGACACCACATAGATACGATCCTTCGAGGCGGCCTGCGTGCCGGGCAGCGTGGCGACCACGTTCACGATGGCGGTCGGCTGTGGAATGCGTCGCGACACGGGGGCCATATGCTCATCAAAGGCCACCTGCAGCCGCCCGCCATTCTGCTTTGCGCAGCGATCGAGCTCGGATTTGATCCAGCGGCGCGCCGCCCCGATACCCCTTGTATCGCTCTTGGCATCCGACAGCGTGTTACGCGTGCCGAAGCTGACCAGCTTGCGAATATTCGCCTCGATGCGCTTGGCGGAGATCTCGTCCGCCATCTTGCGGATCATCGGGTCGGCTGGGCCTGGCTTGATCGGTGCCTGTGCGTTTGCAGACAGCGGGAGCAGCGAGAGCAATGGCAACAGCGTGGTGGCAATTCGGAACAGCTTCAGCATGGAGAGCCTCGTTCAGACAGCGGCCGTCGAATCCTGCGACTCCTCGGCGGCCAGACGACGGATGTATTGGGAAAAAGCGGGATCCTCACCCCGCAACAGCTCGGGAAGCTGCGCACGAAAGCTTTCGCGGCGACACCATTCCCGCATGAAATCCTCCCACGAATTCCACCGTCGCGCCTTGTCGGCTGGCATGTTCTCGTCGTAGGCCACCAGATAGGCCCGCTCGAACAGCGCGATGAGCATGTCGAAGATCACCAGCATGCGCTCTTCCTGCTCCGGGCTCAGGTCGGGGGTGGGCGTGTTGCTGCGCAGATGCAGGTCAGAATTCTTGAGCACCACTTCCAGGAAGTCGATGTAGGCATCGTTGAGGAGCTGGTACTCCTCCTCTTCCTCGTTTGCGCGCTCACGTCGCGACTGATACAGAAACGTGAGGATGGCGAGCGGCAAGCCCACGACCGTGACGACGAAGCTGGCCAATTCCCATGCTTCCTTAGCGGACATTGATGACCTGCATACGTACCTTGCGATCCTTGCCGTCGCGCTTCAGTGTGAACTCGGCAGACTTGCCGATGCCCACGCGGTCCAGCTCGCGCGTGAAGGCCGACATGCTCTCGATGTTGGTGCCGTTGATGGCCACGATGACATCGCCGATTTCGCGCGTGCGCCGGTTGAGCGGCTTCAGCCCGGCCTGATCCGCCGGGGAACCGCGCCGCACTTCTTCCACTACCACGCCGCTGATCCCGGCGCGTGCCACGAGTATCGGATTGACTGCCACGATGCCGATGCCGGGTTTCGGCGCTGTGCCGGTCGCGATGAGCGATGGCACGATGCGGTTGACGAGGTCGACCGGAATGGCGAAGCCGATGCCGGCGGAACTTCCAGAAGCCGAACGGATGGCCGTGTTCACACCAATGAGCCGGCCGGCGCTGTCCAGCAAGGGGCCGCCCGAGTTCCCCGGATTGATGGCGGCGTCGGTCTGGATGGCGCCCGCGATTTCGGTGAAGTTGCTCGTGGGCAAGTCGCGGTCCAGCGCGCTGACCAGTCCGCGTGTCAGTGTGCGTTCGAGGCCAAAGGGTTTGCCGATGGCGAAAACGGATTGGCCAATGCGCAGATCCGCCGATGTGCCGATGGGGATGGGCCGGAGATTCTTCGGCACATTCTTGAGCCGCACCACCGCGAGGTCGTACTCGGGTGCCGCCCCGACTACCTCCGCCTGCATCGGGGGTCCGGCATCGAGCTGAACCAGCACAGAACGCGCGCCTTCAACGACGTGGAAATTGGTCACGACATGGCCCGCCGAGTCCCATACAAAGCCAGACCCGCCACCTTGCGCCACCTCGACCGTGAAAAAATTTCGTTCCAGCCGCTCGGTCGTGATGTAGGCCACGGATGGCGCAGCGTTCTGGAAGAGATCGACGACCTGCTTCTCGTCAGCCAGCAAAGGGCCGCGCGTCGTGACGGCACGGGGCGAGGCGGCTTCGACGCCGAGATACTCACACGCAGCAAATGAAGCGGCCAGCAGCAAGACAGTCAGGGACAGACGCTTCATCCGTGATGTACTCCGAATGGGAAAAGATGGACGCTCAGCACTGGCATCCATGCAAGCCGTGATGACAGAAACCACTCATGTAGTCCACACGCCCACATGATGATGTCGCGCCAGCCGATTTCAAGCCTGTCATGTTTGCAAACAGCAGACTCAAGACTTGGTCGCGGGTGCGCGGCATTTGAGCGGCAGATAACGCTCTTCGATATCAGTCTCGTTTTTGCCCAGCGCTTCCCGCTTATCAGGTACGGCACGCAGGTTGCACAACCATTCGATACCGAGAATCTTGAACCCTGGCGAGATGGCCGGGCGCCATGTCAGCTTCTTGCCCTTCAGGACGCTGTTCGCATTGTTGCCATATACAACGGTCACGGCGCCCTCGCGAATCGTGACCGACTGCACCAGGTCACCGGTCATGCTTTCAGCTGGCGGCAAACCTGCGGAGGCATTGTCCACCGGCATGGCCGTGCGACTGTCATAGATGGCAGCCACACCCTTCTGCGCGACGATCGCCAGTTTTTCGCCCTCGGCCACCTGTTCACGGATGACCCGGTCAATCAATGATGGCGTGGCGATGACAGCGAGGATGCCAATGATGGCCAGTACGATGACAAGCTCGATCAGCGTGAATGCACGCATGGGATGGGGGGCGGGTGAAGACATGTTGTCTTTCCTCTTCAGTCGAGGGGGGTTTCGATGAAAGCAGGGAGTGCTTCGGCACGCATGGAATAAGCCACCAGACCCGGATAGCGAGAGGCTGGCACACGCTCGGCCAGCACGAACTGCGCGAACCGCCAGGCAATGGCGATGCAAACATCCGGCTGCTGTGGCGATGCGCCATGGAGCCAGTGCTTGCCATCGCCCACCATGCCTTCCAACAAGTCAAAGGCGACCAGCATCTGGCTGTTCACCCGCTCAAGCCAAGGCAGGTGGCGCGTGCCCTCGGGACGCAGCGACAACTCGTAATAGACCTGTACCGATTTCTCCATCGCTGTCAGCGCCACACCGACCTGCCGTGCCGCAAGTGCCCCGTCAGGCATGAGCCGTGCGGGTGCCGGGACGAGCGCATCGAGGTAATTCAAAATGATGGTGGACTCCATCAACACCGTACCGTCGTCCGTTACAAAGGTGGGCGCCTTCACCAGCGGATTGATGGAAGAAAAATGGTCGAATTGGCGGAACACCGATACTGATTCGTGTTGAAACGGGATCCCCATCAATTTCATCGAGATTGCCACCCGGCGAACATAGGGTGAGTCCAGCATGCCGATCAATCGCATGACGCCTGTCCGGTTGCGAAAGATCACATTCTAGCGGGCGATCAGCAACCTGGGCCAATCCCGCACCCAACCGTCCCGATCAACCCTTGATTTCACCCAGCAGTTCCTCCGCGCCGCGCTTCGTGATGAGGCGTTGCGCCGAGCTGAGTGTCACGATGCTGCGCGCCTCGCCAGCCTTGCTGTCTCGCACGGTCTCGATGTGAACGATGTGAGATACGGCGATGCAGAGCCTGATCGCACGTTTTGGCTCATAGGTGACGACCCGAAAACCATCCTTGTCACGCGAATCCGCGCTGAAGTTGTTCTCGATCACCGATACTTCCTCGATCAGAAATTGTGCACTCATGCCGAGGGCAACTTTGCAGTCATCGTCTTCTCCATTGGTGTCGCTGAGGCTGCGTGGGCCACGTCGCGGCGAGCCAGCTCAGCCTCCAGCGCGGGCAAATGCAGCCATTTGCGTTTGTGGCCCTTCTCGATTTCCTTCTTCAGCTTGTCGGTGCTCCAGGTGATCATGTCAATCTCCAATGCAAGGTGGGGGATCCCGGCCGGGGGAAAAACGCCCGGCACGGTGAACATGGCATTCCCCGGCTCGTTGCCGATTGACTGCTCCTGAATCTGGGTGGAAGTGAAAAGTAGGCCGAGTCTACGCGCATTGCCAGCGTCGCGGCAACGGAATGGCGCAGGTCACGCAATGGTGCAGGTCACGCAATGGTGCAGGTCAATTCGACTGAAGACAGGCTAGCGGAGCGGTAGCGCCACCGGTTGTAACTGCGCCTGACGAACAGATTGCGCTTCCTCGAGGCTGCTGGCCGTCACGTTCAGATCGCGAAGCAGTCCATCGTGCAGCCCGTAGATCCAGCCATGCACCGCCAGAGGCTGGCCATGCGCCCAGGCATCGCGGACGATGGTGGTCTGGCACACATTGGCGACCTGCTCGATGACGTTCAACTCGCACAAGCGATCTACCCGGTCGGTGTCTGCCGGTATCGCCGCGAGGATGGCGTGATGCTTGTCGCGGACATCGTGCACATGATGCAGCCAGTTGTCTGCCAGGCCCAGCCGGTCGCCGAATAACGCCGCGCGAACGCCGCTGCAACCGTAATGCCCCACGACCATGATGTGCTCCACCTTGAGCACATCGACTGCGAATTGCATTACGGTCAGGCAGTTCAGATCCGTATGCACGACCACGTTGGCGACATTCCGATGCACGAACAATTCGCCCGGCAACAGCCCCACGATGTCATTGGCTGGCACCCGGCTGTCGGAGCAGCCGATCCAGAGATAGTCCGGCGCCTGCTGAAGCGAAAGCTTCTCGAAAAAATCCGGCTGCGCCTCACGTATGCGACGCGCCCATTCGCGATTGTTGAAGAAGAGGTTATGCAGATACTTGGAGGATTCGGTCACAGCGTTGGGCGATCAGGGCTGGAGATTGGGAAGCAATGGCGAATATTCGCAAGCGCTACAACGGATCAAAAGCAACCCCGTGCCGCTTGAGCGTATCGACCAGAAAGGCGTGCCACACCTTGTCCGGCACCCAGATGCGGCGCACGATCTCATACGCCTGTTCCGGCGGCACCTTGTCGTGGATGACTCGGTGCAGGAACACGAACACCGAGCCGCGCATGTTGACCTGGCAGTGTACATAGACCTTCTTGTCTTTCCAGGCGGCCAGCAGCCGGGTAAAGGCATCGAAGTCTGCCTGGGTCGGGTTGCCGAAATCTACCGGGATATTTGCATACAGCAGGCCCTGTCGGCCGACGATGAGAGGCTCATCCTTGACGGAAGTGCCCACCGTCGGCGGCGCAATGTAGATCACCGCCTGCACGCCACGCGCCTTCAGCTTTTCCAGCTGCGCCGCAGTGGGTTGGCCAGAGACGGAAAGCAGCGGCGTCACATCGATATGGTTGCCAGGCAGCGCGTCGTCGGCGCTCTGCGCACCACAAACGGTGGCGAAGACCATGGATAGCAGTGCGAATATTCGCATGCTCAATACCTCGCGCTTCCCGGCGTGCGCGGGAACGGAATCACATCGCGCACATTCGATAGCCCGGTCGCATAGGCAATGGTGCGCTCAAAGCCCAGCCCAAAGCCCGCATGCGGCACGGTGCCATAGCGACGCAGATCGCGATACCAGCTGTAATGTGCAGGATCGAGCCCGCTTTCCACCATGCGAGCATCCAGCACGTCGAGGCGCTCTTCCCGCTGTGAGCCGCCGATGATCTCGCCGATGCCGGGCGCCAGCACATCCATGGCGGCCACGGTCTTGTTGTCATCATTCAAACGCATGTAGAACGCCTTGATCTCTTTTGGATAGTTCATCAGCACCGTGGGGCCATTGACGTGCTTCTCGGCGATATAGCGTTCATGCTCCGATTGCAAGTCCGTGCCCCACTTCACGCCGTATTCAAACTTCTGCTTTGAGGATTCGAGAATCTTGATGGCCTCAGTGTAATCCATGCGCACGAAGGGCTTGTTCACGATCTGTTCCAGCTTGGCGATGATGCCCTTCTCGATACGCTCCTCGAAGAACGCCATGTCATCAGCACGCTCGGAGAGGACGGCTTTGAACACGTACTTGAGCATGGCCTCGGCCAGGTCTGCATCGGCAGACAGATCCGCGAAAGCAATCTCCGGCTCGATCATCCAGAACTCGGCCAGGTGGCGGCTGGTGTTGGAGTTTTCCGCACGAAAGGTCGGGCCGAAGGTGTAGACCTTGGAGAGCGCCATGCAATACGTCTCGACGTTCAACTGGCCGGACACGGTGAGAAACGCCTCGCGCCCGAAGAAGTCCTGCGAGAAATCGACCTTGCCATCCGGCGTGCGCGGCAGGTTCTGCAGATCCAGCGTGGAGACGCGGAACAACTCGCCGGCACCCTCCGCATCGCTCGCGGTGATGATGGGTGTATTGATCCAGAGATAGCCGTTTTCGTGCATGAACTGATGGATGGCGTGGGCAACCGTGTGGCGCACGCGCGTGGCAGCGCCAATGACGTTGGTGCGCGAGCGGAGGTGCGCCACTTCGCGCAGGAACTCCATCGAATGCGCCTTGGGCTGGATGGGATAGGTATCGGGGTCATCCACCCAGCCGATCACTTTCACCTCGGTCGCCTGCATCTCGAACGGCTGGCCCTTCGCCGGGGACGGCACAATCATGCCGGTGGCCTCCACCGCGCAGCCCGCAGTGATCTTCAGGACTTCGCTCTCGTAATTGCCGAGCGTATTGGGCGCCACCGCCTGCACCGGGTGAAAGCAGGAGCCATCGGAGATGCTCACGAAAGAAATACCCGCCTTGGAGTCGCGGCGGGTCTTGACCCAGCCCTTTACAGTTACAGGTTGATCGGCGGGGGCAATGCCTGAGAGGATGTCGAGGCAGGTCAGGCTGGTGGTGTTCATGATTTGGGGCTGCAGGAAAGAAGCAGCGATTTTACCTGTTTGCCCCTGCCCCATCGGCCCGCTACACTCGCCAGAGCTCAAACCACGCGGGGACATGAACATGAAAAGAGGCTCTGGCAAGGCAATGCTGGTAGGCGGGGCGCTGTATCTGTGTACCGTCCTCTCCGCGCACGCCTACGAAGTGGATCACAAGAAGGACATGAACGGCCTGAAGGTCACCGCAGACGCCACCGGTGGCCCCAACCCAAAAGTGATCATTGCAAATGGAGACAAGGTGAACGCGCATTGCCGGGTGGAGTTCGGATTCAACCAGCGTCCCGCCGTGGTTCGGGCTGCGGTATCTCGGCCCGGCAAACGCGTCATTCTCACTGCGCCTGCGCCGGAGGGTACCGAGAAGCTGCGTGTGACGACCACCTGCAAGCCACCAAAGTCGAAAGCCGAGAAGTCCGAGTAAGCCAGGCAGGCGAATCACTGGCGGTGGCAGAACCTGATCCAGACGCAGCCCGCGCCAGCGGTTCCGCATTCCGTCGGGACATGAGTGCCCGCAAGCGTGGCAACAGGCACGATGGCACCGTACGCAATACCGGAGTCATCATGCAGACGCACCTGCTCTACCTCAGCGCCGCAGTCCTACATTCGGAACGCTATCGCTTCCTGCAAAGTCGCGCCGCGCTTGATTCCACATTTGCCCTCGACGCGCCCCTGGGCGGTATCGATGCGCTCGATACACGGGCGGCGCCGCTGGCAAGTCATGGGCGCTGTCTTGAAAAGTTACAAATCATGGTGCATTTGCGTGGTCCACTTGCTTGAGCCCCATCTACCTGCCCCCATCTCACCATCATGAAGCGTCTTCTCATCATCTGGACTTCCACCACCTTCGGCACTGCCCGCATGGTGGAGGCGGCCGTGCGCGGCGCCGTCGACGTTGCCGGTCGTGAGGTCGAGGTCGACATCGAGCATGCCCGCGACGCAACACCGGAGAAGATGCTGGCCGCCGATGGCTACCTGTTTGCCACACCCGAGCACCTGGCCTCGATGGCTGGCCTCATGAAAGACTTCTTTGATCGCGTCTATTACCCTTGCCTCGACCGGATCAACGGCCGACCCTACTCGCTGCTCGTCTGTGCCGGCTCCGATGGGCAAGGCACGGTAAAGCAGATCGAACGCATCGCCACGGGACTCCGACTGAAGCGCATTGCCGACCCCATCATCGTCATCACGAATGCCCAGACGCCGGAGGCCATCCTCGCGCGCAAGTCACTGACACCTGCGGATCAGAAGCGGTGTGCGGATCGCGGCGCGGCATTGGCGGCCGGGATGGCGGCGGGGGTGTTTTAGGTCAGGACTCCGGGCCGCTTCAGCCGTCGCTTCCCCGGGTCATGCGTAGAATCCCTGCATGACCGCCACCGCACCATTCTCAGACCTCTCTCCTGATCTCATCCTGGATGCAGTCGATGCGGCAATGGCTGGCACCGGGCAGCGCACTGACGGCCGACAGCTTGCCCTGAACAGCTACGAGAATCGTGTGTATCAGGTCGGGATTGAGGACAGTAAGCCTGTCATCGCCAAGTTCTACCGGCCCGGCAGATGGACGGACGAACAGATTCTTGAGGAGCACGCGTTCGCGCTGGAATTGGCCGAGGCCTAGATTCCCGTCGTCGCGCCGAACATCATAGGCGACCGCACGCTGCTGGAACACAGCGGCTATCGCTTCACCCTGTTTGAACGCCGTGGCGGCCGTGCACCGGAGCTGGAGGATCCCGACACGCTGGAATGGCTGGGTCGCTTTCTGGCGCGCATCCACAACATCGGTGCGTTGCGAATATTCGCAACACGCCCCGCACTGAACCTCGACACATTTGGCGTCGAGCCGCGCGAATGGCTGCTTGCGAACGACTTTATTCCCGCCGATATCCGGGAAGCGTGGATGGCGGCAACCGAGCAGGCGCTGCATGGCGTCATGGCAGCATTTGATCGTTGCGGCGGGTTTGCCAACATTCGCACCCACGGCGACTGCCATGGCGGGAACATCCTTTGGCGTGAAGGCGAAGGTCCACACTTCGTAGACTTGGACGACAGCCGCATGGGGCCGGCCATCCAGGACTTGTGGATGTTCCTCTCCGGCGACCGAGCGTCGATGACACGCCAGATGTCGGACGTGTTGGCAGGCTACGAGGATTTCCGCGAATTCGATCGGCGTGAACTGCATCTCGTTGAAGCGCTGCGCACACTTCGCCTCATCCACTACAGCGCCTGGTTGGCGCGCCGCTGGGATGATCCCGCGTTTCCAATGGCCTTTCCCTGGTTCAATACCCAACGCTATTGGCAGGATCGCATTCTGGAGCTGCGCGAGCAGATTGCGGTGATGCAGGAGCCGCCGCTGGGTCCGTTGTGACAGGCACCGCGAATCACTTATCTATCGAAGGTGCCTCACTCCCCTCTCCCTGGTTGGGAGAGGGGCGGGGGAGAGGGTGAGGG
>JANNSU010000039.1:0-58407 GCA_031394355.1 Betaproteobacteria bacterium | reverse complement strand
CAGTGGGAGGCCAGCTAGATGATTTTCAGACTGAGCTGTCCCGATTTCAAGGACACATTTGAAGGTGCAATAACGAGGGACAGCCCAGCCTCGCCCCTTTTGACAAACATGCCTGCAAAACCCGCACCTCCCGCCAAGCCCGAAAAGTCCGCCAAGCGCGCCAAGCAAGAAATGCCACCCGCGATCCGTAAACCCGTCCTCGAAAAGCTGAGCCTTCATCCACGCAACCGCCATCGCGGCCGCTACGACTTTGCGCAACTGGTCGCAGCCTTGCCGGCGCTGGAAGCATTTCTGATCCCCAATCCGTTTGACGCCATTGAATTGACCATCGACTTTGCCAATCCCGAGTCGGTGATGGCGTTGAATGCGGCATTGCTCAAGGTGTTTTACGCCGTTGAATCATGGCGCATCCCGCCGGGCTATTTATGCCCGCCGATTCCGGGCCGCGCAGACTATGTTCATCTTGCGGCGGATCTACTCGCCAATGACCACAATGGCAGCATCCCGCGCGGGCCAGAAGTTCGGGTGCTCGACATCGGTGTTGGTGCGAATTGTATTTATCCGTTGATTGGCCACCATGAATACGGCTGGCGGTTTGTCGGCAGTGATTGTGATGCAGTAGCACTTGGCGCCGCTCAAAAGATCATTGACGACAATGCCGGCCTCGCGGCGGTGATCGAGCTGCGTCAGCAATCGTCAATGCAGAAAATCTTTGCGGGCATACTCGCACCGGATGATCGTTTCGACCTGGTGATGTGTAATCCGCCGTTCCACGCTTCTGCGCGCGAAGCCGAAGACAGCGCAACGCGTAAATGGAGAAATCTGGGGAAAAACCTGGGCAAGGCGGGCATTACAAAATCGAATCCCAAGCTCAATTTTGGTGGTCAGGCGGCGGAATTGTGGTGCGACGGTGGCGAGGTGGGGTTTGTGTGTCGAATGGCAGCCGAGAGTGCAGCATGCAGGTCGCAGGTGGGGTGGTTCAGTTCCCTGGTGTCGCGCGAAGAAAGTCTGCCGGCAATCTATGCCGCGCTACGCGACGTGAATGCACAACGGGTGGAGACCATCGATATGGCACAGGGCCAAAAGAAGAGTCGAATCATCGCGTGGCAATTTTGATATGGCGTTAAGGTGACTGAAGTGACTGAAAAAGAGGAAATAACGGGGTCAGGTTGATCTTGCCCACGAATGGCGGACTGCTCTAAAGCGCTGGATGCGAATATTCGCAAGCATCGGAACATGAGCGACCAAGGCAGAAGACCTCAGTTGGTGGAGATCGGCTGGCCCGGTGACTTGTCAACCCGCGACAGATGAATGCCGTTCATTGCTGGAACGTCTGCCGGATGAGATAGTAGTGGTCGAGGCGGCAAGCTGCCCGCTGCCTGCAAACCATGCGCTCCATCAAGCAACGCGGAAATCCCGCAGCTGTTGGCATCATGAATCCTGCATCACGAATCCTGCATCAAGAACATTAACTCACTGCAGTGGACTTAGTGGAGGCACACCTTGACCCGCCATCACCTTCTGATTTGCGCCGCGCTTCTCGCATCATTCGCCACGCCAGCGAGCGCTAATGTCGTATCAACAATCGTTGCGTGCCCCCAGCTGCCACCCGGCCCTGCGGTTGCACCGTCTGGCTGGACCGCAAGTGGAACTTATTCCGTGCCCAGCGGCTTCAAGTGGGTCAAAGGAACTGTTGCAAGCGAGACTCTGTATTACGACCATCCCCCCCTGCTGAAGGTGACAGTGGCCTGCCACACGGCGGATGGCTTCTCCATGAGCAACACGTTCCAGACCCAACCCGGCAACGATCTCAAGTATTTCCCGGACCGCCAGAAGTTCATCTCCAATACGGACAGTTTTCAGCTGATCGCCCAGGACGCATTGGGCATGCCGGTCCAGGGGACCGTTGTCTTTGATGGTTCTCCCTTTCCCCTCAGAAATGGAAGCGTGACGGTCACCGGCGTCTGGTCTTCGGGCAGCGAAGGGATGGGTGATCAGACTGTAGACCTGGTTGCCTTGGATATTGTCTCCCCCAACAATGCGCGCTTCTCCCAGAAAATCGGTCTGTCACTGCGCAATTGGCAAGGAAAGGGCCAGGGTGCCGCATTCACGCAGAAATTCAGTGTCCCGTGGGGCAACCTCCCGCGCAACTGCCGCTTCCGCGTCGACCAGGGTAGCGACGTCCACCATGTCAGCTACGACTTCACGGATGTGGGCAAGAACAGCTGCAACGCCACTTGCTCCAACGACCGCGCCAGGTCCATCGCCCATGACCTGCTGGGTTGGCCCATAAAGTCCGTCAGCGTCCACAATTTTGTATGCGCGGACGGCTATCAGTGCGGCGAGACGGGGAAGTCTTGCCGCAGCTAGCGGCGCGAGGAGCGAACGGGTGCAGGTCTTGCAACATTGCATTTACGTCATCCAGTGACCTAAAGGCAAGAGAACAAAAGGGGCCAGGGTGTGGCCCCTTTGATTGCGGCCTCTCTTGTTTGCCGGGTTGGTATATTCCCTGCAGGTGGTCAAGGATCGGATGCTGGCGTCATACAATCCGACGTGGTCTTTTGCAAAAAGAACAATACCCCCAGGCTCTGGGAGGAGGGACTCAAAGTGGAAAAGAACTTGCGCGTCGCACTCGTCATGCTCCTTGCCGTGCTGGCGGGCTGCCAGGGGAGCGTTCCAGTCCGCAGCGCCGAAGAGGCGCCGGGCGGACCCGCCGCCGGTCGCGAGGCGGCCAGCCATTCCACGCTTCTGATCGATGCCGGCCTCAAGCACTTCGGCGCTGGTGAATACGACAAAGCCCGCATCCATTTCGACGCCGTACTGAAGCTCGATCCCCTCAACGCGGTCGCGCACTTCCTGGTCGCCGAAGTGTATCGCCAGCGTGCGGAGAGCGGCGATCGGGCGGCGGCGGCACTCGCCGAAGTGGGCTACCAGCAGGCGCTTGCGTTGGAGCAATCGTATTGGCCGGCGGCGGCGGGTCTTGGACAAACTTATCTGCGGGAGAGGCGGTACGGCGAGGCGCAGGAGCAGTTCGCCCGCGCCGTGATGTATCGCCCGCAAGATCCCGCGATGCTGTACCGCCTCGCCGTGGCGTCCTATTACAACCACGACATGCGAACCGCGCTGCCTGCGATCCGCGAGGCCCAGCGGCTCGCCCCGGGCAACGCGTACCTGCAGCCTGCGGTCGCAATCGTTTCCGCGGCAGCCGGTGACGTCGATGCCGCGCGCCTGGCCGTCTCGCGCATCGGCGATGCGCTGCCGCTGCGCGAACGCGATCGAATCATCGAACGCGTCGAGGACTGGAATGCTTTTCGGTCTTCCCCGCAGGTCCTGACCCTTGCGCAGAACAGCACTGACCAGTCCGCCCCCAGCCCGTCCGCCGTGCAGCCGCTGCCGGCGCCCAAGCCGAGTGCTGACGGCAAACCTCTCAGGATGGTTCAGGTCGACGTCATCATGATCCGCACCGAGGAGGTCGAAGCCTCCGGCCGCGGCGTCAACGTGCTCGATGGCCTGATGCTGCAGTACGGCGGCTCGGGGACTCGAACCGATACCCGCGCACGCGATGCGACGGGAGACATGAATTCCGTGCAGCGCGTGATCACGCGTGCGATCAATGTTCCCAACGTGATGTATTCGCTCAACATCGCCAACGACTCGCTCGACTACGCGAGCGTGGTTGCGCGCCCGACTCTGGTGGCCTCCGATGGGCAACCCGCGACATTCTTTTCCGGAGAGTCGGTCTCGCTCGCGTTGTCGGGCAATTTCGCGGGCAACATCCAGGATCGCGACATCGGCGTTTCACTCGCTGTCACGCCGACTTTTCTGGACGACGACAGGGTCCTGCTCAACGTCTCGGCGACGCGCAGCTTCGTGAACTTCGGCAATCCGGCCGTAACCGGCAGTTTTCAACAGGCCTTGCAGACCACCAAGCAGGCGGTCACGACTTCAGTCGCGGTCCGATTCGGCGAAACGCTGATCCTGAGCGGCCTGAGCGAGCGCCAGATCGAGCGCCAGCGCAGTGCCGCGCCGCTCTTGGGCGATCTGCCGCTGATTCAGTATCTGTTCAACCGCAGCGACCAATCCGTGTACACGAAATCGGTCCTGATGCTGTTAACGCCCCGCCGCGTGGACTCGGCAACAGATGCCGGGCCGACACACAATATCGACACCCCGCACGGCCAGGCGCTAAAGCGACTGCATACCCAGTTTCCCCAGCTGTTCAGTGCACCGCTCAACCTCGATGTGATCCGGCAGGGCGTTCAGCGCAACGTGATCCTGTCCCCGATGCGCCCGCGCGACCTCCCGGCCGATCCGGAGCCGGGTGCGCATGAGCCGCGCTCGCTGGAAAAGCGTCTGCGCGATCTGATCTATTACTGATGCCATGGCGGCCGCCTGAAGGCGGCCATGGACCTCGTTGAAGCGGCAGACAGCCCAGGGTGGCTGATGATGTGCAGAAGTCACCTTGCGGGAAGCGCCGCGAACCGATAGGCTACTTTTGTCGACATCCCACCCGGAGGTTCGCATGGACAGGAAACTGCATGTATCAGCTTGCATCGTCGTGTTGATGGGCTTGGTGACCGCCGCCGAGGCCAATGACAAGAAGGCTGCAGCGCCAGCTGCACAGACCAGTGAAAAGAAGGTCACGGCGCCAGCTGCAAAAGACAGTGACAAGAAGGCCACGTTGCCCGCCGCCAAGGCCAGCGGCAAGGAGAGCACGGTGACCTCCAGCGGGGGCAGCGACAAGTTGATCACGGTAACCGTCTTCAACCACCATTCATCCGACCGGAAGGTGAAGGGGGATTTCCACACGTATCCGAGGAATTTCGGCAATAACTTCTGCATGGACTGGGGGAAGACGGCGAACTCGATCACCGTGCCCGCCAAGGGTAAAGTCTCCTGGGATTTGTATTTCAAGCCACCCACGCGCGACCACCAGGGCGATCTCGGCTGCGAGAAGGACGATTGCATGACCGCTTGCGTGCAGTTGTGCCAAATGAACGGCGATTGCTACTACGGTGGAATTACCAATCCTGATGAGACACCCATGGTGTGCCTGGGTTACGACCGCGCGAAGAGGGGCGCTGGCACGCTCATCATCAATAACGAAGGCAAGGGTTTCGACATGAAGAATTCGACCGGGTGGAGTGACAGTGGGAGTGTCCAACCATGCGTCTAACGATGCTGTAGAAAAAACCCTCCCGCGAGCTGTGGCTGACGGGATGGGCGTAATTTGCCGACATTGTCTGGTGTGATCTTGTTTTGAGTCTCTTGGCTCGTTGATTCGGGGTACCGAATTAATGGGTCCTCCAGGTTCGCATTTCCAGGAAGTGGCCCTTCCAAAGTGCCCTTGAAAACCGGGATGCCTTACCCCGTCCCTCTATTGTTTGAGGACCACGGCGCCAGGTCTAGCAATGTAGCAACCGCGAATATTCGCGATAGCGGAACGCTCATCAGAACAGAGTATTCCACCCAAAGCCCAACGCGCCCGCTGTTGCCGGCACTGCCAGGTACTTTCGCGGTCGTTGAGAGCATGGATTACCAGTGGCTGAATTCCATGTTTGATGCATCCCTATGCCTGCTTCGTCACTTTTCCGTGGCTGGTGGCCTGGGTCGGCTTTAGGGTCTCGATACCCTACGACACCTGGACCACCGCGCATGACTAATCTTGATCCCGTTGCAAACCCTTCACACCCGCCGGAAGGCGTCTTCAGGCAGCACGCGCGCATCACCCTTCGCCTGCTGGGCTCGCTGCTGCTCGGTGGCGTAGCAGTGCTGGGCTCGATTGCGCTGTTTCGGCAGGGCCTGCTGCCGCTGATCGACATGGCGCTGCAACCCGGGCCTGAATGGCTTAGCGTCATCCGGCGCATCGGGATTGTGCTGGCGGCATTGGGCGGCTACTGGGCCTTCGTGCACTGGCATGAAAAGCGCGAAGCGATCGAGCTCAAGCTGCGGCCGGTTCCCCTGCTATTGGGCGCAGTCAGCGGGGTGGTTCTGGTGGGCTTGCCGATCACAATGCTGTTCGCGCTCGGCGCTTACGAGATGGTGCAGTACCGGGGCTTCTCGTCAGCGCTCGTGGGCGTGGCGGCCTTGATCGGCATCGCGGCGATGCTGGAAGAGCTGGTCTATCGTGTCTTGCTGTTCCGGCTGCTGGAGCGGGCTTGGGGAACAGGGATCGCGCTGGTGGTGTCATCGGCGATCTTCGCCGTGGCTCACATGGAAAATGTCGGGAACGGCGGAGCAGGCGCCGTGGTGGCGATGCTGGTGTCGGTGACCGTGGCGGGCTTGCTGTGGGGCCTGATATTCATCCTGACGCGCAACCTGTGGGTGGTGACTGCGAATCATGCGGCGTGGAACTTCACCATTCTCCTGAGCGGCGTGCCGCTTTCCGGCATCGAGTCCTGGCGCAAGCTGGCGCCGCTCGAAAGCCGGTATGCCGGGCCCGACTGGTTGACCGGCGGGATGTTTGGCCCGGAGTGTTCGGCGCTGCTGCTTGCGTCAACCACGATCACGGTGTTGCTGCTGTGGTGGTGGGCGCGGCGGCGTGGGGCCATGCAGGCGCGGGCGGCCTAGATCGGAAGAATTCCGTGGGAGAAAGCAACGATAGGGGCCACAATCAGTCCCCGTGCCAAGGTTATTTGTATTGTGGGGCAGGGCGGATTCTGCTTCAAAGTGAGACACTGGCCTCACTGCGACTATTCGCCCATACCGCCACACCCGCTTCAACAGATTCAAGCGCCACACCTGCCCGACCCGACCCGACCCGCCAGCTTCAAAAGCAAAAGGTGCCAAGGTCGATATCTCTGAATTGGTAGGGTAGATGCGAATACTCGCGATCACTGCCCCCTTGATGAGAACCGCTATGGATTACCCCTGAACCAACTATTGCTCAAGCCCAGTTGTGATATGGCCAGGGAACCTCTGATCAAGTTGTCATACCGGCGAAAGCCGGTATCCATGACTTCGCAACATGTTGATGGCACTCGAGGCTGGATACCGGCTTTCGCCGGTATGACGGGTGTGTTGAACTTGATCAGAGTTTCCCTGGCCAGCGCAGTTCTATCTCCATCAGACAATCCTCAAACAAATGATCAACATTCGCACAGCCCTCGGAAGCCTCGTTGTTGCCGCTTTTGCAACCTGCGCCTACGCCCAAGACTCCAGCGAACCTTACACCGTCGAAGTCTGGGCACGAGTACTGTTCAACACTGAAGGCACGGCAGCCGAGTACACCTTGATTGACGAGGCCAGGTACCCCGCCAAGTTTGCTCAGAACGTCAAGGACCGCATTTCGAAAGCAAGAATCCAACCGCCAGAGGAAGGTGGCAAGCCGGCGACGTTTAGAACAGGTGTCCGGCTGGATTTCCTGGTCACACCGACTGCCGGCGGCGGTGCCCAGGTTCGAGTCAGCGGCCTGTCCATGGGACCGCATCCTGTCAAACAGTACTATGCCCCTTTCCCCACAGACATTGAAAAAACTGCCGGATGGGAAGGGCGTGTTGAGGGTGTTTGCAAGGTCGGTACCAACGGCCAATGCATCGCTATCGAGGTCAAGGCGCCGCCTGGCATGCCGGAAAGCGTTCGCCGTTACGCTCGGCTCTCACTTCAAGGCTGGACCTTTGCACCACAGGAGGTGAATGGCAAGCCGATCGAGGGCGATTTCTCTCTGCGCTTTCACCTGAACTCGCGGGATGGCGCACCTGAAGACTTCAGGCAGGACAAGTGGTCTCGGATACTTAACTCAAGGTAGATCGAACAATAGGGGACAGCTCTGACCACTATTTTCTGCAATGAAAAAAGGGGATCAGGTCTTGCAATGTAGCAGTGCGATGTTGCAAGACATGCCCCATTCCTGCGGCCTTTGCCCGCCAGTCCAAGCCCGTCAGACTTCGTGACAAGGCCCTGTACGCCGCCAGCAGCGGAATGCGCCTTAGTTCCGCCCCGCCATGACACCCCCGTCCACGTCCCATACGGCACCTGTCACCCAGCTCGCCTCATTTCCTAGAAGAAAGCAGACGGTCCGGGCCACATCGTCGGGTGTCCCGATCCGGCCCAGCGGATGGAATCCATTGAAGGTTGCCAGCGTCGCCTGAACCTGGCTGCGGTCGATGAACGACTCATAGATGGGCGTGTTGACCACGGCAGGCGACACCGCATTGACGCGGATGTTGTGCTCGGCGAGCTCCATGGCCATGTGCTGGGTCAGTGCGTGCAGACCCGCCTTGGCCATTGAGTAGGCGGACGACGGCGTTGCTTTCACGGCTTGCCTCGCCCACATGGATCCGATGTGGACAATGGAGCCGCCACCATTCGCCACCATGTTCTTTGCCACCGCCTGAGAGATTTGAAACAGGGCGCGGTTCAGCTCCAGGTAGGTGTCGTAGTCTTCCTGCGTGTGATCGAGAAAGCGTTTGGGACTGAAGTATCCTGCGGCATTGACTAGATACTTGATATGGCGCTGATGGTTTCCCGCGAACTGCACGACCTTCTCTACATCCTTTGCGTCATACAAGTTGGCTTGCATCGTTTCCACCTGTCCGGCCGTGCTCAGATCACGCTCGGCGGCGGCAAGTTTCTCGGCGGACTTTCCCAGAATCATGGTTTGTGTGCCTGCATTGAGCAGCTGTTTCGCTGTGGCCATGCCGATTCCGCTTGAGCCGCCCACAATGAGAGCGACGGGTTGTGCTACTTTTTCCATTTGCTTGTGTCCTGGTTGATCATCGGAGCACGCAGCTTAGACAATGGAGTGACCTGCAGAACAGCAGGTACAAACGGGTGGGGTAGGCACTTATGGGTACATGTTGATGACAAGTCAGGCGAAAACATTTTCCAGACGATCTCCCAACGAACGCGGCGCGCGCATGGTGGAGACGATCTATGGCTGCAAATGGTCGCTCACGGTGTATCAGCTATTGGCGCACGGCATCAACCGGCCGGGCCAGATGGTGCGCAGCGTCGAAGGGCTGACCACCAAGGTGCTCAATGAGTGCCTGCGCAAGAACATGGAATTCGGCATCATTGAGCGTGTCGCGCACCATGAGGTTCCGCCCCGCGTGGAGTACACGGTCACGCCGTTTGGCGAGAAATTCATCCGCGTGCTGGATGAGCTACAAAAGTTGCAGGAGGACATTGCAACCGGGAAGTAGCTTGCACACACACCGGGGGCAGGTCTTGCAATGTAGCAACTGTGCAAACAATTCCCTTTATTTTTGGACAGCGCAATGCGGTGTTGCAATTCAGCAATGCGAATATTCGCACTCACACTCGGCAGGCAGAGATCAATCGTGGGCCGTCGCCAATTGTGCTCCCCCCCGCCCAGTGCTAAACGGAAATCAACAACCTCCTCAAAACCCGGGGCGATTCATGTTTGACGTTGAGACTGCCGATGCATCCCCTATGTCATGGGGTGTTGGTCAGGCCGGGCCGGGGATTGGCACCCTATGGCCCTGATTGCTAGCAACCGACACCGCATCAAAGTCGTTACATTCGTCACAGTGGCGCGCTCGTAAATGGCGCCGGAAGGGTACAAGCCACCCTCAGTGGTTTTGAGCTGAGTGGTCTTTCGTTGCATGCGAACTGCTTGCCTTTCCTCGGGGGAGATGATGCAGGATTCATGGCAATTGGGGTTGTTGATTCCCTGGCTGTGGTGTTGTGCGTTGGCGTCGGCCGCGCCTTATCCGACAACGGATCAGCTGCGCCATGCCGTCAGCGAGATTGCGCCGCTCTTGAAATCAGAAAAGCTGCCCGTTGTAGTACTGGATGCGGAAAAGGAAGGCATTGCGCTGCCGTTGATGTCTACCGGTCTGCGCCTGGGTGATGGTGTTTGTCTGGTGTATGTCAACGGCGTTCCGGAAGACGGGCTGATTCAGTTTTTCGAGCAAATGTCCGCGCAGGATCTGCCGATTTGGCTCAGCTCGATAGCCGCTCACGAGATTGCACACTGCGTTGAGCAGCGCGAAGCCTACATTCATCGCCGCTTTGACCTGGTGCTGCCGCCGGGCGTCGCGCATGAGAATCTGACCGTCCAGGGCTACTACTCGGTGGTCAAAAGTGGTGCTGTGGAGCAGTGGGGGGAGGCACTTGCCGATATCGTGTCGGTCCTCTACTTCAGGCAGGTCGTGCCGGAACGCTGGAAAGAGTTTGCCGGCGCCCTTGCAGCCATGCGCAGCAGAAATTCGGGAAAGTGGCCGGAACACAATACCTCCGTATGGGTGAACAAGATGATCGCAGCTGATTTAAGCAAGCCGGCACACCTCACCCTGTTCGAGACGGCTTTTCAACTGCGCCGCCAGTTTCAACCTGCAGAATCGTCTCTTCCTGAGCCTTTGCGCGCGCCCAAGACTAAGGCGAATAAATAAATTGCGACGAGCCAACGGGGGGCACGAGCCAACGCGCGCCAACGCGCGCCAACGGGATAATTTCTGGTGAAGTAGAGTGAATAGGTTGTGATTCTGTGCCTTGAGAGGCGCTCTTTGCACTCGTCACTCTCATGCGAATATTCGCAGCTTGGGGTATAGGGCAGGAATATCGAGCCTGGTCCCCCTGATTTCCAACCATTGTTGAGCAGAGTGCATGAAGAACAAGTACACACTGGAGATCATCTTTCTGGTGCTGGTCATCGCGGTGAGCCTGGCCGGTTTCTCCAGCCTCTTTCTCGGCAAGCCGGTCGAGCGCAATGCGTACCACTACCTGCACATCGTCACCAGTCTTGCCTGGTTGACGCTGTTGTTGAGCCAGCTTGTTGTGCTGAGTCAGGATCGCCGCTCCCTTCATCGCACCATCGGACAATCCATCTTCTTCGCGGGGCCGTTGCTGGTGGCCAGCCTGGCGCTCCTCACGGTTCATTCGGCAGCGAAGGATGCGTTGGTGGGCAAGGCAGATGCCCTGGTCGTGCAGAACGTCACGGTCACGCTGGAGGTTGCGCTGCTGGTGTTTCTGGCCTTCATTCTGAGGAAGAATCGTCAGATCCACGGCGCCTTGCTCATGAGTACGGCGTTGCTCTTCCTGGGCATCGCCCTCTTCTTCACGCTCATCAGCTTTGTGCCCGGCTATCGCATCGAGGGGCCCGAGACATTCAACCGCTTTGCCAAGGCCGCGCAGACCCTCACGTTGGTCTGCGGCGTGATTGGCCTGCTGTTCTTTTTCAAGAACTGGCGCACTGGGTGGCCGTGGCTGCTGGCCGGCTCGCTGTTTATCTTGAACGGCCTGTTGCAGATGGTTGTGGCCCGAGCGGGCGCAACCAAACCCCTCACCTTTTTTGTGGCATCCATCGGGGAGGCGCCAGCGTTTGGGCTGAGCCTGGTGATCTTCGCGGCCTTGCTTTGGTTGGCGTGGCGCGTCGGCACCAGCAAATCAAGGGCGCCAGAGTCGTTATCCCAATTGCAAGGCTAGAACTTACACCTCGGGGTGAGCAACAAGTCTTGCACAAGTGCCATCTGTGATCTGTTCAAGCGGTGCATTCAACATCAAAGTGCACCAGTTGGCAGCGGGTAGCAGCGGATAGGACAGGGAGGAGGTTTGGTCGTGTGAGCGGCGACCGCCGCCACCGACGCTGACGAAGATTGACAAGGCCGCGCCTGATCGCAACCCGGCCATCGTTCGTGCGCACGCTACAGGTGGAATCGCTTGTCGGCAGATCGCCGATCACTTCCGGATTCACTTCACGACTGTGGGGCGGGCGGTGAGTGGCTGTGTATCCAGACCAGCCCCCGATTCCGCTTGGTGACGCCGAGTTCTGGAGGCGCATGCGCTGCTGGCTGGATGTGGGTTGCCGCACCGAAGTGTGACGCGCTTCCGGTTAGTCTTGGCAGGAATCTCCAGCCACCTCCCCAGCCACCTCCCGTCCCCGCCAAAGTCGTCAATACTCATGGTCGTTAGACTCTTCAAGCCCGTTCTGGCACCCATGCTGAGGGCGCAAGCCCTGCACCTGCGTCGCGTCGCACTCTCGATGCCGGAGCCGACGGGCCTCCGCCACGGTATCGCCAGCTCGCCGGATGCATCCATGGCGCGGCCTGTGTCGCTCTTGATCGCGGGCGATTCCTCTGCGGCCGGCGTGGGGGCAGATACCCAGGATGACGCACTGGCCTCGCAGCTTGCCGCGACGCTGGCAAAACGCATCCAGCGCGATGTGCGCTGGCGTTTGATTGCGCAGACGGGCCTCACCTCAACCGGTGTGCAGCATCTGCTGGGAAGCGAGCCACTGGCCGCCGCCGATGTGGCCGTTGTCATCGTGGGTGTCAACGACATCAGCAACAACGTGAGCACCGGGTCCGCACTGCGTGCCCGGAGCCGCATCGTCCGCCTGCTTCGCACGAGGACCGGCGTGCAGCACATCCTGTTTCCCGGCCTGCCAGCCGTCGAGCGCTTTCCGCTGCTTCCGCAACCACTGGCCTGGTACGGTGGTGCACAGGCACGGCGCAACAATGACCTGCAGGCACGCTGGGCGGCACACCCGCGGCGCGTCGGCTTTGTCTCCCACGTGCCGATGGACGGCTTCACCCACCCGAAGTTGATGGCCGAAGACGGCTTTCACCCGTCACCCATCCTGTACTCCATGGTGGCCGAGCACCTTGCCGAGCATCTTGCCCTGCGCTTTGGGGTAGGGGCGGCATCGGGCTGAGGCAAGACAGCCTGCTAAGGGTTTTAAAGCCTGCCAAGGGCTTTGCAGCCTTGTCATGACATGGCGGCCACGCCCCGTAACAGGGTCAGCTCGTTTTACCAATCCAAGGGGCCAGCCAACGCGTGCCCCTGTCATCGTGATTACCGGTTGTGGCGCTTCGCGGCCGGGCAATCGTCAGCATCACTTCTTGCCCTTGTGCTTCTCGCCGTCACCGTCATCCGCGTCCTTCTTGTTGTCCTTGCTACTGTCCTTGCCACTGTCTTTGCCACTGTCTTTGCCACTGTCCTTTCCCTTGCCCCGATCATTGTCTGGACGCAATGCAGGCTTCATTTCCTTGCTGGGCGGCTCGGCCACAGGTTGCGGTCGCGACGGGGGTTGCACCACCGGCTTGGGCGGCGCGGGCTGGGTCTCCTTTGAAGGCTCTTTTGCGGCAGCAGGTGGCGAAGGCGGCGTCGCGCGCTGGGCGGGACGATCATCCTTGCGGTCACGCTGCGGGGTAGCTTCGCGCTGCTGGCGGGGTGGTTGCTCGCGCGCTGCAGGGTCTGCCGGACGTGCGACAGGCTCAGCCGGACGTGCTTTGGGCTCCGCCGGTCGTGCCACAGGTGCTGCCGGTCGTGCTCGGGGATCGGCCTGACGCGGTGGCGGCTGGGGCGGTGGCGACGCTGGTGCCGTGGCCGGCTGCGGTGCGGGTGTTGCGGCGGCGGGGGCGCGTTCGGCATCGGTGCGCTCCGCGTTGCCACGGCCGGGTTTGTCGCGATTGTCTCGATTGTCGCGGTTGTCGCGATTGTCGCGATTGTCGCGATTGTCGCGGTTGCCCGCGGGTTTGTCAGCGGGTTTGCCAGAACTGTCACCCTTGTCCTGCCAGTCCGACTTGTCATTGCCGCGCGCGGGCGCGGCCTTGGGCGCAGTGGGTTGCGCTGGCGGCGTCGATGCGGGTTGAGCAGGCGGCACCGGCGAAGGCCGGTCCGAAACTTTGGCGGCCTTGCGCTCGTCCGCACGGTCGGGTGCCTTGCTGCCGGGGCGATCGTTGCGGTTGCTGCGTGGTGGCGGCGCAACCGGCGCGGCGACGGTGGCCGGGACGATCAGTCGGGGCGCAGGGTTCGCCGCATTCCTGTCCTTGCCTTGGTCCTTGTCTTGGTCTTTCTCCTGACCCTTGTTCCTTTCCGGTCGCAGGGTCTTGCGCGCGGCATCATCCAGCGGCATGCCGGGTTGCGCGGCCAGCCGCTGTTGCTGTGCGGCGAACCGGATCGGGGCCGGGGGTGGCGTTGCGCGCGCCACCACAGAACGATCAAACGCTTTGCCGGCGGGTTTGTCGCGTTTGGCGGCGGGGCCGTGCACGCTGCGTTCGGTCGGCACCATGCGCGGCACCAGCGCAATGGGGGCTGCAGCGAGATTCTCCCGTGACAGCTTCACGGCAGCCCGCGAGATGGGCTGGGACTGCACAAAGACCGTGGCGGGTACGGCGACCACTGCGCCTGGCACGTCGCGATTGACGTAAACGTTGTTGATCACTTTGGTGGTGTTGTACGTAGTGATGATGACCGTGTTGTTGATCACGGTGTTGCTGCGATTGACGTTCTCGTAATAGCCCCGACTCACGGCATACGAAGGCCGATATACTTCGCGCGGCCCGAGGGGAAACCAGCCGATGCCGCCCACGTTGCCGCTGGACACGGTCAGCTGGAAATTGTCGCCACCGATGAACGCAACCAGCGCCGGCGCGTAGTAGGCGCGGCTCGTGCGCGGGCCGGGCACCCAGGCCCAGCCGTTGCGCAGGTGGGCCCAGCGTCCGTAGTGGGACACGGCGTAGCCCCAGGGCTTGTCATCCACCCACGTCCAGCCCCAGGGATCGATCCAGGACCAGTGGCCATCGCGATACGGCGCCCAGCCGGATGTGCCGACGCGTGGCACCCACACGTTGCCCCAGGTGGGATCGTTGCGCCAGTCGCCATGACTGTCCAGGTCTTCATAGCCCACGACATCGGACGAGACATATCGGGCGGACCCGGACTGTTCATACCGACGGTCACGCGCCTGCGCCCATCGATCAAATTCATCCACGCGCGGCGCACCCGGATCGCCGTCGTCGCGCAGATCCGTTCCGCTGAAGCGGTAGGACTGATTGGCGTTGACGAGATACGACGCACCATCGCCATACACCTCACCACGGCCGCGCCGCACCAGCAGCGCGGTGGCGGCACCCTCGGCATCCACATTGACGCGGTACTCACCGGCCTGACGGATCACGAATGCGAGGTTGGGGGTGTCGATCTCGAACACCTGGCGGGCATCGAGCCTGCGCACGCGCACATGCAGCGTGCCCTGATTCAGCTGCAACTGGACGGTGTCGTCGTCGAGGTTGAGCAGCGTGATACTGGTCTCCCCGCCCATGCGCATCGTGGCAACACCGAGTTGTATCTCCGTGCGGGCACCGCGTTCTGTCCATAGCCTGTCACCGGTGGTGAGCGGACGATTGAGCGATGCCTGCGTCCAATCGTCTTCGCCCGCCGGAGAAAAACTGATGTTGCCGGTCATGTAGCCGATGCGGGCGGCGCGGCTGGGCGGATCGGCCGCTGCGGGAACACTGCAGATGAGCAGCGCAACACTGGCCAGCAGGACTCGTCCCCAATCGCGGGGCAGGGCGGAACCGGTCAGGGTGGAATGCGGGGAGAACATTTTCATGGAAGATCTCTGTGGATGATTTGCTGGGGCTCACGGGCCGATCGTGATGGCGGCGATGGCAGCCATGGCAGCGCTGGCCTCGTCACGACGACGGAATGGGTCTCACCCTGCGCCACGGCGCGGATTTCGTCCGTGCGGCAACAAACATTGGTGGCTGCGAAGGCACTGCCTTGCGGACTTGCGAATATTCGCAATGCCCCACGCGCCTGCACCCGTCCCTCTGCGCCTTGGACCGGGACTGGAGCGTGGTCACATGTCAACCTGCTGCCGGGCCACTTCGCGGCGCTTCATCGCGAGGTATTCGCGCTGATCCATCTCGTGCAACTGCAGCGGGTAGCGTTCGCTGCCGGCAAACCAATCCGCGAGCTGCCGCTCAAGCCGCGCTGGCTTTGGCAGCGCTGCAGCGCGAAGACTCACGTCGATGGCCAGGTAATAGCGCATGGTGTTGCGCTCCACCACGCCACGCAGCCCGCCGATGTAGCGGCGCTTTGAGTCAGAACCATTGCCGACCATCGTGAAGCCCACCTTGTCGCGACCGGCCGTGTTGAGGTAGACGATCATGGCCAGCTTCCCCACCGCGCCGAATGAGTAGGAATAGCCAAGCCGGATCAGCGTCTTGCCTTCTGCCGTTGACGCGGCTTCCAGCATCAGCCGATAGTTGCTCGTGCCGACCGGCCCTTCATCGGCGCTCAGCCGCACCTGCAGATACGCATCCGTTCTGGTTGCGACCACGAAGGCGAAATTCACGCGATAGGCATCCGCCAACGGCTGGTCAAACTTCTTGCCGATGCGCATTTGCAATGACGTGGCGCCAATCGCGACCCGGGGGCGGCAGAACTTGGTATTGAGGTGCAGGATCAGCACATCGCACCACTGCGCCGGTGTGGTGAGGGTCTCTGTTGCGGCCGAGTACGGCGCATCGACGAGCGCATAGATCTCGCCGCGCACACTGGTCGGCCCCTCGAAGGAATCCAGATAGAGCGGCTGATTGAACGGATTGCGACCGGGCTTCTGCTGCAGCGCGGCAAACGCTTCCAGCAGTGCCGACGCACTGCCTGCCGTGTCTGCGCGTGCCGGTGTCAGCTGCAGGCAAAGTGACAGGCAGAGTGACAGACCCAGCGACATGCCCCGTGCGGGGCCGCGCACCGTTAGTCGCATCCTCACAGCCAGTACTCCCACAGCCTTGCCGCCATTTCCTTCACGCGTGCAGCAAGGGGACGATCCTGCCATTGCTGCAGGGTGACGGCATTGCTGGCAGCAAGATCGGCATCGAACATGGCCTGCATCTGCGCGCCGAATTCCTGACCCAGGATCGCGGCGTTGACTTCATCGTTGTGGAGGAAGCTCCGCCAGTCGAGATTGGTCGAGCCGATGGTGGACCACACGCCATCGATGAGTGCGGACTTGGCATGCAGCAGCACGTCGCGGCGTTCATGGATTTTCACGCCACCTCGCAACAGATCGGCATAGTGGGATCGCCCGGCGTGAAAGACGAGCCAGGAGTCCGTCGTGCCGGGCAGGATCAGCTTGACATCCACACCACGGCCCACGGCATCCTTCAATGCGGTGAGCAACTGCGGGTCCGGCACGAAGTAGGCATTGGTGAGGTACACGCTCGTCTCGGCACTGTTGATGGCAGAGATCAACGTGGCGTAGATCAGGCTGAACGGTTCGTCCGGCGAGCTGCCGATGGCGCGCACGACTTCCTTGCCTTTCACCACCGGCGGGGGGAAGTAGTTGCGTGGTGCCAGCACTTCGCCCTTCTGTTTTTCCCACGTGCCCAGAAAGAGCTTCTGGAACTCGGCCACCACGGGGCCCTCCAGTTGCAGGTGCGTGTCGCGCCACGGCGGGCCGCCCTCCGGCCGCCGCTTGGAGGACGTGCTGAACGATCCCCCCGAATACACGCTGCTGATGTTGATGCCGCCCAGGAACACGATCTTCCCGTCGACGATGAGCAGCTTGCGATGGTCGCGCTGGTTCACCTCCCAGCCCTTCTTTGCGTTCAGCGGATTCACGGGATTGAACTCCAGCACCTTGACGCCGTTGTCGGTGAGGTGCTTGAAGAATGCCTTCGGCGTGTTGATGCCACCGACACTGTCGTAGATGACATTCACCTGCACGCCTTGCGACTGCTTCTCGATCAGCGCAGCGGAAAACTTTCGGCCAACCTCGTCATCCTCGATGATGTAGGTCTCCAGATTGATGTGGTCGCGCGCCGCGCGGATGGCCGCGTACATGGCCTGGAACGTGGCCGGGCCGTCCTGCAGCAGCACCACCTTGTTGCCCACGACGAGCGGGCTGCCGGTGATGCTCTCTTCCAGCGCCAGGTGCCGGTCGAAGATGCTGGTGTCATCGCCCCCCTTGGCCAGGCGGACGAGGATCGCCTTGCTCTGCCGGGTGGAGAGCGGCCCGCGCGCACCGCCGAGCTGCACTGGTGCGGTGGGGCTCGTGGCACTGGTGGCCTGCGCTGACGAGATGACCGGCAATGCGCTGCAACCGACAAGCAGGGCGAGGCCCACTGTCGCGAGGCAGGCCTTCACCCAGTCGTGGCAGAGGGATGCGGTTTGAATGCGGGTGACCATGTTCATGGATGGCATACCGGTCATGGCGCGCACAACCGACGAGTGGACATGCAGCCAAGAATGGACACTTCCGCGACCCGCCCATATCGGCACATGTCCTGTTGCAATGCAGGACAAGCATGCACGGTTCGGTCGAGCCGAGACCGGCATTGCGTCAGAGCTCGAAGTGGGAAGGCGGACGTCGTCAAGGAGAATCTCTGTGGATGAGAGGCCGGCAGGTACTGCTTCATGCCGGACAATTCGGGATGGTCAAGCAGGCCAACTGGATGCAGGAACCATGCACCAGAAGATCGACTTCGTCCGTGCGCCATCAAACACAGACACAGCCGACGCCTGCCGCGTGGCTGGAAGCTGTTGCGAATATTCGCAACCACGGATGGACGGCTGGTCTATTCGTAATGGGGTTCCATATCGGCCTTTTCCCTTTCCTGAGGAAACCAAGGTCAGCGCTCTGTCGAAAAAGCTGGGGGCGACGAGTGCCCGTCGCAAGTGATCGGGTATTGCTGGACCTGAACTACCCGGGGATTCTTGAGAGTCTGTTTGCGCTGGAAAAGAACGACAAGATGCAACGGCTGAAGCAGCTCGAAAAGATCAGCAAACTGGCGTGGTTTGACGTACAGCGCGATGCGGGGCTCAAGTGGGAGAAGATTCACCCGGTTCCCGTGTTACTCCAGCGCCACCTGGGTGAGGACAAGCAGCGAGTGCTCTACAGCATTCGTTTGACCCAAGCCAATCGAGCCGTGGTGCTGCGTGAAGGCCATTACATGCGTTTCCTCGCCTTGCCCAAGGACCACGACTCAACCTATGCCTGAGCTGCGAATATTCGCATCCCACACACTTGAGCTGCGCGTCTTGCGGATGGTCGAGTCACGTCATGGCGTAGCCGCATCCCCCTGAAGCTGTTCCCGCAAACTCTTGACCGCCTCTGCCTCTCCCCGCACCCGCAAAAACACGCCGGCGTCATCCGACCGCTCGCCCAGCACTTCGCAGCTCGCAAAAATCTTCCCGCGCATCTGCTGTGCCGACCAGGGCAGGAACAGCTCTTCCTCAACCAGCCCTTTCTGGAAGAAGGCACGTATGTGAGCGTGCATTTTCGCCACATCGGTTTCCCGCTTTGCGCTCATCACGACACTTTCCGGGTACTGCTCGCAGAGCGCTGCCTCGCGCGCCGCCTGTGCGGCGGCATCGCCGACCATATCAATCTTGTTGAACACGCGAATGCGCGGCACCACGTCGGGGCCGGCACCGATTTCCGCCAGCACCTTGTCCGTCACCTCGAGTTGCCGCTCAAAGCCCGGATCGCTGGCATCGATCACATGCAACAGCAACGATGATTCGGCCGCCTCTTCGAGTGTGGATTTGAACGACGCCACCAGATCATGCGGCAGGTTTTTGATGAAGCCGACGGTATCGCTAACGAGGATGCGCGGCACCGATTCGGGATGCAGCGCGCGCACGGTGGTATCCAGCGTGGCAAAGAGCTTGTTGGCGACCAGCACTTCACTGCCGGTCAAGGCGCGCATCAGGGTGGATTTGCCGGCATTGGTGTAGCCCACCAGTGCCACGCGAGCGAGGCTTTGCCCTGCCATGCCCGCCTGGCCGGCCAGGCGGCGTGCGCGCTGGGTCTTGCGCTCCACGTCCATCGCGGCAATTTCTTCTTGCAGCTCGGCGATGCGGTTACGGATTTTCTGGCGATCGAGGTTGAGCTGTGTCTCGCCCGCGCCGCGTCCGCCGGTCCCGCTGCGTTGGCGGCCTTGCGGCCCGGCGAGCTTGGCCACTTCGCGAAGGCGCGGCGCCATGTAGCGGAGCCGTGCAATCTCCACCTGCGCGCGCGCCGCCTTCGACGTGGCGTGGCGATGGAAAATCTCGAGGATCACCATCGTGCGGTCCATCACTTCGCAGCCGACCTCGATCTCCAGGTGGCGCGCTTGCGAGGGGGAAATATCGTGGTCAACGAGCACGATGTCGGCGTGGCGGGTCTCGATATCGGCGGCGGCCTTGGCCAGCAACTTGGCTTTTTTCTTGGCGTCACCATGCAGCAACGCAATGTCCTGCTCGGCCTCGTGTTCGGCTTCTTCAATTGAATCCGGCTCGCCCACGACGCCATGCTCGACGAACTGACGCATCTCCTGCCGCTTGCCCACGCCGAGGTAGGCCGCTGCATCGAACCTGGCGCGGTTTTGGATGAACGTGCCGACGACCTGGTAGCCGAGCGTCTTGGCGAGCTCGCGCAGCTCGGTCAGGGACGATTCGAATTCGATCTGGGTAATTGAAGGCAGGTGCACCGCCGCGAGGATGGCACGCAGGGGTTGGGCGTTCGCGTCTTGTTGCATGGGGGTGTTCTTTTCCAGGGATCAAAGGGATAAGTGCATTGGGTTGTAACCGCAGCACTAACAATACGGGACGATAGCGCCTTTTGTCAGGCTGAGTCCCAGAAGCCACCACCAAACGCGCGCCGTCGAGCTTGCCCAGCTTCTGGTCGAAGGTGACCAGCTCTGCGTTCCCACGCCGAGCCTGGCTGAGAATGACATAGTCCGCGAAATCAGCCTTGCCACCGCGATAGAGTTCAAGCGCTGCGCGAAACTCACCAGCCGCCTGAAGTAGAAAGCGCTGGTTGTTTTGCATCGCGTCAAGGGCTGCCGCGATGTCCGCGCGTCTGAATCCGTAGACGCTTTCAAGGACACAGACGGTTTCAGTCTGCACGACTTGGCAGACAGTGACCTTACCCGAAGAGTTGGCCAACTGGCGCGCTGCGACGCACTGTTTGGCTGCAGCCTTGGGCTGGGTTGCATCAGTGGCGCCAGCATTTCCGCCCGCTGCGATGAGCGACAAACCTGCGATGAAGGACAAACCTGCGATGAGCGACCAACCTGCGAGGGCAATCAGTAACGCCTTCTTCATCAAGTCTCCCTTTGTTTGGGACCGGGTATCACGTCCAAGGTTGAGTCTGGAATCTAAGTAGTGGCCGGACAGCGATCCAACCGGTACCAGGTTGACGCGCTGCATTGGCCCGGCGACGATGTCGGACTTCCCGACTGGAGCCACACCATGCAGACCCTCAAGATCACCCTCTGGTTCATCGGTCTCTTCGCCATCATTCAGGTACCGCTCACGATGATGGTGGGGTTGCGTCGTGCAGAGTTGCGGATAGGATTTCTGGATGGGGGTGACAAGACGCTGTTGCGGCGCGTGCGCGCCCACGGCAACTTCATCGAGAATGTGCCGATGATCATCCTGGTGCTCGCCGCCGCCGAAGTGTGCAACACGCCGGCCTGGGCACTGTGGACCGCTGGCGGGCTCATGCTGACAGGCCGCCTGCTGCATGTCGGGGCCATGCTGAAGGGCGCAGGTGCGGTGCCTCGGGCCAGCGCGATGATGCTGACCCTGTTGCCCATGCTGGCACTGGGCATCACGGTTCTGGTTCGGCTGGCGAATGGGTAACTGATGGCTGATAGGGGGCTGAAAGCGGGCTGACACGGGGCTGACCGAGGACTGACAGCGCGCTGACTGAACAGATCAAGCATGGATTGGCTACACAACACCTACCCACGTCACCCGCAGCGGCCGCCACAATGAAAAGCGCCGCAGGCCAAGGCCCGCGGCGCTTCTGTGCAACGGTACAACGCCGACTTAGAACGTCTTCCGCACGGTCACGCCGACGGTGCGTGGCTGATTGGTCGCGAAGCCGAGTCGTGCGCGGCCACCACGCTCCCGGTCGAAGGAGAGTAGCGCCTTCTCGTCGGTCAGGTTGTTGACGTAGATAACCGCCGACAGGTCATGCTTCAAATCCATGCCGAAACTCATGTTGACCAGGTTGTACTTGGGCAGTTCGAGATTGAGCGTGGTGGCAGCAGTTGCCGGGGCGCCCTGGAAAGGCAGGTTGTGGGTGAAGGTCCGCGGGTTGTTCTCCTGGTCCGAGGGTTGCGTGAAACGGCTGCCCACATGTTGCGCAGTGGCGCTGATGTAGGACTCGATCCCGGACAGCTTGAAGAAATAAGTAAAGCTGGCGGTGAGCTGCAGTTTCGGCACGGAGGGCAGGCGGTTGCCATCGCGGATACCGCCGAGTACTGCACCGCTGCCGTCCCGGACGGTCGAGTCGAACACGGCCGTCACCGCAGAGCCGGCAAACGTAAGCTCGAGGTTATCGGTCGGTCTCGCCTTGATTTCCAGCTCGACGCCGGACGAATGCGCCTTGGGCACGTTGAACACAACGCGTGAGGAGCAAGACCCGGCATCCAGCGTGATCTGCAGATCCTCCATCTTGGTATAGAAGGCTGCCGCGTTGACCGAGAGACCCGGCTTCTGCATTTTCATGCCGACCTCGTAGTTCCACAGCGATTCATCGCTGAAGCGCTGATAGCCGCCAAAGATTGCGCGGTCCTGGGCCGTGCACAGCGGCACGTTCAGGGGGTCGTTCACGCCGCCGAGGCGGAATCCTTTTGACGCCTGGGCGTTGAAGGTCACGCTATCCGACGCCTTGTAGGCAAACAGCAAGCGCGGGTTGAAGCCGTCCGAGCTGGTCTTGTCGACCTGGTTGTTGCCATCGGAGAACAAGCCCCCGGACCTGAACCGGCGCTCTTCCTCGTAATCGTAGAAGCGCCCGCCGAACGTCGCGGTCAGCTGCTTGTTCATTTCATAGCTGACTTCGCCGAACAGCGCGTTCTGCTTCAGGTTGTAGGGAAGATCCGCGTTGTAGGGCGAGTTCGGACCATAACCATTGGCCGTGGCAGCCGACGTGCCTGCGCCGAGACGCGCATCAGTGGCGGCATCGTAGCCCGGGGTGGGCAGGCGCTGCGCATAGGTGCGGTCGGTGTCGGAATAGAAGGCACCGACCACCCATTGCAGCGGCCCCTTGTTCTTGGAGCTGATGCGGAATTCCTGGGTGAAGCTCTTCAACTCGGTGGTGTCATTGAGGCGCGAAGGCAGCAGCACAGCGGCGCTCGGAAAGCCGAGATCCACAGACACCGAACCGGTCAGCGCGCTCGCATCACGGCTGACAAGGATGCTGCGATCCGTATGCGTGGTCACCGAGGTCAGATCCCAACTGCCGAAGCCGACATTGGCAGTCATGTCGGCGATCGTGGTCTTGTCCTCGAACCGCTCGCGCTGCAGCAAGTATTGCTGGCGTTCCGCGAGCGTCACCGGTGGCACCGTGGTGGTAAAGCGGTTGGCATAGAGGTTGAATGCCTCCTCACGGTTGAAGCCGTCCGCCGTCACCTTTTGCGAGACCAGCCGCGGCGTGATGGTCACGTCCTTGGTCGGCTTGAGGGTGAAGCTCAGGCGGCCACCCTCGCGTTTGCCTTTGTTGACGTCCTTGCCTTCGCCAGGGCCGAGCGCATCGATCCAGCCGCCAAATTGAGTGGAATAGCCGACCACACGCATGGCCGCAGCATCACTCAAGGGGACATTGATAGCGGCTTTGACGCCGCCGCCGCTGCCGCCGTTCGCAATCTTGTTCAGGTTGAACTCGACGGTACCTTCCTGAGTGCCGATCTTTGCTTCATTGGTGATGTAGCGAATCGTGCCGCCGATGTTGCCGGAGCCAAAGAGCGTGCCCTGCGGACCGCGCAGTGTCTCCACGCGACTCAGATCAAACAGATCGAGATCGGGTGTGAACAGCGACAGCGAGATTGCGGTTTCATCGAGATAAACGCCGACCTGCTCCTTGACGCCTGGCTGGTCGCGGACGATCTGCCCCGAGGACACGCCGCGGATGGAAACCTGGCTCTGCCCCGGCCCGAGGTTCTGGATGGCCAGGCCGGCGACATTGCGCGACAAGTCTTCAAGCGTGACTGCGCCCGCGCGCCGGATGTCGTCCTCGGTCTGCGCGTTGATCGAAAATGGAACGTCCTGCAGGGGTGTTTCCCGTTTTGTCGCCGTCACCACGATGCGGTCGACGGTTTGAGCACCTGCCTTGGCGGGCTGCTCGGTGGCAGGCTTTGCAGGCTTGGGTGCTTCCTGGGCGCTGGCAATGCTGCCCGCGCCGATGACAAGACTTGAAGGAAAAGCCAGAAGCACGGCTTTGACGATGGGACGCAGTTTCATGATTGCACTCCTCCTGATGGTTGTTGGGATCGCTCTTGTGGGCAAAGTGATGCTACTACAACTTGCCGTCTTGGATTGCCTGCAAATGACAGGGGGAGTCCGCTAGTATTCGTCGCCGCAGATTGCGAATATTCGCTCTTCCCTGCAGGCACACCGTGCGGTCACCCGCGCAACCTGTCGGTACCGTTCAGCGTAGACCGCAGACAATGCTCAACGGTACATCTTTTCGCTCTGCGGATTCTGCGCACGCGCTTTGTCTGCGGCAGCGACGGCACGCTCTGGCTGGCCCGTCTGTCGCAGCGCGTGCGACAGCACCCAATGCATTTCTGCGGAATCCCATCCCGCTGCCAACTGGGCTTCAAGCAGCTTCACTGCTGCAGCGGGCTTTGCATTGGCCAGCAAGGCGCGGGCCAGTCCGATGGCAGCTTCCCCGCCGGGCCGGTTGGAGAAGTTTTGCTGCGCGAGCGAGTGTGCCTTGGTGCGGTCGTCGGGTGAGGCGAGGAAGTGATCCAGGGCATGGCCGGCGGCAGCCTCGGGGAATTGTTTGATCCTGTCTTCATACAAGGCACGGGCACGCTGGCGCAGTTCGTTGGCGCGGGCCGTGCCGCCCGCGTCACGTTCAATATCCGCCAGCGCATCGAGGAATTCTGGTGCGCCCGTGCGCGCGACCACGCTTTCGTAAAGGGCCTTTGCCTCCTTGGTGCGGCCCAGCAGATGCAGGGCCTCGGCACGGTGTTCATCGATCAGCCACCATCCTGGCAAGGCGTCGTCGGCAAGGAGATAGAGCGCCAACGCTTCGTCCAGACGGCCGCGATCCAGCGCAATCAACCCGCGCTGCAAGCGCAGCCACGCGATCATGACCGGAGAGCCGCCGTGATAGCGCTTCTCGGCGGCTTCCAGCAGCGCCATCGCCTCCGCGGGTGCGCCCGTGCGTGCCCGCACGAGGGCCAGCCGCACATGTTGCTGCGGCAGTGATCCCTGATTGAGCTGGTCGCGGAAAATGCGTTCCGCCTCCCGATAGCGGCCGGATTGAAAGGCAATGTCGCCTCTGAGCGCAGCTGCCGCCTGCGCATCCACACCAACCGGGCATTGGATCAGCGCCGCCTCTGCAGAGTTGAGTCGGTGCAGCGTGAAGTGCAGCCGTGCCTGCATCTGGCAATGTTCAGCGGATTGCTTTCCGTTGCTGGCCAGCTTGGCGAGCAGTGCATTGGCAAGGGCATAGTCGGCGTAGTCACCGCTGAGCTGTGCCCGCTCCAGATGCAGCGCCACCACCTCCAGCGCGACAAGCGTGTCGGGCGGATCTCGCCCGGCGAGCTCGGTGCCGCGCGCGATGCCCGCATTAAGCTTCGCCAACTCGGTTGAGTAATGAGGCGCACCTGACTTGGGCTTGGCACCTGCTGTGATGGGGGATGCGGGTTTGGGGGCGGCGGCGGGGCGTGCGCCATCGCATGCTGTGAGTACCCACCCCGCGCCGAATGCCAACACCACATTCAGCCACAGGCTCGGCGTTGTGCCGAGCCTGTGCTTCCGTTGCGTCATGCCAAGACCCCAGCCGGTCAGGGATACGAGGACCGCATGTGCGGGAACGTCGATGCCGATAGCGTCCCGGTCTCATCCCGTGTCGAATTGATCACACCGACCAGCGTGTTGATGGTGTGCGGTGGCGTGGTGCCGGAAATGCGCAACAGTGCCACGGCCAACAGACGATCCACCACCGGGTCATCAAACCCGCGACCATTGGGCCAGCCTGCCGCTGCGCCGAAGTCATAGGTGATGACGTCAGGCAGGATGGCCGGTGCGGCCTGGGCCACGCAGGTGCTGATGTCGACCTCGGCGTTGGTGGCCGGTGGGACGACTGTCTCTGTCGAGCAGGGCGTGAGCCCCAGCGCGCGGAGCGTCGGCCCGATCTTGAAATGAATGTTGCGCAGCGAGTTGGATTGCGTGCCGACAGTGAAAAGGCCGGCGAAATCGCGCGCGTCATTGACAGGATCACCACGGTTGAGCGCATCGCGCTGGGTGTTGAACGTGTTCGATGTGTTGCCGGGATTGAGCACGGCGCCCGTCGGACCGATGGGTGACACGGCGGGGTCGCGCGACAGGAGCGCCGTCGCGATGGCAGGCTCGCCAGTGCGGTCGACGCGGACATAGCGATCCTTGGCGTCTTTGGCAAACACGAAGCGGGGATCAGGCTCCTTGTCGTCATCGGAGCAGCCTGACATCATCGCTGTCGCGCCGAAAATGGTGAGGGTTGCGACGCAGAACTTGACGGACAGGCGAATTGAGGTGTGCATGGAATTGTTCATGTTCTCACCCCACCAACCGGCCAGTGGTGGACCAGACCCGTACCTTGGGTCTGACCCCGCCCGCACCCGCTGGCGCCAGCGCGTCATTGCTCATTTCGAACACGATGGCGGATACGTTGCGATTGGCGAATGAATCGCGTCGGGCGGCACCAGTACCAAGCCGGAAGGCTCCCACGAGATCACCGGTTTGCCCAACGCCCGAGAACGAGGCCACCATGGCCGCGTAGCCCTCCGCATCAAAGAAGAAGGGATCGTTGCGCAGGCCACCGAATGCGCGCAGGCCGGTGGTGGAACTGAAGATGCCTTCGGTTGCACCGGAGAACGTGCCGCCAGCGCCGGGGACATTCTCCAATTGCATGCCGCAAAGACCGGCACTATCCCTGGCGAAGCGGACCAGCACCTCGACATCGGCGACGTTGTCGAAGTTGCCTGCCGCATCGGCCCGGTCGATGTGAAACGTGTACAGCACCCTGGGGTCGCAATAGAACGTGGTGTCGATACGAGACCGTGGTGCCGAGCGCCCGCCAAAGGTGATGGATGCCACCGTGCGCGTGGCATTCTCGGGGGAGGGGAAGATGAACACATCCGCCAGGTCACCGGCCGGGTCGGCATCTGCGCCGGGAGACTCCGCATGATCGGCGGACATGACGGCCGCACTGGCTGCGAGCGCGATGGTGGCGAAAGTCATGCGTCCAAACATCGTGCGTTCTTTAGGCTTGTGGGTCATCTGCATTCTCCTGGGTGGGCTTTCGGCTGTTGCGATGCGGTTGGACGTGTCGAATCCTGGTCTGTCTGGCAACGCGGCTGACTCTACGCTGAAATTAAGCGTTGAGCATCCCACAAGTATGTGACACGACTTCGAGTCAACTGGCAGGCGGCGATTCACAGGCAGGGTTTCGATGCGATCCAGGATGCCGATCTGACACGAACCATCTGGCCAGTGGCTACCGGCGCTATCCTGGAGATGCGAATATTCGCATCGCCGACTGCTGAACTGTCCGGTCCTCTGTGACGCACGGGACCGGACAACCTGATCAGATTTTGCGTCCCTGAATGATGCGCACTGCCAGAACGATGACAGCAATCAACAGCAGGAGGTGGATGAATCCACCCATGGAGTAGGCGGACAGCATGCCCAACGCCCACAGGATGACGAGTAGAACGATGATGGTTTCAAGCATGGGGGACCTCCGGTGGCTGTGTTTGACGGCTGGAAGATTCCAACCGTCCGTGCCGCTGCATGGTGCCGACATTGCCGCGCCGCATCTGTGCGACAGCGAACATGCGCGCCAGTGTTGTTCGCCAGCGTGGGTTAGCTGAATGGTTGAATGGCCGAATGGTTGCTCGGCTGGATGGCTAATCGGGCGCTCAAGCGTTCAGCCGCTCAGCTGCGCGAGCGCTTCTTGTTCCAGGTCTGATTGGCCGCGTAGCAGGTGCACGCCACCGCTTCGAGTCCGGCGCGGTTCGTTACCGTGACCTGGCCGCGGCGATAGGCAATCAGCGCGTGCTGCTGCAAATCCTCTGCCTGCAGTGAAATGCCTTCACGGCGCACGCCCAGCAGACCGGCCAGCGACTCGTGCGTGATGAGGAATGACTCATCTCCATTGTGGTTAGCCAGTTCGAGCAACAGACGCGCCAGGCGTGCTCCCAGTCGATGGCGCTGCACGCAAACCGTGGTGAGACCCGCGCTATACAGGAGTCTCGCCACTGATTTGCGGTTGAGACGGTCAAACGAGTCATCCACGTGAATCAGGGCGAGATACGCGTCCGTATCAACTCGATATGCATTGCCCGCCACGGCCACGATCGCATGCAGTGGCGACTGCGCAGAACCCAGCAGAAGGTGCGCACCGATCAGCGAGCTGCTGCTGACGAGCATGATCTGCGCGCCACGTTCGCGGCCCAGATGCATGGATAACGAGACCACCCCGGAATCCGGAAAGTAGACAAAGCGGGTTGGGGTGTCAGCCTGGATCAGCTGGGCACCGGCCAGCATCGGACAACTCGTCGCGATGGCCAGCAGCTGGCTGCGTGCCTGAGCCGACAGCGTGCGCAGGAAGCTGCGTTCGCGATTCATGGGGCGGGCGCCAACTCGTCGCACAGGTTGGGCGATTCCAGGGCCGGGAAGGCCAAGCGTGCATGGCCTTGCGTCCGACATGCTGAACAATCAGCTGCCGTCGGTGGTGACAATCGTGTTCTCGGGCGGGAGGTCATCCCCCACGGTATCAACGACCGGAGCGCCCTACTGTCTGCCAGCACACATAGGCCAGCGGATCAGACTGCCAACACGTTCGGCAGCAGCCGGTCATATTCCTTGCGAACCACGTTATAGCACTCGCAGCTCCGCTTCTCCAGGCCCGCACGGTCGAGCACGGTGATGTGGCCGCGCGCATAGCGGATCAGGCCCGCGCGTTGCAGATTGAGTGCGGCCTCGGTGACGCCCTCGCGGCGGACGCCGAGCATGTTGGCAATCAGTTCCTGGGTCATGACGAGTTCATTGCCCTCCAGCCTGTCCAGGCTCAGCAGCAGCCAGCGACACAGCTGCTGATCGAGCGAGTGATGGCGGTTGCAGACGGCGGTCTGCGCCATCTGGGTGATGAGTGCCTGCGTATAGCGCAGCAAGAGGTGCGTCACCGGGCCGGAGCGGTTGAACTCTTCCTGCATTGCCTTCGCGTGCAGGCGGAATCCATGTCCTGCGCTCTGCACAACCGCGCGGCTGGGAACCGAGCCGCCACCCATGAACAGCGCGATACCCACGATGCCTTCATTGCCGACCACGGCGATCTCGGCAGAAGAGCCGTCTTCCATGACGTACAGCAGGGAGACTATCGAATTGACGGGGAAGTACACATTGCGCATCGTCACGCCGGACTCGTAGAGAACCATCCCCAGAGGCATTTCCACGTGTTCGAGATCGGGCATCCATCGTGCGAGATCTGCTTCGGGCAGTGTGGCGAGAATGTGATTCTTGGCGACTTCTGACTTGTCCAACATGTGAATCATCCTTGATGAATCTTCTTGACGGGGAGTCGAAATCAAAGTGCCGCGACTCGACCTGCCGGATCCCCCGATTCAGGGGACCAGTATAGGAGGTTTCTGGCAGATGCTATGTGCGGCAGAATACATAGCGTCCCGGGTGATCTGGGTTCGTGTCCCGGGCCCGGGCGGTCGGCGCCGTGACGTTGCGGCAGTGCGGTGATTGCGGGGGTGTGGCGCCGTTGTGGCGGAAGGTGTTGCGGATTTGTTGCGCGGTTGAACCGTACTTCCGATGCGGTCATGGTGCAGCCATGTGTGTATGGCAGCGCACAGACTGCTGGAAAGGTCGGTTGGATACTCGCGGTCAAGGAGTTCGCCATGCGATTCGATCCATTTGCCAGTGCAGCGTCAGCATTTGTACCTATGTCAGGCGCAAGCGTCAGTCCCGAAGGTGGACTGACCAGACAAGCGTTGACAGCGCCTGCGCGCCTGGCAGCGTGGCTGTCGGGTGGCGGAATCGGCGGTCCCCGCTGGGGCAACATCACCAAGGTGCTGGGCGCGTTCACGATTGTACTCGCCGTCTGCGTGGCCCTGGTAGCCGTCATGCGCACTCAGGCGTTGCTTGACATGGACGGCGCGGAGGCGAGGCATCACCGCAGCATCAAGTCCTTCGTATCGGATGTCCGTATCGCCGCCGATGTGTTGCGATTTGAGCGCGACGAGTGTTTCAACGGCCCTGCCGACAGCCGCACGGCCTGTCTGCGTGAGGCCAGCCGAACAGGGCGGACTGCCGTGGCTGCCGCCCGCGACCGTTATTCCCTCAATCAGAACCTGACACTGCACGATCCCGCCAAGTTGCCCGCCCGCGGGCAATGAACACCCTTCCCACCACACAGAGGTCAATATGAACAGCCGAGTCAGTACCAGCCCTACCAGAGATCATCTTCTGCAAGAGATCAATGCCGTTGCCACCGAAACTGCCGCGCTGATGAAGCACGCCAGCGACACGGCGGGCGAACAGACAGACCTGGCGCGCGCAAATCTTGAAGCGCGCTTCCATGATCTGCAGGACCGCTTCCATGCTGTCCGTGAAACGATGGGCAAGCAAACCCGTCAGGCGGCCCAGGCCACCGATCAGTATGTGCACACCCATCCCTGGCAAGCCGTCGGCACCGTCGCCGCGGTCAGCCTGGTTGTCGGGACGATTCTTGGTGCGTGGATGCGTCGTCCGTGAGCATCAGGCCCGACCTGTCACAAGCGGACGAGTCGGCCAAGGAGAGTCTCCCCGGCCGTCTCGTCACGCAACTGACTTCGCTGGTCTCGGCACGACTGCAGCTGGCGCAGATCGAGATTGAGGAGGCGCAGGCCCATGTCCTGCGCAGGCTGGCCTGGCTCCTCGCGCTGGGCATCAGCTCGCTGCTGGCGCTGCAATGTGTCGGGCTCTTCCTGATGTTGAGTTATGACGGCACGACGCGTCTCTGGATGGTGTTTGGCATGGCGGCAACGTTTCTGTTGCTGGCTGCCATCGCGGCAGGCACCAGTCTGCGACTGGCACGAGACGCCCAGCCATTGCTGGCGGCCACCTGCCACGAAATTGCGAATGATTTTGAAGTGTTGAGGGGAGCCCATGGGCATCGCTGAATCCGATTCCGTATCTGCCATTGCTCTCCGCCAGAACGACCCAACCCTGTCGATGCTCGCTTTGCGCAAGGAGCTCGCCATCGCACGGGGCAACCTGGCCCGGCTGAAGATCCGGGGCGACGTGGAGCGCATGCAAACCTGGTCCGCCAAAGCGGGCAGCGTGGCACAGGCAACAGCGCAGGCAGCGGCGATGGCGTTGGCCATATCGGGCGGTGTTCAGGCCTGGCGTCAGGGCCGTCGGCCCGATGCAGCACGATCACCGAATTGGACCGAGGCATTGAAGCTGCTGGGTGCGCTGGTGTGGTTCATGCGCCGCGAGCGGCAATCGACTACGACCCTCTCAACGACGCGACGGCCTTGAAGCGGATTCCACCGTTGCGCCACGTGATCCTCGCATTTCTGTCGGTGCGACAACACAACCATTTCTGACGCCGGACGGTATCGGGCAATTCGCCCGGGTCGTTCGAAGATTCATCCGGGGCCGGATCGCGTCTGGTGGCCCCCAGCCACGCACAGGAGATTTATCCATGAAGTTCCTCAAAAACACTACCACCGTAATCGCTGTCCTCGCCATGTCACTCATGCTTGGCTGCGCTTCCACCCGCACCCAGGAAGGCACAGGAGAGTATCTGGATGACACGGTCATCACCACCAAGGTGAAGGCCGCAATCTTTGAAGAGCCGGGTCTCAAGTCTTCCGAGATCAATGTCGAGACGTTCAAGGGCACCGTGCAACTGAGCGGCTTTGTCGCCAATCAGGCGAATGCCTATCGGGCCGTCGAGCTGGCGCGCAATGTTCGTGGCGTGAGCAGCGTCAAGAACGATATCCGCATCAAGTAATTGCTGCTGCGGAATCCGGAGACGGGCCTGTGCGATGCACCGGCCCGTTTTGCTTTGGTGCCGTGCGCGCTCGATGTGTTGGGCTATCGACCGTATTGCGAATATTCGCATCGGCTGGTTCGAACGAGCGAATGGGCAGCCGCACCGTCACGGGGAGAGGGTTGCTACGGCTCAGCCGGTACCAGGGAGTCCGGGAGGTGTGAGCGCAGATATCGTGCAGCCGGTTCGGCAGAAAAAAAGGCGGCCAGTGGCCGCCTTGTAAGTTACTGCAGGGAGTCGTACTTCTGACGTGTGGCCGACCCTGGTCGGGTCAGGCGCGGGGTTCGCCCTGCTGATTCACACGAATGGTGTTGCCAGGTGCATACGTGGTCTGCACATGGTGTTCCTGGTTACGCCACGAATAGGTCACATCGTAGTAACTTGGACGGGCATTGCCGACGTTCTCACAACGCCGGACGTTCTGGCTGGAATAGGTGGTTTCGCCGCGATTGGTATTGGAGCCGACGACTGCACCAGCAACTGCGCCTGCGCCAGTTGCCAGGTCGTTGCCGCGCCCGCTGCCGATCTGATGGCCAATGACACCGCCCAGAATCGCGCCGACCAATGCACCCGGCACATTGCGGCCCTCGGTCTGGCCCTGGGAAACGCGCTCGCGCTCGATCCAGCAGCGCTGGGCAGCTTCACCCATGACCGCACGAACAGAAGTGACCGGCGCATCGTACAGGCGCTCGTTCTGGCGGCGGCGGTTGTCATACACCGGCTCGGGGACGGGCACGTAGCGATTGTCTTCGACACGGGTATTGCGCGAGACGATGCGCGCGGAAGAGACCTTGTCATTCAGGTTCATGCGCGACAGCGATGCGTAGCGGCCCGGGCGCAGGATCACGCAGCTTCCGCGAAACTGTGCGTCATCGCAGATTTCCCAGCGCTCATTCATCACAATCACCGATGACGCGCGATCATTGAAGCCGCTGCGCTGGAAGTTGTTGATGCGATTGGTTGACTGGAAGGACCGGCCTTCGAAATTGTCGTGCTCGTAAAAGATGACGCTGGATTGGGCCAGGCCCGTACACAGCAGTCCGCTGAGCGCAAGCGACAAGCTGATGAGGGTGCGTTTCTGGCTGGGTATGCGGGGAACTTGCATGGAAGACTCCTGGGGGGTGGGCAGGTACAACCTGCCGCGTGAAAAGTTGCCTACAGGCAACGGTAGACCCATGTTGTTCTTGCATATGCCCGCCGTCTGTTCGCTCTCGCACACAGCCGATGCCTGGCATTGTTGCCAGGCTGATTGGCGTGCAGCAGCTGCATGCGGGTCTGCATGCATTGGTGTGTTGCCAGACAGAGCGCGAGACGGCAAAGGTTCACAGTGCCCTGTCCCGGTGCGGCGTCACAGTCGCCGGGCAACGAGCCGATGCGCAGCGGGCATCGGGATCGACCATCGGGCATGGCAGCCTGCCTGCCCGCAACACGGATTCATTCAGGAGCACCACCATGAACTGGGATCGCATCGAAGGAAACTGGAAGCAACTCAAGGGCAGCATCAAGGAGAAGTGGGGCAAGCTGACCGATGATGAACTGGATGTCATCGCAGGCAAGCGCGACAAACTTGCCGGCCGCATTCAGGAGACGTACGGATTGACCAAGGACGCCGCAGAGAAGCAATTGGCCGAATGGCAGGATCAGCAGCGCGATGCCCAGGAAGCGCTTGCCACTGCAGGCGACGTCAAAAGCAAGTAGCGAGAACGCCCCTGTTCAGCAAGGGGTGACCTTTCTGGCATGAGCATCCACGAGGTGTTCATGCAGGCGTGATCTTTACCTGGCGACCCGCCAACCTTGCGTTGGTGGGTCGTTTGCCATTTGCACTTCACAGGCCCCCTTTCACCGGTCAAGCGATGTGTAGTCGCCGATCTCGCAAGGTCCTTGAAGTCGTCCCGATCCGAACAGCCCCGAAAAGCACAGGGCTGAATCCCCACAGGGCTGAATCCCAACAGGCCGGAGCCCTGCCGGCAAGCATTGCTGGCAACACCTGGTTCCGGCGTCTGTTGCACTTCTCAAGGCTGAGTTACCGTATCGCCCATGCGACCTGCTTTTTGCTGGCGCTTCCCGTCCCGATGAGCCATGGCGCGGATTCCAATGCGAAACGTCGCAATGTGTTGACCAACATGCTTTCCCGGATTGGCAGGCGACGATCCAGCAACAGTTATGATTCGCTTCTGAACACCGCATCTGAGGTCAGATTGACTGTACCTAAGAACAATCATTTGTGAAGAAGACAATGCCGACCGATGCCACTTCTCCCGATGTGTCCGCCATCATGCATTTGCAGACAGGTGTGCGGATACAGCTCCGCCAAGGCATTGCCAAAACGCGCTTGCTGGTATCTTTGGTCGGCTATGCGCCAGACGAGTTTCTCATCGTGCGTATGCTTTCGCCCCATGGCGCCGAGTCCCTCCTTGAGGGTGAAAGTCTGGCAGCGCGGCTCTTGTCCGGGTTGCATGTGTTCTCCTTTGCCACCGAAGTGCTAAGCCACTATCCGGCCCCGGCGGACTACTGGCATCTGGCCTGGCCGGCGACGGTGGTTGCAACCCGGTTCCGCAGTTCCCCGCGCGTGGATGCCGATATTGCGGCCGCGGTCTATCTGGCCGATGGCTCGAGGGTGGAGGCCACGCTGGGTGACATCGGCGTGGGTGGCGCGTTGATGAAAAGCCACAGTCCGCTGGGGCAGCGCGATGAAGAAGTGCGAGTGTGCTTCCGCTTGCCCAGCTCGGACAACGCCGAGATGGTACTGGTCGCGGTCATCCGCAATTTCCAGGAACCTGTCGAGCGTGGTTCACGTAACCGCTATGGCGTGCAGTGGCTGATGCCGGATGATCTTGCCCGCCTGCGGGTGGAGAACTTTGTCTACGAGCAACTGCTGGAAAGCCGCACCTCGACCTAGGGAACCTCTGATTAAGTTGTCATACCGGCGAAAGCCGGTATCCATGACTTCGCAGCATGTTGATTGCACTCAAAGCTGGATACCGGCTTTCGCCGGTATGACGGGTTTTTGAACTTGATCAGAGTTTCTCTAGCGACAGACAGCGAATCGTCAATTCAATCTGACGCCGCTCGAAGTGGCAGGCTGAATCGATGTGCCATCACCCATTGCTCGCATTCAGGAACAACGTCGTCGCAAGCGGGTCCAGGCTCTCGTTGTTCTCTGCGCCCCGGCCGCCATCAAGGCTGGGCTTTGCGCCGATCAAGGCTGCGCTGCGGTCCGATCAAGCTTGCGCTTTGCTCCTTCTCCCCAGAAAGATCAACACCCCGCCCAGGATGGCGCCAACGATGGCCAGGGGCGTGGTGAGGACGAAAATGATCGGGAACCAAACGAGGAACTCTACCCATTGCGGAATAGGCATGTTCTGCGCCTCGTAGATGGCCTGCACGAGGATAGCGCTGATCGGACCCAGCATAGGCAGCAGCAGGATGATCAGGGATGCCCATAAAATCCAGACTCCGACGCGCACCATCTGCGGGGTTTTGGCTGCTTGGGTAGCGGGTGTGCTGCGCTCTGGTTCGGTATTCATGGCGGCTTCTCGATGATCTGATGGTGCGGGAGGTTGAATGCTGCAAGATATGAATGCACTGCGAGCAAGACATTCTGACGCCTGCGAACGTGTGCTGTAGACCTGCAGACAGGGCATTGTAATCTGCGTTGCCGCATGCGTTCTCCATCTCTGGTCAGGGTGGTCACGGCCTGCACGGCACTGCGTTACGCTTGGCGGGCTGACCTGCGCCTGAATGAGTCGGGTGACTGCAGGGAAGTTGTTCCCAGCCCGCCAGCGTGGCATTGTTCTGGTTCATCCCATTGTTTTACGGATTCGTCCACAAGGAAACCCATGATCCATCTCCGCCCTTTTGCTGCGCGCGTTGTCATCCCGGTGTGGTCAGGCTTGCTGGCCGTGTTGTTGGGCTCATGCGCGACGCAGCCGTTGCCGCCTCGTGTCGTGCCTGCTGTGCAGTCCACGGCAGGGCCTCAGCCGATCGTTTCAGCGCCGGCCCGGCAGGCAGCCACCACCGCACATCCGCTGGCGACGCGGACTGCGCTCTCCATCCTCGAACAAGGGGGTGCGCCCATCGATGCCACGATCGCCGCACAGATGGTGCTGGGTCTGGTGGAGCCGCAGTCGTCGGGCATCGGTGGCGGCTCGCTCGTCATGCAGTGGGATGCAGCGCGGAAGCAGCTCACCAGCTACGACGGGCTCGCCGCAGCGCCCGCGCGGGTGACGGCTGCGTTGGCCGTGGATGTGGATGGCAGGACGTTGAAAAGTGAGGACGTGCAGCGCGGTGGCCGCTCCGTGGGCGTGCCGGGCACGTTGGTGGTGTTGAAGCAGATGCATGAGCGTTTTGGCAAGCTGCCGTGGGCTCACTTGTTTGGCCCGGCCATCGACTTGGCGGAGAGCGGCTATCCGCTACCCCGCTACATGCACACCATTCTTTCTGCACCCACTGCAGCGGCGGATCATCCGGATATGGTGCCGCTTTATTTCGGGCCGAATGGCAAGGTGCGCGACATCGGCAGCCCGGTCACGAACCCGGCCTACGCTGCAACGCTGCGCCGCATTGCGGCACAGGGGCCGGCGGGATTGTGGACGGAGGGCGGTGGTGCAGCGTTGATCGCATCTGCACAGCGCGGGGTGCGCGGCACGCTGATGACGGAGGCGGATTTGTCCGCGTATCGCGCCGAAACGCGCGACCCAGTCTGTGCGCCATTTCTCGTGTATTCCGTGTGCATGATGGCGCCACCATCGTTCGGCGGCGTGGTGGTGCTGCAGGTGTTGCAGATGCTGGATGCTCGCCCCGTATCGGGCAGCACCGCGCGCCGGTTTGATTTTGATGATCCGGAGTTTGTGCACTACTACGCGGAGGCCGGACGGCTGGCGCAGGCAGACCGGCTTCACTACGTCGGTGACCCCGGCTTCCTGCGGGTGCCGACCCAGGCGCTGGTGGCCAATGCCTATGTGAAGAGCCGGGCCCAGCAGATCGATGCTGCGCGCATGACGCCGGACGTGAAAACCGGCACGGTGGAAGCGAAGGCTGCATTGGTGCCCATCCCGGCACCGGAAACTGAATCCGCGGACGCCACCAGCCAGTTTGCCGTGGTGGACCAGCACGGCAACGCGCTCAGCATGACGACGACGATCAATCTCAATTTCGGCTCGCGTCTCATGACCGGCGGATTTGTGCTGAACAACGCGCTGACCAATTTCACCGCCGCCCCGCGAGCCGGACAACCTGCTCCGAACCGCATGCAGGCTGGCAAGCGCCCGGTCACATCGATGGCACCCACGATCGTGTTTGATCAAGCAGGCAACCCGGTGGTGGTGGGCGGCTCGGCCGGCGGCGGACAGATCGTCGACTACATCGCCTCAAGCTTGGTCGAGATGCTCGCCAACGGGCGTACGCCTGCAGAGGCGCTGGCGCGCGGGCATGTATCCACGGCGGTGCGCGGCAAGCTGCAACTGGAGAAGGACACGCCCGCCGCAGCGCAGGCTGCCCTATTGAAAGCGAAAGGTCACGATGTCGATGTCGTGCCCATGATCAGCGGGCTGGGCTTTTTGATGCGGAAGGACAACGGCTGGCTGGGTGCGGCGGATCCGCGCCGGGATGGCGTCGCATTGGGGCAATGACCTGGGTTGTGTGGCGAGCTGAAAAGGCTCAACCGCGCCAGAACAGCCAGCCCGCGCTCGCGAGGTAGAACACGCCAATGGTCCAGATCGTCCAGCGCGTCCAATTCCTGAAGTTCGCATCGCTCATCTTGTCCAGTACGCTTTTGGATAACGTGGTGCCGACGAAAGCCAGCACGATCATTGCGCCCATCAGCCACGGGTCGATGTCGGCGACAGCGGGAACAATGCCGCCGAAGTAGATGATCTTGAGCAGGTGACCAAAACTTTGCGTGCTGGCCTTGGTTGCGACCACCTGCTGACGATTCATCTTCGCGCGCACGAAGAAGGCATCGAGGATCGGCCCGGATACACCTGAAGCGAGCTGCAGTGCGGTGCAGATGGCACCGCATACCATCGGATGGCCGCGACGCTCGACATTGAGATGCCAGCTCTCCGGCAGCGCCGTGGCGATGAACGGTGTGAGCCCAAGAATGAGATACGCCACCGGCTTTGACACGATGAACTGGATCAGCGTGTAGAGCCCCAGGATGAGCAGCGAGCCCAGCGCGTACCCTGCGAATATTCGCCTGTCGATGTAGCCCCGCCACAGGAATGCGCGCCAGCCATTGGAAGCGAGCTGTGTGGTGCCGTGCAGCAGCATCGCTGTCGGCACCGATACCACTGCGAGCAGCACGCCCATCAGGATCATCCCGCCGGCCATGCCGAGGATGCCGCTGATGAACGATGTGATCAGCGCAGAGGCGGAGAGGAGGGCGAAGACGAGGATGGCAGTCAATGCCAGCCCGCCACCACGCGATCCCGCCCGCCGCGCTTCGCGGCATACAGCGCTTCATCAGCGCGCTTCAGCCACGATTGCATCGAGTCGCCTGGCTTGAACCGGGCAACACCGAACGATGCCGTCACGATACCAACCGAATCAACAGGGACGGCGCGGATGACGCCGCGCAGATCCTCGGCCACGCGCACGATGCCTGCCTCGCCCGAGCCGCGAATGAGCACGAGAAATTCCTCGCCACCCCAGCGCGCGAAGATGTCGTGCTTGCGCAGCAGCGACGCGCAGCGTGCTGCGATTTCCTTGAGTGTGGCATCACCGGCAGGATGACCAAAGTTGTCGTTGATGGACTTGAAGTGGTCAATGTCGAAGAGGATGAGCGCATCGCTGTCGTCCGGCCCGGCCAGCATGGTGGTGAGAAAGGTCTCACCGGCCCGACGATTGTAGAGGCCGGTCAACCCGTCGCGCTCGGCCAGGGCCTGCGCGCTCGCACGATCCTGGCGTAGTTGTTCCATGCGCTGCTCCATGCCGCGATGGAACGGGATGTACAAGACACCCATGAGCATGACCGGTCCCAGGGTCATGATCATGTCCAGCCCGCGTGGCGAGAGCGCTGCAGCGGGGTGCGCCAGCAGCCAGCTGAAGATCGGTCCCGCGACCAGCGCCCAAGCCACCAGCGCGGCAAGGAAGAGCTGGCGCGGCGGCGTGAAAAGAATCATGGCCAAGAGGAAAGGCAGCAGCGCTGCGGTGATGGGTGGCAGGGTTTCGGTGAGCGGTGCGGCGCCGGGCTGCCACGCCTGTATCGAGAACACCCAGGCCGGTGTCGCGATGCCGATGAGTCCGGTGGCAAATGCGGTCCACACCACGGCCATCATGTTTGCCGGATTGCGCCAGTAGTAGATGGACAGCGAGGTGTACGCCACCGCCAGCCCGGCAGGCAGCAGCAGGTTCAGCAGCGCCGCGTCCGCTTGCATCTGGTGCATCAACGCGGCGAGCCCGGTCGCGAGCGCGGATGCGATCAGCAGCGAGAGCAGCGTGACGCGGAAGAAGCGTTCGTTGGTGTCGGCGGGCATGGGGCGGGTTCTCCGCTGCGGAGTGTAAAACATCCGAAAGAAGTCTTCGCGTGAGTCGTGCGAATATTCGCAATGCAGCAAGAACATTCTGAATCTGCCGTCACCCCGGCGAAGGCCAGGGCCCGGTGTCGTTGAAGGCGATACGAGACGGAACTCGCTGGAGCCCGGCTTGCGCCGGGGTGACAACAGCCCGCAACCGAATCGAACTTGCAAGCCCATGGACCGCATGATGCCGCCAATCCCGTCAAAACTACCCCACATCGGCACCACGATCTTCACCACCATGTCCGCGCTGGCGGTGGAACATGGCGCGGTGAATCTCGGGCAGGGCTTTCCTGATTTTCACTGCGACCCGCGATTGGTGGATGCTTTGCACGACGCCGCGAGGGCGGGCCACAACCAGTACCCGCCAATGGTCGGTGTGTTGTCGCTGCGTGAGCGCATCTCGGAAAAGGTGAGCGCAATGTATGGCCGCAACTACGACGTCGCCAACGAAATCACCATCACTGCGGGCGCCACACAAGCTATCCACACCGCCATCACTGCAGTGGTGCGGCCGGGCGATGAGGTCATCATCTTCGAGCCGGTGTACGACAGTTATGAACCCAGCATCACCATGAACGGCGGCAAAGCCGTCTACGTCACGTTGACGGCGCCGGACTACCGGCCGGACTGGAGCGAGGTAAAGACGCTCATCACGCCGCGCACTCGCGCCATCCTCATCAACACCCCGCACAATCCCACTGCTATCTGCTGGCCGGCCGAGGACATGCAGGCGCTGGCCGATGTACTGAAGGGCACCGATATCGTCGTCATCAGTGACGAGGTGTACGAGCACATGGTGTATGACGGCAAGCAGCATGAAAGCGTCGCCCGGTTTCCCGAGCTGGCAGAGCGCGCCATCGTCATCTCGTCTTTCGGCAAGACCTATCATGTCACCGGCTGGAAAGTGGCCTACGCGCTGGCCCCGCGCGAGCTGATGGCAGAGTTTCGCAAGGCTCACCAGTTCATCGTCTTCACGGTCCACACGCCGTCGCAGCACGCGCTGGCTGCCTACATGGCGCACAACACGCATCTGGAGCTGCCCGCGTTCTACCAGGCCAAGCGAGATCTCTTCCGCGATGCCGTGCGCGATGTGCCGCTGCAATGGATGCAATCTCCCGGCACATACTTCATGTCAGCAGGTTTTCGCCATCTGGAGCGCTATCGCGAATATTCGGACATGCAGTTCGCGCAACACCTCACGCGGGAGGTGGGTGTGGCATGCATCCCCTTGTCAGCGTTCTATCGGGAAGGAACGGAAACCGGGATTGTGCGATTCTGTTTTGCCAAGAAGGATGAGACGTTGCTGGCGGCGGCGGGGCGGTTGACACATTTGGGCAATTGATGGCGTAACATTTGGGAACTTGAGCGAGGAGTGAATGTGATGACGCATTTATTGGAAGAGGCGATGTCGGCAGTAGCAAAGTTGCCGGATCAGGATCAGGACGCGCTTGCTGCGATTCTGCTCGAAGAGATTGCGTCCGAGAAGCGCTGGGAGAAGTCTTTTGCCCAATCGCAGAATGCCCTCGCGGAGCTTGCTGCGGATGCGCTCGATGAAAAGGCGGCAGGTCGAACCAGGCCGATGTAGTGGCATTCAAGTCTGAAACGACTGAGGCGTTCAGGAGACAGTTGTTGGCCGCGGCGCCTTCCGTTCAGCTCAAGATTCGTGCGACGTACCAACTTTGGAGCGTTGCTCCGGATCACCCTTCTCTCCGATTCAAAAAGATCCATGACACTTTGCCCATCTACTCCGTGCGCGTGGATCTGAACTGGCGCGCTGTTGGCGTCATGAAAGGAGATGTGGTGGTCTGGTTTTTTGTGGGACCGCACGCAGACTATGAACGCCTACTTGACTCGATCTGATATGAAAAGCATCTGTGTTTACTGTGGTTCCAATTTTGGCAGCTCACCCCTCTACCGCGCTGCGGCGGAAGAGCTGGGCCGTGCCCTGGTGGCGCGCGGCCAGACATTGATTTATGGCGGCGGCAATGTTGGCCTCATGGGCGTGGTGGCCGACACCGTCATGCAAGCCGGCGGTGAAGTTGTCGGCGTCATCCCGCGCTCACTGCTGGAGCGCGAGGTCGGCCATCGCGGTGTCACGCGCCTTGAAGTGGTGGAAACCATGCACGAGCGCAAGACGCGCATGGCGGAGCTGTGCGACGCTTTCATCGCCATGCCCGGCGGCTGGGGCACGCTGGAGGAGCTGGCCGAGGCGGCCACATGGACCCAGCTCGGCATCCATCGCAAGCCGGTAGGCTTGCTCAATATCGCAAACTTCTATGATCCGTTTCTCGCGTATCTCGACAACGCTGTAGAGGCGGGTTTCATCCGTGCGCCGCATCGGGGGATTCTGCTGTCATCCGATACGGTGGAGGGTGTGCTCAACGCTGTAGAAACGGCGGAATTGCCGGTGTTGCAGAAGTGGTTGGAGAAGGAGCAGGCGTGAGCTCGGCTGAAGTCTGTGGGCTGCCGTTTGCATGAATGAGCGCGATGCACTTATGGGCCACTTCCAAGCTTGCGAATATTCGCAATCTGGCTATGAAGGCGGGTAACCAGAGCATGCTGGTACTTGCAGGGTCGACAATGGGCGAGGTTTCTTGCGACATCGAGCTTGGCCAGACTCAGGTCATATCGGCGAAGGTGTTCGATGGGCGATAGCTGAAGCCAGAAGCCGTTTCAGGGCTTGACCGGGCAGGCCCAAACATCTCCAGCAGTCTCCGCAGCCGCAGGTTCAATCCCTGTCAGCGTTCCTCGTTGGCGGCTTGCGCATGCTTCGCCCCTCCCCTTCGGGCGAGATACAGCGGAAACGCAATCGCCAGACCCGCGGCGAAACACAGCACCACATAGAGCCACGGCCACTTCACCTGCGCGTGCTTCGCATCGTTCACGACCCAAATCGAGAAGACCGCCGCAGCCAGATACACATCGAGCGTGATGGCTGTGGTGAGCGGGTTGGCGAAGGCGGCGCCAAAGAATTCACTGGGTCCCAGACCGCCGCCATTCATGATGTATTGGGCGTTGTAGAACCACGTGGCAACGAGGCTCAGCAGGGCGAGCGCGTAGTAGACGATGACCAGATTAGAAGGCTTGTTCATGTGATCTCCGGGGTTGGCGTAAGGTTGGCGTTTGTGATTGTCAGCCGAGCCTTCTCGCTCGCGTGCACAGTGTATGGGGAGGCACAGGGTGGCGTGAATGCGCGGTCACTTGAAGCTGAATCGGCTTTCCGACTCTGGACCGGACATGCATCATTGCGAATATTCGCATTGGTTTGCCTGGCGCTTCAAGCGGCGCCTGCTACTTGAATGGCCAGATTGAAGAGGCGGGAATGTCCCCGGCAAAAGCGCCAAGCCCCGCGCAGGCGGGGCTTGGTGGTCGTGCTGGATGACTTGGAACCTGCTTACTTCGCCGGCTCCAGATTGGCTGAGCAGCCCATGAAGCGCCAGCCTTCTTTGTAGTACGCCGTTCCCCACTGCCACTGCGGGGTCTTGTTCGGGCAGGCCAGGGTGGGCTGTGGCGTCGACGTGCAGTTATCGACCCGACTCGCCTGAGTGTAGTGGAGGCTGTCATCGCTCTGTAATACGTCTGGCGTCCAATCATGGTCATTCTTCTGAATTGAACGCCATGAATCGTCGTACCGACGTGCTTATCGTTGGCGCAGGCATCGTCGGACTCGCCCATGCGCTCGCCGCAGTGCGGCGCGGGCTGACGGTGCGCGTGATCGACCGCGACGCGCAGGCCAACGGTGCATCCGTTCGCAATTTCGGGTTCGTCACCGTGACGGGCCAGCAGGCTGGCGACACCTGGCGGCGCGCACGTCGCAGCCGCGATGTCTGGGCAGAAGTTGCGCCCCAAGCTGGAATCGAGGTTGCGCATCGAGGCCTTGTGGTGGCAGTGCGCCGGCCCGAGGCAGAGTCTGTCCTGCAGGCTTTCGTTCAGACAGAGACCGGCGCTGAGTGCCTTCTCATGACCTCGGCCGAGGCCTGCGAAAAAGTCCCTGCGCTGCGCGCTGACGGGCTGCGCGCCGCACTTTGGAGCCCCCATGAATTGCGCGTGGAGTCACGCGATGCGGTCCCTCGGTTGGCCGCCTGGCTTCAGCAGGCACACGGGGTGGATATTCTGCGTGGTGTGCAGGTGGGCGCCATTGACGTACCTGCCATCGAGACAACTGCCGGCCGATTTGAGGCCGATACCGTGATCGTGTGTCCGGGCGATGACTTTCTCGGTTTGTATGCCGACCGGCTCGCCGCTTATGGGCTCACGCGCTGCGCGCTGCAGATGATGCGCGTCATGCCGGCAAAGCCGATGCGCCTGGGTGCTGCGGTGATGTCCGACTTTGGCCTCGTGCGCTATCTCGGCTATGCCGAGCTCGAACCCGCCACGGAGTTGCGCCGGGTAATCGAGCGGGACGAGCCGGACATGCTGGAGCACGGCATTCATCTCATTGCGGTGCAATCACCAGATGATGACTCACTTGTGGTGGGTGACAGTCACCACTACTCGGCCACACCGCCTCCGTTTGGAAGAGAAGCGGTGGACAGCCTGATCCTGCGCGAATTGGACCGCGTGCTGGAACTTCCCGGCCGCAGTGTCGTGCAGCGCTGGATCGGCACCTATGCCTCAGCGTCTGACCGAACCATGCTGATCGACCGGCCGGCCGAACGCGTGCGCATCGTGGTCGTCACCAGCGGGACAGGTGCATCGACCGCGTTCGGTATTGCCGAAGACGTGTTCGCGGAGCTGGCATGAACGGTTGCGATGTGAAGTCAAAAGGAAATCAATGATGGCGGGAATGCTGAAGGCAGTGGTCTTCGACTGGGCTGGCACGATGGTGGATTTCGGCTCGCGGGCACCCATGGGCGTGTTCGTGAAAGCGTTTGCCGGGTTTGGCGTTGACATCAGTGTCGCGGAGGCGCGCGGGCCGATGGGACGCCCCAAGCGTGACCACATCGCTGCACTGATGGCCGCCCCGCGCATCGCTGAAGCCTGGGCAGCGCAGCATGGACATCCGCCCAGTGAGGCGGACATCGACAGCGTCTACGACGTGTTCGTGCCGATGAATGTCGCGGTCGCGGCGGATTTCTCCGACATGATTCCCGGCGTGGTGGATACCGTTCGGGCTTTGCGACAGCGGGGCCTGAAGATCGGCTCCACCACCGGCTACACCCGCGACATCATGGCCAAGGTGTTGCCGCGTGCCGCTGAAGCAGGCTACGTGCCCGACAACCTTGTGTGCGCGGGTGATCTCGCCGAAGGCCGTCCCGGCCCCTTGATGATGTACCGCACCATGGCCGACCTGGGTGTGTATCCGCCTTGGGCCATCGTGAAGGTTGATGACACCGTACCCGGCATCGAGGAAGGTTCTGCGGCAGGCACCTGGACTGTTGGCGTCACGGCCTCAGGCAACGAAGTGGGCCTCTCCTTCGACGAGTGGACAGCGCTGTCTCTCGCCGAGCAGCGTATCCGTGCGGATCGCGCTGGCGACGTGCTGCGGCGGGCCGGCGCCCACTACCTGATCGACTTCGTTGCGGATCTGCCGCCAGTGATCGACGAGATTGAAAAGCGGCTGGCGGCAGGTGAACGCCCACCGCAACCCTGAGCCAAGCCTGAATCCTGATTTCCCACCCAGCCACTGAAAGGACCTTACCCATGTTGAAACTCCTTCGCGTCGCCGCCCTGGCGGTTGTGACGCTTGCCTTCGCCACCGGCACGCTTGCGCAGTCGCGCACCAAGCTCACGATTTACAGCGCTCTCGAGAACGAGCAGCTTGCACCGTTCAAGGCTGCCATCGAGGGTGCCGTACCCAACGTCGAGGTGGAGTGGGTCCGCGACTCCACGGGTGTCATCACCGCACGCTTCCTCGCTGAAAAGGACAACCCGAAGGCTGACATGATCCTAGGCGTAGCCGCGTCATCAATGTTGTTGTTCGAGCAGGCCAATCTGCTCGAAACCTACGCACCGGTCGGCAGCGACAAGCTGCGCGCCGCGTTCAAGGACAACACCGATCCGAAGACCTGGACCGGCATGGATGCTTTCCTCGGCGTCATCTGCTTCAACACCGTCGAGGCGAAGAAGGCCGGTATCGCGCAGCCGACCTCGTGGAAGGACCTGCTTGATCCCAAGTACAAGGGCCAGTTGGTGATGCCGCATCCGGCGTCCTCCGGCACCGGCTACCTCACCGTCGCCGGCTGGATCCAGACGATGGGCGCCGATGCAGCCTGGAAGTACATGGACGCTCTGCACCAGAATATCGGTGTCTACACCCACTCTGGCTCAGCGCCATGCGTGCAGGCTGCCAAGGGCGAGCGCATCGCCGGGATCTCGCTCGACACCCGTGCCGCCAAAGAGAAGACCAACGGTGCACCCCTTGAAGTCGTGTTGCCTATCGAAGGCATCGGCTGGGACGTGGAAGCGTTCGGCATCGTGCGCGGCTCCAAGAATGTGGCTGTTGCGAAGAAGGTTGCCGACTGGGCGGCCTCGAAGACTGCCAACGAGTTGTATGCCCGCTGGTATCCGATCACCGCACACCCGGATGTCAAGAACGTGCCACCGAACTACCCGGCCAATGCCGAAGCGCGCATGATGAAAATGGACTTCAACGAGATGGCCAAGCAGCGTGCCTCCATTCTCGCCGAGTGGTCCAAGCGCTACGAAGGCAAGGCAGCTCCGAAGAACTGATGCCCAACCCGGGAACAGCCATGACCCACCATCTCAGCGTTCGAAATGTTGCCAAGCGCTTCGGCGCGTTCACCGCATTGAAGGATGTGTCGCTGGATGTCACGGCCGGGGAGTTCGTATGCTTCCTCGGCCCATCAGGCTGCGGCAAGACGACCCTGCTGCGTGCAATCGCTGGTCTGGATCTGCAGGACTCGGGCCAGATCTTCATTGGCGGGCGCGACGTGTCGAACCTGCCGCCAGCGGCACGCGACTTCGGTATTGTCTTCCAGTCGTATGCGCTGTTCCCGAACCTGACCGTCGCCGCCAACATCGGTTTCGGTCTGGTCAATCGCAAGAGTGATTCGGCGGCGGTGAAGCGCCGGGTCACGGAGTTGCTTGAGACGGTCGGCATGCCTGAGCAGGCCGAGAAGTATCCGGTGCAGCTTTCAGGTGGTCAGCAGCAGCGCGTGGCGCTCGCGCGGGCATTGGCGACTTCACCCAGCCTGTTGCTGCTGGATGAGCCGCTCTCGGCGCTGGATGCACGGGTGCGGCTGCGATTGCGCGACGAACTCAAGGCGTTGCAGCGGCGCCTCGGCATCACCACGATCATGGTCACCCACGATCAGGACGAGGCGCTCGGTCTGGCTGACCGCATGGTGGTGATGAACCAGGGCGTGATCGAGCAGGTGGGTTCACCCAGAGAAATTTACGGCGAGCCCGGTACTGCATTCGTTGCCGATTTTGTCGGCACGATGAATTTCGTGAACTGTATTGCCTCCACGCCGGAGCAAGTGCGCGTTGGCACCCTTGACATCAACCTCGGGCGGCCGCATGGGCTGGGTATTGGTGCCGGGGGGCGTCTCGGCATACGGCCGGAGTCTGTGCAGGTTCACTCGCACTTGAACGGTTTCGACAATTCACTGATGGCCCGCGTTGATGACGTTGGCTTCCATGGCGGCTTCGTGCGCGCGAACCTGTCGCCGCTGGCCGCACCCGAAGCGCGTATTGCCGCCGATCTGTCCACTGGCTTGCGCGATTTTCCCGGGCTGGCACCTGGCTCCGACATTGCCATTTCCCTGCCTCCCGAGAGGCTGCGTGTCTTCAACGCCTGAAAGCTTGCAAACATGAGCGCCACCCTTCCTGTTGAGCGCGACAAGCTGCCCGTTGCCAGTGATTCCGGTTCGCTGGAGAGGAGGGTGTTTTTCATCGGCGTGGCAGCCATCGCATTGGTGTTGGTGGTCATCATCGCGTTGCCGCTCGGCACGCTGCTCGCCAAGTCCTTCACCAGCACCGAGGGCGCTTTCGTCGGCCTCGCCAATTACCAGACCTATTTTTCGACGCCAGCGCTGGTCCAGTCGCTCTGGAACAGTGTCTGGGTCTCCGCGTTGACCACGGTGATCGTGATTCCGCTCGCCTTCGGCTATGCGTATGCGATTACCCGCACCGCACTGCCGCTGAAGCCCCTTTTCACGGCCGTGGCGCTGCTGCCGCTCTTTACCCCTTCGCTGTTGTCCGCAATCTCGTTCATTTACATCTTCGGCAACCAGGGCTTCCTGAAAAGCTGGTTGTTCGGCAACACAGTGTACGGCCCAATCGGGATCATTCTTTCGCAGACGTTTTACTGCTTTCCGCATGCCTTCCTGATCATCGTGACTGCGCTGGGCCTGGCGGACCAACGGCTTTACGATGCCGCGCAGGCCATGGGCACATCCCGGTGGCGCACCTTCACCGCCATCACCCTGCCTGGTGCCAAGTACGGTTTGATCAGCGCCGCGTTCGTCGTCTTCACCTTGGTCATCACCGACTTCGGCATCCCGAAGGTCATCGGCGGCCAGTTCGGTGTGCTGGCTACGGATGCCTACAAGCAGGTCGTCGGACAGCAGAACTTCCCGATGGGCGCTGTGGTCGGCTTCATCCTGCTCATCCCGGCCATCCTCGCCTTCGTGACGGATCGGGTAATCCAGCGCCGCCAGGTCTCGTTGCTCTCCGCGCGAGCAGTGCCATTGGTGCCCAAGAAGAACCGCATGGTCGATAGCCTCGCGGTGGTCTTTTGTTCGGGGTTCGGACTGATGCTCGTGGGTGTGCTGGCTGTCGCCGTGTGGGCCTCTTTCGTGACGTATTGGCCTTACAACCTTTCGCTGTCTCTCAAAAACTACAACTTCAGCGAATTCGATGCTGCGGGCTGGCAGCCTTACCTGAATTCGTTGTTGATGGCGGGTGCTGCCTCGGTGATCGGCACGGTGGTGATATTCGTTGGTGCCTATTTCGTCGAGAAAGGGCGTGATCTTCCGTCTGGGCGCAACCTCATCCAGCTCCTGGCCATGTTGCCCATGGCGGTGCCCGGATTGGTGCTCGGCCTCGCATATGTCTTCTTCTTCAACGCGCCGTGGAACCCGCTCGGGATGATGTACACAACCCTGCTGCTGCTGGCCATCAACTGCGTTGCGCACTTCTACACCGTCGCCCATATCACCGCGTTGACCGCCTTGAAGCAGATCGACAGGGAGTTCGAGTCTGTGTCGCAGTCGCTGAAAGTGCCGTTCTGGCGCACCATGGGCCGTGTAACGGTGCCGATTTGCATGCCGGCGATTCTCGACATCGCTGTCTACCTTTTCGTGAATGCACTGACCACAGTCTCCGCTGTGGTGTTCCTCTACGGCGCGCATAGCAAGCTCGCGGCAATTTCCATCGTGCATCTCGACGAAGCGGGCGCGACCGCGTCGGCCGCAGCGATGGCCACCGTTGTATTCGTGACCGCGCTCGGCGTCAAGCTGCTGCACCTTGCGGCAAGCAAGTGGGTGTTTGGGCGACTGCAGGCCTGGCGGCAACGCTGAGCCTGACGGGTAGGACTGCAATTTCGGACCGCTACACCGCTTGATAAATTGCTCGAAGCCTAGAGGCCATGCGAATATTCGCAGACGTGATGTCAAACGGGTTGTTTGCCATGCAGCTTAGATTGCGTATTTCCGACGTTGAAGTAATGGTGTTCCGCGAGAAGTGGGGCGCGATGACCATGGGCATTGCCCTCGGCTTGACCTGTATCGGGTTCGGAGTGTGCTTCTACCTGCTTGCAGCCGATCAAGCAGGCGGGTCACGGATATTTCTGGCGGCATTCTGCACCATCTTCGTACTGGTTGGCCTTGCGGTTTTATGGCGCTTGCCGAAGCAGACACGTCAGATGTTTCATGACGATGGAATGCGAGTATTGACCGCCGACCATTCCGGCATTGGCGTGTCTGCCCTGCCGGGCTCGCCAACCGTGCGGCTTGTCTGGAAGGCGGTCGATGAAGTGCTCCTGGCCGAACGGTTGAAGCTCGTCGAAGGCAGCGAAACGACTTACACCTGGCGGACATTGGTTATTTTCATGGACAGAGCGGAATTGGATGGCCTCGGCTGGATGGAGCGACTGAACAGCGCGATCACGACCTTCGGGGATGGGCGCCCATTTTTGCTCTGTGACTATCCGCGTGGTCAGGGCCCCGCTTTGCAGGCTGCCCTGCGCAGATTCGCGCCTGCAGGCGTGCCAGTACACCTCAAGCCGCGTGTGACCTTCGACAGCCGGGCCGACAAACATCCGCTTGGGCAGTGACGTGTGGGAGCGGGCTGCATTGGGGGCGCAGGATCTGCGGCACAGGGCAGAATGATTGTTCTTACGCGGAACGTGCTGCCTTCGGATTGATAATCCCTGCCATGCGGCATCATGGCCCGCATTTTCCACGTCATCGGGGCAGACAATGAGAGCATTTCGAGTGCTTGCAGCATTCGCCTTCTGTGTAGCAAGCCAGCTGGCCCTTGCGGCGGATGGGCTGGTAACGATCAAGAGCCCGCATTCGGCCAAGGACACCATGGATCGGCTGGAAAAAGTGGTGAAAGAGCGTGGCCTCAATGTCTTCGCCCGCATTGACCATGCCGCGGGCGCGGCCAAGATTGGAAAGTCGCTGCGTGCCACTGAATTATTGATTTTTGGCAATCCGCAAGGCGGCACACCATTCATGGAGTGCGCGCAGTCCGTCGGCATTGATCTGCCGCTGAAGGCGCTGGTATGGGAAGATGCATCCGCTCAGGTCTGGGTGGGTTACAACGATCCGGCGTTTCTGGCTCGTCGGCATGGCGCGGCGCAGTGTGCCGCGGTGCCGAATCTGCAGAAGGCATTGGGCGGGTTGGCTGACGCGGCTGTCGCACGTTGATTGCGCAGAATCGCAAATAGCCGTCGCGGCATGGGTGTTCCATTCAGGCGAATATTCGCCTGAGCGGACGTGCTGACCCGCTGCCGCGAACGGATGTTCTGAACATCACCTGGCCGTGTCCACGATCAAGCCCTGCGATCTGCCGACGACTGCGCTGCTTCGCATGTACAGCGACAAAGACGCCTTCACTGATGGTTACTGCATTGAAGTTGGAGGCGAGATCACACTGGCCAAGTTCGTTGCAGCCTTCTACACGACGCCATTGTTCAAGCTGGAGCGCTTCATCCTGAAATGGCTGGCGGGCCGTCCATCGACAGATGAACAGGCGGCTGCACTTGCGATCGGTCGGGCAGACACGTTCGCCGCCCGGCAGGTTGAAGCTCGCAACGACAATCAGCTATTGGTTGCTGCAGGGCGCACGCGGTCATGGTTCATGGTGGAAGCGGTGGGGGTGGAGAACGGGGCGTTCGCCACCCGGTTGTATTTCGGCTCGTCAGTGGTGGCCAAGTCGGGTGCGCCGCGATGGTGTGAGCCGGTCGGCTTCACAGCCAGATTGCCCGAACACCGGCATGGCCGATTCGGCCCGTTGGGTTGCCGGAGGCTCCCCTTTCTTGGCCTGGTTGATCCTGCCTGTACCCGAGTGACTTTTTATCGCTGCATGCCGCAAGACAATCGCGCATTGAGGGTGGGCCGGAGCGAGGCAAAATTGTAAGCAGTAGCTTCTGCCTCCCATTGGCCAAGGGAGAAGTGTTTCTGTTCAACCACCTGCTGTTACAAATTGCCTTGGATTGGGACTGGTCGAGCTCGATAGACTTCAGCCAATCCTTTTCTGTGGATGATCCACTGTGAACTTGAGTTTCCCTCGTTGGTGTTGCGCCCATATCCTCCATGTGCTGCGCGCATCCCGCATCGCTATCCTGTTTGGCGGGATGCTGATACTGGTTGTCAACGTACCCGCTCAGACCATCACACCAACCAAGGCGCTTGCTGCGAACTACCAGGACGTCTGGTCTGGCGGCCCTGGCGAAAACGGTTGGGGCCTCAACATTGCACAGCAAGGCGATACGCTGGTAGCGGGCTGGTACGTGTTCGGACCTGATGGCGCCCCCACCTACTATCTCATGCAAGGCGGCACCTGGAATTCCACGTTCACCACGTTCACTGGCCCCTTGTTTCAGTCGGTGAGTGGTGCACCGTTTTCAAATTATGACCCCGCACTGTTCGTACCCGGCCCGCAGATCGGTACGCTGGCGCTCACCTTCAGTGACAGCAACAACGCGATCATGAATTACAGCGCGAATGGTGTGACGGGTACGAAGTCCATCAAGCGCCTCATCTATGGATCGGGCAGCGCTGTGAATGATTACGCTGCAGTGTGGTCGGGTGGTACGAGCCAGAATGGCTGGGGCATTGCCATTGCCCAACAGGGCGCAACGCTGGTGGCCGCCTGGTACACCTTTGGTTCGAATGGCAAGCCGATCTGGTACATCCTGGGTGGGGGCACCTGGCTCAATTCGACGACCTATCAGGGCCCGCTCACCGTGGCAACCGGCGCGCCGGTCGTTGGCGTGCCGTATAACGCGGCCGCGTTTTCGCAGCGCTCGGTTGGCAGCATGACGCTTGCGTTCAGCGGCCTCCACAACGCAACCATGACCTACACCGTCGATGGGCTGACCCAAAGCAAATCCATCGAGCGACTGGCCTTTGGTGCGCCGCCGCCACCCGCTCTCTATCAAGGCGATGCCTTTCAGCCGACGCTGGCCAGCGCGGCCGGCAGCTCGTGCTTCACCTTGCAGGATGTGTCGCGCCAGCGTGCCGTACCGGTGCAGGTGCGATACCCGATCAATGCAACGGGTCAACGGCCGGTGGTGGTTTTCTCGCATGGTGGCGGGCCGCGCGATGTATGCAGCTTTGGCAATCCCGAGTGGGGTGACGTGCTCACGCGCGCCGGCTACGTGGTCGTTCATATCAGTCACAACCTCGACACGGCAGGTTCCAACTTTGCCTGTGCGGCCATTGGCAAGCCCGGCTGCAACACGGAAGAAGCGTTGCGCTATTTCCGGCCCGGCGACGCGCGCCTGGTGGTCTCGCAAATCGCCACGATCGCTGCCCACTTCGGTATCAGTGCCCGCGTTGATGCCAACAACATCGGCATGGCCGGACATTCGTTTGGTGCCTACACCACGATGGCTGTGGCGGGCGCGCGCTATGACCTGGGTACGCTGACCGCAGTGTCATCGAAGGAGCCAGCGATCAAGAGTGCCTTGGCGCTCTCGCCGCAGGGGCCGGGACAGTTTGGCTGGTTCGATCGGGGCGGCAACAACCACTCGTGGGCCGATGTCAGCATGCCCGTGTTGATTCAGACCGGATTGGGCGACGATACCGGGGAGTTTCAGGGCGGTGAAGGTCCCGCCGACCGGCGCATCCCGTTCCAGAAGCTCGCTGCCCCCAACAAGGCCGAGGTATTCATCAACGATATCCTGGCCCAGCACAACTCCTTCAACCTCAATGCCACACCAGGAACCCCGCCCGCATTCCAAACCTGGATCGCAGCGGCCGGCGTGGCGTGGTTTGATGCGACGCTGCAGCAGCGCGCTTCAGCCTTTGCATGGCTGGAGTCGGAAGGCCTCGCACAAGCCAGCAGCGGGCTGACCAACCTGTCCCGCAAGCAGTTGCAGAACGTGCCCAAGGACATTCGCGTAGGGGACCCCACTACCAACTACTTCAGCCTGGAGATATCGCCCAACATGCGCTACATCGCCTGGCAGGAGACATTTCCGACCGGGCCAGTCGTGTGGATTGGCGGCATCGATCCCAACACCGCCGAATTGATTCCGCCCGATGGTCGCGGATTTCAGATACCCAACACGCCAATCACGTCGGCGCCGCAATGGGGCATGGACACTACGGGTGTCTTCCTGGTGACGATCGACCGGCTCGGCCGCGTGTTGCAGGTGCGACCCACCAGTCCGACCACGGCCACGGTCACGATACTTCCGCTGCCTGCCAACACGACCCGCCAATATCCGTACCCAAGCCGCCTGCCAGCAAGGACTGATGCTTATCTGCTTTACATCCAGAACGATACGCAAGGCAGACAACAACTCTGGTTCGCTGACCTGGCACAACCTGGTGCAGAAGTTGCGATCACGAGCGGCCCTGTGGACTTCTATTTCCAGACCCCCAGCTTCCTCGCCACCATTTTTCGCTGGTTTCCAGGGCTGCCTCGCTTCAGTTATGGCTTCAATGACGCCAGCGGAAAGTTGCAAATGAAGGTTGTGGACGTGGCGGGCCTTGCCACCACGACCAAGATCGTTTCCAACGATCCCTTCGATCATCTCGATGACTTCCCTGCAGTGCTGAACAACCAGCAGTACCTGCTGGGCGGCGTGAATGGCACGGTCACCGGTGCCGTGTACCGGCAGGATCCCGCGACGGGTCTCTTTCCGACCTTGCGGCAATTCACGGCGCAGAACACGGGGCTGGCCAACCCGCGCACGGCAGCATCGATGGAGCCCTTCACCTGGAAGGGCAGAAGCTATGCCACCTACATCATCCTCGATGGCGGCGGCACGCCCGGCTCGTTTCCGGCGCAGGTCTGGCTGACGAGCGTCACAGATGACGCGGTGCTGCGCCGGGTCAGCGGACAGGAAACCCTGAACCGGCTCGATCCTGAGGTCTATCTGGGCAACAATCTGGCGTGGGTGTTCTACTACGCTCGTCCTCCGGCGGGCGGCAACTACGAGTTGCGACGCGCAGAGCTGGCGCTTCCCTAGCGTTCTCAGGGCGGATCACGGCTTTCTGCCGCCCGGATGGCTGACAGTACCGTGGATGAGGAACAGAACCTTCGGATTGTCACGCCGCAGATCGGGTGTCGAAAGCGTCCGACATCGTTACGCAACGCCGTGTGGGTCGATAATGGACAGCACTGACCCGTTGACCCATGTTGCCTTGCCCTTCATGCCCCCACCCAAATCTTTCAAAACACCTGCAGCATTCCGTGTCTGGCTTGAATCCAACGCTGCCAACGAAACCGAGTTGCTCGTTGGTTTCCACAAGGTGGGCTCCGGTCGCCCGAGCATGACCTGGTCTGAATCGGTGGATGAAGCACTGTGCTTTGGCTGGATCGATGGTGTGCGCCGACGCATCGACGACGATACGTATTCCATCCGCTTCACGCCGAGGAGGCCCAACTCCATCTGGAGCAACGTCAACATTGCCAAGTTCAAGCAGCTTCTGCTTGATGGGCGAATGACACCGGCGGGTACGAAGGCCTTCGCGCATCGGAAGGAGGCAAAGTCAGGGGTCTATGCATTCGAGCAAGCCGACACCGCTGAGCTGTCCGCTGTCGAACTGCGCGCATTCAAGCGCAACAAGGCCGCCTGGCAGTTCTTCGAGACGACACCGCCCGGCTACAAGAAAGTCATTCTTCATTGGGTGACCACCGCGAAGCGGGCGGAGACTCGGGCAGCGCGGTTGGCAAAACTGCTGGAGGCCTGTACGGCGGGGGAAAGACTGCAATGAGGAGCGGTGCGAATATTCGCAGCAGCACCGTGCATCCCGCAGCACTCCTCGCCAAATACCACGACGGCCACTCCTTCACAGACAGCTATTGCACTGAAGTCGACGGTGCCATTCCGCTTGCCGCCTTTGTCGAGGCGTTCTATACGACGCCCCTGTTCCGGCTGGAACGGTTCATCCTGACGTGGCTGGTGCGCCGCCCATCGACGGATGACGAGGCGCATGCGATTGCGATTGGTGCTGCAGACAGGTTTGCTGCATGGCACGTTGAGGCGCGTACTGCGCATGAACTACTCGTCAGCGCCGGGCGGACACGGTCCTGGTTCATGGTGGAGCCGGTCGCGAAGCAAGAGGGCGATGTAACGCGGCTCCATTTCGGCTCCGCTGTGGTTGCCGTGGCAGGAGGTGCCGGTGACAAGCCCAGCCTGGGCTTCGTGTTTCATGCACTGCTGGGCTTTCACAAGCTGTATTCACGCGCGCTGTTGCGTGCTGCGGGTGCCAGGTTGCGTCAACATTCGGGTTGATGCACGGGCGGCGCTCTTCGCGCCAATGCGAATATTCGCAGCGCCAAGCGAAAATTTTCCGCGCATCAGGTATTGTGACTGTTATCGAGACCACCGGAGAGATCATGGCAAAGCCAAATTTCCAGTTTGAGAAGCGTCAACGCGAGTTGGAGAAAAAGAAGAAGAAAGCCGAAAAGGCACAGAAGAAGGCAAATGCAGCGGGGGAGCCTCCGGCGCCGGAGACTGAGCCGGTTCCACCGAAGGAAGGCTGAGTCGGCCCGACTGACCGCCTCCATGCAAGCCATCGGAGCGTGAGCCATTGAACATGCCATTCCCGGGCACCGTGCGAGTGTTCATCACCACAACGCAAGTCGTTGCAGGTAGTGGGCGGTGGAGCGTGGGGATCTTCCTCGGGCTCATTGCTGCGCTGCTGCTAGGCGTTGCGGCCTGCAGCAAGCGCGCTGTCAGTTCGTGGGAGTCCTTCAAGCTCGGCACTTCAGCTGACCTGCGCGCCGTCTGGTTCGAGGATTCCCAGAATGGCTGGGTGGCCGGTGGCAACTTCAATGTGGTGGGTGGACTCCTTGGCCGCACGCGGGACGGGGGCAAGACCTGGCGCTTCACCAGCAACATCGTCGCCGATGGCGGCACACGCGGCGGGCTACTTGTCAGCGGCTTGCGCTTTTTCGGTCCGGATCGCGGCATTGCCACCACGGGCGGGGGAGGCTTCCTGCTCACGACAGATGGTGGCGAGAACTGGTCGCGCGCCACCGTGAATGGCGGCAGCGGGTACGTGAGCGACCTCATGTTTCTGGGGGACTCGATGGGCTGGGCGGTGGGCGACAACGGCGTCTGGCAGACGACAGACAGCGGTAGCGTCTGGCAGAAGATCGCGCCGCCGGATCGGCAGTCTCAGGTGGGCGGCCGGGCGGTGCATTTCGTGAGTGATTCGGAAGGCTGGCTGGCGGGCGCCAACGGCAGCCTGCTGCGGTCCGACGATGGCGGGGTGAGTTGGGAGCCGGTCGCACTGCCACTGCCTGCGCAGGGGCGACCCACATTCTGGGGCATACATTTTGTGGACGAGCGCACGGGCTGGGTGGTGGGTGACGAGGGCACGATTTTCGCCACACGTGATGGAGGCGCGACGTGGTCTCGGCAGGACACCGGTGTGGCGGATGCACGCTCCAAGACCAAGCTTGAGACCGTGCCCCAAGCTGGTGGAAAGTCGGTTGTCATCGATGCGGGGGATCGCACACCCGGCCTCACACTGTCTGCAGTGCGTTTCGTTGACGCATCACGGGGCTGGATTGCCGGCTATTACCCCAATCACGGCCGCTCACTCATCCTGCATACGCAAGACGGCGGTGTCACCTGGCGCGTCGAGGCCGATATTGCGGGCGAGGACATTCGCGCGCTATTCGTTCAGGGCGGCAACGCGGTATGGGCGGTGGGCAGCCGGACGCGCGAGGGCGCGCAGTTGATTCACCGCCGATCGCTGGCCGCAGCATCGAAGTGAAGTGAGCGCACCACGCGGTCAAACGCGTCCAGATGCGCTTCATGTCCGAGGATGCCGAAGTAGATGGCGAAGAGCTGGCCGCCGTTGTCGACGATGACAATGCGCTTCTTGGAGTCCTGCGTACTTTGGGTCACGGTCATGTAGTCCATCGCTGGCTTGCCACCGACGATGCCTTGCGTGTTCGACTGGATGTCGCGGCGGCGGTCGTGCCCGGTCACGGGCAGCGCTGCGGCAGAGAGCTTGTCCAGACTTGGGGTGGGCAGGGCAGCAAGTGCCTCGCGCCAGTCGGCAAAGCGTTGATTCACCTCTGCCTCAGGCAGACCAGGCGCTGCATTCTCAAGCAGCGGCAGCAGGGTACTGATCACTGGCGTCCGATACGGCTCTTCCACAAAGCGGTTGACGTTGGGCATCAGCCGCTTCACCCGCGTTTGCGCGCCGTCGGCGTTGCCGCGCCACAGGTCCATGATGTGCGCTGCCTCGCGCTGCATGGCATCTGGTGACGCAGGCCCCAGGTCATGCAGCACGATGGATGCTTCACCCTTGCGCACTTCCCATTTCTCGCCCTGATTCACCACGTTCCAGCCGGGAGGCACGACCAGCGTGCCGCGATGCGCGCCGATCTCAAGGGGCTGCTTGTTGTTGCCGCCGGTACAGGCAGCAAGGAGCAGATTCAGGGCGATACAGAAGCAGACAGCAAGGCCTGATGTGGATGAGTTCGAGCGCATGGGCGTACTGTGTTCAGGTCATGGAGCCGCTAGTGTCATCCCATTCCTGCCTTCACTCTAGTGTCGGCAAAGGAATTCATCGCAAGCGACTGTCCGGCCGCGGCCGCCATCGCGAATATTCGCAGACGGGCAGCATCGCGAATTACAATCATCAATCGAGGCCAGTCACCTGCAAGCTGAATCAGGAAAGTTTCACATGCCCAACCTCAAACTCGTGGAAGACGAAATCGCCCGCAAGCTGGCCGAGGCCGCTGAAAGCGGTGAGCTGCAGGGTGCAGAGGGCTATGGCAAGCCCATGATCGAGGATGCAGGCTGGGACGCCACACCGGCTGAATTCCGCATGCCGTTCAAGATCCTCAAGAATGCGGGCGTGCTGCCGCCGGAGATCGAGCTGTTTCATGAGCGCGCCCGGCTTCGGATAGACCTCGAAGCGGCCACCACGGATGCGGACCGGGCAGCTATTCGCCGGGCGCTGAGCGATTTGGAGCAACGCATTGCGCTCCGACTTGAGGCGTTGCGGGCATCGGGTTCGCTGTGAGGCTTGTGCCACATTCTTGAACGAAGGCTGCTTGCGAATATTCGCAGTGGTCGTTCTTCGCATCCGGAGTGGGGCTCCGGTGCTGACTGCTTCAAGACTCAGTCCGCCGGTATCACCACCAGCTTCACACCCAGCGCGCTGCAAACGCGATTGACTGTATCGAAGCGCGGCTGTGCCTCGGGTCGGAGCGCCTTGTACAGGGCTTCGCGGGACATGCCGGTGTTCTGGGCGATTTTGCGCATGCCGTATCCACGCGCCAGTTTGCCCAGAGTGTCGGCAAGCAGCGCTGCATCATTGGTTGCAAGAATGCCTGTCAGATACTCAGCCAGGGCGGCATCATCCTGCAGCAATTGAACGGCCTTGTCGTCATTCATGATCTTGACACGGTGCACCAGTGCAGCGGCGCGCGGCGGCCCCCCCGGCCCCGCCGGGGGGCCGGAGGGGCGGCCGGCAAAAAGACAGCGGGGGGGCAGCAAACAACAGGGGGTGTGAGGTTTTTTTTGGCTTTTTGGAAGGGGGGGGGGGG